>NZ_JBVHWR010000021.1:0-47288 GCF_055564355.1 Streptomyces sp. NPDC029152 | reverse complement strand
TCGGTCCCCGCGCTCTCCGCGCTCTCCGTCTCCGCGGCCACCGCCGCCGAGGTCTGCGCGGACTTCGCCAGGGCATCCTCCGAGACCGTCTCCGCCGCCTCCTTGGCGGCGGTCAGCAGGACGACGTCCTGCGGTGCCTGGTCCTCGAAGTTCTCCGGGTGGTGGCAGGCCACCCGCTGGCCCGGCCGCAGCTCCTTCAGCGGCGGCTCGGTGGTCTTGCAGATCTGCGTCGCCTTCCAGCACCGGGTGTGGAAGCGGCAGCCGCTCGGCGGGGCGATCGGCGAGGGCACGTCGCCGCGGAGCAGGATGCGCTCGCTCTTGGCGCCCCGGCGCTTCGGGTCCGGCACCGGCACGGCCGACAGCAGGGCCTTGGTGTACGGGTGCATGGGCGCCTCGTACAGCGAGGTGCGGTCGGCGAGCTCGACGATCTTGCCGAGGTACATCACCGCGATCCGGTCCGAGACGTGCCGGACGACGGACAGGTCGTGCGCGATGATCACGTACGTCAGGCCGAGCTCCTGCTGGAGGTCGTCCATGAGGTTGACGACCTGCGCCTGGATGGAGACGTCCAGCGCGGAGACGGGCTCGTCCGCGACGACCAGCTTCGGCTTCAGGGCGAGCGCGCGGGCGATGCCGATGCGCTGGCGCTGGCCGCCGGAGAACTCGTGCGGGTAGCGGTTGTAGTGCTCGGGGCTCAGGCCCACCAGCTCCAGGAGCCGCTGGACCTCCTTCTTCACCCCGCCCTCGGGCTCCACGCCCTGGAGGCGGAACGGCGCCGAGACGATGCCGCCGATGGTGTGGCGCGGGTTCAGCGAACCGTACGGGTCCTGGAAGATCATCTGGATGTCCCGCCGCAGCGGACGCATCCCGGCCGTGTTCAGCCGCGTGATGTCCTTGCCCTCGAAGTGGATCGAGCCGCCCGTCGGGTCCTGGAGCCGGGTGATGACCCGGCCCATGGTCGACTTGCCGCAGCCCGACTCGCCGACCACACCGAGGGTCTCGCCCTTGCGCACCTCGAAGTCGATGCCGTCGACGGCCTTGACCGCACCGGTCTGGCGCCGCAGGAGGCCCTTGCGGATCGGGAAGTGCTTCTGCAGGCCCTCGACCTTGAGCAGCACCTCGCGCTCCTCGGGAGCGGTGGCCTGGGCCGGGACCGTCGTCGCGTCCGTCTTCTTGGTCTCACTCACAGCTTCGGCGCAATCTCTTCGGTCCAGATCCGCGTGCGGTCCTCCGGCGAGAGGTGGCAGGCGGAGAAGTGTCCGCTGCCGACCGGCTGGAGCTCCGGGCGCACGGTACGGGTGACGTCCCCCTTGGGGACGTCAGCGTACGGGCAGCGGGGGTGGAAGGCGCAGCCCGAGGGGACGTTGATCAGGCTCGGCGGCGAGCCCTTGACGGGGATGAGCCGCTCGGAGGTCTCGCGGTCGACGCGCGGCATCGAGCCGAGCAGACCCCAGGTGTACGGGTGCTGCGGCCGCTCGAAGACGTCGTCGACCGAACCGCGCTCCACGCACCGGCCGCCGTACATCACCAGGACGTCGTCGGCGATCTCGGCGACCACGCCGAGGTCGTGGGTGATGAGGACGACCGCGGAGCCGAACTCCTTCTGCAGGTCCCGGACGAGGTCGAGGATCTGCGCCTGGACGGTCACGTCCAGGGCGGTCGTCGGCTCGTCCGCGATGAGCAGCTCGGGGTTGTTGACCAGCGCCATGGCGATCATCGCGCGCTGGCGCATGCCGCCGGAGAACTCGTGCGGGTAGTTGTCGACGCGCTTGCCGGGCTCGGGGATGCCGACCCGGTCGAGCATCTCGATCGCCCGCTTGCGCGCGGTCTTCTTGTTGACGTCGTGGTGGACCCGGTACGCCTCCACGATCTGGCTGCCGATCGTGTAGTACGGGTGCATCGCGGACAGCGGGTCCTGGAAGATCATCGCCATCTCGCGGCCGCGCAGCCGGCGCACCTCGTCCGGGTCGGCGGAGACGAGCTCCTTGCCGCCCAGCCAGATCTCGCCGGACATCCGCACGTTCTTGCCGCGCGAGCCGAGCCGGTGCAGGCCCATGATCGCCAGCGAGGTGACGGACTTGCCGGATCCCGACTCGCCGACGATGCAGAGGGTCTTGCCCTTCTCCACCTGGAAGCTGAGCCCGTCGACGGACTTCACCAGGCCGTCGTCGGTGGGGAAGTGCACCTTGAGGTCGCGGACCGCGAGGAACGCGTCGGGCGCGTCCGAGGGCGGGGTCGTGGGCTCACCCACGGCGGCCCCGGTCTTGGAGAGTTCGGTCACGAGAGCCTCACGCGTGGGTCGGCGGCGGCGTACAGCAGGTCCACCAGGAGATTGGCGATCACGACGAAGAAGGCTGCGAGCAGGGTGACGCCGAGGATCGGGGGGAGGTCGTTGTCGGTGATGCCCTGCACCGCGTACTGGCCGATGCCGGGCAGCGAGAACACCTTCTCGGTGATCACGGCACCGCCGAGCAGCAGGCCGAGGTCCATGCCGAAGACGGTGATGATCGGTGTCAGCGCGGCCCGGAGGCCGTGCCGGGCCACGACCCTGCGTTCCCGCAGGCCCTTGGCGCGGGCCGTGCGGATGAAGTCCTCGTTCATCGTCTCCAGCATGCCCGAACGGGTGAGCCGGGCGTAGATGGCGGAGTACAGCAGCGCCAGGGAGCACCAGGCCGGGAAGAGCGTGTTGGCCCACTGGGCCGGGTTCTCGGTGAGCGGCACGTAGGTGCGGCCGAAGATGGGCCACTGGAAGGTGAACAGCAGGAGCAGCAGGTTGCCGGTGAAGAACATGGGCAGGGAGACGCCGGCGAGCGCCACGCCCATGAAGGTGCGGTCGAAGACGCTGCGGGGCTTGAGTGCGGAGACCACGCCGATCAGGACACCGGAGACCAGCCACAGCACGGCGGCACCGCCGGCCAGCGAGAGGGTCACCGGGAGACGCGAGGTGAGCTGCGGCCACACCTCGACGTGGGTCTTGAAGGAGTAGCCGAAGCAGGGCGCGTTGCAGTTCGCCGTCGTGGGGCCCAGGTTGTAGGTGGCGCCGCTGACGATCCCCTTGATGAAGTGCCAGTACTGGACGTACAGGGGCTGGTCCAGACCGAGGTTCTGCTTGACCGCGAGGATGTCCGCCTTCGTCGGGCTCTTTCCGATGTACTGCTGCGCGAGCTGGTCGGCGGTCTGACCGGCGAGCCGCGGCAACAGGAAGAAGATCGCGAAGGTGACCGCGGTGACGACCAGCAGCAGGATCACTGCCGCGAACGTCCGACGGAGGATGTACGAGATCACGGGGACCGGCGCTGGTGCCCGCGGGCCGCGAAGCCCGCGGGCACCAATGCCTTCACCTGCCTTCCGGGGCTACTTCTTGGTCGTGCCGATGTTGAGGTAGTCGTACTGACCGCTGAACGCCGCCGTGGACACCAGGTTGGTGAAGGTGGTCGGGCGGTACAGCAGGACCTTGAAGTAGGTCAGCGGGACGAGGGCGGCCTGCTCCATCGCACGCTTGTCGATCTGGCCGTACAGCGAGTTGCGCTCGGTGTCGTCCTCGGTGGCGATGGCCTTGCCGAGCGTCTCGTTGATCTGCTTGTCGTTCAGGTACGAGATGTTGGTGTTGCCGGACGGGCCGATCGCTCCACCGTTGAGGATCTGCTGGAGGAAGCCGTAGCCGGACGGCCAGTCGGCGCCCCACTGCATCATGTGCAGACCGATGTTCTGCTTCTTGTTGAACTCCGGCACACCGATGTAGTCGGTGAAGTACTTGCCCGACGGGTACTGCTTCAGGCTGGCGTTGATGCCGACCTTCTTCAGCGAGGCGATGATCGCGGTGGCCGCGTCGACCTCCTGCGGGCGGTCGCTGCGCGCCGAGATGTTGGTGGTGATGGCCGTCTTGCCGCAGGCCTTCAGCTGCTCCTTGGCCTTGGCGACGTCGCCCTTGTTGCCGGCGGTCGGGTAGGTGTCCGCCTTCTGGTAGCCGGTGATGTCCGGCGGCAGGACGGTGGTCGCGATCTCACCGCGGATCGGGCCGCCCAGGGCGGTCTGCACGGAGACCTTGTCGACGGCGTACTCGACGGCCTTGCGGCACTCGAGCTTGTCGAACGGGGCGACCTGGGTGTTGATCGCCATGTAGACGAGGCGGCCACCGTAGGTGTTGTCGGTGTTGGCCTTCAGGTCGGCGTTGTTGACGACCTTCGCCTGCGTCGCGGCCTGGACGCCCGTGCCGCCGAGGTCGATCGCGGTGCCGGCCTGGACGTCCTGGTCGATCGTCTCGGGGTTGACCTTGAGCTTGACGACGACCTTGTCCGGGTACTGCTTGCGCAGCGGGTCCGTCTTCGGGTCCCAGTTCTCGTTGCGGACGAGGACGGCCTGCTTGCCCTCCTCGTAGCTCTCGAACTTGTACGAGCCGGAGGACACGATGTTCTTGACGTAGTCGATGCCCTTGTCCTTGGCCTTGGGCACCGGAGCCGTCTGCGGCGTCGCGACCAGGTAGTCGAACTCCTGGAACGAACGGTTGAGGTGGAAGACGATCGTGGTGTCGTCCGGCGTCTCGATGGACTTCAGGCCCTCGGGGCTCTTGTCCTTGTAGGGGCCCTTGTACTTGTCGCCGCCCTCCATGAACTGCTGGAAGTAGTTCGGGCCGAGGGAGAGCACGTCACGCGCGAAGTTGGACCGCTCGACGGCGTACTTGACGTCCTTCGAGGTGATCGGGGTGCCGTCCTCGTACTTCAGGCCCGCACGCAGCTTGTACGTCCAGGTCTTGCCGCCGTCGCTCGGCACGCCCTTGCTCTCGGCGAGGTCCGGGACCAGCTTGTTGCCCTCTTCGCCCGCGCCGGGCTGGAAGGTCATCAGCGGGCGGGCGTACAGCCGGCTGAGGTTGTACATGTACGCGTAGTACGTGTTGCCGGGGTCGAAGGAGTCCGGGACGTCCGAGTACTCGTACGTGACCGTCCCGCCCTTCTGGGTGGAGGCGTTGACGACACCCTTGGTCGCGGCGTTGGCCTCAGCCGACTTCTTTCCGTTGTTGTCCGAGTTGTCATCGGCCTTGCTGCAAGCCGACAGCAGCAAGCTCGCACTGCCGATGGCCGCGACCGCGGCCAGCGCTGACCTTCGCATGATGGTCTGCTTCCCCTCCATTGTTGGCAAATCCTTGGTGCCCCCGTGGCAGCCGCGGGTCAGCGGCTGCGCGGGTCGAGAGCGTCACGAAGACCGTCGCCGAGCAGGTTGAACGCCAGGACGGTCACGAAGATGGCGAGGCCGGGAACGATCATGTACTGGGGGTCGACCTGGTAGTACTCGACCGCGTCGTTGATCATGCCGCCCCACGAGGCCTGCGGGGGCTGGATGCCGACGCCGAGGAAGCTCAGGGACGCCTCGAAGATGATGTTGGTCGGGATGAGCAGCGTCGAGTAGACGATGATCGGCCCCACGAGGTTCGGCAGCAGCTCCCGGAAGAGGATGTACGGGCCCTTGGCCCCCATCCCGCGCGAGGCGTCGACGAACTCCCGTTCCCTCAGGGCCAGCGTCTGGCCCCGGACGATGCGCCCCAGATAGGGCCAGTTGAAGAAGCCGATCACGAAGACCAGCACCACGATGTGCAGCGGCAGGCCCTCCAGTCCGAAGGCGCCGCCCTGCAGGGTCGCCGAGATGGCGATCGCGAACAGCAGGAGGGGGAAGGCCAGGAAGGTGTCCATCAGCCGGCTGATGATCGCGTCGACGCGTCCGCCGTAGTAGCCGGCGACGACGCCGAGGACCGCGCCGATCGTGTTGGACAGGATCGTGGCGCCGAAGGCGACGACCAGCGAGACCCAGGAGCCCTCCAGGATGCGGGTGGCGATGTCCCGGCCGAACTTGGGCTCCACACCGAGCGGGTGGTCCCAGCTCATGCCGCCGAAGTCACCCTTGGGCAGCGAGGTGTTGGGGTCGATCAGGTCCTGGTTGAGGGCGTTGGGGTCCAGGCCGAAGAGCGCCTGGAGGGGGCGGGAGAGGACCGCGAGGAGGACCAGCAGGATCACGATGACCCCGCCGGCCATGGCCACCTTGTCCTTCTTGAAGCGGGACCAGGCGATCTGTCCCAGGGAACGGCCCTCGATCTGCCCCTTCTCGGCACCGGCGAGGACAGCCTCGGGCTGTGCCTCGGCTTGCGCCCCGGTGGTCTCGATCGGTGCGGTCACAGTGACCCGACCCCTCTCGCCGGCGGTGACCGGCCTACGCCCGCCGTGGATTACGGCTTTGTCGACTTGCTCTCGATCACGGGATCGAACGATCCGTGTCTTTCTCGGGAGTCTTCAGCGTCGTCACGATCACCCGCCAGGTCTGGCTGGGAAAGTATGCGCAACCGTGATGCACTGCTAGGGATTCCGTTATCCGAACAGTGGGTAACAGCCTTCGAACGAAGGACAGTTGGGACACAACAGCGGAATCGACGATCTTCGCGACCATCCGCCGTCATCTACGCGCGAAGAAGTGTGTCCGTCGTGTGAAGGACGCGGAACGCCGTCGACACGGCCGGCGGGGGTCCGTCGCCCCGTCAGTAGCCGCCGCGGGCCGGCGGGTAGCCGTACCCGGCGGCGGGGGCCGCGTGGGCCTCGCGGTCGTAGAAGGGGCGGGCGTTGGCGCGCAGCCACAGGGCGACCGGGTCGTGCGCGTCGGTCATCGCCACCGTCGACACCGGCAGCCCCTCCGGCACCGCGCCGACGGACTGCTGCATCATCGCGCGCACCGCGTCCACGGCCGGCGGCGACGTGTCGTACACGTCCAGGCCGATGGCGAGGTAGGGCGCGCCCAGCGACGGCTGCACCCAGGCGCGGCGCAGTGCGCGGACCGCCGGGGTGCGGTGGGCGTTCTGCGCGAGCAGGGCGTAGAACTGCGGGATCTCGATGGCCGGTTCGGACAGGCGCAAGGGGCCGGCGGGCTGGCGGTCCAGGCCGGAGGCGATGCGGCGCAGGTCGGGCCAGGGGATGCCGACGCCACCGCCGGGGGCGTGCGGGTTGAGCCAGAGACCGTAGTGGTCCGGATAGAGGGCGCGGGCCACTTCCAGGCCGTCGACCACCTCGTACGACCGGTTCCAGCCGCTGGCGGAGAGCTCCTGGGCGGAGGTGACGCAGGGCGCGTAGCCGTAGCCACCGACCTCCATGTTCCCGTACTGGGCGTCCGGGGAGCCGGCCTGGCCGTGCCACAGCAGCATCCAGACCTGGCCGGTGGCGGGGGTGGCGAGCGCGCGCAGCAGGGCCTCGTAGGCGTCGTAGCGCCCGGGCGTCACCTGGCGCAGCATGTGCTCGACCTGCCCGGTCGCGGCGGTACCGCTCGCGCTCACCTTTTACCGACCCTTCGAGAACCGTCTCCTGTCGTGGACCCAGCTTAGGGCTCCCCCCGCGGCGGTGGCTCCGGAGTTCCGGGGGGTGTTGTCCGCCGGCGGGTGCGGGGGCCTCGTGGCCGGTCGCGCCCGCGCGGCGGAGCCGCAGGTGTCACGATCCCCGCCGCTTCGGGGGCGCTCCCCGTCCGGGGTTCACACGTCCCGGTCGTAGAAGGGGCGTACGTGTGACCGCATCCAGTCGCAGACCGGGTCCTGGACCGCTTCCAGGAGGACCAGGTTGACCGGCCACCTGACCGGGACCGCGCCGAGGGCGCGGCCGAGGGCGTCCAGCGGGAGCGCGCGGGCGTCGCCCTCCCAGTGGGACAGCTCCACGCCGACGAACATCACCGGGTCGGCGGTCTCGACGGCGGCCAGGCAGCGGCGGGCGGTGCGGACGACGCCGACGGCGGTGAACTCGGCGCGGGCCGCGGCCAGGAAGTCGACCGGGTCGTCCTGCCAGTCGGGTTCGAACAGGCGGACCCGGCCGCCGGACGCGGCCCCGTCCAGCGGGGTGCGTCCGGCCCGGCACAGCTCGGCCACGGCGGCCGGCGGCAGCGGGACGCCGACCACGCCGTCCGGGTTCACGGCGATGCCGACCTGCGGGGGCAGGCCGCGGGCGAACTCGACGGCGGGGGCGACGGTGTACCCCATGTGGGGGCCGGCGGCCCGGCGGAGCTGCTCCTCGGAGCTGAACACCGGCACGTGGGCCTGGCCGTCGATCTCCATCGTGGGCAGGTCGAGGGGGCCGGTGTCCGGGCCGCCGCCGTTGGGCAGCGGGACCCAGACGAAGCTGCGGCCGAGCACCTCCACGATCCGGCCGCCCGCGCCCGGCACGCCGAGGGAGGCCGACAGGACCTCCTCCAGTTCGTTGCCGGGCCATCCGCCGTGCGGGTGGGGATGCGCCGGCGCCGGGAACTCCGGTGAGAGGTCCGCCGGGAAGTCCGCTGGGAAGTCCATCTGCCTACCGCCTGCCTGGGTACCGCTGCTGTGGCTGAAAAGGCTAACCCGTTCGGCCCCACCGGCCCACGGACCGTCACCTCAGCCCGTGAAGGCGATCCGGTGCAGCGCGTCGGCCGCCGCCCGGTCCAGGACGACCGCCGAGGCGCAGCCGGCCGGCAGGCTGCCCTCGGTCACGGAGGCCAGCAGCCGGGCGGTCGCCGCGCGGTGCCGCAGGAAGGCGTACCGCGAGACGCCCCGGCCGCGCTCGCGCTGCCCGGCCAGGGCGTCGTCGGCGCCGACGTCGAGGAGCAGCAGGTGCAGGGCGCCGCCGCGGCGGCGGGCCTCGCGGGCCAGCCAGCCGCGCACCCAGGTCTGCGTGCCGCAGTCGTGCACGACGACGCCCCGGCCGGAGCGCAGGGCGCGGCGCAGCCCGGCGTAGTGGGCGAGGCGCACGAGGGGCCGGTAGAGGGCGTAGGGGAGGAGGCGCGGCACGCGGCGGTCCCAGCGGTCGCGGGCGTCCTGGGAGTCGATGCGCAGGCCGCGCACGGTGCGCCGCATCAGGGTGGACTTGCCGCTGCCGGGCAGGCCGGTGACCACCACCAGGTCGCGGGGCCCGAAGAGCAGGGCGCGCGGGCCGCGGCCGTCGCGGTCGCGCAGGTCGCGGACGACGGGTGCGGGCAGTCCGGCACGCGCCTCCCCGGCCGGGGCGGGCCGCTTCGGCAGTGCGATGCCCGAGGTCGTTGCGCAAGCCGTGGTCCTGTTCACCGTGATCGTCCTCCCCTGGGGCGGTTCACGAGTTCCCGTCCCCGTCGAGTGTAAAGAGAAGGTAATGCGGCGGTCTCGCGTTTTCGTGCGCTTACTGCCACGAGCCGGTTACAGATCACGGTCTGCCACGAACAGGCCCGGCGTGCAATGATGGCGGCGCCAACTGCATACCGGCCGTTTGAATCCGCGCGGGAGAGTCCCCGGCCGCGCCGGGGCGCCGAAGGAGCAAGTCCCTCCCTTGAATCTCTCAGGCACCGTTACCGCGCGGGCGAGGCACATCTGAAAAGCGGGCCGCCGCTCCACGGCTGCCCCACCCAAGGTGCAAGTCCTGACCGCCGCACTCCGGTGGTCACGGCGAACCTCTCAGGTTCCGATGACAGATGGGGAGGACCGACCTCGCCCGTGCCGTCCTGTCCTGGGAGACGACCGACCGATGAGCAGTACCGAACTCCGCCGTACCGCGCTGGATGCCACGCATCGCGCGCTGGGCGCGACCATGACCGACTTCGCCGGCTGGGACATGCCCCTGCGCTACGGCTCCGAGCGCGACGAGCACGTCGCGGTGCGCACCCGGGCCGGTCTCTTCGACCTCTCCCACATGGGCGAGATCACCGTCACCGGCCCGCGCGCCGCCGACCTGCTGGACTTCGCGCTGGTCGGGAACATCGGCAGCGTGAAGCCGGGCCGTGCCCGCTACACCATGATCTGCCGCGAGGACGGCGGCATCCTGGACGACCTGATCGTCTACCGCCTGGGCGAGACCGAGTACATGGTGGTCGCCAACGCCTCCAACGCCCAGGTGGTGCTGGACGCGCTCACCGAGCGGGCCGCCGGCTTCGACGCCGAGGTCCGCGACGACCGCGACGCCTACGCGCTGCTGGCCGTGCAGGGCCCCGAGTCCCCGGGCATCCTCGCCTCGCTCACCGACGCCGACCTGGACGGCCTGAAGTACTACGCGGGCCTGCCCGGCACGGTCGCCGGCGTCCCGGCGCTCATCGCGCGCACCGGGTACACCGGCGAGGACGGCTTCGAGCTGTTCGTGAAGCCGGAGCACGCCGTCCGGCTGTGGCAGGCGCTGACCGAGGCGGGCGAGGGCGCAGGGCTGGTCCCGTGCGGCCTGTCCTGCCGGGACACGCTCCGCCTGGAGGCGGGCATGCCGCTGTACGGGCACGAGCTGACGACGGAGCTGACGCCCTTCGACGCCGGGCTCGGCCGGGTGGTGAAGTTCGAGAAGGAGGGCGACTTCGTGGGCCGCGCGGCGCTCGAGCAGGCCGCTTCCCGGGCCGAGGCGAACCCGCCCCGCGTCCTGGTCGGCCTGGTCGCCGAGGGCCGCCGCGTCCCGCGCGCCGGGTACGCGGTCGTCGCCGGCGGCGAGGTGGTCGGCGAGGTCACCTCCGGCGCCCCCTCCCCCACGCTGGGCAAGCCGATCGCCATGGCGTACGTCGACGCCGCCCACGCGGCCGCGGGCACCGCCGGGGTCGGCGTGGACATCCGGGGCACCCACGAGCCGTACGAGGTCGTGGCGCTGCCTTTCTACAAGCGCCAGAAGTAGACACCGGGCGCGCGGGGGCCCTTCGTCGCCCCCGCCCGGCCCGCGCCGCCCACCAGTGGTCCCAGCAGTCCCCCCGTCATCAGCACTGTCCCGCGTACAGGAGAATTCAGGCCATGAGCAACCCCCAGCAGCTGCGCTACAGCAAGGAGCACGAGTGGCTGTCGGGCGCCGAGGACGGCGTCTCGACGGTCGGCATCACGGAGCACGCGGCCAACGCGCTCGGTGACGTCGTCTTCGTCCAGCTCCCCGAGGTCGGCGCCACCGTGTCCGCGGGCGAGACCTGCGGCGAACTGGAGTCGACCAAGTCGGTCTCCGACCTGTACTCCCCCGTCTCCGGCGAGGTCACCGAGGTCAACGAGGACGTCGTCAGCGACCCGTCGCTGGTGAACACCGCGCCCTTCGAGGGCGGCTGGCTGTTCAAGGTGCGCGTCAGCGAGGAGCCGGGCGACCTGCTCTCCGCCGACGAGTACACCGAATTCGCCGGCGCCTGAGGAGACACGGACGCATGTCGCTTCTGAACACCCCCCTGCACGAGCTCGACCCCGACGTCGCCGCCGCCGTCGACGCCGAGCTGCACCGCCAGCAGTCCACCCTCGAGATGATCGCCTCCGAGAACTTCGCGCCCGTCGCGGTCATGGAGGCGCAGGGCTCGGTCCTCACCAACAAGTACGCCGAGGGCTACCCCGGCCGCCGCTACTACGGCGGCTGCGAGCACGTCGACGTGGTCGAGCAGATCGCCATCGACCGGGTCAAGGCGCTCTTCGGCGCCGAGCACGCCAACGTGCAGCCGCACTCGGGCGCCCAGGCCAACGCGGCGGCGATGTTCGCCCTGCTCAAGCCCGGCGACACGATCATGGGTCTGAACCTCGCCCACGGCGGGCACCTGACCCACGGCATGAAGATCAACTTCTCCGGCAAGCTCTACGACGTCGTCGCCTACCACGTGGGCGACGACGGCCAGGTCGACATGGCCGAGGTGGAGCGCCTCGCCAAGGAGAACAAGCCGAAGCTGATCGTGGCCGGCTGGTCGGCCTACCCGCGGCAGCTCGACTTCGCCGCGTTCCGCCGGATCGCGGACGAGGTCGGCGCGTACCTGATGGTCGACATGGCGCACTTCGCCGGTCTGGTCGCGGCGGGCCTGCACCCGAACCCGGTTCCGCACGCCCACGTGGTGACCACCACCACCCACAAGACGCTGGGCGGCCCGCGCGGCGGTGTGATCCTCTCCACGGCCGAGCTGGCCAAGAAGATCAACTCCGCCGTCTTCCCCGGTCAGCAGGGCGGCCCGCTGGAGCACGTGGTGGCCGCCAAGGCCGTCGCCTTCAAGGTCGCGGCGAGCGAGGACTTCAAGGAGCGCCAGCGTCGTACGCTGGAAGGCGCCCGGATCCTGGCCGAGCGCCTGGTGAAGGACGACGCGAAGGCGGCGGGCGTCTCCGTCCTGACCGGCGGCACCGACGTCCACCTGGTCCTCGTGGACCTGCGTGACTCGGAGCTGGACGGCCAGCAGGCCGAGGACCGCCTCCACGAGGTCGGCATCACCGTCAACCGCAACGCCGTCCCGAACGACCCGCGCCCGCCGATGGTGACCTCCGGTCTGCGCATCGGCACGCCGGCCCTGGCGACCCGCGGCTTCACGGCCGAGGACTTCGCCGAGGTCGCGGACGTGATCGCCGAGGCGCTGAAGCCGTCCTACGACGCGGAGGCCCTCAAGGCCCGGGTGAAGGCCCTGGCCGACAAGCACCCGCTGTACCCGGGTCTGGACAAGTAACCGGCAGTACCGCACGAGGGGCGCCGGGCCGGCCACAAGCGGGCCCGGCGCCCCACCCCCCTCCTGCACCACCCCCGTATTGAGGAGTTCCCGTGGCCATCTCGGTCTTCGACCTGTTCTCGATCGGCATCGGCCCGTCGAGCTCGCACACGGTCGGCCCGATGCGCGCGGCGCGCATGTTCGCCCGGCGCCTGCGCAACGAGGAACTGCTGGACTCGGTGGCCTCGGTCCGGGCCGAGCTGTACGGCTCGCTCGGCGCCACCGGCCACGGCCACGGCACGCCCAAGGCGGTGCTGCTCGGCCTGGAGGGCGCCTCGCCGCGCACGGTGGACGTGGAGACGGCGGACGACCGCGTCGAGACGATCAGGGCCTCGAGCCGCATCCGCCTCCTCGGCGAGCGCGAGATCCCCTTCTCCTACGACGACGACATGGTCCTGCACCGCCGCAAGGCCCTCCCGTACCACGCCAACGGCATGACGCTGTGGGCGTACGACGCGGCGGGCACGGAGGTGCTCTCGAAGACGTACTACTCGGTCGGCGGCGGCTTCGTCGTGGACGAGGACGCGGTGGGCGCGGACCGCATCAAGCTCGACGACACCGTACTGAAGTACCCC
Source organism: Streptomyces sp. NPDC029152 (assembly GCF_055564355.1). Taxonomy (NCBI): domain Bacteria; kingdom Bacillati; phylum Actinomycetota; class Actinomycetes; order Kitasatosporales; family Streptomycetaceae; genus Streptomyces; species Streptomyces sp. NPDC029152. The sequence goes on along the minus strand of NZ_JBVHWR010000021.1, from coordinate 34,305 downwards.
TTCCGCACCGGTGACGAGCTGCTGCGCCTGACCCGGGAGACGGGCCTGTCGATCTCCGCGCTGATGCTGGAGAACGAGCGGGCGTGGCGCTCGGAGGAGGAGATCCGCGAGGGTCTGCTGGAGATCTGGCGCGTGATGCGGGCGTGCGTGGACCGCGGCATGTCACGGGAGGGCATCCTGCCGGGCGGCCTGAAGGTCCGCCGCCGCGCCGCGAACACCGCGCGCAAGCTGCGCTCCGAGGGCGACCCGCAGGCGCTCGCCATGGAGTGGATCACGCTCTACGCGATGGCCGTGAACGAGGAGAACGCGGCCGGCGGCCGGGTCGTCACGGCGCCGACGAACGGGGCGGCGGGCATCATCCCGGCGGTCCTGCACTACTACGTGAACTTCGTCCCCGGCGCCGACGAGGAGGGCGTGGTCCGCTTCCTCCTGGCGGCCGGCGCGATCGGCATGCTCTTCAAGGAGAACGCCTCCATCTCCGGCGCCGAGGTCGGCTGCCAGGGCGAGGTCGGCTCCGCCTGCTCCATGGCGGCGGGCGCGCTCGCCGAGGTGCTGGGCGGCAGCCCCGAGCAGGTCGAGAACGCCGCCGAGATCGGCATGGAGCACAACCTGGGCCTCACCTGCGACCCCGTGGGCGGCCTCGTCCAGATCCCGTGCATCGAGCGCAACGGCATGGCCGCGGTGAAGGCGGTCACGGCGGCCCGGATGGCGATGCGCGGCGACGGCTCGCACAAGGTGTCCCTCGACAAGGTCATCAAGACCATGAAGGAGACGGGCGCCGACATGTCGGTGAAGTACAAGGAGACGGCGCGGGGCGGACTGGCGGTCAACATCATCGAGTGCTGAGGCCGCGGGCCCCGGCCGGCGCCGTGACGCCGTGCGAGGAGCCGGGAGACCTCCCCTCCCGGCCGCCGGCGCCTCCCCTCCCGGCCGCCGGCGCCTCCCCTCCCGGCCGCCGGCGCCTCTTCGTCCGGCCCCGCCAGGGCCGCCCGGCCCGTGGCCGTGACCGGGCGGCGGCGCGGGAAGCGGCGGCGGAAGGTGCGCGGGGCCCGGTGTGGCGGCCCCCGGACGGGGCAGCACGAAGGAGACCGCGCCGGGCACGGCGCGGGGAAGCACGGTACGAGCGGAGGTTCGTGCGTGGACTGGCTGTTCATCGTCAAGCCCGCGGAGACCACCCCGGACGGCGGATCGTCCGCCAAGAGCCACATGCTGGAACTCGCCGAGACCGAGCCCCGCCGGGAGTGGTGCCTGTCCAGGTGGCGGCGGATGGCCGCGGGCGACCGCCTGTGGATCTACTTCGCCAGTCCGGTGCGGGAGGTCGCCGCGGTGGCCGAGATCGAGGACGAGCCGTTCGAGGCGGCCGGGAACCCCCGTCAGCCGTGGCGCGTCCGGGCGACGCTCAGCCCAGCGGCGACACGCCGGCTGAACCGCGACCCCGTCCCGCTGCACATGCTGACCAACCGGCACCCGCAAGGGATCACCCGCGTGAAGGACGCCGACCTGGCGCTCCTGCTGCGGCACGCCGGGCTGTAACGCCGCCCCGGGTCCCTTCGGCCTCCCCGGACCGAGCGGGCCGGGCCCTGCCGGGCCGCCCGCTCCCCCGGGCGCCCCTGCGTCTCACATCGTGGCACGGACTTTCCGTCAGGCAAGACGTCCTGAGATCGTTGCAGCTCACACACATGTTCCACGCGTGAAAGACCGAGCCATGCCCGCATCCACCACCGGTCCAGCCGAGGCACCCGTCAATCCGCGGTCCCGTGTCCTCATCGCCAGCCTCATCGGCACGACGATCGAGTTCTACGACTTCTACATCTACGCGACCGCCGCCGTACTGGTCTTCCCCGCGCTCTTCTTCCCGAACAGCGACCCGACCACGGCACTGCTGTCGTCCTTCGCGGTCTTCGGCGCCGCGATGGTCGCCCGCCCGATCGGGGCCGTCTTCTTCGGGCACCTCGGCGACCGGCTGGGCCGCAAGAAGACGCTGGTGATCTCGCTCCTCACCATGGGCATCGCCACCTTCCTCATCGGCGCGCTGCCCACCTACGCGCAGGCCGGCTGGGCCGCCACCGCGCTGCTCGTGCTGATGCGGCTCGCGCAGGGCTTCGCGCTCGGCGGCGAGTGGAGCGGCGCCGCCCTGGTCGCCACCGAGAACGCGCCCAAGGGCAAGCGCGCCCTGTACGGCACCTTCCCGCAGCTGGGCGCCCCGCTCGGCTTCATCATCGGCAACGGCCTGTTCCTGATCATCGGGGCCCTGCTGCCGTCCGCGGCCGGCGCCGACCCCACACAGCCCTCCGAGGCCTTCACCAGCTGGGGCTGGCGGATCCCGTTCCTGTTCTCCGCCGTGATGGTCGCCATCGGCCTGTGGGTGCGCTCGCGGCTCGTGGAGTCGGCCGTGTTCACCAAGACCCAGGAGACCGGGAAGGTGCGGAAGCTGCCGCTGGCCACCGTGGTCCGGGGCCACTGGAAGCAGCTGATCCTGGGCACCTTCATCATGCTGGCGACGTACGTGCTCTTCTACCTGATGACCACGTTCTCGCTGAGCTACGGACGCACCGCCGAGGACGCCGCCGTGCCCGGCCTCGGGTACAGCTACACCACCTTCGTCCTGATGATGATCTTCGGCGTGCTGTTCTTCGCCGCGTTCACCCTGGTCTCCGGCCCGCTCGCCGACAAGTACGGCCGGCGCACCACCCTGATCTGGATCACCGCCGCGATCGTGGTCTTCGGCCTGGTCTGGGTGCCGCTGATCGACCTGGGCACGCTCGGCGTGGTGCTGTGGCTCGTGCTCGGCTTCACGCTGATGGGCATGACGTTCGGCCCGATGGGCGCGCTGCTGCCCGAGCTCTTCCCGACCAGCGTGCGCTACACCGGTTCGGGCATCTCGTACAACGTCAGTTCGATCCTCGGGGCGGCCGTCGCGCCGTTCATCGCGGTGGCGCTGTGGGAGACCGGTGACGGCTCGCCGTGGCTGGTCGGCGTCTACCTGTCGGCGATGGCGGTGCTGACGCTGATCGCACTGCTGCTCGGCAAGGAGACCAAGGACGTCTCCCTGGACGAGGGCGAGGCCACCGCCGCGGACCACGACGGCACGCGGGCGGCCCCGGTCGCCTCGTCCGCCTCCTGATCCGACCGGCGCGCACCAGCACCGTACGCCGAGCGCCTTCACGCCCGGCGTACGGCCGTCGATCCCGGGCATAACCACAACCTCCGCCCCCGGGGAACTTCAGCCCCACCGGCATCCGAGGGAGTCCTCATGCTGCGCGGCATCGACGTGAGCGCCTACCAGTCCTCCAGCTACGACACGGACGGCCTCTCCTTCGTCTTCATCAAGGCGACGGAGGGCCGTTCGTACGTGAGTCCCAGACTCGCGGCCCAGACGGACCGGGCGCGCGACGCCGGGCTCGTCGTCGGCTTCTACCACTTCCTGTGGCCGGGCAACCTGACCGCCCAGGCCGAGTACTTCCTGTCCAAGGCCCCGGAGAGGAAGGGCGACGTCCTCGCCGTCGACTGGGAGACGACCGGCGAGGGCACCCGTGCGAGCAACGCCGAGAAGGACCGCTTCATCCGGAAGCTGAAGGAGCTGCGGCCCGACAACCGGGTGATCCTGTACTGCAACCGTCATTTCTGGCTCGAGGTCGACACCACCTCGTACGCCGGCGACGGCCTCTGGATCGCCGACTACGTGACGGCGGGCGAACCGCGCATCGAGGCCGAGTGGCGCTTCCACCAGTACACCGACGACCCGGTCGACACGAACGTGGCCGACTTCGCGAGCAGGACCGCGCTGGAGGAGTGGGCGCGGGGCGCCTGAGCGGGCCGTCAGCCCCGGAAGTCCGCGGGGCGTTCCGGGGACGCCTGAGCCAGTGCCCCGGTGACGTCGTCCACGCCCGCGCGCAGGCCGTACACCGGGGTGCCGGGCTGCTGGCGCCAGGAGTCGTCGACGCCGCCGGCGTCCACGGTGTCGAAGCCGAGCTCGTCGATCAGGGACCGGACCTTCGCCTTGGCCGCCTCGTCGTCGCCGGCCACCGGGAGCGCCATGCGGTCGGGGTCGCCGGCCGGGCGCGGGCGGTCCAGGATGTCCTGGGCGTAGGTGCCGTTGAAGGCCTTGACCACCGGGTGGCCGAGGTGACGTTCGGTCCAGCGGCTCTCGGTGAGGCCCTCGTCCTCGATGCCGGCGATCCGGCCGTCGCGCTGCGGGTAGTAGTTGCCGGTGTCGATGACCGCGACGTCGTCGGCGGCCCCGTCCAGGACGCCGGAGGGCAGGTCGGGGATCGCCCTGAGGGGGATCGTGACGACCACGATCTCCGCGCCGCGCGCCGCCTCCCCGACCGGTACGGGGGTCGCCCCGGTCTCCTCGGCCAGCGCGGTGAGGGTGTGCGGGCCGCGGGAGTTGGCGACGGAGACGTCGTGCCCGAGGGCGGTCAGCCGCCGGGTGAGGTTGCCGCCGATGTTGCCCGCGCCGATGATGCCGATCTTCATGGTCCGACTCGCCTGGCCTTCCGGAGGTCGTGTCCTACGGGTCCGGCGCGTCCACCGCGCCGGTGATCGGCGGCAACCTCCGGGCGCCGCGGGCTATTCCGGCGCCGCCCGGCATTCACCCGGGGGGCGGCATGACGAGGGGGCGCCCGCCGGAGGTCCGGACGGGCGCCCCCTCGGGCGTCGCCTACTTGTTGAGGTGCGCCCAGAACTCGTCGAACGACAGCATCTTGTCGCCGTTGAGGTCGCGGCCGGCGATGATCGCCTCGGCCACCGACTCGGTGACGTTCCAGTCACCGCCCTGGGCCAGCGCGGTCTTGAACTCGGCAGCGGTGATGAACCCGTCACCGTCCGTATCGATCCGCTCGAACTGCTTGCGCGCTTCCTCGATGTCCGCCACCGATCAGCCCCTCATCCGTGCTCCGGCCGTGCTGTCGCACGCCACTGACGCAGGTCAGATTAGCTGCCCGTCCGGGCCTCCAGCGCGGCGACCACCCACCCGAACTCCTCCTCGTACGTCGGCTGGGGCCCCAGACCGCTCACGGCGGCCGACAGTTCCCGGTACCGGCCGACCCGGCTGTCCGTCATCGCGGTCAGGCGTTCCAGGACGGCGGCGGGGTCGGCGTCGCCGAGCAGCGGGCGCAGGACGTCCCCGGCCCCGGGCGCATCAGGGGCGACGCCCCGGCGCAGCGCGTCGCCCGCGAGCCGCACGAGACGGCTGACGAACCACATGGAGGTGCCGGCGGGGACGTCCGGCCCCCGGTCGGCCGCGTTGAACTCCACCATCGAGCGCATCAGCGCCCGGAAGCCGGGGTCCTGGATCAGCTCGGCCAGTTCCACCCAGGCGTCCACCTGCTCCGGCGTCGGGTCGTCGGGCAGCGTGGCCGCCGTGAACCGCAGCCGGCGGCGGACGTCGGGGTCCGCCGTGTCGATCCCGTCGAAGAGCTCCGTCATGAAGTCGTCGACGATCCGCCCGCGTTCGGCGGCGGACAGTCGCGCCAGTCTGTTCATCAGGGTCGTCTCCTTCGCGGTCGAGCCGCGTCGCGCCACGGACGACAGCACCGCGCGGGTCACCTTCAGCGACGCGATCTGCGCGTCCAGCGCGCTCACGTGTGCCGCCGCGACCTGCGCGACCGTCGTCTCGCCGGACAGGACCCGGTGTACGGCGTCCAGGCCGAGGCCCAGTTCGCGCAGGGTGCGGATCAGCTCCAGGCGGGCGACGGACGCGGCGTCGTAGAGGCGGTAGCCGCCGGCGGAGCGGGTCACCGGGGGCAGGGCGCCCTCGTCGGACCAGTAGCGGATGGTGCGCACGGTCAGTCCGGTGGCCCGCGCCAGCTCGCCGATGGTCATGAGTCCGGTGCCGTCGTCGGTCATGTCTGGGAGTCTGGGCCCTCCAGTGGGTGGAGACTCAAGGAGCACGGTGACGGAGAGCCTGCGGGAGATCCTGGACGCGGCGGCACGGGGTGTCTTCCCCCCGCCGGACGGCGGGACGACGGTGGTCGCGCAGCCCGGTCCGCGGGACGCGGGCGTCATCGCCTTCACGGCGCACTCGGTCGTCTTCACGGACGAGGACGAGGGGTGGGTGCGCGAGGCGCTGGACTCCCTGGAGTGCGACCCGCTCGCCGCGACGATGCACGCGCGGTTCCTGGCGGCCCTCATGGAGCGGACCGGGCGGACGACCGACACGGTCGACGTGCTGCTGACCGGGGCGCCGCTCGCGGGGCGCCCGCCGCTCGCCCTGACGGAGGTCGTCGATCCCGGGCATCCGCGGGTGGTCTCCGCGCGACGGCGGCGCGACGACGTACGGGTGTGGGCGGCGGACGGCGGGGTGCTCGTGCTGGGGCGCGGGGTCGCCGGGCGGCTGGAGGTCGCGGTGGAGGTGGCGGAGGACGCGCGGCACCGAGGGCTGGGGCGGCGGCTGGTGACGGCGGCGCGGCAGCTGGCCGGGGGCGAGCCGGTGTGGGCCCAGGTGTCGCCGGGGAACGCCCGCAGTCTGCGGGCGTTCCAGGCGGCGGGCTACCGGCCGGTGGGGTCGGAGGCCCTGTTCCTCCTGCCCGGGGGGCCAAAGGGCCGGGCGGTCAGTGCCAGGGCTCGTAGTGCGGGTTGCTCTCGCACCCGCTCATGATCTCGGTCCTGGTCTGCTTGTCGACCGGGCAGACGCCGATGACGTACCGCCGCTGGATGCCGCCGGGGAAGGCGACCTCGACCTGGTCGGCCCACCTGTGGGTGTCGCCGATGGTCTTGTTGACGTCGATGCCGCCGGGCGCGTCGATGTAGTAGTTGTAGCCGGACTTGTACCAGGTCTTGTACAGGTCGTGGTCGTAGGTCGTCGACACGTACGGCGAGGGCTGGTTGACCAGGACGTACTTCTCGACGTCGTACTGGCCGTTCTCGACGTCCTTGGCGTGGAAGCCCTCCTCGAAGACGACCTGCGGGCCCCTGCTGTCGCTGCGGTAGAGGGTGCCGCAGGTGGTGCGCCAGACCGGTTCGGGGGTGATGCGGTCGACGTCGACGCCCCGGTCGGCGGCGGCCTCGAGCTTGTCGTCGAACCGGGGGCAGGCGGGGGCGGCCTTCGCGGGTGCCGCCGCCGGGGCCGCCGCGCCGGGGACGGCGGCGGCGGAGGTGGCGAGGACCGCGGAGGCGGACAGGACGGCGGCGGCGGCCCGGCGCCGCAGACGAGTGGTGATCATGCGGGTACGATCCCGGCTCCGCGGCGGTGGCCCGCGGATCATCACCCGATGGCGGCGTGTTGGCCGAATCCCCTTGCCGTCAGCGGAAGATGCCGGTGTGGCCGAGCGAGTAGCGGCCGGGCTGCGGGTAGACGGCGAGGCCGTGCGGGCCGTTGCCGACCTTGATCCGGGCCAGTTGTCCGCCGGTGCGGGTGTCGATGGCGTACACCTCGGCGTCGTAGCGGCCGGAGAGCCACAGGACCTTGCCGTCGGCGGAGACACCGCCCATGTCGGGGCTGCCGCCGTCGGGCAGGCGCCACTTCCTGGTGAGCTTGTTCTCGGTGAAGTCGAAGACGGAGACGGTGCCCTCGCCCCGGTTGGAGACGTACATCTCGCGGGAGTCGCGGCCGACGTAGAGGCCGTGGGCGCCCTTGCCGGTGGGCAGGAGGGTGGGGGTGGTGAACGCGTCGCCGTCGAGCACCCACATGCCGTCGGCCTTCATGTCGGCGATGTAGAACCTCCTGCCGTCGGGTGAGATCTTGACGTCCTGCGGCATCGCGCCGTCGAGGGGCAGCTTCTGCTGGGCGACGACCTCCATCTTCCGGGTGTCGACCTTGAGCAGTTCGCCGCTGAACTCGCAGGAGACGACGAAGTAGCGCCCGTCGAGGGAGAAGTCGGCGTGGTTGACGCCGTAGCAGGTGACGGGGACGGTCTTCTTCACCTTCATGGTGTGCGGGTCGCGGAAGACCAGTTCCCGGTCGAGGGAGGCCATGACGACGGCGTACCTGCCGTCGGGCGTGAAGTACAGGTTGTACGGGTCGTGGACGTCGACCGGCGCGCCCGCCCTGCCCGTCTCCGGGTCGATGGGGGTGAGGGTGTGGCCCCGGTTGTTGTTGACCCACAGGGTCTTCAGGTCCCAGGACGGCACCACGTGCTGGGGCTGCCGGCCGACCGGGATGGTGTCGACGACCTCGTAGGTCTTCGGGTCGATGACCGTGACCGTGTCGGACTCGGTGTTGGGGACGTAGACCCGGGAGGGGAAGCCCTTGACCGCCGGGGAGAGCTTGTCCGGGCGGTCGGCGGCGTAGACGTCCTTCGGGTCGAGGACGGGCGGCATGCCGGGCAGGCCGTCGACGGCGGGCTTCCGCTCGGCGGGGGAGGCCTTGGCGGCACGGGTGCCCGGGGGTGTCCCGCCGGGCTGCTGCCGTCCGTCGCCGCAGGCGGCGAGTGCGGCGAGGGCGAGGCCCGCGATCAGGGTGCGGGTGAGGGTTCTGGCGTGCATCAGCCGATCAGCTCCGTGGTGGTCACCGCGCGCAGTCCGCGGCGGTCGAGTTCTTCCAGTACGGCGGGGAGCGCGGCGACCGTGTCCGCGTAGCCGAAGTGCAGGCTCACCACGGACCCGCCGCGGACCGCGCCGAGCACGGAGCGGGCGACGGCGGGGGCGCCGGGCGAGGTGAAGTCGAGGGGGTCGACGTCGTAGGACAGGACGTGCGGGTAGCCGGCGCGGACGGCCAGCCGTTCGACGAGCGGGGAGGCGCGGGCGGCGCGGGAGGGCCGGAACCAGGTGCCGACGGAGCCGGTGAGGCGCTTCAGGCGCCGGGCGCAGTCGGTGATCTCGGCGTACGCCTCCGCCTCGGTCATGGCGTTGACGTCCAGGTGGTGCTGGGTGTGGTTGCCGAGGTCGTGGCCGCCGTCGAGGATGCGGCGGGCCAGTTCCGGGTGGGCGTCCAGCCAGGTGCCGACGGCCAGTACGGTGACGCGGGCGCCGTGCCGTTCGGCCTCGGTCAGGATCGCGCGGGCGGTGGCGGGGTCGCCCTGGCCGTGGAAGGTGAGGGCGACGCGGGGGCGGTCGCGGGGGCCGTGGGCGATCTGGACGGGGCGGCCGGGGAAGCGGCGGGGAGCGGGCGCCGTGAGCACGGTGGCCACGCCGGGCGTGCGGGGCGGGGACGGTGCGGAGGCGGAGGGGTGTGCGGCGGGGTGGGCGGTGGCGCCCTTCGTGCCGCATCCGGTGGTCAGCGCTCCCGCGGCGAAGAGTCCGGCGCACGCCGCCAGTGCGGTTCGGCGGTCGGTCGTGGTCACCGCACCATTTAAGGCGCGTCACGTCCGGAAACGGGTGATTCGTCCGAACGGCGGCCGGTCTCCCGGGAGGCGACGCGGTGCGGGCCGGCGGGCGCGGCGCGGGCCGGCGGGCGCGGCGCGGGCCGGCGGGCGCGGCGCGGGCCGGCGGGCGCGGCCAGCGAGGTGCGGGACGGGGCGGCGGGTGCGGTGCGGTCCGGCGGGTGCGGCGCGGGCCGGCGAGGTGCGGGACGGGGCGCCGGCCTCAGCGGTCCGTCACCCGCATCTCGAACCAGGTGGTCTTCCCGCGCGGCAGCAGATCCACTCCCCAGCGGTCGGACAGCTTGTCGACCAGGAAGAGTCCGCGTCCGCTGACGTCCGTCTCCTGGACCGGCATCAGGCAGGGCAGTCCCCTGGAGGGATCGCGCACCTCGACGCGGATCCAGCCGGGGCGGCGGCGCATGTGGAGGCCGAAGGCGCGGGCGCCGGTGTGCCGCACGGCGTTGCCCACCAGTTCGGAGACGAGCAGGACGGTGTCCTCCGTCACCTTGGGGGACACCTTCCACCGGCGCAGCGCCACCACCTGGGCCAGCCGGCGGGCGGTGGCGGCGGACTCGGGCCGGGACGGTAACCGGACCTCGCGCTCCGTCGGATCGCCGAACAGCTCCAGCGCCCTGAGCGCGTGTTCGTCCTCGACCGCCGGCGACCAGCGCGCCGCGGTCGCACGTCCGGCTCCCCGCGGCTGTTCCGTACCCTCCAGCCCCGCCATGCCCCCATCATGGCTGCCTTCGGTGGGCTCCGGGGCCGTTCCCGGTGAATGCGCCGGAGCAAAGCCGGAGCGCCACGAGGGGCGTGTGGCATGTGCCAGGGGCAGTTCGGGACTGCAAACAGCGTTGTTGACCTGCACGAACCGTCCGGCCGGAGACCGGCGTCGGGCTCCCTCGACAAGGCGCGCTCACCGGTGCGCCAAGACTGCCACGAACCGCCCCGTCGAGGGATCCTGGATCAGACACCGCGCCGATGACGGCGCACGGTCCCGGTGCTCAGACGAACTTCGCCTTTCCGGGGCCCTCCTCCACGAAGCTGCGCATGCCGCGTTCGCGGTCCTCGGTGGCGAACAGGCCCGCGAACCAGTTCCGTTCGACGGCGAGGCCGGTCTCGATGTCCGTCTCCAGGCCGGTGTCGATCGCCTCCTTCGCCGCGCGCAGCGCGATCGCGGGTCCCTTGGCGAGACGGGCGGCCCAGGCGTGCGCCTGCTCGTAGACCTCGGCGGCGGGCACCACGCGGTCCGCCAGGCCGATCGCCAGCGCCTCGTCGGCCTTCACCTGGCGGCCGGTGAAGATCAGGTCCTTGGCCTTGGAGGGGCCGACCAGCCGGGACAGGCGCTGGGTGCCGCCCGCGCCCGGGATCAGGCCGAGCAGGATCTCGGGCTGGCCGAACCTGGCGTTGTCCGCGGCGATGCGGAAGTCGGCGCAGAGGGCGAGTTCGCAGCCGCCGCCCAGCGCGTAGCCCGTCACGGCGGCGACGACCGGCTTGGGGATGCGGGCCACCGCGGTGAAGGACTCCTGCAGGGCACGGGCGCGCACGATCATCGCCGCGTGGTCCATCACCTGCATCTCCTTGATGTCCGCGCCTGCCGCGAACACCTTCTCGCCGCCGTGGATCACCACGGCGCGCACGTCCTCGCGCCGCGTGGCCTCCTCGGCGAGCTCCTTCAGCCGGTCCTGCGTGGCGACGTCCAGCGCGTTCATGGGCGGGCGGTCCAGGCGCAGCGTGCCGACGCCGTCCGCGACTTCGAGATGTACGGTCATGCTCCGCAGGTTAGCGGGGGTTAACGGCTGCGGCCCCGGTGCCGTACCTCACATCGAGGGCACCGGGGCCGTACGCGGCTCGCGCCGGCAGGCTCAGGCCTTCCACTGCTCCCAGGACATGTTCCAGCCGTTGAGGCCGTTGTCCGGGGCGATGGTCGCGTCGTCGGAGTTCTCGACGACCACCACGTCGCCGACGAGCGAGTTGTCGAAGAACCACGCGGCGGGCGTCTCGTCGTCCCAGCCGCCCTGCACGTCGCGCAGGCCGACGCAGCCGTGGCTGGCGTTGCGGTTGCCGAAGGCGTCGCCGCCCCAGTAGTTGCCGTGGATGAAGGTGCCGGAGGTGGACAGGCGCATGGCGTGCGGGACGTCCTTGATGTCGTACTCGCCGCCGTAGCCGACCGTGTCGCCGTTCATGCGGGTCACGGCGAGCTTCTCGGTGATGACCATCTTGCCGTTCCAGGTCTCGTACCCGGGGGCGCCCGTGGTGACCGGGACGGTCTTGAGGACCTTGTCGTCCCGCACGACCCGCATCGTGAGCTTCTTGGCGTCCACGACGGAGACCTGCTTGCGGCCGATGGTGAAGGAGACCGTCTTGTCCTGCTTGCCGTAGACGCCCTCGCGGCCCTCGACGCCGTCGAGGGCGAGGTCGACGGTGACCTTGGTGCCGGCCTGCCAGTACTCCTCCGGGCGGAAGTCCAGGCGGTCGTTGCCGAACCAGTGGCCCTCGACCTCGACGGCCGGCTCGGTCCTGATGCGGATGGCCTTCTCGACGTCCTCGGGGTTGGTGATGCCCCGGGTGAAGCGGATGGAGAACGGCATCCCGACGCCGACCTTCGAGCCGTCCTCCGGGGTGAAGGTGCCCATGAAGGTGTTCTCCGGCGTCAGCGTGGTGAAGCGGGAGTCCTCCGCCGCGGTGCGGCCCTCGGAGTCCTTGGCGACCGCGTGCACGGTGTAGGCGGTGGAGGCGGCCAGGTGGGTGGACGGCGTCCAGGTGGCGCCGTCCCCGGATATCTCGCCCTCGACCGGGTCGCCCTCGGCGTCCTTGACCACGACCTCGGTCAGCTTGCCCTTGGCGGCGGCGACCTGGAGGGCGCCGCTGGTGTCGACCGACGTCGCGCCGTTCGCGGGCGCGATGGTGACGACCGCCTCGGACTGCTTGCCCTGTGCGGCGGTGGCGCCCTTGCCGGACCCGTCCCCGCCCTTGCCGGACCCCGGGTCCGCACCGCCTCCGCCGCACGCGCTCACCGCCAGCAGCACGCCGAGCATCAGCGCCGGCAGCCCCCTGCCGGTCCCCTTGCCGCTCCGCCCCCGGATGCCGGCCGACGTCGTCCCCGATATCGGACGCACGTTCACCTTGTCTCCCCTCGCCGGGCCTGCTCCGGCCCGCGCCCCAGTGCGCACGCTCGCGCACCGGCGCATCGTAACCGCAGGCCAGGGACGTTGCGGCCAAGGGAATTGTCACTGTTCCGTACCGAGTTGGCGCCGTGGGGACCGGGTCACCGGACCGCGCTGCCCGCCTTCCACGCCGCCCAGCCCATGTTCCACCCGCCCAGGCCGTTGTCGGGGGCGACCGTCTTGTCCCTGCTGTGGACGACCTCGACGACGTCGCCGATCAGACTGCGGTCGAAGAACCAGCCCGCCGGGGTGTCGGACCCGCCGCCCTTGACGTCGCGCAGGCCGACGCAGCCGTGGCTGACGTTGACCCGGCCGAAGGTGTCGGCGGGCGCCCAGTAGTTGCCGTGCAGGAAGGTGCCGGAGCTGGTGAGGCGGATGGCGTGGGGGACGTCCGGGATGTCGTACTCGCCGCCGAAGCCGACCGTGCGGCTGTTCATGCGGGTGACGTCGAGCATCTCGGCGACCACCATCTTGCCGTTGTAGGTGGGCGTCGTCGGCGCCCCGGCGGTGATCGGCACGGTGGCCAGCAGGGTGCCGTCCCTGCGCACCTCCATGGTCCGCTCGACGGCGTCGACGAGCGAGACCTGGCTGCGGCCGACGGTGAAGGAGAACGCCTTGTGCTGGAGCCCGTAGACCCCCGGCGCGCCCTCCACGTCCCGCAGCCTCAGGGCGACGGTGACCTTCGTGCCGGGCTTCCAGTAGTCCTCGGGCCGGAAGTCGAGCCGGTTCCTGCCGAACCAGTGGGGGCGGATCTCGGTGGCGGGCTTCGCGGTCACCGAGACGGCGCGTTCCACGGCGGCGCGGTCGGTGACCTCGCGGTTGAACTCCAGCGAGACGATCATGCCGGTGCCGACGACCGAGCGGTTCTCGGGTGCGACGTAGGCGATGAAGCGTTCCTCGGGGACGTAGGTGGTGAAGGTGGTGTGCCGGGCGGAGCGGCGGCCGTGGCCGTCCAGGGCCACGGCGTCGACGGTGTACTTCGCGGCGAGGGCGAGCCGGCCGTCGTCGGGCTTCCAGCTGCGGCCGTCGGCGGAGATCCGGCCGGGCACCGGGGTCTCCTGCGCGTCCTGCGCCTTGACGACCTTCACCGATTCCAGGCGCCCCTCGGGCACCCGTACCGACAGTCTCCCCTCCGGCCGGACGTCCTTGCTCCCGTCGTCGGGGGTGACGCGGATGACGGCCCCGGGGGCGGGCGGCTTGCCGAACACCTCACCGAAGCCGGAGCCGATGCCGCTGCTGCCGCCCGAGGTGCATCCGGCGGCCCCGGCCAGCAGTCCTGCCCATGTCATGACGGCGGCCAGGACGGCCCCCGCGCGCCGCGCGCGCCCATGTACGTGCCTCACACCCACCCGTAACGACCGGCCGGCCCTGGGGAAACGTGAGTGCGAGCCACGTGGTGGGCAGAACAGTGGGGAGGACGACGCGACGGGGGGCAGCGGTCGGGACACCGTGCGCCCTCCTCCCGTCTCCGCCACGTCGTTCCACGAGCCGCAGGAGGCTGACAGGTGTCCAGCGCAGCCGAGCAGGAGGCGGTGGCCGGGAAGCGGGCCGCCGAGGACGGGCGCCCCGCCGTCGTGGTGAACGGCGCGCGGCGTGCCGCGCCGCCGCCCGCCGTGCCGGCCTGGCCGGGTACGCCGGTGCCGCTGGGCGCCCGGTTCCGGGAGGGGCCGGACGGGGTGCCGGGGACCAACTTCGCGCTGTGGGCGGGCGGGGCGGAGGCGGTCGAACTGTGCCTGTTCGACGAGCGGGGTCCCGGCGGCGGGGAGAGGCGGGTGCGGCTGACCGAGCTGACGCACGAGATCTGGCACGGCTTCGTGCCGGGCGTGCTGCCCGGCCAGCGCTACGGCTACCGGGTGCACGGCCGCTGGGACCCGTGGACCGGCGCCCGCTGGAACCCGGCGAAGCTGCTGCTCGACCCGTACGCCCGCGCGGTGGACGGCGAGTTCGCGCTGCCGCCCGAGGTGTACGGGCACGTCCGCGACTGGCCCGAGCAGCACGTGGCGGACACCGTGCGCGACGACCGGGACTCGGCGCCGTTCGTCCCCAAGGGCGTCGTCGTCCACGACGACGACGACTGGTCGGACGACCACAGGCCCAAGACGCCGTGGGCGGACTCGGTCATCTACGAGCTGCACGTGCGCGGTTTCACCAAGCTGCACCCCGGCATACCCGAGGAGCTGCGCGGCACGTACGCGGGCCTCGCGCACCCGGCGGCGACGGAGCACCTGGTGAGGCTGGGCGTGACGGCCGTCGAACTGCTGCCGGTGCACCAGTTCGCGCACGAGGACCACCTGCTGAGGCGGGGCCTGAGGAACTACTGGGGCTACAACTCGATCGGCTACTTCGCCCCGCACGCCGCCTACGCGGCCTCCGGCACCACCGGTGAGCAGGTCGGCGAGTTCAAGCGGATGGTGCGCGCGCTGCACGCGGCGGGCATCGAGGTCATCCTCGACGTGGTCTACAACCACACGGCGGAGGCGGGCGAGCTGGGCCCGACGCTCTCCCTGAAGGGCATCGACAACCGCGGCTACTACCGCCTCCAGCACGACGCGCGCCGCTACGCCGACTACACCGGCTGCGGCAACACCCTGCACGTCGTCCAGCCGCACGTCCTGCGCCTGATCACCGACTCCCTGCGGTACTGGGTGACGGAGATGGGCGTGGACGGCTTCCGCTTCGACCTGGCGGCGGCGCTGGCCCGCTCGATGCACGACGTTGACATGCTCTCCCCGTTCCTGGCGGTGATCGCGCAGGACCCGGTGCTGCGCCGGGTGAAGCTGATCGCCGAGCCGTGGGACGTCGGCTCGGGCGGCTACCAGGTGGGCGCGTTCCCGCCGCTGTGGACGGAGTGGAACGACCGCTATCGCAACGCGGTGCGGGACTTCTGGCGGCACGCGCTGCCGGACGTGCGGGAGATGGGGTACCGCCTGTCGGGCTCCAGCGACCTGTACGCCTGGGGCGGGCGGCGGCCCTACGCCTCGGTCAACTTCGTCACCGCGCACGACGGCTTCACGCTCCGCGACCTGGTGTCGTACGAGCGCAAGCACAACGAGGCCAACGGCGAGGGCAACCGGGACGGCGCGGACGACAACCGGTCCTGGAACTGCGGTGCGGAGGGCGAGACGGACGACGGGGGCGTCCGCGCGCTCAGGCGGCGCCAGCTGCGCAACCTGCTGACCACGCTGCTGCTGTCGACCGGCGTGCCGATGCTGGTCGCGGGCGACGAGATGGGGCGCACCCAGCGCGGCAGCAACAACGCCTACTGCCAGGACAACGAGATCGGCTGGGTGGACTGGAGCCTGCTGGACGACCCGGACTGGCGGCCCCTGTTCGAGCTGACCTCCCGGCTGATCGCGCTGCGCCACCGCCATCCGGTGCTGCGCCGCCGCGCCTTCTTCTCCGGCCGCGCGCACTCCGCGGACGGCCTGCGCGACCTGGCCTGGTTCACCGCGCGGGGCACGGAGATGACGGAGGGCGACTGGTACGCCCCCGCCGCCACCCTCGGCATGTACCTGTCCGGCCGGGACATCCCCGGCCGGGACGAACGCGGCGCGCCGGTCACCGACGACAGCTTCCTGGCCGTCCTGCACGCCGGTGAGGGGCCGGTGGAGTTCGTGCTGCCGGCGGCGCCGTGGGCGGAGCGGTACGAGGTGGTCGTGGACACCGGCAGGGAGGAGCAGTCCCGGGCGCCGGGCGAGGAGCACGCGGCGGGGGGCCCGATCACGGTGCCGGGCCGGACGGTGCTGCTGCTCAGGGTGGGCTGAGCGGCGCCGTCCGGGGCCCGGCCGGATCACCGCTTCGGGGAGTCCGGCAGCTCGGCGTCGGACCGGTCCCGGTGGGTGGGGGACAGGCCGTGCCCGGCGCCCGGGCGGCTCCGCGCCCGGCACGATCCGGGCGGTGCGCCGGCCGGTGCGCCCGGTCCGGGCCGAGGCGTCGGCGGCGCCGGGCACGACGGGGGCGGGCCGTTCCCTTTGGGGCGAGGGCCGACGCGGTCCGGTCCCGGCCCGGCGTGTTGCGGCTCCTTGTCGGCTTCGTGAACGCGCCGGCGATCTTCTTGACCGGGGAACGGCCCGGCTGGCAGCGTCCCGGAGCATGAGGTCCGTCGCCGTTCCGAGGTGCGTGCGCGCCGCGCTCGTGGCGCGGCGCCATGTCGACCTGTGCCGCCAGTCCAGCGCCGTCTGTCGCTGACCCGCGCCCTCACGCGCCTGCCTCCCCTCTTACCTCTCTCTTCTCCCCTGGATCACGCATGCCCGAGATATCCCGTCGTGTCTTCGGCGGCCTGGTCGGCGGCGGGGCGGTGACGGCCGTCGCCGGTGCGTCCCCCACCGCCTCGGCCGCCCCCGCCGAACGCCCGTTCCGGTCCCGCCCCGCCTCCCGTCGTCCGCACAGACGCCCGAACATCCTGTTCGTCCTCGGCGACGACCTCGGCTGGGCCGACCTGTCGTCGTACGGCGCCCCGCACATCCGGACGCCGAACCTGGACCGGCTCGCCGCGCAGGGGGTGCGGTTCACCAACGCCTACTCCGGCTCGGCGACCTGCTCCCCGACCCGGTTCAGCCTGTACACGGGCCGCTTTCCGGGCCGCACGAAGGGCGGTCTCGCCGAGCCCATCGGCAATCGCACCCAGGGCCTGGACCCGAACCACCCGACCCTCGCCTCGCTGCTGAAGAAGGCCGGCTACGCGACCGCCCTGATCGGCAAGTGGCACTGCGGCTGGCTGCCGGACCACAGCCCCACCAGGTCGGGCTGGGACGAGTTCTTCGGCAACTTCGGCGGGGCCCTGGAGTACTTCTCCAAGCTGGGCCAGCTCGGCGACTACGACCTGTACGAGGGCGACGCCACCTACAAGGACCTGCGGTACTACACCACGGTCCTCACCGAGCGCGCCGTCGAGTACGTCGGCCGCGACCACGACAGGCCCTGGCTGCTGAACCTCAACTTCACCACCCCGCACTGGCCGTGGCTGACCGAGGACGACGCGGAGACGGGCGCCGAGATCGCGGCGGAGATCCGCGCCGGGAACGTGCTGGGCGGGCTGCTGCACAACGACGGCGGCTCGGTGGAGAAGTACCGGGAGATGGTCGAGGACCTGGACGCCTCGGTCGGCCGGGTGCTCACCGCGCTGCGCCGCTCCGGCCAGGAGGAGAACACGCTCGTCGTCTTCGCCAGCGACAACGGCGGCGAGCGCTTCTCGTACCAGTGGCCGCTGAGCGGCGGCAAGTCCGAACTGCTGGAGGGCGGCATCCGGGTGCCGACCGTCCTGCGCTGGCCGGCCGGCGTCGACGCCCGCCAGGTCAGCCACGAGCCCGTCTACTCCCCCGACTGGACGGCCACCCTGCTGGAGCTGGGCGGCGCCCGGCCGGACCCGGCGTACCCGCTCGACGGGCACAGCTTCGCCGGCTACCTGCTGCGCGGCGAGAAGGCGCCCGAGCGCGACCTGTTCTGGCGGGTGCGGGGCAACCGGGCGCTCAGGCGCGGCGACTGGAAGTACTACCGCGACGCGGACGGCAGGGACCACCTGTTCGACCTGGCCGCCGACGCCCGCGAGCAGGCCGACCTCGCCGCCGACCGGCCGGGGCTGCTGGCCGAGCTGAAGGCGGCCTGGGAGAAGGTGGACGGCACGCTGCTGCCGTACCCGGCGTCCTGACCGGCGCGGACGGACGGGGCGGGCCCGCGCGAAGGGGCGCGTCGCCCGGCCGGCCGGTGCCTCCGTACGACCCCGGCGACGGTGGAAACTCGGTGGGCAGCGTCAGTGGCGAACCGTAGGCTCGCTGCTGATGTCCACGACACCTGTATCCGCCAAGGACCGTTCCTCCGTGCGATCCCTGCTGCGTCTGTGGCCGTACGTGCGGCCCGTGCGGGCGCGGCTGTCGGCCGCCGCGTTCGTGGCGGTCCTCGCCTCGTGCGTGGGGCTGGTGATCCCGCTCGTCCTGAAGTGGATGGTGGACGGGCCGGTCGCCGACCGGGACCCGGCGGGCGTGTGGCTCGGCGCGCTGTACCTGCTGCTGCTCGGGCTGGCGGAGGCGCTGCTGTTCGGGCTGCGGCGCTGGCTGGTGGCCCGGCCGCTGGCCGGCGTCGAGGCGGGGATGCGGGCGGACCTGTACCGGCACCTGCAGCGGCTGCCGGTCGCCTTCCACGACCGGTGGGCCTCGGGACAACTGCTGTCCCGGGGGACGACGGACCTGATGCTGCTGCGCATGTTCCTCGCCTTCCCGCTGACGTTCCTGCTGGTCAACGGGGTCACGATCCTGATCGGCGTGGGCATCATGCTGGTGCAGGACTGGTCGCTGGGGCTGGTCATCCTCGGGCCGGCCGTTCCGGTGGTGATCACGTGCGCGGTCTTCGAGAAGAAGTACTCCGAGGTGGCGCGGCGCGCGCAGGACCAGGTCGGGGACCTGACGACCGTGGTCGAGGAGAGCGTGCTCGGCATCCGCATCATCAAGGGCTTCGGACGGCACCGCAGCCAGGCCCGCGCCTTCCACGAGCTGTCGCACACGCTGCGGGGGACGGAGCTGCGCAAGGCGCGGCTGCTGGCGGCGATCTGGGCGGTCATCGTGACGCTGCCGGAGCTGGCGATCGGTGCGGCGCTGGTGGTCGGGGCGGTGCAGGTGGCGGACGGGACGCTGTCGGCGGGGACGCTGGTGGCGTTCCTGTCGACGGCGCTGGCGCTGCGGTGGCCGGTGGAGTCCATCGGGTTCCTGCTGGCGATGAGCCAGGAGGCGGCGACGGCCACGGACCGGTACTTCGAGGTGATGGACGCACAGGTCGAGGCGCCGGGGGGCGGGACGCGCGGCCCGGCGCTACGAGGTGCCTCCCCCACTCTCGGCCTCGCTCGAGCGGGGGGACCCCCACCGCCCACCCGTGCCGCCCCTGGGGGTACCTTCCAGGCCGTTCAGGCACTGGGGGAGGCACGACTGCCCGCAGCTACGGCGAGGGCGGGTGGGTTGCGGTTCGAAGGGGTCCGCTTCCGCTACCCCGACGCTCCCCCCGGCTCCCCGCCCCTCCTCGACGGCGTCGACCTGCACATCCGCCCCGGTGAGTCCATGGCCCTGGTCGGCGCGACCGGCAGCGGCAAGACCACGCTGACCGCGCTGATCCCCCGGCTGCACGAGGTGACCGAGGGGCGGATCACGCTGGACGGCGAGGACATCGCCGCCCTGCCCCGCGAGGAGCTGCGCGCCCTGGTCGCCGTGGCCTTCGAGGAGCCCACGCTCTTCTCGGCGAGCGTCGGCGAGAACGTGCTGATGGGGGCCGGCGAGGGCACCGGCCCCGACGCTCTGGAGCGGGCGCTCGCCGTCGCGCAGGCCGACTTCGTGCACGCCCTCCCCGAGGGCACCGGCACCCAGGTCGGCGAGCAGGGCCTGAGCCTGTCCGGCGGGCAGCGGCAACGCCTCGCGCTCGCCCGGGCCGTGGTCGGCGCACCGAGGTTCCTCGTCCTCGACGACCCGCTGTCCGCGCTGGACGTGCACACGGAGGCCGCCGTCGAGGCCGCCCTGCGCCGGGTGCTCGCCGACACCACCGCGCTGATCGTGGCGCACCGCCCCTCCACGGTCCTGCTCGCCGACCGGGTGGCCCTGCTCTCCCGGGGCCGGATCGCCGCCGTCGGCACCCACCACGAACTGCTGCGCACGAACGCCGAGTACGCCCATCTGATGTCCGGCGCGGGGGAACAGGAGGAAGACCTGCGATGACGGCCCCCATCACGTCCCCGCCCGCTCCCGGCGAGGCGGAGGACCCGCCCCGGTCCCAGGGCGCGAAGCACACCGGCGACGACTTCGACCGCGACGTCCTGCCCAGCCCGCCGGGCGCCACGGCGGCCCTGCTGCGCTCGCTGCTGGCGCCCCTGCGGGTCCGCGTCGCGGTCACGGCGCTGCTCCTGCTGCTCCAGCAGGCGGCCGTGCAGGCCGGTCCGCTGCTGGTGGCGTACGCCATCGACCGGGCCGTGCCGGCCTTCCGCGACCACGACCACGGGCCGCTGATCGCGGTCGGCGCCGGGTACCTGCTGTGCTCGCTGGCCGCCGGCGCCCTGCAGTACGCGTTCATCGCCGCGTCGGCCCGCGTCAACCAGGACGTGCTGCTCGACCTCAGGGGACGGATCTTCCGGCACGCGCAGGCGCTCAGCGTCGACTTCCACGAGCGCTACACGTCCGGGCGGCTCATCTCCCGCTCCACCACGGACGTGGAGTCGCTGCGGGAGCTGCTCGGCGAAGGGCTGCAGGAGCTGGTCACGGTCGTCCTGTCCTTCGTCTACATCTCGGCGACGCTGCTGTGGCTGGACCTCGGGCTCGGCGCGGTCGCGGTGGCCTCGTTCGTGCCGCTGTACGGACTGGTGCGGCTGTACCGGCGGCGCGCGGGACGCGTGTACCGGCAGCGGTCCACGGCGATCGCGGCGGTGATCGTGAAGTTCGTGGAGACGATGAACGGCATCCGGCCGGTGCGCGCCTTCCGCCGGGAGGCCGCCAACGACGCCGACTTCGCCGTGCTGAACCGGCGGCACGAGCGGACCAACGGCGACGCGCTGCTGGAGATGGCCCGGTACGTCGTCGGCTCCCGGCTGGTCGCCAACACGGCCGTCGCGGGGATCGTGCTGTGGGGCGCGTACCGGGTGGCGGACGGCACGCTGGCGCTGGGCGTGCTGGCGGCGGCGGTGCTGTACCTGCGCCGGCTGTACGACCCCATCGACCGGCTCGGCATGTTCCTGAACTCCTACCAGTCGGCGGCGGCCTCGCTGGAGAAGATCGCCGGACTGCTGGCCCAGACGCCGTCCGTGCCCGAGCCGGCCGCGCCGAAGGAGCTGCCGCCGCCGGGGTCCGAGCACCCCGGGCGCGAGGTCGTCTTCGACTCGGTCCGCTTCGGCTACCGCACCGGCGGCGAGGTGCTGCCCCGCTTCGACCTGACGATCCCGGCCGGGCAGACCGTCGCCGTGGTCGGCTCGACGGGCGCGGGCAAGTCGACGCTGGCCAAGCTGCTCGCCCGGTTCTACGACCCCTCCGACGGGCGGGTCCTGCTGGACGGCACCGACCTGCGCGACCTCGCCGTGCCCGAACTGCGGCGCGGGGTGGTGATGGTGACGCAGGAGGCGTTCCTGTTCTCCGGCACGGTCGCCGAGAACATCGCCATCGGGCGTCCGGAGGCGACGCGGGAGGAGATCGAGCGGGCCGCGAAGGCGATCGGCGCCCACGACTTCATCGCCGCGCTGCCCGACGGCTACGACACCGACGTCCGCAAGCGGGGCGGCCGGATCTCCGCCGGTCAGCGGCAACTGGTAGCGTTCGCGCGGGCGTTGCTCGCCGACCCGGCGGTGCTGATCCTGGACGAGGCGACCAGCTCGCTGGACGTCCCCGGGGAGCGGGCGGTGCAGCGGGCCATGGCGACGGTACTGAAGGGCCGTACGGCGGTGGTGATCGCGCACCGGCTGTCGACGGTGGAGATCGCCGACCGGGTGCTGGTGATGGAGCACGGCCGGATCGTGGAGGACGGCGTCCCGGCCGAACTGATCGCGGGCACGGGCAGGTTCGCGGACCTGCACCGGGCGTGGCGGGACAGTCTCGCGTGAGCGGCGCCGGGGGGTGGCGCACGGGCGGCGCCTCGATCGACGCCTACGAGGATCCGGGCACGCCCGACGTCCGGGGCGGCTGGCGGTACCTGTGGTGGCTGGTCGGGCGGCAGTGGCGGCGCTGTGCGGCGGGGGCGGTGCTCGCCAGCACCTGGATGGTGCTGCTGGCGGCGACGCCGTACCTGATGGCGCGGGCGGTCGACCACGGGCTGGAGCACGACGACCTGGGCGCGCTGGCCGGCTGGACGGCGGCACTGGTGGCGGCGGGGGCCGTCAACGCGTGGCTGGGCATCCTGCGGCACCGCGTGATGACGCGGGTCCGGATGGACGCCAACTTCCGCACGGTCAAGGTGGTCGTCGGACACGCGACCCGGCTCGGCGCGGCGCTGCGGCGGCAGGTGGGGACCGGTGAGGTCGTCACCATCGGGGTGGGCGACGTGCAGACGATCAGCCAGTCGCTGACGGCGGTCGGGCCGGGCTTCGGGGCCGTCGTGGCGTACGCGGCCGTCGGCGGCCTGGTGCTGTCGGTGTCGGCGCGGCTCGCCCTGGTGGTGCTGCTCGGGGTGCCGGTGCTGGGTGTGCTGATGGGGCCGCTGATGGGCCGGTTGCAGGGCCGGGAGACCGAGTACCGGGAGCGGCAGGGCGTGCTGACCGCGCGGATCGGCGACCTGGTGGGCGGGCTGCGGGTGCTGAACGGGCTGGGCGGCAAGAACCTGGTGGCGGACGCCTTCCGGCGGGATTCGGCGCGGCTGCGCGAGCAGGGGTACCGGGTCGGGGCGGTGACGAGCTGGATCCAGGCCCTCGGGGTGGGGCTGCCGACGCTGTTCCTGGGTCTGGTGACCTGGCTGGGCGCCCGGCTGGCCGCGCGCGGGGAGATCAGCGTGGGCGAGCTGGTGTCGGTGTACGGCTATGTCGTGGCGCTGGGCTGGCCGGTGATGTTCCTGATCGAGATGAGCCAGCAGCTCAACCGGGGCGTGGTGGCCGCCCGCCGTGTGGTCGCGTTCCTGCGGCTGGAGCCCGAGCCGGACGAGGGCACGCGCGAGGCCCCGGCCAAGCCGTCGGTGCTGTACGACCCGGAGTCCGGGGTGCGGGTGCAGCCGGGACGGCTGACCGCGCTGGCCGGGGCACGGCCGGCCGACGCGGCCGACGTGATCGACCGCCTCGGCCGGTACGCCCCCGCCGGCGTCACGTGGGGCGGCGTCCCCCTGGCCGGGATACCGCTGGCGCGGGTACGGGAGCGCATCCTGGTGGCGGATGCGGAGGCCGACCTGTTCGCGGGCACCCTGCGCGACGTCGTCGGCGCCGGCGGACCGGGCTCGGGGGACGCGTGCGCGGGCGGCGGTGAGCGGCCCCGCCGCGTGGGCGCGACCGGCCGCCACGAGCCCGCGGACGCCCGGCGGCATGCCGGGGCGCACCCGGAGGCGCACCTGTCCCGGGCCATGAGCGCGGCCGCCGCCGACGACATCGTCCGGGGTCTGCCCAAGGGGCTGGACACCCCCGTCGCCGCCCAGGGCCGCAGCCTCTCCGGCGGCCAGCGCCAGCGCGTCCGGCTCGCCCGCGCCCTGCTGGCCGACCCGGAGGTGCTGCTCGCCGTCGAGCCGACCTCCGCGCTGGACGCCCACACCGAGGCGGTGGTGGCACAGCGGCTGCGGGCGGCGCGCGAGGGCCGTACGACGGTGGTGGCCGGCACGTCCCCGCTGGTGCTCGACCGGGCGGACGTCGTGCACTGGCTGGTCGACGGCAAGGTGGCGGCCACCGGCAGCCATCGCGAACTGCTCGACGCCGAGCCGGGTTACCGGCGGCTGGTCGCGCGGGACGCCGAAGACACCGCGGACGCCGAAGAAACCGAGGACACCGAGGAAACCGACGGCACCCGGGGCGCCCGGGGCGAGGAGGCCGTGCGATGACACCGCGGGCACCGGGCACGCCGGGACAGCTCCCCGTCGCCGAGCGCGCCGCCGTGCGCCGGGCGGTGGCCGGTCTGGTGCGCGCCGACCGGCGGGCGTTCGCCGCGCTGCTCGGCCTGAACGCGCTCGCGGCCCTGGCCGGGCTCGCCGGGCCGTGGCTGCTGGGCCGGATCGTGGACGAGGTGCGGGCCGGGGGCGGGGTGGACGCCGTCGACCGGATGGCGCTCGCCATCCTGGTCTGCTCGACGGCCCAGCTGCTGCTGGCCCGCTGGGCCCGGTACGTGGGACACCGCTTCGGCGAGCGGACCCTGGCCCGGGTGCGGGAGCGGTTCGTGGACCGGGCCCTGGCGCTGCCCGCGTCCGTGGTGGAGCGCGCGGGCGCCGGGGACCTGACGACGCGGGGCACCGCCGATGTGACCACGGTCGGCACGATGCTGCGCGACACCGGCCCGGAGCTGCTGGTCAACGCCGTGCAGGCGCTGTTCCTCGGCGCCGCGGTGTTCGCGCTCTCCCCGCCGCTCGGCGTCGTCGCGCTGGTACTGCTGCTGCCGGTTCGGTGGGCGCTGCGCTGGTACCTGCGGCGGGCCCGGGACGGCTACCTCGCCGAGGGGGCGGCCAACTCGGACGTCGCCGAGGTGGTCGCCTCGACGGTGGCGGGTGCCCGCACGATCGAGGCCTTCCGGCTGGCCGGCCGGCGTGTCGCGGCGAGCCGCCGGGCGCTGGAGGACTCGCGGCGCGCCCGGTTCCACACCCTGTACCTGCGCAGCGTGCTCTTCCCGGTGGTCGAGGTGTCCTACGTCGTGCCCGTGGGGGGCGTGCTGCTGACGGGCGGGGTCCTGCGGGCGTACGGGGTGGTGAGCGTGGGGACGGTGGTGGCCTGCGCGCTGTATCTCCAGCAGCTGACCGTGCCGCTCGACGAGGTGCTGATGCGGTTCGAGGAACTCCAGCGCAGCGGTGCCTCCTTCGCCCGGGTGGAGGGGCTGGCCCTGGCTCCGCGGGCCGCGGTGGACGCTTCTGCGGTCCCGGCGGACGACCGCATCGACGTGTCCGGGGTGCGTTACTCCTACGACCGGGGCGGCGAGGTGCTGCGCGGGGTGGACCTGACCGTGCGGCCGGGTGAACGGCTGGCCGTCGTGGGGCCGTCCGGGGCGGGCAAGTCCACGCTGAGCCGGCTGCTGGCGGGGGTCGACGCGCCGGACGAGGGCTCGGTGACGGTGGGCGGGGTGCCCGTGGCCGCGCTCGCCCCGGAGCGGCTGCGCCGGCAGGTCGTGCTGGTCACCCAGGAGCACCACGTCTTCCTGGGCACGGTCCGCGACAACCTGCTCGTCGCCGAGCCGGACGCGACCGACGACGCGCTGTGGGCCGCCCTCGCCGCGGTGGGCGCCGAGGAGTGGGTGCGGGAGCTGCCGGACGGCCTGGACACCGAGCTGGGCGGCGACGGTGGCCGCACCGACGGCTCCCGGGCCCAGCAACTCGCCCTCGCCCGGGTGGTTCTGGCCGATCCGCACACGCTGATCCTGGACGAGGCCACCGCCCTGCTGGACCCGACGACGGCCCGGCACACCGAGCGTGCGCTCGCCGCCGTGCTGGAGGGCCGCACGGTCATCGCCATCGCGCACCGGCTGCACACCGCGCACGACGCCGACCGCGTGGCCGTGATGGAGGACGGCCGGCTGACCGAACTCGGCACGCACGACGAGCTGGTGGCGGCCGGTGGCGCGTACGCGGCGCTGTGGGGGTCGTGGCACGGCCGGGCGCCCTCCGTCGGCGGTACGGCGGCGGCCGTCGACTGAGCGGGCGGTCAGTAGGGGAACCCCGGGCAACGCATCCGTATATCGAACATGAACGCCCGGACAACGAACGATTTCCGGCCAACTTACTGACGCGGTCCTGACAAGGGGCGAGATCCCCTGTCACTCTTCCCACGGCCGCTCCACAGCGCCCCCACAGCTTCCTGCCGGCGCCGTGCCGTGGCCAGCTCCTTGCACGTGGTTTCTGCGTACCGCCTAGCTCTGCCCGGCCGGCTCACCCGCCGTCCGGTCTCCCCTGGCCGCGCGACCCGCGGCCACGCAGAAGGAGTCAGTGTTGAGCAGCAGCACTCCCCACAGACGCACCTCCCACACCACGCACCGCCGCGCGGCGGGCGTCGCCCTCGCCGGTGTCGCCGCGCTGATCGCCACGGCCTTCCAGGCCGGCGGCGCCACCGCCGCCCCGCGGCCGGCCCCCGCCCCGGGCGCCGAGTCCGTCAAGCTCACCCCGGCCCAGCGCGCGGAACTGATCCGGGGGGCTGACGCGGCCAAGGCCGGGACGGCCAAGGGCCTGGGTCTGGGCGCCAAGGAGAAACTGGTCGTCCGGGACGTGGTCAAGGACCGCGACGGCACGCTGCACACCCGCTACGAGCGGACCTACGACGGGCTGCCCGTCCTCGGCGGCGACCTGGTCGTCACCACCGCCGCGTCGGGGAAGACCGAGCGGGTCGTGAAGGCCGCGGCCAAGGCCATCGAGCCGGCCACCGTGACGCCGAAGATCACCGCCGCCAAGGCCGAGCAGCAGGCGGTCTCCGCCGCGAAGGCCGCCGGCGCCGAGCGGCCGGACGCCGACCGCGCCCCGCGCAAGGTGATCTGGGCGGGCAACGGCACGCCGGTCCTCGCGTACGAGACGGTCGTGGGCGGCCTCCAGGAGGACGGCACGCCGAACGAGCTGCACGTCGTCACCGACGCGGCCACCGGCGCCAAGCTGTACGAGTACCAGGCGATCCACCAGGGCACCGGCAACACCATGTACAGCGGCACGGTGACGCTGGGCACCGCGCAGTCCGGGTCGTCGTACACGCTGACCGACACGGCGCGCGGCAACCACAAGACGTACAACCTCAACCGCGGCACCTCCGGCACCGGCACGCTGTTCTCCGGCCCCGACGACGTCTGGGGCAACGGCAGCGCGTCCAACGCCGAGACCGCCGCCGCCGACGCCCACTACGGCGCCGCGCTGACCTGGGACTACTACAAGAACGTCCAGGGTCGCTCCGGCATCCGCGGCGACGGCGTGGGCGCGTACTCCCGGGTCCACTACGGCAACAACTACGTCAACGCCTTCTGGTCGGACAGCTGCTTCTGCATGACGTACGGCGACGGTTCGGGCAACACCCACCCGCTGACGTCCATCGACGTGGCCGCGCACGAGATGACCCACGGCGTCACCTCCAACACCGCCGGCCTCAACTACAGCGGCGAGTCCGGCGGCCTCAACGAGGCCACCTCGGACATCTTCGGCTCCTCGGTCGAGTTCTACGCGAACAACTCCTCGGACGTCGGTGACTACCTCATCGGCGAGGAGATCGACATCAACGGGGACGGCAGCCCGCTGCGCTACATGGACAAGCCCAGCAAGGACGGCGCGTCCAAGGACTCCTGGTACTCCGGCATCGGCAGCATCGACGTGCACTACTCGTCGGGCCCGGCCAACCACTTCTTCTACCTGCTGAGCGAGGGCAGCGGCACCAAGACCATCAACGGTGTCACCTACAACTCGCCCACCTCGGACGGCCTCCCGGTCACCGGCATCGGCCGCGCGAAGGCGGAGAAGATCTGGTTCCGCGCGCTCACCACGAAGTTCACGTCGACCACCAACTACGCGGGCGCCCGCACCGGCACCCTCGCGGCGGCCGGTGAGCTGTACGGCACCGACAGCGCCGAGTACAAGGCGGTGCAGGACGCGTGGGCGGGCATCAACGTCGGCTCGCGCTCGGGCGGCGGCACGCCCGGCGGCTCGACCTACGAGAACACCGCCGACGTGAACATCCCCGACTACGGGTCCGCGGTGACCTCCTCGATCACGGTCTCCGGCCGCACCGGCAACGCGCCGAGCAACCTCCAGGTGGGCGTGGACATCGTGCACACCTGGCGCGGTGACCTGCAGATCGACCTGGTGGCCCCGGACGGGTCGACGTACCGCCTGAAGAGCAGCGGCTACGACCCGGCGGCGGACGTGCACGAGACCTACACGGTCAACGCCTCGTCGGAATCGGCCAACGGCACCTGGAAGCTGCGCGTCCAGGACCGGGGCCCGTCCGACACCGGATACATCGACGCCTGGCGGCTGACCTTCCCGTAGGCCCGCACCGTCCCACCCCAGACAGGGCGCCGTCCCCGGAGGTTCGACTCCCCGGGGCGGCGCCCTCCCCATGACCGCCCGTTTTTTGCCAAGCCCATACACGGGCGGGGTTGCGTTTTTGCCGAGGTCACAAGGGTTCACGTTTCCGCAACATTCACCTGACCGTCGACTTTCGGCCAACATCATTCGACCCCGATGACATGTACGCGGCATCGGTGCCACTCTTCCGTCACCCGCCGCACAACTTCGCAGTCAACGCCGGCCGGCCACCCCATGCCGAGTCCGGACTCCCCCACCGAAGGAGCTTGTGTGTCCTCCCTCTTCGCGCGCCACAAGCGCAGCACGCTGGCCGTCGCCACCGCCGTCGCCGCCGGCGCGCTGCTCACCACCGGCCTGACCGCCGGCAGCGCCACCGCCGACACCGCCGCGCCGAAGGCCCTGCCGGGCGCCCCGGTGCTGCTGTCGGACTCCGCCCGCACCGCGCTCATCCAGGAGCAGCAGCAGTCCGCCGCCACGACGGCCCGGCAGATAGGCCTCGGCGCCAAGGAGAAGCTGGTCGTCAAGGACGTCGTCAAGGACGTCGACGGCGCCGTCCACACCCGCTACGAGCGCACCTACGAAGGACTGCCCGTCCTCGGCGGCGACCTCGTCGTCCACCAGGCGAAGTCCGGCGCGACCCAGGGCGTGACCAGAGCGACGAACGCCGCCATCAAGGTCGCCACCGTGACGCCGAAGATCACCGCAGCCAAGGCCGAGCAGCAGGCGCTGGGCGCCGCCGAGGACGCCGGGTCGTCGCGGACCGCGGCCGACTCCGCGCCCCGCAAGGTGATCTGGGCGGCCGACGGCAAGCCGGTCCTCGCCTACGAGACCGTCGTCGGCGGCCTCCAGGACGACGGCACCCCCAACGAACTGCACGTCATCACCGACGCCGCCACCGGCGCCAAGCTGCACGAGTACCAGGGCATCGAGACGGGCTCCGGCAAGAGCCTGTACTCGGGCACGGTCAGCCTCGGCACCTACAAGTCGGGCACCACGTACCAGCTGTACGACACCGGGCGCGGCGGCCACAAGACGTACAACCTGGCCCGCAAGACCTCCGGCACCGGCACCCTGTTCACCGACGCCGACGACGTGTGGGGCACCGGCACCGCCTCCAGCTCCTCCACCGACCAGACGGCCGCCGTGGACGCCGCCTACGGCGCGCAGGTCACCTGGGACTTCTACAAGAACACCTTCGGCCGCAGCGGCATCAAGAACGACGGCAAGGCGGCCTACTCCCGGGTCCACTACGGCAACCAGTACGTCAACGCCTTCTGGTCCGACAGCTGCTTCTGCATGACCTACGGCGACGGCTACGGCAACACGAACCCGCTGACCTCGCTGGACGTGGCCGGGCACGAGATGAGCCACGGCGTCACCTCCAACACCGCCGGCCTCAACTACAGCGGCGAGTCCGGCGGCCTCAACGAGGCCACCTCGGACATCTTCGGCACCGGCGTGGAGTACTACGCGGCCAACTCCGCCGACAAGGGCGACTACCTCATCGGCGAGAAGATCGACATCAACGGCGACGGCACCCCGCTGCGCTACATGGACAAGCCCAGCAAGGACGGCGCGTCCAAGGACTACTGGTCCTCCACCCTCGGCAGCGTCGACGTGCACTACTCGTCGGGCCCGGCCAACCACTTCTTCTTCCTGCTCGCCGAGGGCAGCGGGGCGAAGACCGTCGACGGGGTCAGCTACAACTCCCCGACCTACAACGGCTCCACCGTCACCGGCATCGGCCGCGCCAAGGCGCTGCAGATCTGGTACAAGGCGCTGACCACCTACATGACGTCGACGACCAACTACAAGGCCGCCCGCACGGCGACCCTGAACGCGGCCTCGGCCCTGTACGGCTCGACCAGCACCGAGTACAAGACGGTGGCCGCGGCCTGGACCGCGATCAACGTGAACTGACCGGTACCGGCCCGACACCGGCACCACGGGCGGCCCCCGGGAACCACCGGTTCCCGGGGGCCGCCCTACGCTTGGTGCCCATGTCCTTCACGTACGACGACGTCGGCGCCACCCGCGAGCAGGGCCACTGCCCGCCCGGCTTCCGCCCCATGCACGTGCGCACGCGCCTCGGGGAGGGCGAGGCGGTGTTCCGGCGGGCGGCCGAGGCCGTGCTCACCTGGGAGATGCACCGGGCGATGGGCGTCGGCATCGACGCGAGCGCGGACCGCGCCGCGCCCGGCGTCGACGTCACCGTCACCCTCGCCGGGATGATCAAGGCGCCCTGCCGGGTGGTGTGGACGCTGGAGGAGCACCGCCGGGCCGGCTGGGCGTACGGCACGCTGCCCGGCCACCCCGAGTCCGGCGAGGAGGCCTTCGTCGTGGACCGCACCGGCGACGGCACGGTCTGGCTGACCGTGTCCGCCTTCAGCCGCCCGGCCAAGTGGTACGCGAAGGCCGGCGGCCCGGCGACCCGGGGCTTCCAGCACGCCTACGCCCGCCGCTGCGGCACCGTCCTGCGGCGACTGAGCGGCGGCGAGGACGAGGACTGAGCCCCGCCCCCGGCGCCGGCCCGGACGCTCACCTCATCAGCAGCCCCGCCGCCTCCCCCAGCTCGTCCGACGGCACCGCGACCAGCCCCGCCTCCGCCGGGGACGCCAGCAGCCGGTGCGCGGGGAGGATGCGGACCGTGTAGCCGAAGGGACCGGTGCGGTCCAGGGCGAGCGGGCCCTCGTACACCCAGCGGCCCTCCAGGTCGGGGCCGCCCACCGGTTTCAGCGGCGCGGTCGCCGCGTCCGTGATGCGGTCCTCGGAGTCCACCCGGCCGGAGACCGCCTGCACCTCCACGTCGTCCGGGGCGAGATCGCCGAGGTTCACCCGCACCCGCAGCCCGAGCGTCGAGCCGAGCTCCGCCGTGGCGGCGGGCGCCGACGTCTCGACGTGGTCGACGCTCACGCCGGGCCAGGCCGCCCGCAGCCGGGTCTTCCACTCGGCGAGCGCCCGGGCGGAGTCCGGGTCCATCGCGCGGTGCGCCTCGGCCGCCGGGGCGTACAGCCGCTCGACGTACTCCCGGACCATGCGGCCGGCCAGCACCTTCGGGCCGAGCAGGCTCAGGGTCCTGCGGACCATCTCGATCCACCGGTCGGGCAGCCCGCTCGCGCCCCGCTCGTAGAAGCGGGGGGTGATCCGCTGCTCCAGCAGGTCGTAGAGGGCGGCGGCCTCTATGGCGTCGCGCCGGTCGGCGTCGGTACCGGCACCGTCGGCGGTGGGGATCGCCCAGCCGAAGTCCGGCTGGTACCACTCGTCCCACCAGCCGTCCAGGACCGACAGGTTGAGGCAGCCGTTGAGCGCCGCCTTCATCCCGCTGGTCCCGCACGCCTCCAGCGGCCGCAGCGGGTTGTTCAGCCAGATGTCGCAGCCCGGGTAGAGCTTCTGCGCCATCGCCATGCCGTAGTCGGGCAGGAACACGATGCGGTGCCGCACCCGCGGGTCGTCCGCGAACCGCACCAGCTCCTGCACCAGCCGCTTGCCGCCGTCGTCCGCCGGGTGCGCCTTGCCGGCGACGACGATCTGGACCGGCCGCTCGGGATGCAGCAGCAGCTCCGTCAGCCGGTCGCGGTCGCGCAGCATCAGCGTCAGGCGCTTGTACGACGGGACGCGCCGCGCGAAGCCGATGGTGAGCACGTCCGGGTCGAGGACGTCGTCGATCCAGCCCAGCTCGGCCGCCCCCGCGCCGCGCTGCCGCCAGGAGGCGCGCAGCCGTTCCCGCACCTCCTCGACCAGCTGCTCGCGCAGGGTGCGGCGCAGCTCCCAGATGTCCTGGTCGGGGATGTCGGCGACCGAGTCCCAGCGGTCCGAGCCGCCGACGGTCAGGGCGTCCTCGGCGCGCTGCACGCCGATCTGCCGGGCGCCGAGCCGGAACACCTCGGGGGCGACCCAGGTCGGGGCGTGCACGCCGTTGGTGACGGAGGTGATCGGCACCTCCTCGGCGTCGAAGCCGGGCCACAGTCCGGAGAACATCTCCCGGCTGACGCCGCCGTGCAGCAGGGAGACGCCGTTGGCCCGCTGGGCCAGGCGCAGGCCCATCACGGCCATGTTGAACAGGCCGGGCTCGCCGCCGGGATAGGTCTCCATGCCGAGCCTCAGGACGCGCTCGGCGTCGATGCGCGGCAGCTCGGCGCCGGGGCCGAAGTGGCGGGCGACCAGTTCACGGTCGAAGCGGTCGATGCCGGCCGGGACGGGCGTGTGGGTGGTGAAGACGGTGCCCGCCCGGACCGCCTCCAGCGCCGAGTCGAACTCCAGTCCCTGATCACAGAGTTCGGCGATGCGTTCCAGGCCGAGGAAGCCGGCGTGGCCCTCGTTGGTGTGGAACACCTCCGGCTCGGCGTGGCCGGTGAGCCGGCAGTACGTCCGTACCGCCCGGACACCTCCTATGCCCAGCAGCATCTCCTGGAGGAGCCGGTGTTCGCTGCCGCCGCCGTAGAGCCGGTCGGTGACGCCGCGTTCGCCGAGGTCGTTCTCCTCGACGTCCGAGTCCAGGAGCAGCAGCGGGACGCGGCCGACCTGGGCCAGCCAGATCCGGGCCCGCAGCTCCCGGCCGCCGGGCAGGGCGAGGGCGACGTGGGCGGGGGCGCCGTCGGACTCCTTGAGCAGGGCCAGCGGCAGCTCGTGGGGGTCGAGGACGGGGTAGTGCTCCTGCTGCCAGCCGTCCCGGGACAGGGACTGGCGGAAGTAGCCGTGCCGGTAGAGCAGGCCGACGCCGATCAGCGGCGCCCCGAGGTCGCTGGCCGCCTTGAGGTGGTCGCCGGCCAGGATGCCGAGGCCGCCGGAGTACTGGGGCAGGGCGGCGGTGATGCCGAACTCGGGCGAGAAGTAGGCGACGGCGGCGGGCAGCCGCCCCGGCTGGGCCTGGTACCAGCGGTCGCCGGTCATGTAGTGGTCGAGGTCGTCGGCCGCCGCGGCCAGCCGGCGCAGGAACCGGCGGTCCTCGGACAGCTCGGCCAGGCGGGCGGCCGGGACGGTGCCGAGCAGCCGCACCGGGTCGCGGCCGCAGGCGGCCCAGCGCTCGGGGTCGACGGACTGGAAGAGGTCGCGGGTCTCCGCGTGCCAGGACCAGCGCAGGTTGCGGGCCAGCTCGCTGAGCGGCCGGAGGGGGTCGGGGAGAACGGGACGGACGGTCAGTCGACGGATCGCCTTCACACTCCACCTCTGCGCGTTCGCTCGATTGGACGGGATGCGCATCACCCCGTCGCTCATGACGTTACCGGCGTCGCTCCGTCCCTCGCCGGGCGCTTCGTCCCGAGACCTCCGAATCGGCCCGAACGGCCTCGCCTTCGACACGCCGGTGCGGGCCGGCCCGCACCGGCGTGTCGATATGGCCGGATCTTTCCCCATCGGCCTTCTTGTGACATGCCGGCCCGCACGAAAAGCTGCACATGTCGCGGAGACACTGATTGCGGGAGCGCCGCGCGGGAAGGCGTTCGGTCAGGGCCCACCGCATGTGTCGACATACGCGCGAGTAGTTAACAAAGTGCCGGATTGCCCACCCGAAAAGCATGGGAAGGCTCCTGCGGTACACCCCCGGAAAAACCCGCAGGACCCACCTCCCCAGAGTCATCCGCCCACCCTCGTTGACGCGGACAGGAGCGGTCATGCCCGCCACGCACCACTCGTCAGCCCCCACCGCACCCGGCGCCGGGGCGGTCCCCGGGCGCCCGGCCGATGCCGGCCCGGCGGCCCCGGTACCGCCCTCGGCCGGGGACTCGACCGTCGTCGGGCGCATCCCCGTCCTCGACGTGCGCCCCGTCGTCCAGCACGGACGCCGGCCCGCCAAGGCCGTGACCGGCGAGACGTTCGAGATATCGGCCACCGTGTTCCGGGAGGGGCACGACGCGGTGGCGGCCAACGTCGTCCTCAGAGATCCGCGGGGCCGGCCGGGCCCGTGGACGCCGATGCGGGAGCTGGCCCCGGGCACCGACCGCTGGGGGGCCACGGTGACCGCCGGGGAGCCCGGCCTGTGGTCGTACACCGTCGAGGCGTGGGGCGATCCGGTCACCACCTGGCGGCACCACGCGCGGATCAAGATCCCGGCCGGTCTCGACACGGAGCTGGTCCTGGAGGAGGGCGCGCGGCTGTACGAGCGCGCCGCCGCGGACGTACCGGAGAGCGGGGGGCGCCGGGACCTGCTCGCCGCCGTCGACGCGCTGCGGGACGGGACGCGCCCGGCCGCGTCCCGGCTGGCGGCGGCGTTGACGCCGGAGGTGGACGCGGTGCTGGCCCGCCACCCCCTGCGGGAGCTGGTCACCTCCTCCGACCCGCTGCCCCTG
>NZ_JBVHWR010000020.1:0-109988 GCF_055564355.1 Streptomyces sp. NPDC029152 | reverse complement strand
GGCCGCCCCCCACCACGCCCCCGCCCATACACCGCCAACAACGCCTGCGCCTCGATCGGATCACCCAACCGCGTCCCCGTCCCATGCGCCTCCACGACGTCGATGTCAGAAGGAGCCAGGCGTGCGTCGGCCAAGGCCGCCCGAATCACCCGCTGCTGCGAAGGACCGTTCGGCGCCGTCAGACCATTCGACGCACCGTCCTGATTCACCGCAGAACCCCGCACCACCGCCAACACCCGACGCCCATTACGCCGGGCCACCGACAACCGCTCCAACACCAGCACGCCCACGCCCTCACCGAAACCCATGCCGTCGGCCGAAGCGGCGAACGCCTTGCAGCGGCCGTCGAGGGCGAGCCCCCGCTGCCGGGAGAACGCGACCGGAAGCTGCGGTGTCGACATGACGGTGACGGCGCCGGCCAAGGCGAGGTCGCACTCCCCCGCCCGCAGGGCCCGGGCCGCCAGGTGGATGGCGACCAGGGACGACGAGCACGCCGTGTTCACGGTGATCGCGGGGCCCTCCAGGCCCAGCGCGTAGGAGACGCGCCCGGACATCACGCTTGCGGAGGCGCCGGTGGCCAGGTAGCTCTGGGACCGGTCGTCGGCACGCAGCAACAGGGTGTTGTAGTCCTGCCAGTTGGAGCCGACGAAGACGCCGGCGTGGCTGCCGTGCAGGGACTTCGGGTCGATCCGGGACCGCTCGATCGCCTCCCACGAACACTCCAGCAGCAACCGCTGCTGCGGATCCATCGCCAACGCCTCACGCGGCGAGATACCGAAGAAGCCCGCATCGAACTCCCCCGCCCCCTCCAGGAAACCGCCCTCACGGACATACGACCTCCCGGGAGCATCCGGGTCGGGATCGTACAACCGCTCCACGTCCCAGCCCCGGTCCTGCGGGAACTCCGAGACGGCATCCACGCCCTCCTCCAACAGCGCCCAGAACTCCTCCGGACTCCCCACCCCACCAGGCAGACGACAGCTCATCCCCACGATCGCGATCGGCTCGCGCTCGCTCTCTTCCAACTCACGCACCCGCTGCTGAGTGTCGTCGAGTTCAGCGCTGACACGCTTGAGGAGGTGGCGCAGCTTGTCTTCGTGTGCCATGGGAGGCCGCCTTCGGGAACTGTGGGGACAGCGAACTCGCCCGCAGGTGAGCGGGGCTCGGGGGGCGTACGGCATGCAGGGGTGCGTACAGGGCCCGGGAGGATGCGGAAACGGTTCGGCGTATGCGGGAGGTCGCGGTTCAGGAGAGGCCGAACCGCTCCTCGATGAGGGCGAACATCTCGTCGTCGGTGGCCGTGGCGAACCTGTCGGTCGCGGAGTCGTCGCCGGTGTCGACGTGTCTCATCCGTCTGTTCTTGTCCATCAGGGACTTCAACCGCTCATCGATCCGCCGGTCGGTCTCTGGCCGGGCTGTGGTTGCGGGCACGGCCCGCAGCCGGTCCAGTGCCTCGTCGGCCTCTTCCAGCGCGGTCAGCAGGGCAGCCTCTGGGTCGGTCGGCTCACGGCCGTCGCCCGTCGTACCCGTTGCGGCCGCCGTGTCCGCCGCTTCGAACAGGGTCGTCGCCAGGTGGCGGGCCAGGGCGGCCGGGGTGGGATGGTCGTAGGCGATCGTGGCCGGCAGGTGCAGGCCGGTGGTGTCGCGGAGGCGGTTGCGGAGCTGGACGGCGCTCAGTGAGCCGAGGCCCATCTCCTTGAAGGCCATGTCGAGGGGGACGGCGTCGACGGGGTCCGCTTCGAGCACCGCGGCGACCGTGCGGCACACGAGGTCCACAAGGGCTTCTGTCCGCTGCTCGTCGGGCAGTGCCCTGACGCGGTCGGTCCACGTTTCGCCGGTGTCGGGGCCGTGATCCTCGAAGGCTGGCAGGGCGACCGGGCGGGGCGTGGTGCCGGCGAAGGCCGGCCCGAAGTCGACGTCGATGCCGTGGACGTATGCCTCCGCCACCGAGGTGAGCACCCGGCGGGTGCCGCCCTGGCCGCGGCGCAGGGTGCCGATCACGGCCACGTCGCGGATGCCGAGTTCGGCCGCGGTGTCCTCGATGGAGGTGCCGAGCAGCGGGTGCGGGCTGACCTCGACGAACGAGTGGTACCCGGCGGCGAGCAGGGCCTGCACGGTCTGGTGGAAGCGCACCTGGCTGCGGGTGTTGAGGTACCAGTAGTCGGTATCCAGCGTCGTGGTGTCGCGTTCGGCGCCGTCGACGGTGGAGTAGAAGGGCACGGCGGAGGTCCTGGGTGAGACGGGGCGCAGGACCTCCAGCAGGTGGTCGCGGAGGATCTCGACCTGGGAGCAGTGGCCGACGGTGTCCACGCCGGGGATGCGTTTGGCATGGACGCCCTGGTCGGTGAGGTCAGCGACAATGTGGTCCAGGGCGTCGGGCGGGCCGGTCAGCGCCACCGAGCGCGGGCCGTTGATCGCGGCTAGTTCCACGGAGTCGGGCCAGGCCGCCATGCGGCGGACGATGTCCTGTCCGGAGGTGCCGACGGAGATCACCGTGCCCTTGCCGACCAGGCGCAGCCAGGCCCGGCTCCGGTGGGCGAGCAGGCGGGCGGCGGCGCGTACGTCCAAGGCTCCGGCGACCTGCGCTGCGGCGATCTCGCCGTAGCAGTGGCCGACGACGGCGGCCGGTTCCACTCCGTGGGAGCGCCAGACCTCGGCCAGCGAGACCATCGTCGCCCACAGGGCCGGCTGGAGGACATCGACACGGTGCAGGGGCGGCGCGCCCGGTGCCTCGCGCAGGACGTCGAGGAGCGACCAGTCGACGAACTCGGCCAGCGCGTCCGCGCAGGCGTGCACACTTTCGCGGAAGGCCTTGCTGGTGTCGAGGAGTTCGGCGGCCATGCCGGGCCATTGGGACCCCTGACCGGGGAAGACGAAGACGGGTCGTGGCGATCCGGTGGCGGTGCCGTGGACCAGGTGGGGTGCGTCTGTGCCCAGGGCGAGTGCCCGCAGCCCGTCGGTCAGGGTGGCCCGGTCCGCGCCGATGACGGCGGCGCGCCGGGGGCCGGGGCGGGTGGTGAGCAGGGAGTGGGCCACGTCGGCGGGTGCGGCAGGTGCCGTGTCGAGGTGGACGACCAGACTCGCGGCCCTGGCCTGAAGGGCGCGGGTGTGGGGGGCCGAGACCACCCAGGGAAGGTGGGGCCCGGGGGCGGTGTGCTGCGGCGGGTCGAGGAGGACGTGGGCGGTGGTGCCGTCGCTGCCGTGGTCGGCGACGACGGTGGGGCGGGGCGGCCTGCCGTCGTGCAGGGCGGCGAGCAGGGCCGGGAAGCCCTCGTCCTGCGGGTGAGTGATGTCGTCGGGTAACAGGCCGGTGGCGTGCAGGGTTTCGCGGATCAGCCGACCGCGGTGGTCAGGCGTGGAGGCGTAGGCCGCCGCGGTGGCGCGGATGACCGCCTGTGGCGCGGCTCCCGCCGCAGTCGCCGCCGACTGAGCAGCCAGGATCAACGCGCACGATCCGCCAGCGAGTTCGGCGCCGACGATGGCGTAGGAGCTGTCGCCTGCGCGCAGGGCCTGGGCGGCGAGGTG
The DNA here is from genome assembly GCF_055564355.1 of Streptomyces sp. NPDC029152. Taxonomy (NCBI): domain Bacteria; kingdom Bacillati; phylum Actinomycetota; class Actinomycetes; order Kitasatosporales; family Streptomycetaceae; genus Streptomyces; species Streptomyces sp. NPDC029152. Next base: position 106,463 of record NZ_JBVHWR010000020.1, on the reverse strand, counting down.
GAGGGCGAGCAACGCGGGTGCCTCGCGGGTGTCGGCGGAGATCGCGGGCCCGGTCAGGCCCAGGGCGTGGGCGATCCGACCGGCGGCTCCCCCGCCTGCCGCGGTGACCACCGCGGTACGGCTGCGACGCAGGACCGCCGGGTCGACGCCCGCCTGTCCGACGGCGGTCCGGACGGCTTCCACCATGTGGGCGCGGCGCCCCGAGCCAATGAGAACGATCGAATCGAACTTCCGGTCGGATACCTCTGCAACACACACGGGATAAGGCCGTTCCGTCATCGTATCGCCCGACAGTGATAGGCAGCTAAATGCATCCCCTGTAAGCCTCCCCCTCGGATTACCGAAACCTTCTGGACCGCTATTCCAATAGCTTGCGGAATCAACCTCTCCATCACCCTGCCAGCCCAGAACATCACCCGTCAACCAGGCTTCATGTGACCGCGATCACGGCTCATTTTGCTATAAAACTGGACATTTAGCTGAGCCACATTGTGCGCCGATCTGCTTGCCGACATGCTGTCGACCCAAACGTAAAAAGCTGCAAAATCTCAGATTGACCATTATCAACTCCCTGTTCTCATTGTTTTCCAGGCGGGGTTGCCGACCTTGGAGCAACCCTGGACGATGGTTTTCCGCCTACCTCGGCGAGACGGCCGACGCTGCTCTGATCTTGCACGGTTCAATGGCGGACGAGGGCCGTCGGCGAAGAGCTCCCGGACATGCCGGCGGCGCCGACAGGATTTCCCGTGGTGGCCGGATGACGGCCGACGTCCACGACCGACCAGCGGTGACAACCGACGCCCAGGGCTGGTGCGCGGTGCGAGGGGGACTTCGATGACAAGGGCAGGGCCACTTCAGGGCACCGCCGTGCTCACGGCGGGCCACGGCACGTCGGCCGCGCTGCTGGGCAGACTTCTTGCGGATCTCGGGGCCCGCGTCGTGCCGCTGGGCCAACCACCCGCCCACGCGGATCCGTTCGAGCAGTGGCTGCGTTCCGCCGCGCAGCCGGCGGTCGGATGGCGCCGGGCACCACGCCTGCTGGACAAGGCCGATGTGCTGGTCTGCGACGCGCAGGGCGATGACCGGCTCGCGGCCCTGGGGCTGAGTTCTCGGCAACTCCTCGAGCAGTACCCGGAACTGGTCACGGTGCGGCTGAGCGAATTCGGGCTCACTGGTCCGCTGCGCGACACCCCGGCCACCGAGGCGACCCTGCAGGCACTGGCCGGACTGGTCGCGGCGGCCGGCGCGGAAGGGGATCCCCCGTTCACCTCCGTGGTGGGCCTGGCCTCTCGAACAGCCGCCCTGTCCGGCCTGATCGCCGTCGTGGCCGGGCTCGTCGGCCGCGAGCGCGGGGGTGGCGGGGACTACCTGGACATCGCCGAGTTCGACGGTCTGCTCACCCTGACGGGCACCCTGCTGCCGAGCGTCGCGCTCGCCGGCCGCCCACCGCGGCGCACGGGCAACCGGCACGGCATGGCGGCGCCCTGGAACAGTTACCCGTGCCTGGACGCCCCCGTCGTCATCTGCACGATGGGCGAGCCGATGTGGCACAGGCTGGTGGCCACGACGGGCCGGCGGGACCTCGCCAACGACCCGCGCTTCACCGACACCGCCACCCGCGTCCGCAACGCCGACGAACTCGACAAGGTCCTCGGCGAGTGGACCGCGGTGCGAGAGGCGGCCGACGTGGTGGCCCGACTGCGGGCCGCGGGCGTTCCCTGCGCGCGGATCGCGGCACCCGACGAGGTGCGCCGCGGGGCCGCCGCCCGGCGGCGCGGCCTGGTCACCGGACCGTCCGGCGCACCGGGCAGCCCTCTGCGCTCACTGGTACCGACCGTCGCCGGCGACCCGCTGCCCCGGCAGGGTCTTCTGTGGAAGCGGATTCCGCGCGGCAGTCTGCCGCTGCAGGGCGTCCGCCTGCTGGAGATCGGCTCGTACACGGCCGGGCCACACGCGGGCAGGCTGCTGGCCCAGCTCGGCGCCGACGTCCTCAAGGTGGAGCCGCCGCACGGCGAGGGATCCCGACGGCTCGCCCAACGGGTGGGCAAAGTCGGCTACCTCTACTACGTCAACAACGCCGGCAAGCGCTCCTGCCGGCTCGACCTCGCCGACGCCGGGGACCGGGCCAGGTTCGACCAGTTGCTCGCCGGGTGCGACATCGTCCTCACCAGTCTCGCCGCCGACACACTCGCCGCGCAGGACCTCGCCCCCGAACGAATCCTGTCCCGGCACGGCGTCGTGCACTGTGCGGTGACCGGCCATGGCCTGGCCGTCGACGACCGCAGCGTCGACACCGTGATCCAGGCCGAGTCGGGCATCATGCACCTCGTCGGCGGCCACGGCACCGGGCTGCGCACACCGGTGTCCAGCGCCGACGTCCTCGGCGCCTACCTGGCCGCCGCTGCCGCCGTCGTGTCCACGTACGTCCGCCTGCGCACCGGACGCGGATGTGCCGCCGATGTCGCGCTGTTCGACAGCGCCGTGTGGGCGACCCAGGACCGCTGGTACGACGACACACCCGTACCGGCCCCGCAGCTCCTCGAGGCATCGGACGGCACCGTCCTCATCGACACGGAGGAGCCACTGCCGCAGCCCGACGGCCCCGTCACCGCCGTACTCGACGCGGCTGCGGCGGCCGGCGTGCCCGCCGCCCCGCTGCACGACCTGACCCGCACGGTACGGCACCCGCAGGTCCACGCCCGGCGGATGGTCGTCACCCACGACTGCGCGGACACCACCGTGCTCGTCACGGGCAACCACCTGCGTTCGCTGCTCCGCGAGACCCCACCGCTCAGCTGCGCACCGATCGACCAGAACGACCCCGACTGGCTTCCGTCCGCCCCTATCCAAGGACAGCGATGAAGGTCTTCCACGCGCTCGCCGACGCGCTGGCCGCCCACGGCGTCGACACCGTCTTCGGCCTGATGGGCAATGCCAACCTGCTCTACCTGCCCGCGTTCGCCGAGGCGGGCGGACGGTTCGTGGCGGTTGCCCACGAGGCGGGCGCCGTCGCCATGGCCGACGGCCACGCCCGGATGTCCGGCGGCATCGGCGTGGCGTCCGTGACGCACGGACCGGCGTTCACCAACGCCCTGACCCCGCTGGTGGAGGCGGTCCGCAGTCGCAGTCGGGTCCTGCTGGTCACGGGCGATCCGCCACCGGTGCCCACGCACTTCCACCACTTCGACATCGCCACGGCCACGGCCGCAGCAGGAGCGGGCTACGAACGCGTCCACGAACCCGCGTCGCTCGTCGCGGACCTCAACCGGGCCATGCAGCGCATCGCGGCCGAGCGGCGGCCCGTCGTGCTCAACATACCGATCGCCCTCATGCAGGCCGAGGCCGGCGAACAGGCGCCGATCGCGCTGCCGGTGCCGCCAGGCCCCCTGGCGGCACCGGAGGCCGAGGCGCTGGACGGCGCGCTGGGCCTGATCGGCTCGGCCGAACGGCCACTGGTCCTCGCCGGGTACGGCGCGGCCGTCGCCGGCGCGCGGGACGCCCTGGTCGAACTGGCGGACCGTACTGGCGCGGCGCTGGCCACCACCGTGCTCGGCAAGGAACTGTTCGCCGGTCACCCCCGTGACATCGGCATCTTCGGCTCACTCGCGCACAACGTGGCGGGCGCGGTCATCGCCGAGTCGGACTGCGTGATCGCGTTCGGGGCCAGCCTCAACATGTGGACCGCACTGGGCGGCGACCTGCTACACGGCAAGAAGGTCGTGCACGTGGACAACGATCCCGCGCGGTTCGGCTCCTACACGCCCGTGGACGAGCCCGTCGTCGGGGACGCCCGCCGGACAGCCGAGGCCATGAACGCGCTGCTGGAACAGGCCGGCGTCACCGCGGCCAACGACGCTTGGGCGCGACGCGTCACCAAGACACTGGCCGGGCACTCACCGCAGGACGACATCGACGACCGCAGCGGCCCGGACACCGTCGACATCCGGACGGCCATGATCCGTCTGGACCGGGTGCTGCCCGCCGAGCGCACCGTCGTCAGCGACATCGGCCGCTTCGACGTGGGTGTCTGGCCGTACCTGCGGGTCGCGGACCCGATGCACTTCACCGTCATGGGCGGCTTCGGCTCGATCGGACTCGGCCTGGCCGGGGCGATCGGCGCGGCGGCGGCCGACACCGGCCGACCCGTGATCGCCACCGTCGGGGACGGCGGCTTCATGATGCACCTGTCGGAATTCACGACGGCGGTGCGGCACCGGCTGCCGCTTGTCGTGGTCGTCCTCAACGATGGGGCGTACGGCGCCGAGCACTACAAGCTGCGCGACCACGGCTACGACCCGGCGTACTCGGCGTTCGCGTGGCCCGACCTCGCCGGGCTGGCCACAGCGATGGGCGCTCGTGCCCTGACTGTCCGCAAGGCCGATGAACTCGACGCCGTGGGCGAGCTGTTGCCGGTGCTCGACGGCCCACTGCTCGTCGACGTCCGGTTGGACCCCGACGTCAACCTCGTCCGGTACTGAGGAGGCCGGCCATGCCCACCACCAGCATGCTGACCGCCACCGACGGCGTCGAGCTAGCGCTGCACTGCTGGACCACGCCCGGCGCGAACTCGGCCGTCTTCTACATCCACGGCATCCAGAGCCACGCCGGCTGGCTGTACGAGACCGGACCCGAACTCAACGCCCGCGGCATCGACGTCTACGCCCTGGACCGTAGGGGCTCCGGCCGGAGCGGGGGACCCCGCGGCCACCTGCCGTCGGCCGACCTCGTCCTCGACGACTACGCGCGTGCGCTCGCGGCCGTGGCGGCGCAGGTCGGCGGCCCCGGACCGGCCGTCCTGGGCCAGAGCCTGGGCGGCAGCGTGCTGGCCGCGCTGTGGTGCAGCCGCGAACTGCCTGTCCGCAGGCTGATCCTGTGCGCGCCGGCGCTGGGCCAGCAGCGGGCGCGCCACGCACCGGCCGTGCTCGCCGAACGCCGCGCCCGCGCCGGGACCGCGCCGCAGCCCGTGGGGCTCGCCGACGGCGACTACACCGTCCTGCCGCGCTACCGGGCGTTCCTGGCCTCGGACCCGCTGATGCTGCGGGAGGTCACCTCGGCGACGCAGGCGACGCTCGTGCATCTGGAGGACCTCTACGTCACCGGGGCGCCGCGTACCCCGCTCCCGGTCGACCTGGCCGTCCCCGCGCACGACCCGATCATCGACCTCCGGGCCGCGCGGACAACGTTACGGCGGCTGACGTCCGCCGTGCATGAGGAGGTCTTTGCCACGGACCGGCACTACCTGGAGTTCACCCCGGCCCGGACGGCGTACTGGGACTGGCTGGCCGCGCGGCTGAAGGAGGACGGATGATCCGCCGCGTACGGTTGCACAGCGCCGTTGTGCCCATGGCCGTGGCCTTCGACCACGCCACGCGCTCCCGCCGCAGTGCGGAGTCCCTCCTGGTGGAGGTGGAGCTGGCCGGCGTCCGCGGGTGGGGGGAGGGGGCGCCCCGTGGCTATGTCACCGGCGAGACGCTGGACGGCGCGGCACGAGCGGTGCAGGCGTGCGACCCCGCGGCCCTGGCCGAGCGGATCGACTGGCGGAGCTTCGACAGCGCCGTCGTCTCGATCGCACAGTTGCCGCTGCCAGAGCTCGTCGACGGTCCGTCGGCGGGGGCGGCCGTGGAGATCGCCCTGCTGGACGCGGTGTGCAGGTGCTTCGCCCGGCCACTGGCCGACGTGCTACGGGTCCTGGACCCGCCCGCCCCGGTGCGGCGGGAAGGGCCGACGTCCGTCAGCCTGGTGATTCACCTGTCCCGGGACGTCGCGTCCGCCCTGGACGCGCTGTCGCCGCAGGCGGTGGCGGCGTTGCGGCACGTGAAGATCAAGGTGGCGGACCCGGCCGACGCGGTGAAGCGGCTGACCCGGGCCAGGGACCGTCTTCCCGCGGACACCCGCATATCCCTCGACGTCAACGGCACCTGGTCGACCGCGGAGGCCGAGCGGATCGCGGACGAACTGACCGGCGTGGCCTGGGTCGAGGAGCCTCTCCCGCCACGGTCCTGGTCAGAGCTGGCCCGGTTGCAGCGGGCCACCGGCCTGCCCGTCATGCTCGATGAGTCCTGCACCGGTCCGGCCGACCTGGACACCGCCGCCGCGAGTGGTGCCGCCAGCCACATCAACGTACGGCTGTCGAAGTGCGGCGGGTTCCTGGCCGCGGCCCGCCTGGCACTGCGCGCGGATGCGCTCGGCCTCGGCTGCCAGCTCGGGGTGCACGTCGCCGAGGTGGGGCCGCTGTGGGCGGCCGGGCGGGCCCTGGCCACCACGTGGGGTCTGTGGCAGACGGTCGAGGCGGGACGGGCCGACGAGTGGTTCCCCGCGCCCTTGACCCGGCCGGCGTTCGCCGTCGACCGGTCGCTGCACCGGGTCGGGCCCCTGGCCGGTCCGGGCACCGGGATCGAACCGACGGGGGAACTGCTGCGACACACCCGGTGCCTGGCCACCTGGGAATCCGACGGCGGCTGGCGGAGGACTACATGACGGCACGACACGACGTGGCCCTGGTGACTGGAGCGGGCGGCGGCATCTGCGCGGAGGTCGCCCGCCGCCTGGCCGCCCGCGGCTTGGGGATCGTCCTGGTCGACAAGGACGCCGAGGCGGTGCAGCGCGTCGCCGGCGAACTCGGTGACGCGCTGGCCTGCGACCCGCTGGTCGTCGACGTCACCGACCCGTACGCTCTCGAGTCCGCCGTCGCCTCGCTCGCCCCTCACCGGCGGCCGGGCGTCCTGGTCAACGGCGTCGGCGGTGACACCCGGGCCTGCCCCGTGACCGAACTGACCGAGGCCGACGTCCAGTCGGCCGTCGCGCACAACCTGACGAGCGTGTTCACCATGACCCGGCTGTGCGCGCCGGCGATGGTCGAGGCGGGCTGGGGCCGCATCGTCAACCTGGCGTCCGTGGCAGGCCGCACCTACAGCCTCTTCAGCAATGCCGCCTACGTCGCCGCCAAGGCCGGCGTCATCGGGTTCACCAAGCAGTGCGCCTACGAGCTGGCCCCGCACGGCGTCACGGTCAACGCGATCGCTCACGGCGTCATCAGCACCGAACGCATCCGCCGTGCCTGGGAGAACAAGTCCCCCCAGTGGACCGCCGACCGGGTCAGCCACATCCCCGCCGGCCGCTTCGGCACCGTCGCCGAGGCCGCTGGCATGGTCTGCCAGCTGTGCGGCGACGACGCCGGATACACCACCGGCACGGTCATCGACGTCAACGGCGGGCTGCACATCTGACGGACAGGAAGGGAGAGTCGAAACACCGATGAGTCTGGAACTCACCGACCGCGTGGTGATGGTCACCGGAGCGGGCAGCGGCATCGGCCGGGCCACGGCCCGGCTCCTGGTGGGGCACGGCGCACGCGTCATCCTGGTGGGCCGAACCGTCCCGGCGCTGGCGAAGACCGCCGCCGGGCTGCCCCCGTCGCACTGCTTGGTGGCATCCTGCGACGTCGGCGACGACAAGCAGGTGGAGGCGTGCGTGACCGAGGCGGTCGCCCGGTTCGGGCGGCTGGACGGCGCGTTCAACAACGCCGGCACCTTCGGGGAATTCGGTCCGCTGCACGAGGACACCGCCGACAACTTCGACCACGTGGTCGCCACCAATCTGCGCGGGGTCTGGTCGTGTATGCGCGGTCAGACCAGGGCGATGCTGGCGGCCGGTGGCGGCGCGATCGTGAACTGCGCCTCGGTGGCCGGCCACATCGGCCACGCCCAGAGCCCGCTCTACTCGGCCACCAAGCACGCCGTCATCGGCTTGAGCAAATCGGCGGCCCTGCAGTACGCAGACGACGGCATCCGCGTCAACGTGGTCAGCCCCGGCTCGACCGACACCCCCATGCTGCGCGGCCTGTACAGCGACCCCGACGCCCTGGAGCAGCGGGCGCGCCGGGCCCCGCTGGGCCGGCTGGGCACCTGCGAGGAGGTGGCCAACGCGGCCGCCTGGCTGCTCAGTCCGCTCGCCGCCTACGTCACCGGGCAGACGCTCTTGGTCGACGGCGGTGTCACGGCCGGCTCGGCCGTCGCCCGCACCCACCGCGCAACGGAAGGACGGCACCACTCATGACCGGTACGGACACCCGCAATGACGTGTGGATCAGGCAGTACCGCGCCGCGCATCCAACGGCACCGCAGCTGGTCTGTCTGCCGCACGCCGGCGGTTCTGCGACGTTCTACCACCCCGTGGCCACCGCGCTGGCACCCCAGTGCGAAGTGCTCGCGGTCCAATACCCCGGACGGCAGGACCGCCGCTCGGAGAAACCCCTGGAGAGCATCGACGAGCTCGCGGACCAGCTGTTCACCGTCCTGCGGACACGCGTTCGGGACTCCTTCGCACTGTTCGGGCACAGTATGGGCGCCACAGTCGCCTTCGAACTGGCCCGTCGACTCGAGGGCGCGGGCACCTCCCCGATGGCACTCTTCGTCTCGGCCCGGCCCGCACCGTCCCGCCAGAGAGAAGGCAGTACCGTCCATCTTCTGCCGGACAATGAGCTGATGGCCGAGCTGAGGAGCCTCGACGGCACCGCAGAGCAGGTGTTCAACGACGAGGAGTTGATGCGTGCGGCCCTTCCCGCTGTCCGCGGTGACTACCGGGCCGCCGAGACCTACCGCTACCGGCCGGGCACGAAGCTGCGCTGCCCCCTCCATGCCTTCATCGGCGACAAGGACCCCATGGTCACCCCGGTCGAGGCCCAGGCGTGGTCCGAGCACACGAACGGCCCGTTCACACTCGACACCTTCGCCGGCGGTCACTTCTACCTGCTGGAACACCAAGCTTCGGTTCTCGACATCATCGCCGAGCATCTGCGCACGTCCTCACGCACCCCCGGCGTCAAGATACCGTCCGATGATCGAGCGATCCCACGGCAGCATCCCGAAAGTCCTGCCGACTGAGCGCTTCACTCGGCGAGCGAGTGCCTGAGCCGGCGTCTGGAGCGTGGGGTACCGATGGTTTGGTGAGCCCGGACATGAGTCACACCCGAATGGGCCGGACTGGACGCGAACACGGCGGTCGACGCCGGTGAGCGACGATCGAGCTGTCAGTGGCTGACTCTAGGGTCGGCCCTATGACAGCAGACCTGGTCCAGGATTCATGGAGCCGCATCGATGCGTGGCTGCGCGAGCACGCGCCTCGCACTTTCGCCACGCTCCGGCCGCCCGCGGGAGATGAGGAGATCGCGGCGGCACAGGAGGAACTGGGCATCACCTTTCCTCCGGACCTGGTTGCTTCACTGCTCCGGCACGACGGGGCACTGGACGGACCGGAGGCTTTCCGGTTCGGCACGCATGACCGGCTGCTCGGAGTGAGCGGGATCCTCGAGGACACCAAGTTCATGCGCAACGTCGCCGACGACCTTGACGAGGAGGAGGCCGAGGACTACTGGCATCACGGCTACGTGAAGTTCGGTTCCTATGGGGCAACGTCGGACGGTCTCATGATCGATTGCCGCACCGGGCGGGGCTCCTTCGGCGCGATCGGACGGTTCTTCGACGAGACCGGCACCAGTTTCGGGAAGGCCGACTCACTCGGTGGGTATCTGGCGGAGCTGGCCGGCCAGCTCGAGCGCGGCCGGGATGCCGGTGTCGTCACGTTCAACGGCCGGCTGTTCTGGGAGTGGGCCATGCCTGCCCACCCGGAGTGGGGCAGTGCCGACGACCCTCTTCCCGCACCGGATGAGCAGCTACCGGAGCTGGACCTCTCCTGCGGTCCCACCGACCTCCTCCACGCGAGCTGCCTGGACGGACTGGAGGAACTCGGTTCACTGCTCGCGGTCCTGCCGCGGAAGCGGGTGGCCGAGGCCGCCCGGAAACAGCTTCGCAGACTGGCGGTCGAAACGGGCCTGAACAAGTACCCGGAGGTCGAGTCAGTCCTGGACGCGCTGGACCGGGGTGAAGTCCCGTCGCGGCCGGACCAGACCGACCCGCTGGTCCTGCGACTACGCGCGGTGCTCGTGCAGGCGGATGCCCACCGGGACGACACTCGCAGGTGGGCCGCGGAGAAAATGGCACACGGGATCTGGGGCTCGCCTTACAGGTCCGTGTACGAGAGCGCGGGCATCCGCAGTCGCCTCACGGTCGACTGGCGTGCGGATCTGCATGCGGACCTGGGCAGGCCGTCACTGCCCCCGGTACCTGACGAACGATTCTGGGGAACCCTGCGCAACCCGGCCATCGACTCCAGCTGGTACGCGGCTCAGTACGCCCGAGATCAGGACTGACCCCAAGGGCTCCGGTTCCGCTGAAGCACTCAGTCACACCGTCGTTGACGACCGGTACGGAAGGTGTGCCCACTGAGTTCGAACCCGTGGGGTCGTCTTCGGCGATCAGGGGTTGATGGTCAGTCCGGTTTCGGCGAGGCAGCCGTCCATGAGGTGGCTGCGGTCACCGGTTGCGGCGGAGAGCGCGCTGGACGAGGTGTTCGGGGGTGCTGAAGGCGACGCTGGAGAGCCGGAGAGGGCGACGACGAGTCGTGGGCGGTGCACGCCGCGCCGCGGAGAACGTAAATGCGTCGACAGCGCCCCTCGGCACCGGCAAAGTGGCTGTCCGTGACGAGCAGTGAACTGTGGACCCGTGCGACCGCCGACCGCTACGACGCCGAGGAGGCCGAAGCGTCCTCGGCTGCCGTTCTCGGACCGACTCTCGCCTTCCTCGCCGAGCTCGCCGGAGACGGCCGGGCGCTGGAGTTCGCCATCGGAACCGGACGCGTGGGCGTCCCGCTTCGGGAACGCGGCGTGCCGGTCGTGGGCATCGAGCTGTCCGAACACATGGCAGCGGTGCTGCGGCGCAAGGTCGACGAGGACACGCTCCCGGTGGTCATCGGAGACATGGCCACCACCGTCGTTCCGGGCGGGTTCACCCTGGTCTACCTCGTCTACAACACCATCACGAACCTGCTCACGCAGGACGAGCAGGTCGAGTGCTTCCGCAACGCCGCACGTCATCTGGAGCCCGGCGGCCGATTCGTCATCGAGCTGGGTGTGCCGCCGCTGCGGTTCCTGCCGCCCGGCCAGGTGGCGGTGCCGTTCGATGTCTCCGAGCGGCATCTCGGCTTCGACACCTTCGACCTGGTCGAGCAGATCCTCGTCTCGCACCACTTCACCCGCGACGGCGACGGCTACCGCCGCGACAACTCCCGGCACCGGTACGCCTGGCCGGCAGAGCTCGACCTGATGGCACGGATCGCCGGGCTCGAGCTGGAACGTCGCGTCGCGGACTGGGACGGGGCTCCGTTCACCCAGGACTCCGCGAAGCACATCTCCGTGTGGCGCAAGCCCACCTGAGGTCGGCCACCGGGGGTCGATGCAGGCCGTGCCTGTCTTGAAACTCCCGTCGGGAGGTCAGGCGTCGCCAGCGGATCGGTGCGCATCCGAGGGCGGGGAGGCTTCGTGGACGTCGTCGCGTGTCTCCCAGCGGATCCGCAGGCGGCGGAACCGGTGCGGGTGGGCGGATGTTCGCTCCCCGATCCAGCGGCGGGGGCCGGGTCCGGAGCCATGCTCGGTGCCCCGACGGGCGATCAGCGGCTTCACGCCGAGATCCCGGGCGAGGCGGCGGTACTCGTCATGGTCGTAGCCGCGGTCGTCCGGCACCACGTCCGGGCGGTGCCGGAGCCGGCCTCGCCTGCCCCGCACCGGCGGCACCGCCTGAAGCAGCGGGATCAGCCGGATGACGTCGCTGCGGTCGCCGCCGGTCAAGGTGGCGGCGAGCGGGACACCGGTGGCGTCGGTGATCAGGTGGTGCTTGCCGCCCGTCCTGCGGCCCGCGCACGCCTCAGCCGCTCTCACGTGCGCTTCTCGCCCGGTGTCCGGCGCCCCGGCCCACTGGGTGGGACCGGACCCGACGGCCTTCCGCCAGGTGCCACCGGCGTCCCGCTACCGATGCTCCGGGTTCTCGTAGTCGTGGCGGCAGCCCGCGTCCCAGGCGGTGCGCTGGTTGCCGTATGCGGGGATCCCGCCCAGGTCCTTCAGGGCGCGGGCAAGGTGCAGCAGATTCCAGGTCATGAAGGTGGTGTTGCGGTTGGTGAAGTCGTTCTCCGGGCCGCCCGACCCCGGATCGAGGTACGACGGGCCGGGGCCGGCCTCGCCGATCCATCCGGCGTCGGCCTGGGGCGGGATGGTGTAGCCGAGGTGCTGAAGGCTGTAGAGGACGTTCATGGCACAGTGCTTGACGCCGTCCTCGTTGCCGGTGATCAGACAGCCGCCGACGCGGCCGTAGTAGGCGTACTGCCCGGCCTCGTTGAGGAGGCTGGAGCAGGCGTAGAGGCGCTCGATCACCTGCTTTGTCACGGAGCTGTTGTCACCCAGCCAGATCGGGCCGGCCAGCACCAGGATGTCCGCTGCCATGACCTGTCGGTACAGCTCCGGCCAGGCGTCCGTCTCCCAGCCGTGCTCACGCATGTCCGGCCACACACCGGTGGCGATGTCGTGGTCCACCGCCCGTACGACGTCGACGTGCACGCCCTGCGCGTCCATGATGGCGGTGCTGCGGTCGATCAGTCCCTGCGTGTTGCTCGTCTCCGGCGACCGTTTGAGGGTGCAGTTGATCACCAGGGCGCGCAGGTCGTCGTACCGGGCCGGCGGTGCGTCAGCAGCGGGCGATGAAGTGGTCACGCGGTCCTCCCAGAGCCTGCCGCCGCACAGTGCGACGGCATGTTCGCCTCTGGATCCAGCGTGTGAGCCGGCCGCCGTACGCGCCACCGCGACGCCTCCGAACGGCCCCGCGGTGCTTGCGGTCGAGCCCCCGGCGGGTCGGCGAGCACGGCGGCCGCCCCAACGCCCGCGTCTCCCTCACCGACGAGGAGACCGGCACCGTGTCGACGCGATGGCCGGACGCCGGGTGGTCCTCTGCCGTGCTGACCGCCATGGCTCACCGCCCGTACCCGGCCGCCGAGTGCGGTGTGGCAGCGGTGGTGGTAGGCGTGGAGGAAGTCCGCCAGAGCTTCGGAGCGTTCCTGGCTGCTGGTGCAGGGCCGCAGGTGGGCCCGGTCGTCGAGCAGGGTGCGGTGGAAGCGTTCGGCCTTGCCGTCGGTCTGTGGCCGGTGGGCGCGGGTGGGCTTGCCGGCCGTGCCGAGGCCGGCCGGAGCCTGCTGCCGGGCGAAGCTTTCGCGGCAGGGCCAGGCGTCGTCGGTCAGGACCCGTTCGACGCGGTCGATGCCGTGTGCGGTGGGGCGGTCCAGGAAGGGCAGACGGTCGAGGCCGTGGCGGACCAGGGTCCGGTGGGCGGCCGAGGCGGGCGGGTCCAGGATCGGGCCGATGCGGGACCGAGCTTTCGGTCCCGCCCGCACACCTCGCGGAGAGCGCCGGCTCGGTGCTGATCCCGCCGGCCGGGTGCCGGCCGTCGTGACCGTCCGCGGAGCCGAGCACCGTCGGGCGGACCGACGGCGGCCGTTCCTGCCGCGGGCGCGGGAGTGCCGGCTCAGTCGCGGCGGTGGCGGGCGTAATGGCGTTGTGCCTTGGCACGGTTGCCGCAGCCGGACATCGAGCACCAGCGGCGGGTGCCGTTCTTGGACACGTCGTAGAAGTGGAGCACGCACTGCGGGTTACCGCAGGCGCGGATGCGGTCCGGGCGGTCGGCCATCAGGCGCAGGAAGTCGGCCACCGCGGACCAGCCCGGCAGCCAGGCCGGATCGTCCACCTCGGGCACGGCGGCCGGGCCGTCGGGGCCCAGGACCTGCCGCAGCCGGCCGTGGGCGAGCACGTCGTTGACGGCCGTGACGGCGGCGGGCGTCGGGTGCGCCGGGTCGGCGACCGCCTCGTCGAGCGCGGCGCGGGCCTGACGCAGCCGCTCCTGCGTGTCCCGGCCGGCCGGGACGGAGGCGCCGCCGAGGGCGTCGCGGACCAGGGGCGTGTTCAGCCACAGCGCCGTTCCGTCCAGGGAGTCGAGGAGGTCGTGCCGGCCCGCGGCGTCGATCCAGCGCGTGTTGAGCAGGTCGACGGCGAGCGGTTCGCCGGTCAGCGGCCTCGGGTCGGGCTCAGCGGGTGACGGCACGGTGCGGGTCCCTTCGTCGCGGCGGCACCCCACCCACGATAACCGGTCATCCCATGGTCACCGGTTGACTCCCCTCAACCTAACCTCTAATCTCACTTTCAACGGTTACGAGATCGCCTCGTGGCCCCTGACGAAGGCAGTGGATCGACCATGAGCAAGGCGAAGAACCTGCAGACCGGTCACGTCGGACTGAACGTCACCGACCTCGACCGCTCGCTCGCCTTCTACCGCGAGGTCTTCGGCTTCGAGGTACTGGCCCAGGGCAAGGAGGACGGCCGCCGCTGGGCCTTCCTCGGCCGGGACGAGCGCCTGATCGTCACGCTGTGGCAGCAGAGCGAGGGCGCGTTCGCCACCGACCGGCCCGGGCTGCACCACCTCTCCTTCCAGGTCGACACCGTCGAGGAGGTCAGGGCCACCGAGGAGGTGCTGCGCCGGCTGGGCGCCGAGTTCGCCTACGACGGTGTCGTCCCGCACGGCGAGAACGCCACCTCCGGCGGCATCTTCTTCACCGACCCCGACGGCACCCGCCTGGAGATCTACGCGCCGACCGGTGCGGACCCCGCCGACGCCCCGACCGCGAACGCTCCGACCTGCGGCTTCTTCTAGACCGCGATGCTCGCCCCGGCGGCCTCCCGCCCGGCCGGGAGACCGGTGGGCGGGAGGCCGCCGGACGGGAGTACCGCCCCCCTGTCCCGACGTACGAGAGGGAATACGCCGTGGCCACTTACCACGCCGGTGAACTCGCGGTGCAGGAGCGAGCCGGCCTCGCCTCCCGGGCCGCTTCCGCGCTTCGCGCCGTCCGCACCGAAGTACCGCCCGTCGCCCGGGACTTCCTGGCCGAGCGGCCCCTGATCGTGGTGGGCGCCGCCGACCCGGCGGGCCGGCTCTGGGCCACCCACCTCACCGGGGAGCCGGGTTTCCTCCGCGTCCCCGACCCACGCAGCCTGGTCATCGACGCGCTGCCCGTGCCGGAGGACCCTCTCGCCGGTGTCCTCGGCGCGGCACGGTCCCTACGGGTGGGGATGATCGCCATCGAGCCGGCCACCCGGCGCAGAATGCGGATCAACGGCCGCGCCGACCGGGACGGCACCGGACTGCGCGTCGCCCTCGACCAGGTCGTCTCCAACTGCCCGAAGTACATCCAGCGACGCGACCACCGCCCGGCGGACGCGGACGGGCCGGTGCTCCGCTCCGCCACCACGGGGCGCGCGCTGGACGCCGCGCAGCGCGAGGCGGTACGGCGTGCCGACACGTTCTTCGTCGCCACCGCGTCCGACACGGGTGACGTCGACGCCTCGCACCGCGGCGGCAACCCGGGGTTCGTCCAGGTCCTCTCCCCCACCCTGCTGCGCTGGCCCGACTACGCGGGCAACGCGATGTTCCTGACGCTGGGCAACCTGCACGTCAACCCGGCGGCGGGCGTCCTCGTGCCGGACTGGGGGACGGGCACCGCCCTCCATCTGTCCGGGACGGCCCGGACCGTCTGGGACGCCGAGGAGATCGCGCGCACGCCGGGGGCGCAGCGGCTCGTGGAGTTCTCCGTCGAGGCGGTGCACGAGGTGTCCGGCGCGTCCCCGCTGCGCTGGGGCGAGCCCGGCTACTCCCGCTTCAACCCGCCGGTCCGCTGACCTCGCGCGGCGGGCGGCCGGCCGCTTTGAACCCCCCGATGCTCAACGGGGGTCCGCGGGCAGGGCAGCTGCGGGGCGTCCCAGTACCGGGCCACGAACCGCCCGTCGGCCAACTGGGGGGGACGCGTCGTTGGGCGCGCGGCGGTGGAAGACGAGCAGGCGGTCCCCGGCGAAGTGCTCCACGTCGCGGGAACGTCGAACCGGAAGAACAGGGGCGTCCGTTCGCCGCAGAAGCGCGCGGGCCATTCCCGGGCGTCGTCGAGGCAGGGCCGGCCGCCCACGGAGTTCCGCGCCGGCCCGTCCAGCGGTTCGGTTCCCACCTCGACGGCGTGGGCGGGCGACGCCCCACGCGTCCTCGTCCCACTGCGTCCGACCATCCGCTCACCCCGAGGACGCGGTCCCGGGCGGGGTCGGCGAGGGCGGCACCGGGCTACGGGGGCCGCCGACCGCCGGCCGCCGGGGGCACGACGGACCGGGCCGATCCGGTGTGACCTGTCCGACCGGGCCGACCGGGCCGACCGGGCCGACCGGGCCGAAAACGACTTGTCCGTCCCCGGGGCGGCCGGAAAGGATGACCGGGCAAGATCATAGATTGTGAGGCCCCATGCACGTCACCGTTCCCACCCTGGCAGGCACGATCCGCGGACAGTGGAAGGGCGAGGTGGCGGCGTTCCTGGGGATCCCCTACGCGGCCCCGCCGTTCGGCCCACGGCGCTTTGCGCCACCCGAGCCGCCGCAGCCGTGGGCCGGGGTGCGCGACGCGCTCGCTCCCGGGCCCGCCGCGCCGCAGCCCGGCTACCACCCGGCGATGGCCGCCCTGCTGGAAGAAGCCGCGAGCACCGGTGAGGACTGTCTGAACCTCAACGTGTGGACGCCGGCCCCGGGCCGCACCGGAGGCCGGCTTCCGGTCATGGTGTGGATCCACGGCGGCGCCTTCCGCAACGGCTCCGCCTCGCTGCCCTCCTACGACGGCACGCGGATCGCCGCGGACGGCGCCGTCTGCGTCACCCTCAACTACCGGCTCGGCGCGGAGGGTTTCCTGCTCCTCCCCGACGGCACCGCGAACCTCGGTCTGCTGGACCAGATCGCCGCGCTGAAATGGGTTCGCGACAACATCGCCCGGTTCGGCGGCGACCCGGACAACGTCACCGTCTTCGGCCAGTCCGCCGGGGCCATCGGCATCACCACGCTCATGGCCATGCCGCGGGCCCAAGGCCTGTTCCGGCGGGCGATCACGCAGAGCGGAGCCGGCCACCACAGCCACCCCGAGGACATCGCCCGCCGCATAACCGAGCGGCTGGCCGCCCTCGCCGGGACGGAGCCGACGCGCGAGGGCCTGGCCGCCGTACCGCCCGAGCGGCTCGTCGCCGCCAACGCCGCCCTGGGTCAGGAGATCGCCCGGGCCACCGATCCCGCCCAGTGGGGCGAGTCGGCGGGCGGCGGCACCACCGTGCTGCCCGTCGTGGACGGAACCACCCTGCCGCAGCGCCCGGTCGACGCGATCGCCGGCGGGGCCGGTCGCGACGTCGACCTGCTCACCGGCACCACCAGCGACGAGTTCCGGCTCTTCCTGGTCCCGTTGGGGATGGGACCGAGGATCACGGACGAGGTGCTGACCGGGTTCCTCGCCGGGTTCGGGCTCGCTCCCGAGCGGGCCCGCGCGGTCTACGCCGCGAAGCACCCCGGCGCGACCCCGGGCGACCTGCTGTCCGCGGCCATGAGCGACTACGCCTACCGCGTCCCCGCGCTCCGGGTGGCCGAGTCCCGCGCCGCGCACGGGGCGGACACCTACGTGTACGAGTTCGCCCGCCCCTCCCCCGCGCTCGACGGTGCCCTCGGCGCCTGCCACATGGCCGAGGTCGGGTACGTCTTCGGCAACCTGGACTCCCCGCTCCTCGGCCCCGGCGCCCCGCCGGAGCTGTCCGACCTGATGCGCCGGGCCTGGCTCTCCTTCGCCCGTACGGGAAAGCCCGCCGACGCGCCCGCGGACACGCCCGCGGGCGCCCTGCCGCACTGGCCCGCGTACGGCGGACGCCGTTCCGTCATGCGTCTGGGCGACGGAGCGCCCGTCGTGCTCGACGACCCCGCGCCGGACGAACGCCGGCTCTGGACCGGCCTGCGCGACGCCGCACCCGCGTCCGCCTGACCGGCCGACGCCCTCCCCGCCCCGTACGGTCCCCGAGCTGGAGCAGACCATGTCCGTCGCCACCCCGCCCGCGCGGCCCACCACGCACGACGACGTACCCGCGTGCGTGGAGGTGCTGACCCGCGCGTTCGCGGACTACCCGTTCACCCGGCACGTCGTCGCCGCCGACGACCACGAGCGGCGCGTCCGCCGTCTTCAGGAGCTGTTCCTGGCGCGCGTCGCGTTGCGCCACGGCCGTTCCTGGGTCACCGACGACCGTCTCGCGGTGGCCGCCTGGACGACTCCCGAGCAGGACCCCTCTGCGGCCTTCGCCGAGATCGGCTCCCTGCTCCCGGAGCTGGCGGGCGACCGCGCCGCGGCGTACGAGGCCGCCGAGGAGGCGCTCGCGCCCCACCGCCCCACGCAGCCGGTGTGGTTCCTCGCCACCGTCGGGGTGGCCCCGGAGGCCCAGGGGCGGGGCCGCGGCACGGCGGTGCTGCGGCCGGGTCTGGAGGCTGCCGAGGCGGCGGGTTTCCCGGCCTTCCTGGAGACCTCCGACGCGCGCAACGTGCGGTTCTACGAACGCCTCGGCTTCACCGTGACCGCCGAGGTCCCGCTCCCCGACGGCGGCCCGCTCACCTGGTGCATGACCCGGTCGCCGGGACGCTGAGCGGGCGGGTCTCCCTCGCTCCCCGGCGGGCGCGGACGTCGCCGTCCTGGTGCCGGCGGCCGCGCGGGGTCACAGCGCGGTGCCGGTCTCCTCGGCCAGCGCCCTCAGCAGGCGGTCCTGGAACGCCTCGTCGTGGACCGCGCGGTGCGGCTGCTGACGCTGCCGGTGGTACCAGTAGCCGCCGGTGGTCAGGGCCGCCGGTTCGTCGCTCGTCGCGAGCCATTCCTGTGTCCGGTGGCCGAGCTCCAGGTCGTCCGGCGCGCCCGGCCCGCCCATCCTGGTCGGCACCCAGCCCGGGTCCACCGCGTTGCTCGGCACCCCGGGGCGCAGCCGGGCCACCGCACAGGCGAGGGCCGTGACGAACAGCTTGCTGTCGGCGTACGAGCCCGCGGTGGTGCCCCGCCAGTCGACGCCGGACAAGGACGGACGTCCGCTGAAGTGCGAGCCGCTGCTGAGGTACACGTGCCTGCGCGGGCCGCGCAGGAGCGCCGTGAACAGGTACGGCGCCACGACGTTGACCGGCATGACGGGACGCCCGCTCCACACGCCGGCGTTGTGGATGACCGCGTCCAGCGGCTCGGCGTCGTTCAGTTCGTCGGTGATGCGCCGTACGGCGCAGCGGTCGGTGAGGTCGCCCACCACGACGTGTGCCCCCCGGGCGGCCAAGGTGTCGAGGGCCGCCGCGCGCTCCTCGTTGCGGGCGTGCGCGACCACGTCGTGCCCGGCGGACAGCAGGGCGTCCGCCGCGGCACGTCCGAGGCCGTCCGCCGAGCCGGTCACCAGCACGCGGCTCATGGGCGCGCCGCCTCGTCCATGCGGGTGCGGGGACGTCGGTACTGCTCGTCGGTGCCGGGCTCGTCCCAGCTGCTCTCCTCGCTGCCGGTGTACCGGTGCGCGGGGGCCTTGGCGATGGCCTGTCGGGTGACGAGTTCCATGGTGTCTCTTTCGCGGACGGAGGCTGCGGGACCGCGCGGGGCACGCGGCGTGACCGGGCGCGGGAGGAGCCTGGGCGCCACGGCCCGGTCGTGACCGAGTGCCCCGGCCGACGGGTGCGAAAGCCGGCGCCGCCCGCCCGGGGCGGCCCTCGGCATCGGGCGTGGCGGGGTCGCCGCGGTGGAGGAGGGCGCGGCGTCTCGGCTCCTCGCGCTCGCGGGCCACGTCCCGGGCGAGACGGTCCTCGTCCGGACCGGTCATCTCCCGCGCCCGCCGGTCGAGCACGGGCGGAGCCTGCCGCGGTGACGGGACCGGCGGCGCCGGCACGTCCGACGGCGGACGGGACCACGGAAGCGGCCGTCACCCCTCACGGGCCGGCGCCCGCGTCGCCACGGGCATCCGGTCCGCCGTCATCGGCCCGAGCCGCGGCCCGCGGGATGTGCTGAGCGCCCTGCTGGGCCGTCCCGACCGTGGGCGTGCCCTCGCCACCGCCGGCCCGCCCCCACTGGAGGAGACCACGCGGTGGGCCGGGCGCAGCCGCCGGGGACGGCGGACCGCGACGCGCCTGCCCGGAGACCGTGTCGCGGATCGCGTGTCAGAGGACGATGTCGCGGCCGGGACCGCCCTCGACGGTGTCCTTCCCGGGGCCGCCGCCGATCAGGTCGTCGCCCTCCTCACCGTGCAGGGTGTCGTCGCCGGGGCCGCCGAGGAGCAGGTCGTCGCCGTCCCCGCCGAGGGCGTGGTCGTCGCCGGGGCCGGCGTACACCTTGTCCGCGCCGCCGTACGCCTCGATCATGTCGTCGCCCCGGCCGCCCCCCATCCACTGGTCGCCGTCGTCGCCCATCAGGTGGTCCGCACCGTCGCCGCCGTCCAGGACCGCGCGGCCCATGACCATGTCGTCCCCCGCGTCGCCGCGCACGGTGTGCGCGGTGTGGGCGTGCAGGGTGTCGTCGCCGGGGCCGCCCCGCACCGTGCCCACCGCGGGGTCGCTGGTGACGATCGTGTCGTCGCCGTCGCCGAGGAAGACGTCGATCCGCTCCGGCCGGGCGCTGCCGGTGGGCAGTTCGCAGACGACGAAGGTGTCGTCCCCGGGTTCGAGGTACGCGCAGTGGTCGCCGGGTGCGAGCGGGACCTCGTCGCGGAAGCCGATCTGCCGGATCCCGGCGCCCCGCTCCATGGGGATCACGTGAAGGTCGTTGGTCTGCCCCTCGGCGGCGGTGAAGACGACGGACCCGGTCGCCCAGTCGGCGCCGACGCGGGCCTTCGCCACCCCGGTGGCGGCGGGAGCGGCGGCCGCCGGGCCGGCGGCGAGAACGGTGGCGAGCAGGACCACGGTGGCCGCGGCGGCGGTGGCTCCGTGTCGGTTCATGGGACCTCGTCTCGATGTGACGACCGGTGGGTCGACCTGTTGGGGGAAGGAGTGCCGCGGCGGGGGGCCGGCCGCCGCGGGGAGCCGGCCGTGACGGCACGGTCCGCGTGACCGCTACCGCCCGAGCGGAGCGGCCTGGTCGGGGGCGGGGGGTCAGGACTGATGACGGCTCGGCGTACGGCCGCGCTCCGGTACCCGGACGTCCTCACGGCGGCGCCGTCCCGCTCCACTCGTCGGCCGCCACCACGAGACAGGCCGCCACCAGGACGACGTTCTTGATGATGTACTGGCCCTCCAGCGTGGGGACCGGCACGTCCCCCTGCCACATCTCCCCGGGGAGCAGCAGGAGCGCGGAGAAGACGCCGGCCATGTGGGCGAAGAACCCCAGCAGGGCCACGCGGAGCAGGACCCCCGTGACGAGGCCGAGGCCGATGGCCGTCTCGGCCGCCGCCAGCACCCGTAGCGTCACGTCCGGCGGCAGCAGGCCGAGGGTGAGCTTGGTGGCGGCCCGGACGGCGACCCCCTCGGCGGGGCTGGCCGCGGGGAAGAACTTGAGGACGCCGAACCAGAGGAACACCGCGCCCACGGACACCCGGAGCAGCGCCGGACCGCGCCACTGGATCCTGTCGGCCAGTGACCCGGCCGCCCGGCTGATCCGCCCGTCGTTTCCGGGTTCCGCCGGGGCGGACTCCCGAGGGAGGTGACGGCTTCGCTCGCCGGTTCTCTCCACCGTCGTGCCCACCCTTTCGTACGGTCGTCCGAAGGCCCCGGCCGCTGGACGACCGAAGAAGGGGGAGGCGGTCCGGTGCCGGGTGCCCGGGGAGACGGGCGCGCCGGACACCCGGCACCATCCGGCCCGGCCGGGCCGGATGGTGGCACCGCGTCAGCTCACGTTCACGTCCACGCAGGCGTAGAAGGCGTTGGCGGTGTCGGCGATGTTCCACACGGCCAGCACCTTCTGCTTGCCGGTCAGGCTGCCGAAATTGACCTGGTGGGTGACGGTGGCACCCGGCCGGGCACCGCCGTCGTTGAATTCCGCGATCTTCCGGCCACCCGCGTAGTACTGCCAGGTGGAGGTGGCGTGCTGGGCCGTCAGCCGCCAGTTGAAGCTGGTCGTCCGGCTGACCGGGGTGACCTTCCAGCCCTTGCTGTCGTTGTCGAGTTCGGCGAAGGCGGAGTTCCCTCCGCTGCAGCTCATCAGGCCCTTGGGGCCCTCGACGCTCTGCGGCTCGTACTTGATGGAACCGCAGGAGACCGTGCCGGCGGCGCACTGGGCCTGGCGGCTGGGGGGCGAGGAGATGTAGCCGTGCGCGCTCGCGTTACCGGCCGGCAGGGTCACGGCCAGGAGCGGGGCGATTCCCGCGCCGATGGCGACGGCCAGCATCCTCTTGCTCTTCATGACAACTCCTGTGTGGGGGTCCGCGCCCGCCCACCCGAGGACAGGCAGGCATGAGCATGTCAATCAGCGCCACCATGACCGTGGGGCGTTCCACGGTGGCGAGGTAAAGCGTACCCCCCTTGGTCTAGACCAAACCAGGGCTCGTGCACGACCGATGCGACTCGGGGCGGGGTGCCCTCCGTGGCTTCGGTGACCTGTCGGCGGTGGCACGTCGGGGGAAGGCCGGT
The DNA here is from genome assembly GCF_055564355.1 of Streptomyces sp. NPDC029152. Taxonomy (NCBI): domain Bacteria; kingdom Bacillati; phylum Actinomycetota; class Actinomycetes; order Kitasatosporales; family Streptomycetaceae; genus Streptomyces; species Streptomyces sp. NPDC029152. The sequence goes on along the minus strand of NZ_JBVHWR010000020.1, from coordinate 84,139 downwards.
GGGGAGAGCATCCTGTCCGTGGCCCTCGGGGGCCTGTATCGGTGTCATGGGGTCGTGCCCGGCTCCTGGTTCACCGCGCGCCGGCAGGACCGCATGTGGCTGCGCGAGCAGAGACCCAAGGCCGGGGCCGCCTTCAGCACGACGGTGACCCCGCTCGTCGAACACCTCCACGACACCCGGCTGGGCGACGACCGTGCCGGTGCGAACGAACTCCGGTGCGAACGAACTGACGGACCGGACCAGGAAGCCCGGCCGGCCCTCCACCTCCTGTGTGCCGACGACATCGTCGACGTCGCCGACGCACTCGCCCGCCGGGTCCGGGTCTCCCGGCCCGGCGAGGGCGGAACCGGCCCGCGGGGTTCCGGGCGACGGGACACCGCGGCGCCCTGACCGGTCGACGGCGCGCGGGGTCAGGACGTGCGGGGGGTCACCAGGCCGGATTCGTAGGCGAGGACCACGAGCTGGGCGCGGTCGCGGGCGCGGACCTTGGTCATGGCCCGGTTGATGTGGGTCTTGGCGGTCGACGGGCTGATGACCAGGCGGTCGGCGATCTCGTCGTTGGACAGGCCCTGTGCCGCCAGGGCGACCGCCTCGCGTTCGCGGCCGGTCAACTCCTCCAGCCCGCTGCCGGCGCGGGCGGGCGGTGGCTGGGTGACGTACCGGTCGATGAGCCTGCGGGTGATGGCGGGCGCGAGCAGGGCGTCACCGCGGGCGGCGACGCGTACGGCGTGCAGGAAGTCCTCCGGCAGGATGTCCTTGACCAGGAAGCCGGCGGCACCGGCGCGCAGCGCGTCGAAGACGTATTCGTCCATGCCGTAGTTGGTCAGCATGATGACGTGCACGTCGGTCAGGGCCGGGTCCGCGGCGATGCGCCGGGTCGCTTCGATGCCGTCCATGACGGGCATCTGGACGTCGATGAGAACGACGTCGGGCAGCCACTCCTCGACGAGCACCAGGCCCTCTTGGCCGTCGGCGGCCTCGGCCACCACCTCGATGTCGTCCTCGAGGTCGAGCAGCGCGCGGAAGCCGCTGCGGATGAGCGGCTGGTCATCGACCAGCAGGACCCGGATCACGGGGCTCCGTCCGTGGGGAGTTCGGCCTGGACGGTGAAGCCGCCCTCGCGGCGCGGCCCGGTGCGCAGGCGACCGCCCAGAGCCGTGACGCGTTCGCGCATGCCGAGCAGCCCGAGCCCGGGCGTCGGCGCGGGATGCACGGCGGCCTTTCCGTCGTCGTCGACGCGGATCGCGAGAGCGTCCGGCCGGTAGTCGACGAGCACCGAGGCAGTGGTGGCCGCGGCGTGCCGGGCGACGTTGGTGAGCGACTCCTGAACGATCCGGTAAGCGGTACGGCTCACCGCGGCCGGCACGGCGTGTGGATGTCCTTCTATCGTCATCGTCGTCTCCAGGCCGGTTGTCCGGAACCCTTTCACCAGGTCGGGAATCTGGCCGAGTCCGTGCGGCGGGTCGGTGCCGTCGTCGCGCAGCGCCTCGAGGGTCGCACGCAGCTCGCGGCTCGCCTCCCGGCCGGCTTCCTGGATCGCGAGCAGGGCCTCCGGCACCTGCTCGCCGCGGCGCCGGGCCACGTGGACGGCGACCTCGGACTGCACCTTGATGACCGAGATCTGGTGGGTGAGCGAGTCGTGCAGCTCCCGCGCGATGCGCAGCCGCTCCTCGTCGGCCCGGCGGCGCGCGGTCTCCTCGCGGGTGCGCTCGGCTTCCTCCGCCCGCCGTTCGGCCTGCCGCACCGCCTCCCCGGCGGCGAACGCCGCGATCAGCCAGGCGAGTTCGAGGGTGCTCCGGGCCCGCGCCACGGCCTCGCGCGCGGACCCGTCGTGGAGGACCAGGGCCGTGAGGTGGAGCACGGCCAGCAAGCCCACGGAGACGGCCAGCGTGACGGCACGGTGCCCAGCACGTACCGAGCCGTAGACCGCGACCAGGTAGGAGACGGCGAGCACCTCGAACCCGGACCCCAGGTAGCCCACCGCGCACAGCCCGGTGCCGGCCAGTACCACGAGCGGCGCCCGACGGCGCACGGCCAGCGCCAGCCCGCCGGCCGCCAGCAGCGCGGAGCCGAGCAGCTCGCGGCCCCCGGCCGGGTGTGGCCCGGACAGCCCCGTGCCCAGGAGCAACGCCGCCACGCCCACGGCGACCGCCCAGTCGGTGACCCCGGCCGGGACAGCAAACCGCCCTTTGTCCATGGGTGCACCGTAGCCGGAGACGGTTGGGGGCGAATCCGGCTCGTGGACGAGCAGTCGGCTACCGCGTGTGCGGTACCCGCGCGCCACCTGCCGCATCCGCGGTATCCGGGTGCCGCACCGGCGGCAGCGGGAAGTGCCCGCATCTGCTGGACGACCGGCTGGAGGGCCTGCGCGCATGCTCACAAGGCACATCGAACCTCGAGAGCAACGGCGACGGAGAAGGAGCAGAGCGGCATGAGCGCTTCAGCAGCACTGATGGCGGCCGCCGAGGGCGGGATCATCGGCGACGGGCGGACCGGGGCCAACCTGGCCCTCGGAGCAGGGGCGCTCGGACTGGCCATCGGCTGGTCGTCCCTGGCCCGTGCCGGCCGCCGGATCAGCACCGGCAACGCGCGCACCGGCGGGACGGCGGCCATCACGGCGGGGACGATCGGCACGGTTCTCGCGGTGCTGCACCTGGCCACCGTCAGCGGCGGTCCCGGCACCGGCAACGGACTCGTCGGCGCCATCGTGGCCGTCCCGCTGGGGCTGGGCGCCGTACTCCTCGGCCGCCGGGCGCTGACCCGCTGCCGCCGTGCCGACCGGCCCACCGACCGGATGACCGCCTGACCGCCCCCGGTCACGACGTGCTTGCGGCCACCGCGCACCGGCCCCCGTAGACGGCGAGACCGACGGCCGGCACCACAGCCCCGGCGACCACCACGGCGGTGAGGACCGTCAGGACCACGGCCACGATGACGTGCGTGACCGGCCCGCCGGCGGACCGGCCGGTGCGATGTGTATCCCCATGGCGACGATCATGGCAGGGCACTGGCCGTCACAGGCGAAGGTCGATGCTGCGGACGCGCGGCCGCGTGACTACTGGTTGACCGACCGCATCCCCGCCTCGTCGTACCGCTCCCCCGCCGCCTCCGGCAGCTCCGCGGCGATGCGCGCCAGGTCGTCCTCGGTCAGCTCGACGTCGGCCGCTCCGGCGTTCTGCTCCAGGTAGGTGCGGCGCTTGGTGCCCGGGATCGGCACCAGGTGTTCGCCCTGGGCCAGTACCCAGGCGATGGCCAGCTGGGCGGGGGTCACCTCCTTCTCGGCGGCGATCTCCTTCACCTTGGCCGCCAGGCGCAGGTTCGCCTCCAGATTGGCGTCCTGGAAGCGCGGGTTCTGACGGCGCCAGTCATCGGCGTCCAGCTCGTCCGGCGTGGTGAACCGCCCGGCGAGGAAGCCTCGCCCGAGCGGCGAGTACGGCACGAAGCCGATCCCCAGCTCCCGGCAGGCGGGCAGCACCTCGGCCTCCACGTCCCGTGACCACAGCGAGTACTCGCTCTGCACGGCGGTGACCGGGTGCACGGCGTGGGCCCGCCGGATGGTCTCCGCACTCGCCTCGCTCAGCCCGATGTACCGCACCGTGCCCTCGGCCACCAGCTCGCCCAGCGCGCCGACGGTCTCCTCGATCGGCACCTTCGGGTCGACCCGGTGCTGGTAGTACAGGTCGATGTGGTCGGTGCCCAGGCGCCGCAGGGAGCCGTGGACCGAGCTGCGCACGTGCTCGGCCGAGCCGTCCTGCGGGCCGACGGTGCTGGTGTCGCCGGGCACGGCGTTGTCCATCCGGTAATTGAACTTGGTCGCGATCACGTACTCCTCGCGGTGGCCCCGGATCGCCTCGCCGACCAGTGACTCGTTGGTGAGGGGGCCGTACATCTGGGCCGTGTCGAGGAAGGTGATGCCCAGGTCGAGGGCGCGCCGGATGGTGGCGATGCCCTCGTCCTCGTCGGCGGAGCCGTAGAACGCGGACATGCCCATGCATCCCAGGCCGATGGCCGACACCTCCAGGTCCCTCAGACTGCGCTTCTGCATGACGTGTCCCAGTCCTTCCCTGCGTGTTCGTTCGTCGTCCCGGCGGCGCGGGAGCCACTCGTCCATCTAGCGACAGATGGCGCTGACCGGCATCCCGAGCCGCTGCCGCTGCGCGACCGCGGCCGTACCGGCGCCCAGCCCGTGCCCGTCGCCATCGCCATCGCCATCGCCATCGCCATGACGCTACGGCCTGGAGCGCGCTCCAGCGCAAGCGCTCGGCAGGCGGGGCAGGGGCGCCTCCTCGCGGCCATAGGTGGCCTCCTGCACCGTGATACGGGCGAGGGCGAAACCGGGACGGGCGATACCCGTCTCCCCCAGCCCCGGCGGCTCCGAACCGGGCCGGCCGGCCCGGCGGACCCACCCGCACCTGGTCGTCCCCGACGGAGCAGCAGCCGTGGAAGCAGGTGATCCCGTGGATACGGCGGAACACGACTCGCCCTGCGCCGGCCGCCCGCGCGCGAACGCTCGGCCGGGGTTCCCCGGCCGAGCGCCTGCTCGAACTGCTCGCGACTCGGCCTGCTCACCACGTACTGCGACGCGATCCTTCGAACACGCCGGCCACGTCAGCCGGTACGGCCCGTGCGCCGGATGCCGCCCGCAGCGTCCGGACCGAGCCCGTGTCGCGAAGGGGCGGGGACTCAGTCCGAGACGATGTGGACCGTGACCGAGCCGTAGGCGTGCCCGCGGGGCCGATGGCCACCGCGGTGGGGGACCAACTGGTGGTGCGGACACCGCTGTCCGCCAGGTCGGCCGTGCGCAGCACCTGGTGGTAGTGGGCCGCGGCTCAGGCGACGACGACCTGTCGGCCGTCCGGGGCCAGGGCGACGTCCTGCAGGCTCTCGCAGCCGTCCGGTCCCGGATCGACGCGCTTCGCCCGGGTGTCGGCCTGACCACCGCTCACGTCGTACACCGCCACAGCGGCCGCGTTGCCGTCGGACTCGGCTGCCACGAGAGTGTCCGGAGCCTGCGGTGCGGCGGCCGGACGGGGCGAGCCACGGAACGTGTCGAGGCCCTGGCGCCTCTGCCGCGCCCGCAGGAGACCCGTCACCGGCTGCCCTGTGTCGCGGTGGGCTCAGCCGTCCTGGAGTCGCAGCCGGAAAGCGGGACAGACGTCCGGGTCGTCGTCCGCGTAGAGGGATGTGTGCCCGTCGCCCCGGGCGATCGACAGGGAGTCGAGGGTGTCCCCGTTCAGGAAGCGCTCCGGGGTGGTGAAGGAGAGGGACAGGTGAGCGAACTCGGTGGCTGAGGTGCCGCCCTGCACCACGGACCAGGTGCCGGACCCGTCGAAGGTCTCGCCGAGTTCACTCCGGTACCAGTCACCGGTCGGCCAGTCGTGCGCGGTGACCGTGCCGCTGTCCGGCTCGTTCTCGGACGCCTTCAGGGTGAGCGTCACGCCCTGCGCGTCGCCCTCGCCCCGGTAGGTGCCGGCGAGCTGCCCGGAGGTCGCGCCGACCGCCTGCTCCCCCATGCAACCCTCGACGGCGGTGGACGCCGACGAACAGCCCGGCAGGAAGGTCAGCAGAGCCAGCACGGCGGTCGCCGCCGGCAGTCGTACTCGGGACACCGACTCACTTCTCCTTCGCCGGAATGCGCTCGGTCCAGATGACCTTCTGGTCCACGGACGAGAAGACGCCCTCTTCGCGGTTCGTCTTCTCCAGCCAGTCGTAGTAGCCGATGTAGTGCAGGAACGACTCGTTGCTGGTGTTGTTCCTCAGGGTGTACTCGACCACCAGGGAACCGTCGGGGTCCTGGCCCTTGACCGTGTAGTTCAGGTTGTACGAGCCGGTGAACGCCTCGCCCAGATGATCCTCGTCGCCGGTGACGATCGCCGGCAGGTCCGTGGTGACGAGCTTCTTGAACGCGCCCAGCTTGCCGCTCTCCGAGATCGAGTACGCCACGCTGCCCTGCGGCTGACCGGTGGATCGCCACTGCTCGAGCGTGTCCAGCCGCAGCTGCTCCATGCTCTCGCTGGACCTGATCAGTTCGGTCATCTCGTCGCCGTAGTAGTAGTCGCGGTGCCGGGAACCGTCACCGGTCACCCAGTCCCAGCCCAGCGAGTACGGATCGTCCGAGCTGAGCCCCGGGTAGGGATCCTTGCCCCGAAGGGCGAGGTCCAGCGCGTTGTACGCGTCCTCGCCGATCTTCTTCGTGGAGTCGATGTCGGTGAGCCCCGGTTCCTTGTTGAACCACTGGCCCAGGCCGATGTCGGCCATCAGGCTGAAGGCGAGGTTGCGGTCGGCCGTGACACCCCGCTTGAGGATCTGCGCGATCTCCCTGTCCGCCGCCTCGATGGTCTTCTTCTCCTCGTCGGTCAGCTCGGCCTTGCAGGCGTTGCCGATGATGTCCGGGGACAGCGTCCCGTCCGCGTTGATGTACAGGCCCTTCTCCTCGGCCCGCCGGGTGGCGTCCTTGAGGTCCTTCTGGGCGGACCTCAGATCGCCCACGCCGTCCTCGACGACGCGTCGGGCCGCGTCCGCCACCTTCGCGGCGCTCTCCAGCTGGCGCTCGATGTCGTCGATCATCTTCCAGGCGTACGGGGCCGCCGCCCCTTCCCAGTAGCCCTTGTCGCGCAGCGGCGTGAGCGCTTCGTCGTGCATGCGCTTGCCGAGGCCCTTGATGTCCCGGTGGATGCTCTCCCAGCGGTCCGCCAGGCCCTCCAGCGCCGACAGGTCCACGGCCAGCAGGGAAAGGTAGAAGGTCTCCGCCATCAGTAGCCCTCCAGCGCCGAGCGGACCCGCACCTGGCCGACGGTCTGCTCCACGGCCATGTCCACCCGGGTGTAGGTGCCGTCGCTGAGGCGCAGGCTCTCGGCGATGTGCGCGAGCCATGCCGTGACCGTGCCGGCCTGCCGCTCCCACTGCCGGTGGGCGAGCCGGACCGCCCGCGCCGACTCCAGCCCCTCCAGCGCGCCCACCGCCCTCAGCGCGGGCTCCTCCAGCGATGCGGCCGGCTTGTAGAAGTGGTCGTAGATGTCGTCGATCTGGCCGGCGGCCTTCTTGAGCACACCCGGCGCGATCTTCAGGTCGACCGGCCGTCCGCCGGAGGGCGGCGGCCGGAGGAGGCCAGGGGGGTCCGGGCGCAGCTGCGGCCGATCCAGCGGGTCGGCGGTGCTGTCCGCGGGCGGCGCGGTGTAGTGGCCCTCCCAGCCGGGAAGGACCTTGTGCCGCTCGATCTCGTCCGGAGACAGCGGAAGCTTCGCCCCGTCCGGCTCCGGAAGCCGGTCGTCCCCTGTGGCCTTGCCGTCGCTGCCCGCGGCTTTGCCTTCGCTCATGTGTGATCCCCCGTTCGGTGTCACCCCTCAGATAATCATGATGATGAAGGGGCGATCGCACCGCTCCACCCCTCCGCGGTCGCGCACAGGCCGAAGGACCCGCCGCCGTGAGGACCGCCGTTCGCTGGAGCCCTACGGCCTTCACCATGCTCGCAGGCGAACGTCAGCGGCCACGGTCTGGTGGTGCCCGTTGCCAGCAGGGGATCCGGTGCCGAAGTCCTTCGCCGACCGCCGCCGCCCTGATCGTCGGCGCGCTGACCGCGGTCCTCGCGGTGGGTGTCCTTCCGCGGCGCGACGGGTCCGGACCCGGGTGGGCTGCTGAGCGCCGTTGGCGCCCCTGCTGCCGTGAGGGTCGTTCTTCCGCCCGCTCGGCGGTTTGCGCATCCATGGCGGAGGGGAGCGGAAGCGGTCACTCTCCTCTCCCAAGGCCGTTCCCTCACAAAGGGGGTACGAGGGTGCAGCCCGGTCGGCTGCCGGAGCCGAAGGCGTGGCAGACGGCGTGGGGGCGCCCTCGGACGTGGGCGGGCAGGCCCGCCGCCGTGTCGGTGAGAAGGGGAACAGGCCGACGACGCGCGTCGTCGAACCACTCGGCCGGAACAGGGCTCGACAGGACCTGGTCCCGGCCGGGGGCCGGGGATCCGGCCGCGGGACCCTCACGCCCCGACGCCGCAGGGGCCTCGCCCCTTGCGCGCAGTGGCGTCACCGGGTCGGACGGCGGCGGCCGCTCCCGCCCGCACGGCTCACCGTGACGACGGGGTGGCGGACGCGCGCCGGCAGGGCCTCCCTCACCGGCCCCGGCGGTCTCCGGACCTGCCACCGCCGTCCACGGAAGCGGCGATCGGCAGCCGGTCCGAGGTGTTCGCTTCGAGCAGGACGCCACGCGTCGCGACGCGGCCGGACCGCTCGTTCGGCTACCGTCGATGACGTCGCGACACCCGGGTCCCGGCCGGGCCGCCTCGTCCGGTGGTCCGGCAGCCCCCGAGCCGGACGTACGGGCGGCTGACGGGACCGGGCCGACGGACGGGGGAGAGTTCCGCGCCGTCACGAGGGCATAGAGAAGAGCGGATCGGCAAACACCACAGGACAGCCACGCGGCGGAGGCGGGACCGAGGCGGCGCGGCCACGAGGAGGCCCGGACATGGCAGGCGCGAAGGACACGGGTACCGGCCACGGAAAGCCCCGGAAAGCGCCTCCCCGTCGGGTCGTCGCGGCCCTCGAAGTCATCAGGGCCGGAGCGTACGTGGTCGACGAGCAGGGCCGCATCGTCGACGCCAACACCCGCGCCGAAACCCTGCTCGGCCGCCGGGCCGAGAGCATGGTCGGCCAGGACGCCCACGACCTGCTGCACCGAGGACCTCACGGCGAGCAGATTCCGGCCACGCGCTGCGCCATGCGGCTGGCCTTCCACGCCGGACATCCGGCACAGGGAGAGAGCGACTACTTCGCCCGCGCGGACGGCTCCGTCCTGGCCGTCTCCTGGTTCATCACGCCGTACGCCGTGGACGAGGACGACAGCCACACGCTCGTCATCTTCCATCCGCGTGAGCAGGTGCAGCCGGCCGGGCCGGACGCGCAGCAGGCGGAGCCCATGAGCGAACTCGAGCGCCTGGCCCTGCTGGCCGAGACCACCACCCAGGTGACCTCCACCCTCAACGTCGACGAGACGCTGCGCCGACTGGTGTCCCTGGTCCTGCCCCGGCTCGCGGACTGGGCCGTCATCGACCTGATCACCGAGCACGACGAAGTGTGGCGGACTTCCGTGGTGCATGTCGACGGGGACCGCATCGTGCACCGTGAGGACCTCGAAGGGCCGATGCCCCCCGTGCCCGAGGAATCACCGATGCCCCTCTCCCGCGCCCTGCGGGGTGTCGCCTCCGCCATTGCCGGACCCGGGACGTACCGGCGCGCCCCGGACTCCGGCATCGCCGTCGAGCAGCGTCGCCTGTTCGAGGCCACCGGCATCCACTCCGCCGCCATCGTGCCCCTCCGAGGGACCCGGGACGTCCTGGGAGCCCTCACCCTGGGCCGGGCCGACAAGCCGGGGGAGTTCTCCACCCACGACCTGCCCCTGATCGAGGACATCGCGCGCCGGGCGAGCCTGGCCCTCGACAACGCGCGCCTGTACCAGCGCCAGCGCGCGGTGGCCGAGACGATGCAGAAACACCTGCTGCCCCAGATGCCGCGCGTCCCCGGGTTGCAGATGGCCGTCCGCTATCTGCCCGCCCCCGACGCCTCCCAGGTCGGCGGGGACTGGTACGACGCCTTCACCCTGGCCGACGGCGCCACCGCGCTGGCCATCGGCGACGTCGTCGGCCACGATCTGGAGGCCGCGGCCGGAATGGCCCAGCTGCGCAACATGCTCCGCGCCTACGCCTGGTCGCAGCAGGAGCCCCCCAGCCGCGTCGTGGAGCGCCTCGACGAGGCGATCATGCCCATCACCGACGTCTCCATGGCGACACTCGTCTTCGCCCGCGTCACCAGGACGGACGACGGGGCCTGGCAGCTCTCCTGGACCAACGCGGGTCACCCCCCGCCCCTGCTCGTCACCCGCACCGGCCTCACCGAGTACCTCACCGACGGGCACAGTCTCCTGCTCGGCACGGGCCTGAGCCGGTCCCGTCCCGATGCGAGGATCCTGCTGCCTCCGGGGTGCACCCTTCTCCTCTACACGGACGGGCTCATCGAAGCGCCCGGCCGCACCCTCGACGAGGGTATGGACCGGCTGCGCCAGCACGCCGCGGCCCTCGCCCACCGGCCCCTGCCGTCCTTCGCCGACCAACTGCTGCGCCGAGTCCAACCGCCCGGGCTGGACGACGTGGCCCTCCTGACGCTGCGCACACCGACCCCGGCGGACGCCCGCACCGCGGAGTCCTCCGACGTCGCCGGGAGAATCCCGTGAGACGAGCGCGGCGCTGATGCGTCGCCCACACACCGTCCCGCCTCGGCATCCGCGCCGCCGTTCCGGGAACCCGCCGTCCGTCCTGTCCCGACGAGCGGAAGAGACCATGACGAACACACCAGAGGACCGAAACCACACCGGCTTCTGCAAGGCCTGCGGCACCCCCGCTGCAGACGGGAACCTGTGCGAGCACTGCGGCGCCGTGCTGGAGCTCCCGGACGACGCCGGACTGACGGAGGACCAGGGCGCGGCGGTCCGCCGGGACTTCGAAGACCGCGACGCGTAGCGGACGGCTCGTGGCGGGGTCCGGAGCCCCGCCACGAGCCGTTCCGTACACGTTGAAGAAGGCTTTCGCCCGTGACCGTTCCGCGCGGCGGACGCCCGGGCCCGGCCTCCGCAGCGCCGCAGCCGCCGGCGTGTGACCGGCCGCCGGCCTCGGACGTCACCTGGTGCTTCGGCGATCCCGGTCCGCTCACAGCGCAGCGAAGCGGCGGGGACGGCTGCCCGGCCCTCGCGCGGTCACGACGGGTGAGGGTCCGGCCGTCAGAGACCGCGCCCCGGCCGTCGCTGTGACGACGAGGTTCCCGTCGTCCGTGGCCAGACGCACGTCACCCGGTTCGGCGAGAGCCCTCAGGTGTTGTGGAGTGCGGCGTGGAGCGGGGTTCGGTGCTTGGTGGGGTCGGTGATCCAGCGGGCGGCGAGGAGGCCGGAGGCGGCAGTGAGGGCGGCGGCGGTGATGACGGTGGCGTTCAGGCCGAGGGTGTCGGCGAGGATGCCCGCGAGGAGCGCTCCGGCGGCGTAGCCGATGTCGCGCCAGAACCGGTAGGTGCCCAGGGCGTTGGCGCGCCAGGCGGGGTGTGCGTGGTCGGAGACGGAGGCGATGAGGGCGGGGTAGACCATGGCGGTGCCCAGACCGAGGGCCAGGGCGGAGAGGAGGCCGGCGAGCAGGGGACGGTCCAGCAGAACGAGGGCGAGGGCGAGGCCTGCCGCCTGGACGAGCATGCCGGTGACGATGAGGGGTTTGCGGCCGATGCGGTCGGCGAGGTGGCCGGCGGGGACCTGTCCGATGCCCCACAGGATGGGGTAGACGCCTTTGACGAGGCCGACCGCGGCGAGGCCGAGGCCGTGGTCGGTGAACAGCAGGGGGAAGACGCCCCAGGTGAGACCGTCGTTGAGGTTGTTGACGAGTCCGGCCTGGCTGGCGCCGCGCAGTGAGCGGTTGCGCCAGGAGGTCCGGACGAAGGTGGCGGCCGGAGTGGCCTTCTCTCCGCTGGGCGGGGGCTTCGGGTGCTGGGCCAGTTCGAGGGCTGCGTGGGCGGCGGTGTCCCGGACGGTGAGGGACAGGGCCAGGCCGGCGGCGACGAAGACGACGCCCAGGAGCTCGGGGACGGGGCGCAGGCCGTAGCCGGTGGCGAGGTGGCCGGTGAGCAGTGCGGTGGCGCCGACGGCGGTGTAGCCGGCGGCCTCGTTGAGGCCGGTTGCCAGTCCGCGGCGGGCCGGGCCGACGAGGTCGATCTTCATGTTGACGGTCATCGACCAGGCCAGTCCCTGGTTGAGGCCGAGCAGGACGTTCGCGGCGATGATCCAGCTCCAGGACGGTGCCCAGGCGAGCAGGAAGGGGACGGGGACCCCGAGCAGCCAGCCGGCGAGCAGGAGCTGCCTGCGGCGAAAGCACGCGGTCAGTGCTCCGGCGGCGAGGTTGGTCAGGGCCTTGGTGAGACCGAAGGCGGCGATGAACGAGAAGACCGCCAGGTCGCTGGTCAGGCCGAAGACGTCGGCGCCGATGAGCGGCACGGTGGTGCGTTCCAGGCCCACGAGGCCGCCGACGGCGACGGTGACGACGACGAGGAGGGTGAACTGGAGCCGGTTCTCCCGCAGTCCGAGGCGCACGTCGGGTCTGTCGGGCCGTTGCGTCGTGGAGGTCGTCGTCATACGTGGGCGTCCTTGCGGTATGCGGGCGGCGGGCCTGGCCGGGAACAGGGGCGGCGGGCGGGAAGGAAACGGCGGAGGGGTCAGACGAACGCGTCAGCGAGCATGAAGGCCGCGACCGCGAGCAGTGCGTAGGCGAAGACGCGCTGCAACGTGTTGCCGCTGAGCCGTTGTGCGTAGCGTTTGCCGTCCCAGGCGCCGAGGATCGCGGCGGCGGTGAAGGGTGCGATGACGGCCCAGTCCAGATGTACTCCGGTGCCGGCCCGGGCGCCGAGCGCGGCGATCGAGTTGACGGTGATGACCAGCAGGCTGGTGCCGATGGCCCGGCGCATGGGGAGGTTGAGCACGCGTGCCAGGGCCGGCACGGCGAGGAAACCGCCGCCCACGCCCAGCAGTCCGGTCACGGCGCCGAGGCCGGCGCCGGCGGCGCCGGCCTCGACGGGGCGCACCTCGCCCGCGGCCGGGGCGGGCGGGGGACGCAGCATGCGCAGCGCGGCGAATCCCGCGACGCCGGCGAAGGCGACGGTCAGTCCTGCCTGGGGCAGGTGGCCGGCGGCCGCTCCGGCGAGCATGGCGGGGACGATGCCCGCCGCCGCGAACAGCAGCCCGGTCCGCCAGTTCACGTTGCCGTCCCGGGCGTGCCCGGTGAGTGCGGTGAGGGACGTCAGGGTGACGATGATCAGACTGGCGGTGATCGCATCCGTCGGTGGCATGCCGATCAGATAGGTCAGGGCGGGGACCGCCAGGACGCTGCCGCCACCGCCGAGGCCGCCGAGCGCCAGGCCGACGGCGGCTCCGGCCACGAGCGCGAGGATCAGGGCGGTCATGCCACCGAGCCCTCGTTGCCGCTTCCGTCGACGACCGGGCACCCGGCGGCGGCCCACTGCCGCATACCGCCCTTGACGTCCACGGCGTCCACGCCGCGCGCACCGAGCAACTCGACGGCCTTCTGCGAGCGGTTCCCGCTGCGGCATATCACCACCGACGGCCGCCCCTGGGCGGCCCGCGGCAGTGCAGCCCCCATGACCAGGCCGGACAGCGGTGCGTGCACCGCGCCGGGCGCCCGCCCGGCGTCCCACTCGTCCCGCTCGCGCACGTCCAGCAGGACGGCCGGGGCGTGGGCGCCCTGGGTGCGCCGACGGGCCTCCTCGACGGTGACGCGTTTCTTGTCTCGGGAGAACAGGGACATCACAGGACCTCTCGCATGCAGTCGTACAGGAAGTTCGTGCAGGAACCGGGGCGGTCACCGGTTGTTCGGGACCGCGTGCGGCATCGGCCGGCCGCCTGCTCAGCCGGTGACGACGGGCAGGCCGGCAGCGGTGGCGGAGTCGAAGCCGTCGTCGACGGCGACCACGTCGCGGCCGGCGGCGTCGAGGAGGGAGGCGGCGATCGCGGCGCGCATGCCGCCCGCGCAGTGCACCCACACGGTGCCTGCCGGGACCTCGCCGAGCCGCTGGTGCAGCTGGTGGACCGGGATGTGCACAGACCCCTCGATGTGTCCGGCGGCTCGTTCGGAGTCGCGGCGCACGTCCAGCACGACGACGTCGCCCGTTCCCCGCTCGGCCAGGCCGGCGAAGGTGGAGCGGGGGAAGGACGCCAAGGGGGCGCCCTCGCCGGCCCACTCCCGCGCGGTGCCGACGGCCGCGGCCGCGGGCCGGTCGATGCCGACACGGACCAGCTCGCGCTGGGCGGCGGCCAGCTGTTCGGGGGATTCGGCGAGCAGGGTCACCGGCTTGCCCCACGGGATCATCCAGGCCAGGTAGGTGGCGATCTTGCCGTCCGCCTCGAAGTTGAAGCTCCCGGCGACGTGGCCCTCGGCGAACGCGACCCGGTTGCGCAGGTCCACGACCCATTCACCGGCAGCCAGCCGGGCGGCGATCTCACCGGCGTCCGCGACGGCCGGGGGCGTCAGGTCCACCGGGGCGGGGCCCGTGGCGTTGGTCGGGCCCATGTGCGCGTAGTAGGCGGGAGCGTCATCCAGCCCGGCCAGGATCCCGGCGACGAAGGAATCGACGTCGGTGGTGAGTGCCGTGTTCGCGGACTTCTCCCGGCCGATGGTGGTGTGGTCGCCCTCGGCCTGCGCGGAGGAGCAGAAGCTTCCGAAGCCGTGGGTCGGCAGGACGGCCGTCGTGTCCGGCAGCTCGGCCGCCAGCCGGTGCGCGGAAGCGTGCTGGGCGCGGGCCAGCTCCTCGGTCAGCCGGGGCTCCACCAGGTCCGGGCGGCCCACCGTGCCGATCAACAGCGAACCGCCGGTGAACGCGGCGACGGTGGTGCCCTGTTCTTCCAGAACGTACGCGGTGTGGTGCGGAGTGTGCCCCGGGGTGGCGACGGCCCGCAGCACGAGACCGGCGTCGACCGTCACGGTGTCGCCGTCGGACACCGGCACCCGGGCGAAGGACACGTGCGCCCCGGCCGGCACGAGGTAGGCGGCTCCCGTGATCCGGGCCAGCTCCAGGCCGCCGGTCACGTAGTCGTTGTGGATGTGCGTCTCCACGACATGGGTGATGCGCACCCCACGCCGGACCGCCGCCGCCAGGACCTGGTCGAAGTCCCGCGGCGGGTCCACGGCCACGGCCGTCTTCGCGCCGCCGGCCAGGTAGTGACGGTTGCCGAGGCCCTCGAGTTCGATGGTGTCGATGAAGAACACGAAGCTGCTCCTTTCCTCAAAATACCCCCCCGGGTATCCACTTGAACCAAGTATACCCCGGGGGGTATTTCCGGGCGTGCTGGTGGGTGAGGCGACTCTCCCCGGGCACGGGGCCAGGGGTTCCGCTCAGTTCTCGGGCGTTGTCCGGCGCCGCCTCGCCGGGTCCGCACTTCGGCCGAACGGGGCGCCGACGGGACTGGAGGAGGACCTCACGGCGATCGCCGGTAGCGGGGTTTCTGCGGCGATCCTCATCGGAGGACCGTCGGCCAGGGCGAGTGCGGGGTGCTCACGACCGGTTCCGGAGAGAGGCGACGACGGTGCGGACATCGGTGCGCGGCCCGCGGTTGTAGGGCAGCCTGGAAAGCATCATGCCCATCGCGCAGGTGTTGCTGAGCGCGGCGAAGGTCAGTCCTGCGCCGATCGCGGTGCCGATCAGGTGCACGCCGGGGACGAAGAACCCCACGACACCGGTGACCAGCACGATCGAACCGGCGACGAGACGGACCTGACGCTCCAGTTCCCAGCGCTGCGGGCCGCGGTCGACCGGGGCGCCGGAAGCCTCCCAGGCCATCATGCCGCCGTCCAGGACCCGCAGGCCGGGCAGCCCCGC
This sequence comes from Streptomyces sp. NPDC029152, assembly GCF_055564355.1. Lineage (NCBI taxonomy): Bacteria > Bacillati > Actinomycetota > Actinomycetes > Kitasatosporales > Streptomycetaceae > Streptomyces > Streptomyces sp. NPDC029152. Next base: position 68,738 of record NZ_JBVHWR010000020.1, on the reverse strand, counting down.
CCCGGCGAGCGCCTCCTCGGCCTGCGTCGCGCGGGCACCGGAGCGACAGACGAGCACCACGTCCTCGTCGAGGTGCCGGCGCAGCTCCGTGCGGTGCTCGCGCAAGACGTCCAGGGGCACGTTGCAGGCGCCGGGGATGTGGCCGGTCCGGAACTCGCCGGGCGTACGCACGTCGAGCAGACGGGGACCATCGCCGGTCTTGATCAGGTGCTGAAGGGCGGCGGGCGTGAAGGCGGACGCACGGGAAGCATCGGTGGTCATGAGAACTACTCCATGGAGAGGGAACGAAAACAGGGACGGGAAGCGGAGAGCCGGCACGCCCGCACGAAGACCGCCAGGACACGTGGAGGTCGCGTGCGGGACGCCGACAGCCGAGAGGAGGGGAAGGTGCCGGGTCAGGCAGCGGCGGGCGCGTTCAGCAGGGCCCAGGCGGCCCAGCCGCCGAGTACGTCGGAGACGTCCTCGAAGCCCTGGTGGCGCAGCAGGCTGGCGGCGATCGAAGAGCGGTGTCCTCCCGCGCAGTGCAGGACCAGCGGCTTGTCGCGCGGGATCTCGTCGAGACGGCGCGGCAGTTCACCCAGGGCGATGTGCAGGGCGCCCTCGATGAACCCGTTCTCGCCACGCTCGCCGCAGTTGCGGACGTCAAGGACGACCGGCGGGTTCTCACCGTCCAGTCGGGCGCGCAGCTGAGCGGCGGTCAGGCGGCCGGCCGGGGCGACCTCGCGGGCCATCGCCTCCAGCGCCTCGTCGGGCGCCGTCAGGTACCCGGCGACCCGGTCGAAGCCGATCCGGGCGAGACGGGTGACGATCTCCTCCTCACGCCCCTCCGGCGCCACGACCAGCAGCTCCGCGCCGGGCGGCAGCACGGTGCCGGCCTGCTCCGCGAACCGGCCGTCCGCCGGCACGTTGACCGCACCGCGCGGGTGACCGGCGGCGAACTCCTGCGGGTCACGCGCGTCGACCACCACCGCACCCCCCGCACGCCGGGCCAGGAAGTCCTCCACGCCCAGCGCCCGCGGCGCGCTCGCCGGGTCGAACAGCTCCCGCTCCCGGCGGTTGAGGTCCGCGTCGTAGGCGAAGTACCCCGGAGCCGCCGACTGCCCGGCGGTCACGATCGCGACGAAGTCCCGCTCGCTCATCGGCGCACACGCGTAGTTCGTCGCGCGCTGCTCGCCGATCGTCGACTGCCGCTCGGTGGACAGGTTCTTGCCACAGGAGGACCCGGCACCGTGGGCGGGGAAGACACGCACCTCGTCGGGCAGACCCATCAACTTGTTCTGCACGCTGTCGTACAGCATCGCGCCCAGCTCATCGGCGCTCGCCCCGACCGAGGCCAGCAGGTCCGGACGGCCGACATCTCCGATGAACAGCGCGTCACCGGTCAGCACGCCGTACGGGACGGCGTCCTCGGCGCGTTCGTACACCAGCACGCTGATCGACTCCGGCGTGTGGCCCGGGGTCTCCATGATCTTCAGCGTCACGTCGCCGAGGCTGATGGTGTCGCCCTCGGCCAGCTCGCGGATCGCGTACTCGGTCTCGGCCCGGAGCCCGTAGCCGATCCACGCGCCGGTGCGGGCGGCCATCTCCAGGTGACCGGCCACGAAGTCCGCGTGGAAGTGCGTGTTGATGACACCCACCACGGTGAAGCCGCGGGCCTCGGCGTCGTCCAGGTACTCCGAAACGTCCCGGCGCGGGTCCACGACCACGGCCCGGCCGGTGGTCTCGTCGGCGATCATGTACGACGCCTGGGACAGGCACTCGAGGTAGTACTGCGAGAAGAACACGGAAACCTCCAGAACAGGACAGAGTCTATACCCCGGGGGGTATTGATCGGGCCAAGAGGTGGCCCTGCACGAGGACGGACGCACGGGACGGGGCCGGGATGCGGCTCTCACCCCGCCGGATCACGACTCGGCGACGACCGCGAACCCCGGACCGCAATGAATACCCCCCGGGGTACCTGCGTTCGACCGTACGAAGCTCCGCCCGCATTGTCAAATACCCCTGGGGGTATCTGCGAGATCGAGGGGACGCCGTCCGGCAAGCGCACGCCGGGGGCGACCGCCGACGGACGCGTTGGAGTCCGGCGGCGTGACACGCGGCGACAGGGCCGCCGAAGCGTGCCCTGCGGGATGGGCCTCGCGCGGCTCGCACCGGCGGGCCCCCGGACCCTCCGAGGGGAGGATCCCTCCTCGGTGCCGCGCCGCAGACCTCGTGCGGCGCAAGCCGCCGGCCGGGCCGACCGGAGCCGGGATTAATACCCCTACGGGTATTGTTGTCGGGGGGGAAGGAGGGTTACGTGCAAGTAGACGAAGAATCGATGCAACCCGTCCTGAACCGTCTGCGGCGGGCTCAGGGGCAGCTGGCCGCCGTGATCACGATGATCGAGGCGGGCCGCGACTGCAAGGACGTCGTGACACAGCTGGCCGCCGTCTCCCGCGCCCTGGACCGGGCCGGATTCAAGATCGTCGCCAGTGGAATGCGGCAGTGCCTCGCGGGAGACTCCGACTCCCCGCCCATGTCACAGGAGGAGCTGGAGAAACTCTTCCTCGCCCTGGCGTGACCGTCAGCGGACCACGCGACGCGGCCGTCAGCTCTCAGCACCCTGCCGCGCACGACTGCTCCCATGACCGTCGTTGCGCCGACAAGACCAGGAACGGACACGGCAAGGTACCGGCCGGCTGGGACGGAAGCGGGTGGACCCGGTGCCGCCGGGTCCGTCACATTCACCGCTCCTTGCCATCGACGTCCCGCACCGGTGGAGTCTCCGCACGGGGCTGACACGGCAGGCGTGCCCTGCGCGGTGCCCCTCACCAGGCTCCTGTTTCGACGTCCGCGCGGCACGCCCGCTGCGGAGTGCCCCAGGACGGGCTCCCGTGTCGTCACGGAGGGGAAACGGATGCCTGACCCTGGAGGGAAAGGCCGGACGGCCGCGAGAGTAGATCCGAACCGAACGTCCAGGGCCTCGTCCACGTGTCGCCAGACGGTGGCCCGGGACATCCCGGAACCCGCTCCGAACCGCGAGAACGTCTCGTTCCCGCGTAGCTGGACCAGCGTGAACGACTCCTGACCGAAGCAACCGGGCTGGCGCCGGCGTGCGCTGCGGGCCCGACGGTGTTCGTGCAGTGGCCGGGCACCGTGCTCGACGAGTTCGTGCGGGACGTCGAGCGTGGCAGGACACGGAACCGAAGGGGCCCCTCCGGTCGCCGGTGCGTCGAGTGGGACCACCACGCCGACGACGGGGGTCCCTGCCTCGTCACCACCCCCGCCGACCAGCCCGTTCCCCCCCTCCAGCACAGGAGGAAAGAGGTTCACTCGGAGGGCGTCGGGCGCTCGGAGTCGCACGTGACCCCGCCCGGGCACGCCGCCGCGTCGAGGTCCCAGCCCGCGCGCCGGCCTCCCGCACGGAAGGCGCTCTCGAAGAACTCCAGGACGGTCTCCCGCGGCGCGGGGGCGCCGCGGACGTCGTCGTAGCGCAGCACGGCCAGGTGGCCGCCCCGTAGGGGGACCCAGGACGCTCGGGGCGGACTGAGTCCCTCCTCCGTCAGGCCCTCCGGCTCCGGCGCGGTGTAGGAGTAGAAGGCGGGCTCGGGAAAAGCCGGATCGCCGAACCAGAATCCGGAGCTGATGACCTCCCGCGAGTACGCCTCGCGGGTGACCTCGTCGGCCGACGGGGGCAGCGCCGTCCTCTTGTCCGAGAAACGGGTCACGGCGATGTCGAAGGTGTGCCAGAAGTGGTGCACCGGGCTGGTCTTGCCCGACCACTGCGCCGCGTACTGCTCCAGGACCAGATTGACCTGGGACAGGACCACCCAGTAGGTGTGCGCCTGCTCGGTGTCGTACGTGGCGTGCTCGGTGTCCTGCTCGAACGGCCGGTCCGCGTCCGGGAGATCGTACGGATACGGGTGCGCGATCTCGCACGGCACTCCCATCCGGCGCAGCGAGTCCACCAGACGCCGATGGAACGCACTGACGCTCAGCCCCTGGAGCGGGAAGGTCAGGCACTCACCGCCGGAATGCGCGATCCTCAGCGAGTGGTCGACGAAGTCGAAGTCCACGCAGAAGAACTCCCCTTCGTCGGTGAGCCCCATGGGGCGCGTCGTGATCCCGCGGCCGGTGAGGTGAAAGGGCACGTTCCACCAGTGGTTGCGGCGCTGCGAGAAGGCGAGCCGCACCTTCCCCACGATCTGGGCGAACCGGTGGATCGTCTCCCTGGTCGGGGTCCACGACGCGTAGGGCAGGGCCGGAAAGAGTTCCACGATCGACCGACCTTCCTGTGTTCGGACGTGCGGGTACCGCGGCACTCGCCCGGGCGGGCGTCAGCCGCGCAGCCGTTCCGCGATCTCCACCAGGTGCCGTCCCTGGTAGTCGGCCGCGTCCAGGGTCGCCTGGTCGGGCCCCTCACCGCCGCCGCTCGGCCAGCTCGTGCCGTACGGGTTGCCGCCGGCCGCGTACAGGAGGGGGTCGGTGTAGCCGGGCGGCACGATGATGCAGCCCCAGTGGTAGAAGACGTTGTTCAGGGAGAGCAGCGTCGACTCCTGGCCGCCGTGCCGGTTCATCGCCGAGGTGAAGCTGGTGACGGGCTTGTTGTGGAACACGCCCGCCTGCCACAGGCCGCCGGTGGAGTCGATGAACTGCTTGAGCTGGGACGAGACGTTGCCGAACCGGGTCGGGGTCCCGAACGCGTAGGCCGAGGCCCACTCCAGGTCCTCCAGGGTCGCCTCGGGGACCGTGTTCTTCGTGGCGTCGACGTGCGCGCGCCAGGCCGGGTTGGCGTCGATGGCCGTGTCCGGCGCGAGCTCCGGGGCACGGCGCAGCCGGACTTCGGCGCCCCGGCCCTCCGCGCCCTTGGCAAGGGCTTCGGCGAGCTGATGGACGTTGCCGGTGGCACTGTAGTAGACGACGGCGAGGCGTACAGCCATGAGCCAGCTCCTCTTCTCCATCACAGGCTATGGGTACGCTACGCCCGGCCGGCCGGTCCCGCGTCTCGTACGCCCCGCCCCCCTTCCCGCGCACCCGCCCCGCCGGTCCTCCCCGGGCCGGCGGACGCCTCCCCGGCGGGCGTCCGGCGGCGGCCACCGGCAGGGTGGAGACATGAACGGAGACGGTGCGGGCGGCCTGCGGCTGGCCTCGGCACGCGGACGCTGGGCCCTGACCTGTGTCGTGCTCGCGTCCGGCATGGCCATGCTCGACGGCACGGCCGTCAACGTGGCCCTCCCCCGAATGGGGCGTGACCTGGGGGCCTCCCTGTCGGTGCTGCAGTGGGTCGTCAACGCCTACATGCTGACCCTGTCCGCGCTGATCCTCTGGGGCGGCGCGCTCGGCGACCGGGTGGGCAGACGGCGCACCCTGCTGCTGGGCGCCGCCTGGTTCGCCGGGGCCTCGGCCCTGTGCGGCTTCGCGACCGACGAGTACGTGCTGATCGCCGCCCGCGCGCTGCAGGGCGTGGGCGGCGCGCTGCTCACCCCCGGCTCGCTGGCTCTCGTCCGGGCGTCCTTCCACCCCGACGACCAGTCGCGCGCGGTGGGCGCCTGGTCCGGCCTGACCGGTGTGGCGGGCGCCGTCGGCCCCTTCCTCGGGGGCTGGCTGATCGACGGGCCGGGCTGGCGGTGGATCTTCTTCATCAACGTGCCGATCGCGGTCGCCGTCGTGGTCGTCGCCGTGCTCTTCGTCCCGGAGAGCCGCGACCCGGCCGCCGCCGGACGCCCGTTCGACACGCTGGGCGCGTGCCTGGCGGCGGTGGCGCTGGGCGGCGTCAGCTACGCGCTGATCAGCGCCTCGTCGGGCGGCTCCGTCGTCCGGATCCTGCTGCCGGCGCTGGTCGCCGTGGCCGCGGGGGCCGGGTTCCTCGCGGTGGAACGCAGGGCCGGGAACCCGATGATGCCGCTGTCCCTGTTCTCCTCCCGGCTGTTCTCCGCGACCAACGGCATGACGCTGTTCCTGTACGCGGCCATCGGCGGCGTGCTGTTCCTGCTGCCCGTCCAACTGCAGACGGCGCTCGGCTACGACGCGCTCGAGGCCGGTCTCGCCACCATGCCCATCACCGTGCTGATGCTGCTGCTCTCCGCCCGCGCGGGCGCCCTCGCCAAACGCGTCGGGCCGGCCCTGCCCCTGATCACCGGCCCCCTGGTGGCCGCCGCCGGAGCGCTGCTGCTGCTCCGCGTCACACCGGACTCCGCCTACGCGCCGGACGTCCTGCCGCCGGTCCTGGTGATGGGTCTGGGCATGAGCCTGTTCGTCGCACCGCTCACGGCGACCGTCCTGGCCTCCGTGGACGCCGAGCACGCGGGGCTGGCGAGCGGGGTGAACAACACGGCGGCACGGGTGGCGCAACTGCTGATCGTCGCCGCGCTGCCCCTCCTGGTGGGCCTGTCCGGTGACGCCTACACCTCCGCCGCCGCGGTCGACCGCTCCTTCCACCGCGCCGCCGTGGTCACCGCCGTCCTGTTCCTGGCCGCCTCGGCGACCGCGGCCGTCTTCGTCCGGCCCCGGCGCGTACGCCACCGTGTCGAGGCCGCCCCGCGCCCGGTGTGCCGTTCCCACCTCTCCCTCACCTGTCCACCCCTGGAACCCGGCCCGGAAGCTCCCCGCGAACGGTCCGAGGAGGCCCGGCGAGGAGGCGGGACGACCGGCTGACGAACCGGCCGCCCGCCCTGTACGCCCGGCACCTCCTACGAGTCGGTGCGTGACAGCGGGTGAGGTGTGCCGGTCCGTCGGGAGACCGCCGTCCGGGCTTGAGTGGTGCGGTCGGGGACGGGGCCGTGATGGCGCGGTAGGTGTCGGGCAGGCGGTCGCGGCGACGGGTCCGGCGCGTCAGCTGCTTCCGGCGTTCGTGATCGGCGAGGACGTCCGGCGGGTGGGTGGGTGGGTGCGCCTGGTGGATCCACTTCGGCAAGTCCTCTCTCGATATCTCGGCCAACAGGATCACAAAATACCCCCAGGGGGTACACGGTTGCGATCAACGTCCTGAACGGACGGCGCCGACAGGCGCACTGCGTCTCGGGAGATGTCATGAGGAACCACTCCGGCCACGGACAGGGCGACCACGGTGTTCACAGCGGAGCCCAGCCCGGTGGGCTGCCGGTGTCGCAGAGCGGGTACACCCTCGAGGTCGACCCGACGATCCTCACCGCCGGCGTGCAGCCGGTCCGCTTCCGGGTGATCGGCCCCGACGGGCAGGCGGTGACCGAGTTCGCGGCCGAGCACGAAAGGGAACTGCACCTCATCGCCGTCCGGCGCGACACGGACCGCGGGCCGACGTCGATCACCGACGACCAGGCCGCCGCCCAGTTCTCCCTCTCGCACCTGGCCCGGCTGATCACCTACCCCGTCGCGGGCCGGCTCGGCACGGCCGCCGGCCTCACCCTCGCTCGGTCCGTCCTCGCCGTCCTCGCCGGGGCGGGAGCGGCCGGTGCCCTCCTCCTGTGGCCGCGCCACGACGGTCCGGCGCCCGTCATCAGCTCCGTGACACCTGCCCGGTACGCGCCCGGCAACGACCGGTCCGCTCTCGCCAAGGCCGCGTGAAGCGCCCCGTGCAACGCTCCGGCCGTCCACGTCGTGCATGGCACGCGCCGCCGGCAGAACAGGCCGTGGAGTCTGCCCCCGGAGGACCGCGTCCTGCTGGTCGCGGCTTACTGGCGTACCGACCTGACGCTGCGCCAGCTCGCACCGCTGTTTGGAATCCCGAAGTCTGCGGCCGACCGCATCATCAACCGCCCTGGGCCGTTGCTCGCACTACGTCCGCGCCGACGGTTCCGCAGGGACACCGTGCTCGTCGTGGACGGCACCTTGGTCCGCACACGTGACCACGCGGTGGCCGAGCAGTCGAAAAAATACCGGTACTCCACCAATCACCAGGTCGTCAGCGACGCCGATACACGGCTGGTCGTCGTAGGGGGTCGGCCTCTGCCCGGCAACCGCAACGACTGCAGGGCATGGGAGTTGTCCGGAGCGAAGGCAGCCGTCGGAAACACCACGGTGATCGCCGACGGCGGCTACCGCGGCACTGGCCTGGTGATCCCGCACCGCCGTGAACCCGGGCAGGCCGAACTCCCGGCCCGGAGAGAGGAGCACAACCGCTCACACCGCAAGGTTCGTGCCCGTGTCGAGCACACCTTCGCCCGCATGAAGAGCTGGAAGATCCTCCGCTACTGCCGCTTGAAGGGCGACGGCGTTCATCACGCCATGCTTGGCATCGCGCGCCTGCACAACCTCGCGCTCACCGGTCAGGCCCACCCACGGGGTGCGTCATCGATGCCCACCGTTGTGCCGAAGCACGGTGGTTGTCACTGCCGACGGCCGCTGACCTGTGCCTTTGGGATATCGAGGCACTGTACTTGTCGCCAGGCCGGCACGCTGCTCGTCACCGTGAGCACAAGGCATCACCGTTGTCACCGGCGGCGCCCACCCTGAGCTGTGCGAGAGCCTCGTCACCAAGCACGCTCGACAGCCGTCGTGCCGTTGCCAGCGAGTTCTGTCAGCCCATGCCGGTGGTGTGGTCGTACGCGTCGCGGGCGGCCAGCAGAGTGGGCATGTGCTCCTCCGCCCAGCGTCGGCCGGCCGCGATGAGTTCGAGCAAGGTGTGGCCCAGCGCGGTCAGTTCGTACTCCACTCGCGCGGGGACCTCGGCGTAGACGGTACGGGTGATCAGTCCATCGCGTTCCAGTGCTCGTAGGGTCTGGGTGAGCACCTTCGGGGTGGAGGCACGCAGGGGGACCCGGAGCTCGGAGAAACGCCGTGGCCCCTGCTCCAGACACAGGATGACCATGGCGGACCATTTGTCGCCGACCCGGATCGGCATCGCACTGCTCGGACAAGCCGGATGGAACATGTCGGGATCAAGCGGTTGCACCAGTACCCCCGCGGTAGCCAGATACCCTTGAAGTAACCATTATGTCCTGCACTACCTTCGCGTCGGCGGCGCAACCGATCGTCGCCTCTCCGGATCATTGATGCGAGGGAAGCATGCGTGCTGTCCGATTCCATGACTATGGATCACCCGCCGTACTACGCGTCGACGAAGTGCCCGTTCCCCAGCCGGGCCCCGGGCAACTGCTGGTCCGGGTCACCGCCGCGGGCATCGGGTTCGCCGACGTCCAGATACGGGCCGGCCTGATGCGACAGACTGCCCTCCCCGATCTGCCGATGCCGTTCTCGCCGGGCTTCGAGGTGGCGGGCATCGTGGCGGACGTCGGGCCCGGCGTCGATCCCGCAACGGTCGGCGGGCGGGTGGTGAGCGCCACTTCTGGTGGCGGTTACGCCGAAATGGCGGTGGTGTCTGCCGCCACGGCCCTGCCCTGCCCCGACGCCCTTGATGACCACCAGGCGCTGGCACTGTTGGGTCAGGGTTCGACCGCAGTCGGGGTGGTCCGGGCCGCAGCACTGCGAGCAGGCGACACCGTACTGGTCGAAGCCGCTGCAGGTGGTGTCGGCAGCCTTCTGGTGCAGTTGGCCAGGCGCGCCGGCGCTACTGTGATCGGCGTTGCCCGAGGCGAGAGGAAACTGGCCGTGGCCAAGCGGCTCGGCGCACACACAGTGATCGACTACACCGCGCCGGACTGGCACGAACACGTACGCGATGCGGCACACGGCAGCGTGCAGGTGGTCCTGGAGACCACGGGCGGTTCGGTGTCGGAGGCCGCGTTCGACCTGTTGGCCCCCGGCATAGGCCGCATGGTCATCTATGGCATGACCAGCGGGCAGGCACCGCGCTTCGACCCGCTCGCGGTGTATCACCGAGGCGTCTCCGTGACCGGATTCGCCTCCATGGCCCTGACAGCGGACCAACAGACCCGACTACGCGACGAGGCATTCGCCCTGGCCTCCAACGGTGCACTCAAGCCGATCATCGGTGCTGTCCTGCCGCTGTCGAAGGCCGCCGCAGCGCACCAGGCCTTTGAGGAACGCACCACCATCGGCAAAACCCTCCTCACCCCCTGAACCCCCACTATCGATATGAGCCCCGCCGGGGCGCACCGACGACGGTTTCGGCCTGCCGGTGCCAACAGGCATGCCGGTGTGACAACTATCGTGCTTCGGCTCAACCGTGCCGAGTCAGTTGATCATTGCGGGACAGCCTTTAGGCTGCTGAGCACGAATCGGCAGCTCGGGAAGAGGTCACGATGCCCGTCAACGGTCATAGTCACATCCGCATCGCCCGGCCTTCCCGGGACCTGGCAGCGGCCGAGCGGTTCTGGGTGCGGGGGCTGGGGCTCGGTGTGGTGTGGCGGACCGAGGGCGGGTCCGAACCCGGTGGGCACGACCTGCTGATGGTGGGCTGGCCGGACGCCGACTGGCATCTGGAGCTGGTCCACGAGCCCGCCCGGCCCGTCGAGCCCCGGCCCACCGAGGAGGACCTGCTGGTGATCTACGTCGACGGCCCGGTGCCCGATGACCTGGTCATCCGTCTGGAGGAGCACGGCGGCAAGCGGGTGCCGTCGCCGAACCCGTACTGGAACCGGTGGGGCGTCACGATCGAGGACCCGGACGGCTACCGGCTCGTGCTCTGCGAGCGGGGCTGGTCGAACGCGTAGCGGCCGGTGCTTGCCGGGCGCGCTGTCCCTCGCTCGTGCTGTGACCGCACAGGTTCGCCTGGTCGTTCAGGCCGCGGTGGCGGGGGGCGGCCGCCCCGGCGAATGCCTTTCCCGCTTCGGTTGCGGCGAGGTCCGCGTGGACGCGAGCTCGGCCTGATGGCGCCCGCTCTCCGAGAACGTCCGCCCAGCAGCACAACCGGGGCGAGGCGCCAAGACCGGCGCAAGGGCACGCCGGTATGGCTCATCAGTGGCGCGCCGCCGAGTCGCGTTCTCGGCGAGCGGCCAGAACGGTCACGTCACAGGACCTGGCGGCCGGCGATGTCGCCGCCGGGGTCGTCGGCGAGCTGGACGGTCGCGGTGATCCGCTTTCCCACCGGCTCCCGGTGGACACAGAAGGTCCGGCACACCGCCATCACGATCTCCAGGCCGTGCTGACCGACCCGGTCCGGATCGGCTGCCAGCACCGACGGCAGCACCGGGCTGCTGTCCCACACGCTCACCTGGACAGCACCCTCGCAGACCTCCAGGTCCAGCAAGCACGGGCCCGGGGCGTACTTGCGGGCATTGGTCACCAGCTCACTCACCACCAGCTGCACCGTGCCCATCACCCGCGCCGACACCGGCAGGCCGTGCACGGCCTGCACCGAGGCGAGGAAGCCGCGGGCCGTACGGCGGGCCTCAGCAATCTCCGCACTACCCTCGAACACAGCGGAGACCGCTGTCCGACGGCCGTCCAAGGTGTCCCGGCCCTCGTATTGCGCAGCAGGGATCATGAAGCCGCCTCACTTCCGAAGCACCACCAGTTACCCGTCTCGCATGCCCCGCCACATCCGGCGCACACCCCAGCGGATTGTTGCTGTTCGATCACGACGCCTCGTTTCCGGGGAAGAAGGCGAACCGGGCCACGACGGCCGAGGAAGGGTCAAGGCGTGAACACTGACGCGTACGGGGTGGCGCCACCGGCCGACGCCGTCGAGTGCCGGCCGATGGCTCTGGCCCGGGTGCGGCGGTGTGCCGGAGATCCACCACGGACGGTTGTTCGAGAAGGTCCGGGCAGGACTCCATCCGCCGGAACATCGGTAAGCCGAAGCTGGACGTGATCGAGGCGCTGATCAACGCCATCAGATCGGGCCCATGCCGAGATCGATGCCCGGGTTGCCACCCCACAGCGCGTCTGCCTGGTGATCCGGGATCGTGGGTTCGGGGCCGTCCAGGACAACGACGGTTGGCTTCGCGCCGAGGTCCCAGACCATACGGCGGTACTTGTCATGGTCATGACCTCTGGCGCCGAGCACCGTGTCCGAACGGTGCCGGGAGCGGTCGCGATTGCCGCCGGTCAAAGCGGTGGGGAGCGGGATGTCGGTGGCGCCGGTGATCAGGCGGTGTCTGCTGCCCGTCCCGCCCCGGTCGGCAGGAGTTCGTCGATACGGCGTGCTGGTGGGAGACCGACCGGCGACGGTGCACGGCCGCCGGCCGCTCTCCCGAGTCGGGCGGGCGCGCGTCAGCAGACGGCCGTGCGCGCGTACGGGCCCTCGCAGAAGAGCAGAAGAACGGCGCCGCGGTGCAACCCCCCTCCCGGGTCGGAACACGGGCCGTCGGGGCCGTCGTTCGCGATCACCTGAACGGACAGGGTTCGAGCGCAGGTGTGCTCGAGGTACACCCAGAAGCCTTGGCCGGTGCAGCTCACTTTGCGCTGGGTGCACGCGGGTGCGGTTCCGTCGGCGGCGGGCGCTGAGTCGGCAGCGGGGGCCGCCCGGGCCGGAACAGCCAGGGAGCCGAGCGCGAGGGCGGTCCCGACGGGGGTGCCGACAAGTGCGTGACGAGAGCGCACGTTTCGCTCCGTCTTCTGTGTACGCGCGTGGAGCGTCCGGCGTGTGGTCGTCGAATACGCCTGGTCTTCTGCGAGGTTTCGTGGCTGTCGGGAGTGAAGCACCGCTCCACCAGGGCCGGGGGGAGCTCCGACCCGGTCAGCCGGCCATGCCGGGCGACCTCATCGGGATCGGGTGGCCCGGCTTTCGACCGGCCATGGATGCAGCGATGAGTTTTCAGTGCCTGGAGAGTCTCACCACCGTTGTCGACAACAGAGGAGGAGCATGTGGCTCAGCTGCTGAGAGTCCAGAACTTCAACGTCTCGAGTGACGGCATCGGTGCCGGTGAGGACCAGAGCCTTGAGAGTCCGTTCGGCCACGCCGTCGACCCGGCGATGCTGTTCGCCTGGGCCGGTGCCACGGCGAGCTGGCCCATGCGCACCGATCCCGGCGGGAGCCGGGGCCTCGACGACTACTTCACGAGGGACTACGCCCGCAACATCGGTGCCGAGATCATGGGCCGCAACAAGTTCGGGCCCCAGCGCGGGCCCTGGCAGGACCACGAATGGCGCGGTTGGTGGGGTGACGAGCCGCCGTTCCACACCCCGGTGTTCGTCATGACTCACCATGAGCGTCCGTCGTTCACGCTCTCCGACACCACGTTCCACTTCGTCGACGGCGACCCGGCCACGGTCCTCGAACAGGCGCGGGAGGCGGCGCAAGGCAAGGACGTCCGGCTCGGCGGCGGGGTCACGACCCTCCGGGAGTTCCTGGACGCCGACCTCGTCGACACCATGCATGTGGCGGTCTCGCCGGTGAAGCTCGGGTCCGGACTGCGGCTGTGGGAGTCACCCGATGAGCTGCTCGACCGGTTCCACCTGGAAGTGGTGCCCAGCCCGAGTGGCGTGACGCACCACCTGTTCTGGCGGAAGTGACCGTGCCTCAGGGTCGGTTCCGGCTGGCTGCTTCGCCCGTCGGGGCCACCCTGAGGGGCCGTCGGGTCGCGCCCCTGGCAGTCAGCCCACCTTGGCAGGCTCCTCGGGTCGCGCTCGGGTGGGGACGAGTCGTCAGGAGCCGTTGCCGGTCTCGTCGATCACGCCGTTGAAGATCAGGCGGTCGACGATCGCCGCGCGGAAACGGAGATCGACGAACGTCTTCGTCCACCCTCCGAAGGACTCGTTCGAGGCGAGGGCGACGCTGTTCTCCTCTTCGCGCTCGGCCGGAACTGCGTCACGCCGTTGCGCCACTTGAAGCAGTGGGCCAGGACCGGATGCCGGTCGTCGGGGCGGTTTCCCTGGCCGCGGTGGTTGCCTGACGCCACCAGGACGCTGGAGGGCGCGAGCACGATCCTGCGGAGGACCGCGCAGCAGGTGACGGGTTCGGGGCAGAAGGCGGAGCAGCGCCTCCTGGTGACCGTGGGTGACCTCCTGCGCCCTGACGCGGGCGAGGCCGAAGCCGGCACGGGCGATGTCCGTCTCCGCGAGCCGGGGAGGATCCGGCTCTCCCCCGCCGGGCCGGCCGGCCGGAGCGTGGGACGCCGGTCAGCAGCGTTCCGCGGGGCGGGGCGGGCGCAGCTTCAGGGCTGCGACCGCGGTCACGGGGTCGTCCGCGTAGAAGCGGAAGGCGCGGGCCTCGGCATGCTTGCCGAGGACGCGGAGGTACCGCACCGGCTCGGTGAGTTCGACGGTGACCGTGGTCAGGCCGGCCACAGCCACGTCGGCCACGCCGCTCTCGTCCGGGGCGGCCAGTTTGCCGTTCGGAAAGGCCCGGTCCAGACGGACAGAGGCTATGCGGTCGGCTGGGATGCGGATGTCCAGCAGGGCGCCGTAACGCAGGCGCAGCGAGCCGTCGGTCCCGATCACGTGCGGGCGTACCACGCATGAGGCGTGCAGGGCGAGAAGGAAGTAGCAGCCCCAGATGTCGAGGACGAGGGTGACGGCGTGCACCACCGGCCAGGGGATCAGGCAGGCGAGGGCGACGGTCTCGACGATGCAGACGAAGAGCAGGCCGTACATGGTCGCGGCCTGGGCCGGCGCGTACGGAACGGCGTGGTCGCCGCCGCGTACGCCGTGCGGGCCACGGCGGGTCACCCAGCGCGAGAAGCTGGTCGCGAGGGTGATCTCGTGGCTGATCGGCTTGCGCACGGACGCCGGAACGTTGTCAGCGATCGCGGCCAGGAACGCGGAGTGACGGTCGAGTCCCTTGCGGCGGTGCCGCCGATGGTCGAGGAGAAGCAGCGCGGTCGCCCCGGCCATGAGCGCGAGCACCGCCAGTTCCACCGCCAGCCGTGCGGCCGGGGCTACTCGCACACCGCCGACCGCGCACATGAAGATCGCGAGTTCACCCGGTGCGATTCCGGCGAAGCCCCAGCCCACAGCCCTTCTCAACGCCTTCATCCGGCTCGCTCCCCGAGCAGTTCGACGGCACGGCGCACGGCTGCCGCCTGAGCAGGGGTGAACTCCGCGATGAGGGCGTCCGCGAAACCGCTCTCCTCGCTCGATCCGCCCTTGCTTTCCGCCGCGATCATCGCCTGCGCCGCCTCGTCCGGGATGCTCTCGACGATGGCCCGGGCGGTCTCCTCCACCTGTGGGTCGTCCTCGGCCGCCTCGGCCAGTGCGTCCATCTGGGCGTATACCGCGTAGGCGCGCCGCATGGCCTCGGCGTCGGCACTCAGGCTCTGCCCCATGGCGTGGAGCCAGCCGCGGTCGCCGCCCGGTGAGCGGGTCTCCAGCAGGGCCAGCAGCTCCCGTTCCCTGGCCGCCATCGCGGGCTCCGGTCCGGGCAACCGCGCCGAGACACGGGCCATGTCATCGAAAAGGACGGCTAGTTCGGGAGAGACCGGTGCTTCGGGGGGCAGTTGGCCGGTCCCCTCGGCCTGTTCGAGAAGCCGGCCCAGACGGACGCGGCGCCGCCGGATCTCCTCCTCTTGGCGGGCCAGGTCCGCGTCCAGATCGGCGAGGATCTCGACGAGATCCTTGCCCACGTCGTCCGCCAGCACGTCCTTCACTTCGTCCAGGCTCAGTCCGAGCTCGGTCAGACGGCGGATGCGGGCCAGTTCGACGGCGTCGCGCAGCGTGTACTCACGGTATCCGTTGGACCTGCGAGGGGGCTCGGGCAGCAGCCCGATGCGGTGGTAGTGCCGCACTGCCCGGGTGGTGATGCCGACGGCGCCGGCGAGTTCTCCGATTCGCATGACATCAGGAGAAACGTTGTCGCTGCGACAAGGTCAAGTGCTTCCGCTTCCCAGCGGTCGATCCAGCCCGTTTAGGCTTCTGCCTGGAACGGCCCTTCGGCCGGTCGGGGATCGGGGGGACGACAGTTCGATGAGCAGCGGCATCACCGAGGTGTTCCGGTCTCTCCAGGCGGGCGATCCTTCCGTCGTCGCCGGCTACCGGCTCGTGGCGCGGCTCGGCGCGGGGGGCATGGGCCGGGTGTACCTGTCGCACACCCAGGGCGGCCGGCCGGTGGCGATCAAGGTGGTGCGGCCGGAGCTGGCCGACGATCCGGCCTTCCGGCGGCGGTTTCGCAGGGAGGTGGAGGCCGCCCGCCGGGTCAGGGGCGCCTACACCGCGGAACTCGTCGACGCCGACACCGACGGCGTACCCCCCTGGCTCGCCACGCTGTACGTGCCCGGACCGTCCCTCACGGCGGCCGTCGCCCGGCGCGGCCCGCTGCCGGTGTCCGCCGTACTGTGGTTGATGGCCGGCGTGGCCGAGGCGCTTCAGGCGATCCACAGCGCGGGGGTCGTACACCGGGACCTCAAGCCGTCCAACGTGCTCCTGGCCGCCGACGGGCCACGGGTGATCGACTTCGGTATCTCGGTCACCGCCGGCCTCTCCTCGCACACCGCCACCGGCTCCACTGTCGGCACGCCTCACTTCATGGCCCCCGAGCAGGCGACCGCCGGTGAGGTCTCCCCGGCGACCGACGTCTTCGCACTGGCCCAGACGGCGGCCTTCGCGGCCCTGGGCGAACCGCTGTACGGGGACGGCATAGCGCCGGTCGTGCTGTACCGGATCGTGCACGAGGAACCCGACCTGTCCCGGCTGCCTGAGCCGTTGCGCCCGCTGTTCGCCCGGTGCCTGGCGTCCGATCCGCGGGAACGGGCCACACCGGCGGAGGTCGTACGGTGGTGCCGGGAGCGGCTGGGAGCGGACGCCGACGCGGGCGCGGGGCCGGCCGTCTGGAACGAGGTCACGGGACCCGAGGCGACCGCGCCGGGCCCGACGCGCACGCCCGCGGCTCCGTCGACCGCGGCCGCGACGCTGTCGCTGAGGCCCGCCCGGCGCCGGTCGCCCGGGCGGCGAACCGCGCTGTTCGCAGCCGTGACCGTGACGGCGGGCGCTCTGATGTGGTCGGGTCTGACGTGGTTCGGCGGCGACCGGACCGGCGCCGGCACGCGGGCCGCGGGCACCCCCACCTCGACGCCCGCACCGACGAGGTCCGCACGGTCCACGGCGACGCCGTCACGCACCTCGCCGGTCGTCGGCGCCTCCCCCCGGGCCTCGCAGCCCACCCCGAACGCCTCGTCGGCGACGGGATCCGGGCAGTCCCCCGTGTGGTTGAGACGGACGAACTCCCTGAGCTTCGGCGAACCGATGCTCCGCAGCGATCGCGAGGGCGACATCCGTCTCGACTGCGAGGACGACATCGACTGCGCGCTGCACAGCGGTACCAGCCGGTTCGTGCAGCTGTTCAACGGAAAGGCCGCCTCCCTCGACGTCTGCCGTCACCTTCTCAGCGGCGCCATCGGCTCCGCATACCGCACCTGGTCGCTCGTGGCGGCCGACGTCGGCACCCAGCTCTGCGTCGGGAACGCCTCGGGCGACGTCGCGGCGCTCACGATCCAGGTCAAGCAGACGGCCCTGCGAGAGGACGCCTTCCTGCAACTGGGCATGACCGTATGGAGCAAGACGGCCTGAGGCGTGCGGCAGCACGCCCGCACACGGTGGAGCCGACAGGCTGCCGGACAGACGCGGTCCGGCCGGGGTGGTGCGGGCGGGGTGGTGTGGGCGGCCGTCCACCGGGTGACGGGAGTGACCGGCCTCCCGTCTGTCGCCGGTGTGCGAGGCTCTCGAGGACTGCATCAGCGGATCGCGTTCCTTGCCCGGTCCAGGTGAGGGGCGAAGTCGCGGCCGTCACGTCACGCCCGGTCGTTCTCCCGGTACGGTCCACCGTCGTACCGCGCGGCAAGCTCCTGCTGCTGCTCCACCGCCTTTTCCTCCGGGGGCACGTCGGCGAAGCGGCGATGAGGATGTTCTTCCCCGGGTCCTGGAGCGATTCCTCCACCACGGCCCGCTGTTGATCGGTGAGGTTCTCCGGGTCGTAGCCGGTCGACGGCGGCAGTCCGGAGTTCTGTGCGGCGGCCTTGACGGTGTCCCTGTCGGCCCGGACCCACTCGGTCTCGTCCTGGTCGCCGGAAGGCTGATCCGGTCACACGGTTCACCGGAACTCGGCGGGGCACTGGGGCTGTGAGCAGACGAGAGAGGGGGCTCGAGGTGACGGACCGCAGCGAGGCGGGGGCGGAGGGCGACGGTTCCGGCGCGGGCGCGGCCGAGTCGGAACTGCTGGAGGGCCTGAGCGTGGACGATCAGCGTCCGGAACGGCCGATCCTGCTGAACGCCGACGGCACCCCGCTGGAGACGTGGCGGGAGAACTATCCTTACGACCGCAAGATGCGCAGGCGCGAGTACGAGCAGACGAAGCGCGTCCTCCAGATCGAACTGTTGAAGATGCAGCGCTGGGTGAAGGAGACCGGTCAGCGCATCGTCGTCGTGTGCGAGGGCCGGGACGCGGCCGGTAAGGGCGGCACCATCCAGCGCTTCACCGAACGCCTCAACCCGCGCGGTGCCCGGGTGGTCGCCCTGGAGAAGCCCACCGAGCGCGAGGCCGGGCAGTGGTACTTCCAGCGGTACGTCTCCCATCTACCGGCTCGCGGGGAGATCGTCTTCTTCGACCGCTCCTGGTACAACCGGGCCGGTGTCGAACGCGTCATGAACTTCTGCACGGACGCCGAGTACCGGGACTTCCTCCGGCAGGCCCCGATGTTCGAACGGCTGTTGACCGAGGACGGCATCCTGCTGGTCAAGTTCTGGTTCTCCGTCTCTCGCGCGGAGCAGCGCACGCGGTTCGCCATCCGGCAGGTGGACCCGGTGCGCCGCTGGAAGCTCTCACCGACCGACCTGGCCTCGCTGGACCGCTGGGACGACTACACGACCGCCAAGGTCGACATGTTCCGCGCCACGGACACCGAGCACGCGCCGTGGACGGTGGTGAAGAACAACGACAAGCGGCGTGGCCGTCTCGAGGCCATGCGGAGCCTGCTCTACCGGTGCGACTACCCGGCCAAGGACGAGGACACGGTCGGCAAGCCCGATCCGCTGATCGTCGGTGCGGCGGACACCCTGCTGGAACCCGGTGAGGAGCAGACGGTCCTGTCCCCGACCCCGCTGACCGGCCACGGCGACAGCCCCGGGCTGCATCCTCGGCAGGACTGAGCCGGGGCCGCCCGCGGCGAGCGCTCCGCCCGGACACGGACATCTGTTTGACGGGCGGAACAAGGGTTATCCCCATGGGAGGGGCTGCCGCCGGCAGTCGAGAGTCGTGGGCCGTCCGTGACCGCATCCCGCATCCCGCGTTCCGGGACCGCGGCCGGTCCGCCGGGGCAGCCCGCACCATGCTGGGGAAGGGACTGGTCGCGGTGACCGTAGTGGCTCAGCAGCGCGGCGGGGGAGGCTCCAGCGGCCTCTACGACGTGCTGGAACTGATTCTCGACCGAGGGCTGGTGATCGACGCGTTCATACGGGTCTCCCTCGTCGGCATCGAGATCCTGAAGATCGACGTGCGCATCGTGGTGGCCAGCGTCGACACGTACCTGCGCTTCGCCGAGGCCTGCAACCGCCTCGACCTCGAGGCCGGACCGCGCAAGCCCGCCGGGCTGACCGAGCTTCCGGGACGCATGAAGGAGTCGGGGGCCCGCGGCGCGACGAAGGGCATCCTGTCCGGGGCCGCGGAGACGATCTCCGACGCCTTCCAGCAGGCTCGCAGCGAGCGCCGCGGGTGACGGAGGACCCTGCGGTGCGCAGGGTTCCGGCTCCCCGAGGACGGTGAACGGCGCACGGCCCGCCCGATACGTCCACGGCTGCTCGTCCGACGGCTCGCCCGTTGTGGCCGGCCGTCGCGGTGTCCTCCTCCGGAGGAGGAGAGTCGCCCCGCTGTTCCCTGTTCACCCGCCGCGGCGTCGCCGGCACCCGGGCCGGCCGTCGGCGGATGGCCGAGCGGCTCCGCGCGGGAGCGTCTACGTCCTGCGCGCGGCTGTGACCTGGGCGGACGTGCCGACCGAGACGATCGGCCACAGCGGGACGGCGTACCGGCGGCGCATGCGGGACCGGGCCGAGGCCGGCGCTCGGCCACGGCGGCTGTCCGCCGACCGCGGCCACGACACGTATCGGCGGTCCCCTTCACGCCCGCGGCGTCACGCCGGAGAACGCCCGCGAGGGCACTGCCCACGGGTCCGGCCCGGGCAAGATCAGGTGGGACGTCGAGCGCTCTTTCACCCGGCTTCCCCCACGCGCCTGCCGCCCGGAGCGCTCAGCTGCTGACGCGCGTGTAGGTGAGGAACACCGCGCCGCTCTTGAGGACGGTGTGGTCTGCGAGTGTCCAGGTGCGCGGGTCGAAGGCGGCCTTGCGGGAGAACAGCGGGATCCCGTTGCCGATGGTCAGCGGGCCGACTTTGAGGATCAGCGTGTCGATCTCGGTGTACAGGGAGCCCGCGAGCTCGGCGCCGCCGAGCAGCCAGATGTCCTTGCCGTCCTGCTGCTTGAGTTCCCGCACGGTCGCCACCGGGTCGTCGGCGACCAATTCGACCGCCGGGCCCGGGCTCTCGGTCAGGGTCCGGGAAAAGACCAGGTGACGCAGGTGGGGATAGGCGTCGGGGATACCGGCCGCAAGACCGATCTCGTAGCTGCGCCGCCCCTCCAGGACGGTGTCGAAGTGCGTGCCCTCCGCTGTGACGGACAGCGCCTGCCGGGCCTGGACGGGCAACGTCTCCGGGTACTCGGCCACGAGGTGCTGTATGTAGTCCTCCGGTATGGGCCAGAAGCCGTTCGGACCGGTGGGATCCGCGCCGTCCGGGCCCGCGATGAAGCCGTCGAGAGTGGTGGCGACGTAGTGGACGAGTCTGCGCATGCCGGGTCCCTTCCGTTGGTCATGTGGTCGCGGTGCGGCCCGGGACCGCCGGACGGCGTGCCGGGACAGACCGCTGAGTGATCATGACACCCCGACCGACGATACGAGCACCGTTCTGTCGAATCTCGTGCACATCCGCTCCCACGCCCATGCTCACCTGCTGCTCGAACCAGCCGACAAACGCTGTCATTCGGACGGAACCTCCGCGGCGAGGCGGCCGTCGACGAGCACGCGAAAGGCCTCGGCGGGGTGGTCGTCCAGCGACGGGAGGCCGCCGCTGAGCTGCAGGGCGGCGAAGCGTGGATCAGCGACCGGGCAGACGGACCGGCCCGCCGGGCGTCGGGGCCGTGCCGTGCGGTGAGGAGGCCCTCGGCACCTGGGCATAGCGCGCGGGAGGCGCGCGCCTTGGCCGCGGTGAGCTCCGGGTCATCGCCGTGGAGCAGCTGGGGCCGGAACATCACCTCGAAGTGGGCCGGGCACGGGCCGTGGAGCGCGCCGGGGCGCCGGCGGCCACGGTGAACCGCCGGCGCGTCCAGCGCGAGCGCCACCCGGACCACGACGGCCAGGAGACGGCCGGGGAGTTCAGGGCGGCGGGCACGGCCGCGCCCGGCGTGACCGTGTGCGCCGGGCTTCAGTCAGGGCCGCGTCGGCATGGACGTGGCGGTCCTACGGATGCGGGTGAGCCGAAACGCGGTGATGGTGGAAAGGCTGCGGCAGGACTACCGACACGATGGGCGGATGCGGCGATGGACAAGACGGAGCTCCTCGACTTGACGGCACGCCGTCTCGCACGGACCTCGGACGGGGGTGAACCGGGCGGCGAGGACGTTCCACGCGTCTTCGACGCCCTTTTCGGCACCGTCGAGCATCCCGGGACGATCGCCGAAGCGCTGAAGTCCAAGGGGACGGTCACCCTGGGCAGCTTCGGCAGCCTGGCTCAGGAGGACGGCGCGGCCTCCTTCCGGCCGGGCAAGGCGCTGACCGAGTACCTGCGTGGCGAGGTCGGATGAGCGCCCCGCACACCAGCGTGTGCAGCGGGCTCCTGTCGAGCGGCTCATGGCACAGCTGACGTTCGACGTCACCGGTCCGGCGGCGCCCGCCACCGTCTGGGAGCGCTATGTGCGCGTGGACCGGTGGGCGTCCTGGTCACCGCAGATCAGGGCCGTCCACACCGACGCCCTGTGCATAAAACCAGCACTGGAGGGGACCGTCGAATCGTTCGCGGGACTACGGATTCCCTTCGTCGTCGAAAGCGTCGATCACCGGCATCGGACATGGGCATGGAGGGTCCGGCTGGGGCCGGTCCGACTGCGCCTCCACCACGCCGTACGGCCCGATCCGCAGGGCAGTTCCGCAGGCCTCACCCTGCACGGTCCGATGCCCGTCCTGGTGGGCTACGCGCCGCTGGCACGACTCGCTCTCAGGCGTTTGGTCCGGCCCTGAACCCGGCAGCGGCGCGGACACAGCATTCCGGTCAGGGTCGGCGCGAGGACGGGGCGACCGTCACGGAGGCTGCAAGGACGGGCCGGCGCACTCGTCACCGGTGCGGCCACGGGCCGGGGCCGGGCTCGCCTCCGCGCCCAGGCCGCCGAGGCGGGTCGGCAGCCGCGCCTGATCACCTGCTCACGCCGGCCGACCCGCCCGCCGCCCTCCCCGGTCGGCGGACGCCGGTCCGCCCAGGCGAACGTGCCACGCTCGGGTACCGGGCACCCTCCCACCCTCACCGCTCCTCCCTCGACGACACCACCGCCACCCGTCCGGCCGAGACGTACGAGCAGACGGCAGGGTGGCAGCGGCTTGCAGCCCCGGGCTCGCCCACGCCCCCTCCGAGGTGGCCGCGCACGCCCTGACGACCGCCGACGACCCCGCCGTCCGCCGGTCGGTCGCCACGGCCCCGAGCACAAGCCGCCTGGAGACCGTCGCAAGCCCCCTGGACCGGGCCACGGGCCCGATGCCCGACGTCGCCGCCGTGTGCCTGACCGGTGGGCAGTGGCAGCCCGGCACCCGGCACGGCCACGAACTGACCGTCGGCCACGGTTGCTGCCCGCTGCGAGGACGCCGGGCAGGTGCGGACGGTCGATGCCGCCCCTCGTCTCCGGTGGGAGTCGAGGGAGGTGGGGTCCAGTCCGCTCGGGATGCGTACAGGTACTTCTCCGCACTGTTCGCACCGCTGACGGCCGCAGCTCGTACGGGTTCTCAGCGCGTGCGAAAGACCTGTGTGTCGCGGGCTCCGTCGAGTCCTTCCGGTTCGTGGGGCTCAGCCCGTCATCCGGGTGCTCTGTGCCCTTCGTCTCTGCGCCGGCGTCATGGCGGTGAGGGACCCTTCCTGCTCGTCCGGTCGCAGGCACTCGATCATGTAGTCGCCGGTGTCGGGGGCCCGGGTCACCCCGTGCGTCTCGCTGCCGAAGCCGGGGAAGTGGCGGTCGAAGGACTCCAGGGCGCTGAGGTAGCGCAGGAGGGGGCCGTCTTCCCGCCCGATCGCTTCACCCGGCATGAGGACCGGGATGCCGGGCGGCGTCACCGTCACCATCGCCGCGGCGATCCGGCCCGGTGCGTCCGCCAGGCGGACCCGTTCCGTGCCGCCGCGGATCAGGCGCTCGTAGCACAGCTGGGGCGGGGTGACCGGCTCCGGGAGCTGTTGGAAGGCCTGGTCGAGGAGATCGACGAGGCGGGCCTGGCGCAGGTGGTCGTGCATCTCCTGGCACAGGTCGCGCAGGGTCCTCCCCGAGTAGCGCCGCGGGTGCCCGGCGACCAGGGCGGGCAGCACGCGGTCCAGCGGGGCGTCACCGTCGTAGAGGTCCTTGAAGTCCATCAGGGCGTCCAACAGCGTGCCCCACTTGCCCTTGGTGATGCCCATGGAGAACAGCACCAGCGTGGTGTAGCTGTCGGTCTTCTCCACGACGATGCCGCGCGTGGTCAGGTAGGCGGTGAGGACCCGTGCCGGGATCCCCCGGTCGGACATCACACCGGCCGCGTCGAGCCCCGGGCAGGTCAGGGTGACCTTGATCGGGTCGAGCATGCAGTAGCCGTCGGTCAGACCGGGGAAACCGTGCCAGTCCGCGTCGGGCGCGAGGTGCCAGCAGGACGCCTCGGTCCGCAGCAGGTCCGCCGGAGCCTCGTCGAACGGCAGCCGCCTCCCGCTCGCGGGGTCGGTCACCTCATCCGGCTGCCACACCCCGAAGAACCAGGGCGGCCGGTCTCCCGCGGTCTCGATCCGCCGCCCGATCCGTACCATCTCCTGGCGGAACCGGATCGCCTCCGAGACCGCCTCGTCGACCAGCCACTGCCCTTGCGGACCGTCCATCATGGCCGTGGCCACGTCCAGCGAGGCGATCATCGGGTACAGCGGCGACGTCGTGCCGTGCATCATCAGCGCCTCGTTGAACCGGTCGTGCTCCACCGCCGCCCGCGGGGCGGGCCGGACGTGCACCATGGCGCCCTGTGACAACGCCGCCAGCAGCTTGTGGGTGGACTGCGTCGCGAAGATCGTCGGCCGGTCGGGGCCGGGGAAGACCCCCTCGTCCACCGACATGCCGTAGCGCCCCGCGTAGAGCGGATGGAAGCGGGCGTACGCGAACCACGCCTCGTCGAAGTGCAGCCGGGGCGTGCTGGCCGCGAAGGTCCGGGCCGCCACCGGTGCGTCGTAGCACAGCCCGTCGTACGTGGAGTTGGTGAACACCGCGTACTGGGCGCGCGACGACACCGCACCCGCTGCGAGGGGGTTCCCGGCGATCCGCGCCGCCACCGAATCCGCGGCGATCTCGGCCAAGGGCAGCGGTCCGGCAAGCCCGTAGCCGTTGCGGGTGGGGACCAGGTAGACCGGTCGGGCACCGGAGACGACCAGGCCGTGCAGGACCGACTTGTGGCAGTTGCGGTCCACCAGGGCGATCTCGTCGCGCGTCACACTGAAGTGGCCGACCAGACGGTTGCAGGTGGAATCGCCGTGCAGGACGAAGTACGTGTGGTCGGAGCCGAAGACCCGCGCGGCGTTGCGCTCCGCCTCGCCGATCGGGCCGGTGTGCTCGAACAGCGAGCCGAGTTCCTCCACCGAGATCGACAGATCGCTGCGCAGCAGCCGTTCCCCGAAGTAGTCGTGGAAGGCCCGGCCCACGGGCGACTTGAGGAAAGCGACGCCGCCGGAGTGCGCCGGGGTGTGCCATGAGTATTCGTGCGCGTCGTCGAAACGCCGCAGCGCCTTGAAGAACGGCGGCAGCAGGGCGTCCTGGTACGCACGCGCGGCGGTGGAGATCCGCCCCGCGATGAACGCCGGTGTGTCTTCCAACGGCCACACATAGCCCACCACCGACTGCGACACCCACAGCGGCAGCTCGCGCAGCCCCTCGTCCGCCATGACCAGGAACACCGGCAGATCCTGGAACCTGCGCCCGATCCGGCGCAGGACCATCGCGCCGCCCGGCCCGTCCTCGCCTGTCGGCGGGAGGTCCCAGGCCACCACCGCGGCGGCCAGACCGGCCTCCGTCCTGAGCACCGCCTCGGCGTCCGCGACGCTCACCACCCACCGGACCTGCAGGCCGGTGGCCCGGATCGACTCGGCGATGCGGGTCAGCTGCCCGGCGGTGGCACCTCCTGCTTCCGGATTTTCCGTCACCGCCACCAGTACCGTGCCCTCGGCCATGCCGCCCCCTTGTCCGGTGGCCCGCGCCACCTGCGGCCAGTGTTCACCGGGCTGCGCGCGCACGATCTGCCGATGGACGGTCAAACGACCCCAACGGGTGGCAGCGCGGACCGCGCTTTGACGCCGGCAGGCCGTCGGGGGCCCGGTCGCCGAGCGGCGTCGGGCCGGAACGGTGGACTCGGCCCGCTCCGGGGGCCGAAGGAGTGGCCCGGCGGCGTGGTCCGCTGGATGGCCGGGGTCAGGGAAGCGGTGTCCCACCCGTCGCGTTGACGATCTCCGCCGTGATGTACGACGCCTCCTGCGAAGCGAGGAACACGTACGCGGGCGCCATCTCGGCCGGTTGCGCGGGCCGTCCGATCGGCGCCTGCTTGCCGAACTCCGTCGTGTCCGGCAGCGTCGCGGGGATCAGCGGGGTCCACACCGGTCCCGGCGCCACGGCGTTCACGCGGATGCCCCGGTCGATCAGCATCTGCGCGAGCCCTTGGGTGAAGGTGACGATCGCGCTCTTGGTCATCGCGTAGTCCAGCAGATGCGGGCTGGGTTTGTACGCCTGCACCGAGGCGCTGTTGATGACGCTGCCGCCCTGCGGAATGTGCGGCACGGCGTGCTTGGTCACCCAGAACATGCCGTACAGATTGGTGCGCATGACCCGGTCGAACTGCTCGGTGGAGATGGCCTCGATGCCGTCCGGCTGGGACATCTGGTAGGCCGCGTTGTTCACCAGGATGTCGATCCTGCCGAATTCCTCCACCGCCCGCCCGACCAGCGTCCGGCAGTTGTCCTCCTCGCGGATGTCCACCGACAGGGGGACGGCCCTGCGGCCCGCCTGCTCCACCCAGCGCGCGGTCTCGGCCGCCTCGTCCTTCTCGCTGTCGAGGTGGGTGAACAGCACGTCGGCGCCCTCGCGGGCGAACGCCAGGGCGACGGCCCGCCCGATGCCGGAGTCGCCGCCGGTGATCACGGCCTTGCGGCCCGTCAGCCGCCCGGTGCCGCGGTACGACTCCTCGCCGTGGTCGGGCGGCGGGTCCATCGGCCCGCTCCAGCCGGGATGCGGCTGTTCCTGGGCGGGGAAGTCGGGCTGCGGGTACTGTTCCGCGGGGTGCTGCGGATCGTTCACTGTTCACCTTTCCTCGTGTTCTTCGTTCGCTCACCGCCGGTGGGAGCCGGCCGGCGTGCCGCTCGCGCTTCAGCGGCACGGGCCGTGCCGCGGGAGTACCCGGGGGGCGGGGATGCATGCCGGGACCGCGGGGGACGGGCGCAGGCGCCTCCGGCTTTTCCCGGAACGAGGACGGAAGCCCCGGGCGCGATCTCCCGCAGCCCCTTCGCACGCAGCCGTGGTCGGAGCCGGGGATCGTCGACCGGGGCGTCGGGGATGCGTCCAGTCCGGCTGGTGGACCATTCCGAGCCGGTGGAAGACGCCCGAGGCCACACCCAGGTCGACCGGGTTGACCGCTGCCGCGGCGATCTTGACGCGGATCTCCCCCGGCCCCGGCTCGGCCACCGGCACGTCGACGGTCTCGATCGACTCGGGTCCGGACGGAACGCGCACCACGACTCGCCGAGAAGTCATCTCGCTCATCATCTACTCCCTTTTTCTGGGGTCGTGCCGTCCCCGTGCGGGAAAACCAGCATGGAAGAACCCCGTTTCCAGGGGGAAGTAGGCACCTCGAAGTGCGTAAGTCACCGAGCTGAGGAGATGACTGACCGATGGCGACCAGCACCGCCTCCGAGCGGCGGGCCGTGGCCAAGCGGGAGTACGACGCGTTCCTCGCGATGTGCCCCAGCCGGCAGCTCCTGGAGCGGATCTCCGACAAGTGGGTCGCCCTCGTCCTCGCCGCGCTCGGCGAGGACGGCCCGCGCCCCGGGCAGAGCGCTGCCGGCGAGCCGCGGGCCATGCGCTTCTCCGAGCTGTCCCGCCGGATCTCGGGCGTGAGCCAGAAGATGCTCACGCAGACATTGCGCGCGCTCGAGCGCGACGGAATGGTGACCAGGACCGTGATCCCCACGGTGCCCGTCACCGTCACTTACGAGCTGACCGCTCTCGGCCACTCGCTCCAGGGAGTCATGCGGGGGCTCAAGGAATGGGCGGAGGGCCACATGGAGGAGGTCCTCACCCATCGCCACGAGTACGACCACGGACAAGGCGAGGCCGCCGGCTGAATCTCCGCCGCGGTGCCCGGAGCAGCGTGTGCCCAGGACGGGGACGGCTGCGGGGCTGCGGGGCTGCGGGGCTGCGGGGCTGCGGGGCTGCGGGGCTGCGGGGCTGCGGGGCTGCGGGGCTGCGGCATGCAACACCCTTCAGGACCTGTTCCCATTGCGCGGCTCCGTACGGTGGTCGAAGTACGCCCACGCGAAGATCCCGAGCAGCGCCACGACGCCCACGGTCGGGAACTGCACCGCCGTGGGTGCGTTCCGGGTGAAGAATCCGGCGAAGCCTGTTGCCAAAGCGCCGCACAGCATCACCATGCGGCTGGCGAGGTGTTGCCCCGGATCGATGCCCTCACGTTCGGAGAACAGGCCTTCTGCCGCCGCTTTCGCCGGGCGCGCAGCGCCCCTGCGCTTCTTCGACCGGTACTCCAACCCGTAGCCGATCAGCAAGTAGAGCGCGAAGATCACGGCGATCCACGCCCAGTCGGACGGATCATCCGCGCCGCCGCGTGCCAGTGAGACCTCCAGCCCCGAGTTCATCCATGCCCCCTTTCCCGCATACAGGCCGGATGCCCGGTCCGTGGGGTCACATGTGAAGCTTCCGCCTCCGATACCGCTTGCCCGTCCACGGCGCGGTCGTCCAGGCCCAGAAGATCAGCGCGGCGCGGCTCAGCCGGTAGGGCAGCACGCAGGAGCGGCGGATGTGAAGCCCGGCAGAAGAAAGCCGACCGTATTTTTGCAGGGGGAACTGCCTGGGACCGTACCCGTTCGCCGTGGTCGACTGTGCCTGCCGCAGGGGCGCCGCCCCGCACCGGCGGACGACCCCACCGCCGACGCACAGCGCCCCGGCCCGGCCCCCTCGGTGGTCCAGGAATGAAGAGCGGGAAATGTCGAGCAGAGCGAAAGGCAGGAACTGACATGAAGCGGAAGATCACCTCGCTTGCCGGTGCCATGGCCGTGACCGGTGGCGTCGTCATCGTGACTGTGGCCGCGGCCACCGGTCAGGCGTCCGAGGCGGACCGCGGAGGGCCCGCTTCCGTCCCCACCCCGCACGCGACCGTGGTCTTCGTCGACCGGCTGGCCGATTCCGATCTCGCCGCGTCGCACAGCGAGTTGGCCGTGGGCCGGCGGACGCCACGCGCCTGAGCGGTCCCGTTCGGAGCACCGGGCCGACCAGTGAAAACCCCCACACACCGTCAGCCATCCAGTGCCATCACGCCAATGAGCTCAGTAGGGGAATGACGACGGACCGGAGAGTCCGCCGTCAGCACCGCGTCCCTGCCCGAACGGGCCGGGCGCACGTCCGAAGGAGAGAGTCATGCTGGTCCACAAGTTCAAGGCAGCCCTGCTCGCGGCCGCTGCGGTCGCGAGTGTCGCGGTGGTGGCCACGCCGGCCGAGGCGGGCAACTGCTCGCGCGGAGGCGGCGTCTACCTCTGCGAGTACGACGTGACCAGCTACAAGCTCCCCGACGGCAGGAAGCAGGAGTTCGTCGTCGGCACCGACCGTGCGGTGTGGACCCGCTGGACCGACTCCGACGGGGACTGGTCGGGATGGATGTCCATGGGCGGAAGGGCGTCGAGCACGGCGCGCGCCTACGACTACGACACCAGCGACCCCTGGACCTTCAGGGTGTTCTACTACGACGAGACCGGGGAGTACTGGGGCCGCAACCGTGACCACGCCGGCAACTGGTCCCCGTGGATCCGCTACGACCTCCCGCTCAACGGCTGATCACCGCGCCCGGCCGTACGGCCCCACCGCACCGGTCGGGACTCCCTCGGCCCGTTCGACGGTCCTCGCTAGCGGAAGTGCTCACGGGGGCCGTCGTCGCGCTCCCGGCCGGTGTCCCGTCCCGTCGTGCGTTGCCGGCGCGAGCCCGCAGACGGATCCGGGACGGGGCGTCGTCGGCCGTCCGCTGCGTGCGGTCGTCACCGTTTCGGGCCGCGCACAGCAAACTGTTCGACCCGGTTGCAGCCTCCCAGGTCAAAAGCGCGACGGATGATCGGCTCCACTGACCGCGGGGATGTGCGGGTGCCGACCACCCTGCTTCACGTCCGTGTCGTGAGCCGCGTGACTGCCGCGTCGTATCGTGCCTGGAGCCCCGCGTCCGCCGAGACCCTCAGCAGGACGCCAAGCGCCCGTACCGCGCCGTCCTCGTAGCCGGAGGACTCCGCTTCCCGGGCTGCGAGATCGAGTTGCTCGATGCCCTCGGCTTCGTCCCCGAGGCCCAGCAGCGCCTCCCCTCTCACCATGAGCAGCAGTATCCGGGGGATGTCGGCCGTGCCGGACCGGTCACCGAAGGCCAGTGCCTCGGTCGCCGTGTCGAGGGCCTTGCGCCATTTCCCGGCGTCGGCCCAATGACGGGCCAGGTGCTGCAGGGCCAGTCTTTCGATGGTCCGATCGTCGGCCTTGCGGGCCAGCTCCACCGCCCGCTCACACCCCTGCGCGGCTTCGTCCAGGCCGCCGAGTGCCGCTTGCGCCATAGCCAGAACGAGCAGGGCGTTCGCCTCGGCCACCGGGTCGCCTCTCCGGGAGGCGAGCGCAGAGGCTGCCCTCAGGTGAGTCAGCGCCTCCCCGATGCGCCCTTCCTCGATCAGCACCCAGCCGAGCACGTTCAACACGCGTGACTCGCCGTGCTGATCGGCGTCGGCCCGTGCCGCCTCGAGCCCGGTCTCCAAGAGCGAGACCCAGCCGTCCCGTACACGCCACACGATCAGCGGCCACAGCGTCAGCACGATCCGCCAGGTCCTGTCGTGCAGTCCGGCGGCGTGTGCTGCGGCCACCGCGAGCGTGAGGTCGTCCCTCTCCGCCGCGTACCAGGCCACGGCGGCGGACCGATCACCGAACTCCCGGACAGCGGCGGGCGGCAGGTGGTCCGACGGCAGCGGGAAGCACTCCTCGTTGCCGGGCTCGGCCGCCGCCACGGCCGCGAGGCCCGTGGTGATGTAGTGGTCGAGGACGCGTTTGAGCGCTTCGGGCGCGACATCCAGGCTCCGTGCGTAGAGCCGCACGAGATCGTGCATGGTCCATCGGCCGGGCGCCGTCTCCGTGACGAGGTGCGCGACGGCCAGCCTCTCCAAGGCGGCTTCGGCGGTTGGCGAATCCGTGTCCGCCAGGGCTGCCGCCGTGTACCGGTCGACGTGCGTGCCGGGGTGGCGGCCGAGATGGGCGAACTGACGGGAGACGTCCCGCGGGAGCTGTTGCAGCGTCACGCGCAGCGCCGCTCGCACGCCGGTGTCTTCCACATCCAGCAGGCTCAGCCTGCGCGTCTCGTCGGACAGCTCGGCAGCCATCGCCTCCAGGGACAAGCCGGGTCGTTGCGTCAACCGGGCGGCTACCACCCGCAGCGCGAGGGGCAGTCCGTCGCACAGTTCGGCCAGCCGTCGCGCAGCCACCGGCTCCGCGGTCACCCGTTCCGTGCCGAGTACCGCGGCGAGGAGCATCGTGCCGTCCTGCGGGCCGAACACATCCACCGCAACGGGTCGAGCAGCGTCAGTGACGATCAGCCCCGGCAGCCGGTGCCTGCTGGTGACAACGGTCACGCAGCGGCGACCGCCGGGAAGGAGCGGCCTGACCTGCTCGGAGTCTCGCGCGTTGTCGAGCACTACGAGGAGCCGGCGGTCAGCGGCGAGCGACCGAAACAGCGCGGCTGCGCCGTTCGCCGACTCCGGTATCCGGCCGAGCGGCACACCGAGCGCCAGCAGGAACTCTCGCAGCACCTCCGTGAGCGCCGGCTCGCCCGTGCCGCCGAAGCCCCGCAGGTCGGTGTAGAGCCGCCCGTCGGGAAACCCGGCACGGTCGTGGTGGGCCCAATGCAGCACGAGGGCCGTCTTCCCGACCCCGGCGGGCCCGACGACCAGACAGACGGGCGCCTCGCCCTCGGCGGCCCGGGACAGGGCGTCGAGTTCCGCCGCGCGTCCGTAGAAGCCACGTGGTGCGCGCGGCAGCAGATCGGAAGCGGCGGTCTGTTCAGCAGCATCCGGTACGACCGCAGGTGGTGGTGAGTCCGTGGTGCGGGCCCTTCGGAGACGGCCCAGGCTCGCGGTGTGTTCCAGCTCCCGGGCGCCGGCCTCGTCCAGGCCGAGGGCGGCAGCCAATGCCTGCACGGTGCGGCGCTGCGGCCCCCGGGAGTGTCCGCGCTCCATGTACGACAGCGCCCGCACGCTCACCCCCGCAGCATGTGCCAGCTCCTCCTGGCTCAACCCGGCCTCCGTCCGCAGACGGTGCAGAAGCGCGCCGAAGCCGCCGGTGACCGGTGTACCGGTGTCCATGTCTGCATATCCCCTGGTCAGTGCGGCCCGGCTGGACGCCTTACCCCGCCTGCAAAAGTATGCACGAACTACTTTTGCAGGCGAAACGCGCTGTTCCTTCCCTGCCCTGGGAATCGGACCCGCGCGGCACCGGGACCACCCACCCGTGCCGCCCGGCCCCCCTTGTCCTCGAATCCTCGCGGACAGGTCGGCGCATCTCGCAAGGCGTCGGCTCGAAAGTCCCCCAGAGGGCGACGGTTCGTTGCCGAGCATGAGCCGCCCGGGACCGCACCGCCCAACGAGCGCAGGGCCGAGGAGTGCGCCGCCACTGCTCCGGCTCGAACCTAAGCACCTCACGGAGGGTGTCGTGGCAGTTCGCCGCCGGACCTGCCGCGCGTCGGCGGCCCGGTCTGCACAGAGGTACAGACGCGCGTACCGACATGCAGGTGCGCGACGACCGCCGTGTCCGTTGTTCTCGGGGCCCTCTCGGGGCGTCGTCGGCCTGCGGCGCTTTCGGTGCCGGGGGGCGTCCGGTGCACGGGTTCCAGGGCGCGGGGTCATGTCGGCCGCCCTGGCCCTGGTGGACCTCCGCCGCGGCTGCGGCCCCCTGCGGTGTCTTCCCTCCTGGCTAGGGTGTGGCTGTGATCGACGACTGGAATACCGACAGAGTGCATCGCTTCCGTGCCGAGGCGGCCTCCCGTGGGCTGCCGACGGAGGAGGTCGAGGAGTGGATACGGGCCGCTGTGCCGGGCACGTTCTTCACACAGGGCGGTGACGGGC
Organism: Streptomyces sp. NPDC029152; assembly: GCF_055564355.1. Taxonomy (NCBI): domain Bacteria; kingdom Bacillati; phylum Actinomycetota; class Actinomycetes; order Kitasatosporales; family Streptomycetaceae; genus Streptomyces; species Streptomyces sp. NPDC029152. Next base: position 36,396 of record NZ_JBVHWR010000020.1, on the reverse strand, counting down.
CGCCCGCGGCGCGGATGGGTGGTGATCCGGTACTGCCCGAAGGCGCCCCGGAGCCATGCCGTCCCCTGATCGCCCGCGTCGACTGCGCGCTGATACAAGGCGTCACCGGACTCCCCCTGCCGTCAGCGGGCCACCTGCTGTTCTTCGCCGACCTGGAGCTCGGCCTGCACGGCCCGACGAGTGACGTGGTGTGCCATGTCCCCGCCGGGACACCGGCGGCCGTCCGGCGTGTGGAGACCGGGTCCGGGCCGTTCGAGTCGCAGGACATGCGCACGATGTGGCACCACTTGTCCCCGCCGATGCCGGAGAGCTTCGCGGAGGCCAGGTGGGACTCCCCCGACGACGAGGAGTACGAACTCGCCGAGGAGTTGGAGAGTGCCTGGACGCACGTGGGGGGCTCCTGGCCGACCTGGACGTTCGCACTCGGCGCCCACCCTGTCGTCGTCAACGACGATCCCCTTCTCCTCGTCAGGGACGGCGAGTCCGAGACCGGCGACGCCGCAACGGGCACCGACGACTGGGTCCTGCTGGCCACCTGGCGTTGCGGTGAGCAGGTCCGCGAGCCGGCCTCGCCCGTCGTCAGCTGGGTGATCCGCCGTCAGGACCTGTCGTCCCTGCGCTTCGATCGCGTGTACGTCCACGTCGACAGGGCATGACGCCCGGCCTTGCCCACACACGTGGTCGAGGTGACGGCGAGGCGCGGGCCGGGAGCCGTGGGGCTGGCCTCGTTCGGCGAATCGGAGCAGCGTATCCCGGGTCCTGGAAGCCACGGATGACAGCGGCGAGCGCCCGCGGCGGTGAACCCTCGTCCTCGTCGATCTCCACCAGCCTGTCCACCTACCACCGACTCGCCGACTGAGGTGACTTCTTGTCACCACGACGACCGGGCGCCTGCCTCGCAAGGGCCCGCGGGCCGCCAAGTAAGCGAGCGAATAAGCCCGTTGGTCGAGCTCGCGCATCGTCCCGCTCTGCCGCTCCACCGCCTCCGTGGTACCCGGATCGGTCCACCGGCAGGCGCGGCGGCCTGGCGCGGCGAGCGCTTGGTGACGGTCGGCCGGGGCCGTCCCGTGAGTCCTCGACGGAGCTTTAGCGGCCGGCGGGCCCGCCTGATCGGTTCCGGTGTCCGTCGGGGCCGCCGCGGCACCGCCCGGTGCCAGGACGCGCGGTTCCCCGACGGGCCGGACGGTCGGAACGGTCCTGGGTGCCGCGTCGGGTGAACCCCCACAGTACGAGCCCGAGGCAGCTGAACGCGGCACCCAGTGCGCATACGGCCCCCCAACCGGCCACCGCGTAGAGGGAGGTCGCGGCGATGGCACCGGTGGCGCTGCCGATCGAGTAGAAGATCATGTATCCGCCGATCAGCCGGCTGCCCGCGTCCGGGTACAGCGTGTAGATCGTGGTCTGGTTGGTGACATGGACCGCCTGGACGGCGAGGTCGAGAAGGATCACCCCGACGATCAGGGCCCCCAGCGAGCTGCGGGTGAGGGACAGGGGCATCCATGAGGCGGCGAGCAGTGCCAGGGCGATGCCGGTGGTCCGCCGGGAGAGTCCGCGGTCGTTCAGGCGGCCGGCCACGGTTGCGGCCAGGGCGCCGGCGACACCGATCAGCCCCAGCGTCCCGATCGCACTGGGGGACAGGAAGTAGGGGGCCGCGCTGAGCGGCAGCGCGATGCTGCTCCACAGGGTGCTGAAGGCGGCGAAGATCAGCAGACCGAACAGGGCCCGGAGCCGCAGGAGTCGTTCCCGTGCGAACAGGATGATCGTGGAGCGCAGGAGTGGTCCGTAACGCAGAGCCGTCGACCGAGCCTCGTCGTGGCGCGGCAGCACCCGGTACAGGATCAGGGCGAGCAGGGCGGTGAGCGAAGCCGAGGCGAAGTAGACGGAGCGCCAGCCCGCCATGTCGGCCAGGAGTCCGGACGCGGTGCGGGCGAGCAGGATTCCGATGACCACGCCGCTGGTGACGAGACCGACGATCCGTCCGCGTTCGGCGGGACGGGCCAGCGATGCCGCGAAGGCCACGAGTGTCTGCGTGACGACCGCGAGGAGCCCCACTGCGGCCATGCCCGTGAGCAGGACCGCCGCCGTGTGGGCGGTGGCGACCGCGGCGAGCGCGATCACCAGGAGCAGCAGCTGGGTCACGACGAGGCGCCTGCGGTCGGCCACGTCGCCGAGCGGCACGAGGAGGAAGAGTCCCGCCCCGTATCCGACGTGCGTCAGGGTGACCACGCTTCCGACGAGTGCCGGGCGCATGGCGAGGTCGTGTCCCATGGTCACCAGGAGCGGCTGAGAGAAGTAGACGTTGGCCACCGCGGCACCGCAGGCGACGGCGAACAGCACGACGACGCCGCGGGACAGGGCGAACGCTGAGCCTTCGTCGCCCCTGGCCACGGCCCGTGACGTCACGGCCTCACCACTGTCGGACATCCGGATCCACCCCTCCGCACATTCTGGTTGCAACTTGCCACCAGCGGAGACGGTAGCCGGGCTGGTAGCATGTTGCAACCACGAGAGAGCGAGGGGCGCCATGGTGAGCAGAACGCGCTTCGACGACAGCGACTGTCCCGTCGCCCGGTCGGTGGACGCGATCGGCGACTGGTGGTCCCTGCTGATCGTGCGGGACGCCTTCGACGGAAGCCGGCGCTTCGGGGAGTTCCAACGCAGCCTCGGCGTGGCGAAGAACATCCTCACCGCGCGTCTGCGCACCCTGGTCGCCGGCGGTGTTCTCGAATCCGTCCCCGCCTCGGACGGCAGCGCCTACCGCGAGTACGCCCTCACCCCGAAGGGCGAGGCGCTCTTCCCCGTCATCGTGGCACTGCGGCAGTGGGGCGAACAGAACTTCTTCGCACCCGGCGAACCGCACTCACAACTGGTCGACCGCCGCCAGGGACAGCGCCTGCGCCCGCTGGAGGTACTGTCTGCCGACGGACGCCGGCTGAGCCCCGACGACACCACCGTCCGAAAGATCACCACCCGGTGATCCGAGCCGGAGACCGGCGCGGCCACACCGGCCGAGCAGCGCCTGCCGTCCGGCACTCCCCCGCCCCGTCCGCGGCGTCGTGACAGCTGCGCCGGGCCACCACGGGCCTCGCCCGCCCCTGGATCCGGCACCGGCAGGCCTCCGCCCCTCCCTGGTAGAGGGGGTGTCCCCCGGCCCCGCAGCGGGGCTACCCCCTGCACGGAAGCGGTGGAGCACCCCAGCGCGCTTCGCGCCGCAGCATACGAAGATCACTTCATCGGCCCGGGAAGCCGTCGCACACGAGGAGTGATCAACCACGCTCGACCCCAGGAAACCGACCGGCCGGCGACGACGATTACGCGTGGACGGTGCAGCACGCCCGGAACATCGCGCAGACCTTCTCCTTTGCCACCGTCGACCTCGCCTCGGTCACCACCGCCGAGCGCCTGCGCGACCAGGCCATGGCCGACAACGTCCTGTGGTGGCAGCGCCACACCGGCCACAGAATGCTGTTGTCGGCCCACAACGGCCACATCGGGTACCTCTCCACCCATCAGGACATGTACCCGCGGACCCAGGGAGCCGTGCTGCGCGACCACCTGGGCCGCGACTACACCGCAATCGGCTTCAGCTTCGCCGGCGGCTCCTTCCTCACCAAGGACGCCTCCCTCGACGGGCGTTGGGAGCCGGTCACCGTCCCGGCGGCACGCCCCGGCATGAACGAGCACACCCTGGACCGGGTCAGGCACCAGGACTTCTACCTCGACCTGCGGGCCACGTCCGCCGCTGCCCGCACCTGGCTCGCCCGCGCCCGTCCGACCTACGACGCCGGCTCCACCTTCACCCCCGACCCCCTGCCCACGCTTGCCCTCGGGCGGACCTACGACATCCTCATCCACCTCCACCGGGTCCGGGCGGCCGACATGCTCCGCACCACGTCCGAGCCCAGCAGCGGAGAGCGGAGGAAGGACGTCCGTCGATACGCGCCGGCGCCTCGGTGATCGACGAGCTGGATCCGGGCCCTGCACGTGTCCTGGAGGACCACCCGCTCGCCGGGACGGAGCCGGCGACCGGGTGGCGCCTTCGAACGGAGCCTGCTCGGAGCAGGAATGACGCGGGTGGAACCGCCGCGGCCGGCCCCGGCAGCGTGGACGAGGCCGGTGCCCGGCCCCTCGTGTCGACGTGAGGAGGGGCCGGGTGAAGGCCCTGGCCGTCGCGGGAGGCACGGACGGCATCGGCAGCGGGCGGTGGCCGGGGCTCTGCCCCGCGAAGGACGGAAGCACCAGGACCGCTGCGGGTGCGGCGGCACCGGCGCCCTCGACGGTGTCCTGCACGCGCGGGCGATCCCGTTTCCGGCACCACCGCACGGTACGCGGCACCGCCGTGCCCGAACCGGCCCCGCCGCCCGAGTCCTTCCCGGTCGCCTTCTGCGACACCGCCGACGAGGACGCGGCGCGCATCGGGTCCGTGTGGGAGCAGGTCCTCGAGGAATCCGGCGGCACCGGACCGGCCTGACGCCGTCTCAGCACCGCCTTCGCGCCGGCCACCGACGTCGGCCCCCGCTGATACGAGGCATCCGGCAGCGCTGCGAGGTCCACGCCCACCGGTGACGCTCGCCTCCGTGCCCCGCGATACGGAACGTCCAGCATACGGAACGTCTGTTGGTGCACCGCCGCGGGCTGTTGTAGAAATAGGCCCATGAATCACGAGCCCTTGGTGCGACGCCTGGTCATCGACCTGTGCCGACGCCCGGCTTCGTGTTGTCGCTGAACCCGCGTCCCTGACGCTTCCCACCGGCCGGTGGTCCCGCCCGAGCCGGTGACGCTTTCGCCCACGCGTTCCGTGACGGGCCTGTTCACTTCACCCTGACCTGCTCCCGTTCAGGGCTGTCCACCCACGTCGGCGTGCACCAGACGCGTGCTCCGACGTCCCCTGGAGGCTGCCGCCCCATGCCCTCGTCCTCAGCACTGCAAGAAGCCGGTACCGGTGAGGTGCCGGTACCGCGCCGCCCCCGCGCCCGGTCCCGGGTGCCCCGTGCGGCCCTGCCCGTCGGCTCGTTCCTGCTGTTCCTCGTCCTGTGGCAGTTGCTGGCGCTCAGCGGTACGTGGAGCCGGACACTGGTCCCTCCGCCCGCCGACGTGTGGGACGCCTTCGTCAGGGTGTCCACCACACGCGACGGCGTACGGGGTTACAACGGCACGTACCTCGTCGAGCACCTGGGCACCAGTTTGCGGCGCATAGCGATCGGGGCCGGGATCGGCATCGCCACCGGAGTGGTGTTCGGGCTGCTCATGGGCACCGTCGGCTGGCTGCGTTCGCTCTTCGAACCCTGGATCACCTTCCTGCGCACGCTGCCGCCGCTCGCGTACTTCTCGCTCCTCGTCATCTGGTTGGGTATCGACGAGGAGCCGAAGGTGACCCTGCTGGCCGTGGCCGCCTTCCCGCCCGTGGCGGTGTCCACCACCACGGCCGTGGCCGCCGTGCCGAGAGCCCTGGTCGAGGCGGCCCGCGCCCTCGGCGCCTCGCGAGGGGACGTCGTCAAGGACGTCCTCGTCCCCTCGGCCCTCCCCGAGACGCTCACCGGCATCCGGCTGGCCGTCGGCGTGGCCTACTCGTCGCTCGTCGCCGCCGAGTTGGTCAACGGACTGCCCGGCATCGGCGGCATGGTCAAGGACGCCGCCAACTACAACAACACCCCGGTCGTGCTCGTCGGCATCATCGCCATCGGCGTCTCCGGCCTGGTCATCGACGGTCTGCTGCTGCGGTTGGAACGCGCCGTCGTTCCCTGGCGCGGCCGCGTGTGACCGGCCCGCACCTCCACCTCCCCGTCCCGTGCACAGAAACGGCTCCATGATGTCCCGTGTCCCCCAAGGTCCCTCCCGCCGGCTGCTGCTCGCCGGCGCCCTCGCCGTCGCCTCCGCGGCCGTCACCGGCTGCTCTTCGGACAGCGGGGACTCGTCCGGTGGTGCCAGGAGACTGCGCATCGGCTACTTCGCCTTCCCCAGCGGCGACCTGATCGTGAAGAACAGGAAGCTGCTGGAGAAGGCGCTGCCCGGCTACAGGATCACCTGGATCAAGTTCGACTCCGGGGCCGGCGTCAACCAGGCCTTCCTCGGCAAGTCCCTCGACATAGCCGCCCTCGGGTCGAGCCCCTTCGCCCGGGGACTGTCCGGACCTTCGCCGATCCCGTACAAGGTCGCGTGGATCCTCGACGTGGCCGGTGAGAACGAGGCCCTCCTCGCCCGCAAGGACACCGGCGTCTCCGATGTCGCCGGCCTGAAGGGCAGGACCGTCGCCACGCCCTTCGCCTCCACCTCCCACTACAGCCTGCTCGCGGCGCTGGAGGCGGCCGGCCTGAAGACCTCGGACGTCAAGCTCGTCGACCTCCAGCCACAGGCCATCCTCGCCGCCTGGCAACGGGGGGACATCGACGCCGCCTACGTCTGGTTGCCGACCCTGGACGAACTGCGCAGGACCGGGACCCAGCTCACCAGCAGCAAGACGATCGGCAGCGCGGGAAAGCCCACCCTGGACCTGGCCGTGGTGTCGGACGACCTGATCGCCAGGGACCCGAAGGCGATCGACGCCTGGCGGAAGGCCGAGGCCGAGGCCCTGCGGCTGCTCGAGTCCGACCCCGACGGATCCGTGAAGGCCGTCTCGGCCGAACTCGGCATCAGCACGGCGGACGCCGAGGCCCAACTCGCCCAGGGCGTCTTCCTGACCCCGGAGCAGGTGACCTCCGCCGACTGGCTGGGCACCGACGGCAGCCCGGGCAAGCTGCTGTCCTACGTCACCGACACCGCGAAGTTCCTCGCCGGCCAGAAGCAGATCGACGCCACGCCGTCCGCGGACGCCGTCCGCGAGGCCTTCTACCTCAAGGGGCTGCCCGATGTCCTCAAGTGAGACGACGACGGCCGCCCCGAACACGACGACGAAAGCCGACGGCACCGTCCGGCTCGACGGCGTCGTCCACCGGTACGGCCGGGGCGGCGAGGACGTCACCGCCGTGGGGCCCGTCGACCTGACCGTCCCCGCCGGTGAGTTCCTCGTCCTGGTGGGCCCCTCGGGATGCGGCAAGAGCACGCTGCTCCGACTGATCGCCGGATTCGAGCGGCCGACCCGCGGCACCGTGCGGGTGGCCGGCGTCGGACCGCGGCCCGGGACGGCGGCCGGCGTGGTGTTCCAGACGCCGCGGCTGTTCCCGTGGCGGACCGTGGGGGGCAACGTCGATCTCGCCCTGCGGTACGCGGGCGTCGATCGCGCCCACCGGCCCGAGCGGCGGGCGCGGTTGCTGAACCGGGTCGGTCTCGAAGGCACGGAGAAGCGGCGCACCTGGGAGATCTCCGGCGGCCAGCAGCAGCGCGTCGCGATCGCCCGCGCACTGGCCGCGGAGAGCCCCCTCCTCCTGCTCGACGAGCCGTTCGCGGCCCTGGACGCGCTGACCCGGGAACGGCTCCAGGAGGACGTCCGCCGGGTGGCCGCCCGGACCGGACGGACCACGGTGTTCGTGACGCACTCCGCCGATGAGGCGGTGTTCCTCGGCTCCCGCATCGTCGTGCTGACCAAGGGACCGGGGACCGTCGCCCTGGACCTGCCGATCGGCCTGCCGCGAGGCGACATCGACGCGGAGGAACTGCGCGAGTCACGCGAGTTCGCGCAGCTGCGGACGCGGGTCTCGCACGCCGTGAGGACCGCGGCGGCGGGCTGACCGCCGTATCCACGCCAAGAACTGCAGAAGGGACACACACATGAGCATCCTCAGCGCCCGTCCTCGGACGGAGCGGTTGCCGATCACCCCGCTTGGCCCGAGCTTCGGCGCCGAGGTCCGGGGCATCGACCTCGGCAGCCTCGACGACGACCAGGTCCTCGCGCTCCGCGAAGCACTCGTACGTCACAAGGTGCTGTTCGTCCGGGGCCAGGACGGCCTCGACGACGCACGGCAGATCGACTTCGGCAGGCGCCTGGGCGAGGTCACCGTCGGCCACCCCGTCCACGACTCCGGTGACGTGGCGCCCGAGGTGTACAGCCTGGACAGTCAGGACAACGGGTTCGCCGACGTGTGGCACACGGACGTGACGTTCGTCCGCCGGCCACCCGCGATCTCCGTGCTGCGGGCCGTGGTGCTGCCGCCCACCGGCGGTGACACCAACTGGGCCGACAGCCAGCTCGCCTACGATTCGCTGTCACCGGGCCTGCGGACCTACGTCGACACCCTGACCGCCGTCCACGACGGCAGCCGCGAGTTCGGCTACTACCTGGCCCAGCGCCGGCAGGGCCGAGGAAACCTCTGGGAGGGCGAGACGTTCACCGAACTCGTGCCGGTCGAGCACCCGGTGGTGCGGGTGCACCCCGAGAGCGGGCGCAAGGGCCTGTTCGTGAATCCCGGCTTCACCTCGCACATCGTCGGCGTCTCCGAGCACGAGAGCCGGGGCGTCCTCGACATCCTCTACGCCCACCTCACCAAGCCCGAGCACGTCGTGCGCCACCGCTGGCAGCCCGGTGACGTCGCCCTGTGGGACAACCGCAGCACGGCCCACTACGCCAACCGCGACTACGGCGACCACCACCGCGTCATGCACCGCATCACCCTGCGCGGCGACACGCCCGTGGGCCCGGGAACGGCGCGTCCCGGAGGCGGCGCCGCCCTCGCGTCCTGAGGAACCGCGCCGGTGTGACCGCGCGCGCCGGCCGGGCCGGCGCGCGCGGCATCACGGACGAGCCTGAACCGACACCTTCCCCCGTCTCCTGCGACGCCCCGCACGACGGCGCCCGGACCCCGCTGATCCTTCGGCGGACGGCCTGCTTCATGGCCTGCTCCCTCGAGAAGCCCGCGCCCCGGGCCGTCCCGGGCCGCACCGCTCCGCAGCCCTGCCGGCCCAGCAGCCGCTCCGGGCCTGGGTGCCGGACCCCGCGGGCCCGGGCGGGGTGGCCACCGCCGGCGAGCCGCGCAAGGAGTCCGTGCGCGAGCCGGCAGGACTGGCGGCTTACGGCCCGACAAGGTCGCGGAACAGCCGGGCGGCGTCCTCGACTCCTCCGGCGGGGTCGCCGACGCGCTCAGGGCAGGATCGGTGAGGACCACCCCTTCGGTATGCCCGCCGGCGCCGGACCGGCGCTTGCCGGCCACTTCGCGCCGATGAGTTCTCGTCGGCCGTGCGGTCTATCCGTCGACGAAGGGAGCACCCCATGCGCAAGATCATCGTTTGCACGTTCCTGACGCTGGACGGCGTCATGCAGGCGCCGGGCGGACCGGACGAGGACGCCGAGAGCGGCTTCGAGCACGGGGGATGGCAGAAGCCGGTGGCCGACGAGGAGGTCGGCACGGCCATCGCCGGGTGGTACGAGGCGTCCGACGCCATGCTGCTCGGCCGCAAGACGTATGAGATCTTCGCGTCGTACTGGCCGACCGCCGATCCCGACAACCCGTTCACCGAGCGGATGAACAGCATGCACAAGTACGTGGCGTCCCGGACCCTGGCGTCCGTCGAGTGGCAGAACTCCACGCTGCTGGAGGGCGACGTCGTCGATGCCGTGCGCGCGCTGAAAACGTCCGACGGCGGCGACATCAACGTCGTCGGCAGCGGCGACCTCGCCCAGACCCTCATGCAGCACGGCCTCGTCGACGAGTACCGGCTGACCATCCACCCGGTGATCATCGGCACCGGCAAGCGGCTGTTCGCCGAGGGGGCGATCCCCACCGCACTGGAGCCGGTCAGCGTCTCGACGACGAAGGGCGGCACCGTCGTCGGTGTCTACCGGCCGAACGGAGAGCCGGCCCACGACAGCTACTAGCCGCGCCCTTCCCCGCTGTGATCACCCCTGCCGCAGGATCGTCACCAGCTCCCGCGGCAGGCCATGGGTGTCGTGGAGACGGCGGAAGTCCTCGTCGTCCAGCGGCCCCCGGAAGCGGGGCCGGGCGAGCACCTGACGGCCGCGTTCCAGGAGACGGGCGAATCGCCGCTCCTCCTCGGTCAGCATCCGGCGTACGAGGGCGGGGTCCTCCGTCTGCCGGAAGTGGTCGAGGGTGTGCGAGATCAACTCGACGGGCAGGTCACCGAGCCGACGGGACGGATCGTCCCGCCACAGCAGGGTCAGCACCCGCCGTACCAGGCGCCGCAGCACATAGCCCCGCCCCGTGGCGGCCGGGCGTACGCCGTCGCCGAGGACCACGACGGCCGACCGCAGGTGGTCACAGACCAGACGGAACGACGGCTCGTCCAGCGGCCACAGCCCCGGCACCAGCCGCCGCCAGGGTTCGAAGACGTCGCCGTCGTACACCGACGGCTCGCCCTGGAGCAGTGAGGCCAGGCGTTCCAGACCCAGCCCGGTGTCGACGTTGTGCTGGGAGAGCGGCACCAGCCGGCCGTCGTCGAGCCGGCGGTGGCGCATCATGACGTGGTTCCACACCTCCACCCAGCGGGGGTCGCCCGTGGGGGTCGAGCGGGGCGGGGTGTCACCGGTCCACAGGAAGATCTCCGAGTCGGGGCCGCACGGGCCGACGGGCCCGTTGGACCACCAGTTGTCCTCCACCGTGAGCTCCACGGGCACGCCGCGCTCCTGCCACAGCTCCAGGGAGGCGGTGTCCGGACCGACCTGGTCGTCGCCCCCGAACACGGTGGCGTGCAGCAGCCCGGGATCGACGCCGAGGCCCTCGGTGAGGAACCGGTGGCCCCAGTCGAGGCTGCGTACGCCTCCGTAGTCGCCCAGCGACCAGGTGCCGAGCATCTCGAAGACGGTCAGGTGGGTGCGGTCACCGACCTCGTCCAGGTCCGTGGTGCGCAGACAGCGCTGCACGTCGACCAGCCGCCGGCCCAGCGGATGGGGGCGGCCCTCGAGGTACGGGGTGAGCGGATGCATGCCCGAGGTGGTGAACAGGACCGGGTCACCGGGCGGTGGCAGCAGCGTGGAGCCGCTGATCCGGTGGTGACCCCGGTCCTCGTAGTACTCGACGAACGTACGGACGATCTGCTCGGTGTTCATGGGACGGCTCCTTCGCGCGACAACGGGAAGGCGCCGGAGAACGGGACCGCGGGAGATCGTCGCACCGGGACGAGGGCGTCGGGACGCCACGTGACCACCGACGGGCCGTTTCCGGTCGCCGGTGGGGAGGGGGGAAGGTCAGGCGGCGGCAACCGGCGAGCTGGTCGCTCGCGCGGTCGCGAAGATGTTCCGGCCGATGACGTTCATGCCGATGAGGATACGGCCCCCTGCCCCTTGCGGCACGGGATTTTCCCGCGGGGAACCGACGGAGCGTGCGGGTCAGTCGAACGGCGCGAGGGTCAGCCGAGCCCGCGCGGGATTGCCGTCGTGCACCAGCGACTCGTGGTTGCCCACGTCGTCGAAGGCGAAGGCGTACGCCTTTCCGTCGGTGGTCCGCTCGTGGATGATCCGCGCGTAGTGGTTGGTCACCGGGTCCTGGTAGAAGCCGGACGCCGAGGTGTCCGGCTGGTTCGGATTGGTCAGCAGCGTGGAGCGGTTGAACCCGGCGCACAGCGTCCGCGAGATGGGGCCGCGCACCGCGTCGTTGGGGGCGTCCAGGAGCCGGTGGCAGCCGAAGACGCTGGACGCGTCGGGCTTCTGGAAGCTCGTCACGACCGCTCCGGCGCCGTTCGTGAAGTTCATGACGCCACCGGAGACGCGTCCGAAGTACTTGGTGCCCGGCTGGTCGCCGAACGGGGTCACCGTCAGGGTGGCCGTCGTGTACTTCTGCCAGACGCGGTCGACGTAGTCGTTCAGGACGGAGGCGGGCAGCGCCCCGGTCTCGAGGCCGTACAGGGGCGACAGCGCCCGCAGGACGGTGCCGTCGGACCGCTTCTGGATCAGGCCCGACCAGCCGGGCTGCGCGCGCAGCGCGTCGAACACCCCGCGGTAGCCGCCCGGCTTGAGCTTGCCGGTGGTGAGCACGCCGCCGTCGGAGCGCTGCACGCCGACGGAGTACGGGGCCGAGAACATGTCGACCTGCGTGCTGTTGAGCCACAGACCCGAGTCGTTGAGTGTGTACTCGGACCAGTTGAACAGGATGTCGCGGTTCGGGTCGCTCGGGTTCTGCACGGCCGGCTGCACCAGGCCGCCCGTGGCCAGCCGGAAGTCGAGCTTGCGGCCGTAGGAGAAGTAGATGCGTCCCGACAGTCTGGGGATGCGGATGGTCTTGGTCTGTCCGGCGGCCGGTCCGGGGATGGACGCGTCCGGTGCGGGTGTCGGGGGGTTGCCGCCGGCGGGCCAGGCGTGGAAGGTCCCGGCGGCGTCCGCCCAGCCCTGCTGTCCCGAGGTCAGGGACGTGCCGAGGGTGTAGACGTAGACGGCGTCGCCGCGGCCGGAGTCGTTGGTGATCGTCAGGGGGATGGTCTCGGGGACCGCGGCGCTCGCGGGCGGTGCGGGGGCGGCCGTGAGCAGAGCGCCGGTGAGCCCGGCGATGCCGGCCACGGCGAGCAGTCCGCGTGTGAAGGACGACAGCACTCTCCACCTCCGTGCGGGTGTGGGGGGATGGTCCGTACCAGTGAGTGAGAGCGCTCTCAGCGTCCCGTCACGCCGCGTGCATGTCAACTCCTGTGGAGCGTGCTCGTGGCGGAACGGGCGGCGGATCCCGCCCGGAGGAGAGCCGGGGACGCCGCGTCGGAGCTGGAGCCCGGGCACGACGCCCGCGGGCCGGGGAGCGCGGGATGCCGAGAGCACCGGCGCGAACCCGACCGGAAGGATGCCGGCGACGGCAGTCTCCCCGTGGGCGCCCTTCCTCGGCGACCGGACCGGGCGCCGGCCCGCCGGTGCGCGGTCCCGCACGGCGACACATCATGCCGAGGCGCGGCTACCCGGAACGGCCGCCGCACAGACACCCCGGCCGGTCTCGCCCGACCGGCGCAGCGGCGGCGCGCCGCGCCTGAAGCGGTGGCACGGCGGGACGGAGGCGCCCCGGCGCGCGTCACGGCGGACCGTGCGGTCGCGCACGGCACGGAGGGTGCGCGACAGTCGCCCCATGTGGGGCCGGTGCGTCTCCACAGCCGTCAACAACGCCCGCGACAACGGCCCGCAGCCGGTCGGGGCGGTCACAGGTCCGCAGAGCGGCGTCACTCCGCCCGGTCGGGATCCCGGCCGATGAACGACGACCGCCTCGCGGAAGACCTGTTGAAGACCACTCACCCGGCGGCGAGGATGGCACCATGCGAACCGTCATGGTCATGGACGCCCCCTCCAACCTCGGCCTGCGCCCGCCGTCCCCCGGCACCGTCCCCGGCTGCTACAAGCTGGCCGGGGCGCTGCGGGACAACGGGATCGTACGCAGGCTCGGTGCCCTCGAAGGAGGCGTCGTGGTGCCGCCCCGCTACGACCGGGGCGACTGGCGGGAGGGCGATGGCGTCTTCAACGCACGCGCCATCGCCGCCTACACCCGCACCCTCGCCGACCGCATCGAGGCGCACGTGTCCGCCGGCCGCTTCACCCTGGTCCTCGGCGGTGACTGCTCCATCCAACTCGGCGCCGCGCTGGCCCTGCGCCGCCTCGGCCGGTACGGACTGGTGTCGATCGACGCCTCCCCCGACTTCCGTCACCCGGGCACCTCCGACCGGATCGGCGCCGCCGGCGGCGAGGAACTCGCCCTCGCGACCGGGCGCGGGCAGGAGGACCTGACCGATCTCGAAGGACTCCGGCCCTACCTCCGGGACGAGGACGTCCGGCTGTTCGGCATCCGGGACGCGTTCGTGGACGACGAGGACGTCACCGAACTGCGCCGGCTGGAGGTTCCCGTCGCCACCGTCTCCGACCTGCGCCGCACCGACCCCGCCGACCTGGGCGCCGCGGCCGCCGCCGGCCTCGGGGCGGCGGCCCTCGACGGCTTCTGGGTCCACCTGGACGCCGACGTGCTCGACCCGTCGGTGATGCCCGCGGTCGACAGCCCGGACCCCGACGGCCTGCTGCCCGGCGAACTCACCGCCCTGCTCCGCCCGTTGGTCAGGTCCCCGCACTGCGCGGGGCTGAACATCACCATCTACGACCCCGACCTCGACCCCGACGGCAGCGCGGGCACCCTCCTGACCGACCTGGTGGTGGCCGCCTTCACCACCGACTGAGCCGCACCCCGGGCACGGCGGCCGTCGGGTGACCGGTTTCCATCCCGGCGCGGGGCCACCACCGACGGCGTCGACGGGCCGCCGGACCACGGAGGCGGTGACGTGCGCCTTCTGGCCGGCGCTCGCCTCGTCGGCGGTCCGCTGTGCGGACACGCCGCGTCGCCCGTCGCGGTCGCACGAGGAGGAAGCCCCGTGCCATCGTCCCGTGACCCCGGTGCGCTCCCGTCGGCGGCGTGGGCGCGGCGCTCATGACGACCGGCTCCCGGCTCGCACATGATCCGTCGGGCGGGCAGCGGTGTGCCTCGGAGACGGGGCGGCCTCCGAGGCACGGTGCTCACGACGGTCGGATCGTGGGTGAGGCGGTCACGGTACGAGCTTCAGCAGCCGGTTGGGCGAACCCGAGCCGGGGCTGGTGACCTTGCCGGTCGCCGCCCCGTTCACGAGGGCCGTGGCGACCTGCGCGGGGGTGGCGGAGGCGTGGTTGGCCAGGTAGACCGCGGCGGCTCCGGCGACGTGCGGGGCCGCCATCGACGTGCCGGAGATCGTGTTGGTCGCGGTGTCGCCCGTGTGCCAGCCGGCCGTGATGGAGGACCCCGGGGCGAAGATGTCGAGCACGGAGCCGTAGTTGGAGTAGCCGGCCCGGGCATCGGTGCTGGTGGTGGCGCCCACGGTGAGGGCCTCGGTGACCCGGGCCGGGGAGTACGAGGAGGCGTTGGCGTTGCTGTTGCCGGCGGCGACCGCGTAGGTGACGCCGCTCGCGATGGAGGTGCGCACGGCCGCGTCCAGCGTGGCGGAGGCGCCGCCGCCGAGGGACAGGTTGGCGACGGAGGGACCGGAGTGGTTCCGGGTCACCCAGTCGATGCCGGCGATGACCCCGGCGGTCGTCCCGGATCCGTTGTCGTCCAGCACCCGCACGGCGACGATCTTCGCCTTCTTGGCCACGCCGTAGGTGGAGCCGGCGATGGTGGTGGCCACATGGGTGCCGTGGCCGTTGCCGTCCGCGGCGTCGGTGTCGCCGTCGACGGCGTCGTAACCGTAGGCGGCACGGCCGCTGATCTGCTGGTGCGTGATGCGTACGCCGGTGTCGATGACGTAGGCCGTCACACCGCTGCCGGCGCTGTCCGGGTAGGTGTAGGTGCGGGACAGCGGCAGGGAGGTCTGGTCGATGCGGTCGAGGCCCCACGGCGCGCCGGACTGCGTGGTGTCGGTGACGCCGACCCGCTGGTTCTGTTCGACGGCCGCCACCGCCGGGTCGGCGGCCAGGCGCTTGGCCTCCGTCGCGGAGAGCGTGGCGGTGTAGCCGTTCAGCGCGCTGCCGAAGGTCCTGTTCACGCTGCCGCCGTACTCCTCGACCAGGTTCTTGCCCGTGGTCGAGGAGGCCTTGAATCCGGCGTCCTTCCGCAGCGTCACGATGTAGCTGTCCCGGACCGCCGTGGGCGAACCGGCACCGATCACCTCGCCCTCGGCGGGAGCGGCCTGGGCGGGGACGGCGGTGAGACCGCCGGCCAAGGTGGTCGCCGCGACAGCGGCGATCGCGGCGAACCGTATTCTCTTGCTACGCGGTTGTGCCATTGCGAGGGATTCCTCCTCCTGGCGGCGCGCGCACGGGTGGGGCGCGCGTCTGTGGGGGCGGGCACGCGTGATCGCGCACCCCTGCCGGGCGGGGCGTGGCGTTCCGCTCCGGACTGCGATCAAGATTTGCCGAGGTCCGCCAAGAGCGGCAAGGGAGTTGACGAAGCGTCAATAAATTTGCCATGCGCACGACACAACAAGAGGCTGCGCGTGGAACCGGACGGTAGGCGTGAGAGGGCTACCCGCGGGTACACCGGTGTGTCATGAACCGTTGGGCAAGGAGAGGTTGAGCATGCTCTTCCTGGTTGTCGCCCTGCTCCTGCTGGGCGTCCTCGTCGGCGCGGCCGCGTACCTGCCCTGGCCCGTCGTCGTGGTACTCGGGGCCGGGATCCTCCTGTGGCTCCTCGTCTTCACGACCCGTGAACGCAAGCGCCGCCACACGAGGAGGGCCCGGACGTGCGACTGACCGCGGAGGGGTCCCGGCGCACAGGACTGAGGGACACCGAGGGCATGGCGGTGGCCTCCTTCGTCCTGGGGCTGGTGGGGCTCCTCGTCCTCAACATCGTCCTCGGCCCGATCGCCATCGCCCTGGCCGCCATCGCCCTGCGCCGCGGCACCCCACGCCGCTTCCGCGCCCGCCTCGGCCTGAGCCTCGGCATCGCCGACCTCGCCGTGCTCGCCGTCCCGGTGCTCGTGCACGACGGTTCCCCGTGGTCGGTCCTGAGCGGCTGAGGCGACGCGCCCGCGCCTCCCGGCCATCGGCGGCGACGCCCCGGCCCGGGCGGGACGCCGAGGAGGGCGCCGTCCACCGCACACTGCCGCCGGCCGTACCGCGCGGTGCTCTGCTCGACCTGCTCGCCACCGGCGACGAAAGCAGGGTGACCGCCGCTGTCCACCGGCAGCCGGCCCTTCCGCACGGCGCGGGGCACACCGGCGATCGAACCTTCCCGGCGGTGCCTCGCAGGGGGACACCGGCCCGTATCTTCAGCGGGCGGGGCGGGGCGGGACGAGGTGGAGCAGCGGCTCAGTCACCGGCGCGGACCTCGCGCCTCAGCGTCCCTGGCCGGACCGCCGGGGCCGGGAGCGTCGCACGGGCGCGGGCTCGCCGGCGCCGAGGGCGGCGGGCGAGGAGAAGCCGCCCGCGATGCTCGACGGCGCGGGGGCCGGCACCGGTGCGGTGGGGCGGTCGGGGGTGCGGCGTACTCGTTCGGCGCGGGCCAGGACGGTGGCGTTGGGGATCAGCGGGGCGCAGGTCTCGCAGACCTCTTCGACGCTCCAGACGCGGCGCATGACCGGGTCGTGGCGCAGGATGAGCAGGACGGCGCCGGCGCAGTGGGTCTTGGTGTCGGGGTGGGCGCCGCAGCGTTGGGCGCCGCAGTGACAGAAGGCGTGGGGGCGGACGGTGGCCGCCTTGGCGTGGGCGGCGGCGTGCCGGGCGGCGAACGCCCGCAGGCCGGCGAGGTCCTCGGAGCGGGGCGGCATCCGGCACGCTTCGGTGCTGCAGGTGACCGAGGCGGAGGTTCGGCCGTGGCCGACGATGCGGACGGTCCAGGACCGTCCGGGGACGCGCTCGGTGGAAGGTTCGGTGTGCACGGTCGTCACGGCCGCTTGCTCCAGGGTTGCTTGAGTCGATCAGTGCTGTGGGGCTCCACTATGTGCTACCCCCTATGGCGTCGCGCAGCAGGTATCGACCCGCGATTTCGCGGATTCCGCGCGGTGAGCCGGCTGCCGCGGGCGGCGCCCCGTCAGACGGCGGCCGCGTCGCGCGACGTCGTGGTGCATGCGGCTACGGTGGCGGCGCAGGTCCTCGTTGACCGGTCTTGGAGACGTGCATGCCCTCGTTGGATGAGTTGCAGGCTCCGCTGGGCGGGCCCGTCGGCCGGCAGACGGGCCGGGAGGACCGGAACGAAGTCGAGCAGTACGCCGGTTCGGCCTTGCCCGGCGATTTCAAGACCTTCCTCAGCGCTTACGGCAGTGGGGTCATCCGCGGCGAGCTCGCTGTCTTCCGTCCGCGGGGGTCGAGCCCGCTGCTGGAGCGTATGCGCGTGACGCACGAGACGTTCGCCGGGCGCCGGGACAGGGCCCGGCGCAGCGGGGATGCCGAGCATGCGCCGTATCCCTTTCACCCCGAGCCCGGCGGGCTGATCTCGTGGGGGTACGACCACAGCGGGGACGAGCACTTCTTCTGGCCCTGCGACCCGGACCCGGACCGGTGGAAGATCGTCACGATGCTCCATGAGGAGGGCTGCGTGACCTTCGACGGTCCGTTCTCGACGTTCGTCCTCGCGTTCGTGCGGCGGCTGCTCGACGTGGACCGGTGCCACGGCATCGCCCCCGACGCCCTGCAGTACCTGGAGCCGGAGGACCTCGAGGAACTGGTCGCCGCCGGAGAGATCGGCCCCGTCCAGCCGGGCTTCGAGCCGTCCTGACCGACGGAACCCAAGGGCCCAGCGAATCGGCGGGCGGCGACCGGGCCGGCTGCCGGCGCGGGGAGCCGGGTGGCGGGGCCGGGAAGAGGTGAGCCTCCGGACATCGCCGGATTCCCCCGCCCCCTTTCGTACGGGTCCGGTCGGGAGTCCTGTCGGTCTTGCGGGAGGGGCAGGGGCGACCTGGTTCGCCGTCTTTCCCCCTGTCGTGGTCGCCGTGTCGAGCCTGTGATCCACACGGCGGAGGCGTAGCCCGCGCAGCGGCGGAGAACCCTCGGTAGGGCAGGGGGCGGCACCGGCCCGTACGGCGCCCAGGAGAGCACCGGATCAGCGTTGCGTGTGTGGCGCGATGCCGCCCCCGGTGTTCACGCCAGTTCCGCCCGGACGCCTCATCTCATCCGACAGCAGATATCGTATTGCGGAAAGTTGATGCCGCTTTGCGGAAGAATTGGCTGAGGGGGCGGACGTGCGACGGTCGGTGCGGGCCCGATGGTGGTGGTCTCCGGCGCAGGTGCCGGGTTTCTGCGCGCAGGTGCTGCGCGGCCTGGGCCAAGTGGTGTTCCAGGCGAGCCCGTGGACGGGGGCCGTCTTCGCCGTGGCCCTGTTCACGGCCGACTGGCGGTACGCCGCGTACGCGGTGGGAGGCGCGGCCCTGGGTACCTGGACCGCCCGCGGGCTCGGCGTGCCACGCGACCGGCAGGAGGCGGGCCTCGAGGGCTTCAACTCCGCGTTGTTCGCCCTCTGTCTCGCCGTCCTCCTCGGCCGGGACCGGCCGGCCACGGCCCTGCTCGCCGCCGCGGGCTGCATCGTGGTCACCGTCGGCACGGCGGCGGTGGCCCGTCTGCTGCACGTTTGGAACCTGCCACCGCTGACCCTGCCGTACTGTCTCCTGGCGGTCGCGGTGACCGTCGCCGCGCCCGCCTTCCGGCGGATCTGGCCGCACGGCGACAGCCGCGCCGCACTGCCCGGCGCGGCCTCCGGGCCGACCGCCCTGCACCCCGACGACCTGGCACGGGCGTTCCTCCACAACGTCTCCCAGCTCTTCTTCCTGGAACGGTGGCACGTGGGGGCACTGCTGCTCGCGGGCATCTTCCTGGCCAGCCGGACGGCGGGGCTGATCGCCTGCGCCGGCAGCATGACGGGCATCGCGACCGCCTGGGCGCTGGGCGCGCCGGCCGAGCGGATCACCGACGGCACCATGGGCTACAACGCGGTACTGGTCGCACTCGCGCTGTGCGGAGTGTTCCTGCCGACGGCGCCGGCCACACTGCTGTACGCCCTGCTCGGCGCGGCGACCGCGACGGCTTTGACCCCGGCCGTCGCCGCACAGCTCGCCCCGTCCGGCGGGCACGCCTTCACCTGGCCCTTCGTGCTGACGACGCTCGGTTTCCTGGCCGCCGCCCGCTCCTTCCCGCACCTGACCGGCCTCGACCCCGCCCAGGACCCCGGTCCGGCCGTGGGTCCCCGTCGTCGTACCGGCCGTCGTCCGTTCCGGGGATCGTCCGCTCAGGACGGACGTCGATCGATCGGACACGGGAGCGGGACGGGAGCGGGACGGAGCCGGGCGGGCGCACGGTGAGTACGATCACGCTCCCCGTACCCGTGGTGGGCACGGACGCCGGCCGGTCGCGCGTCACCGAGGGGACGACTACACCTGCCAGTTCCCGCCTCGGGCGGCATACCCCAAGACGTCCTCCGCGACGCCCCCTGCCCCTCCAACCGCCTGTTCCGGACCGACCGGAGAACGCTCCAGCACACCTCGGTCCGGCTACCGGCAGTTCGCGGCCCGTGGCCGCGCACGGACCTCAAGAACCTCACACACCACGCGTCTCCGTCGAACCGTCGGCAGGTGAGGGTGCGGCCCGTGCCCCGTGTCAGCGCGGACGGGGCGGCAGCGGCCCTCGTGCCGTACCTGGTGATCAAGGTGTCGCGGGTGGCGGTTCGTCACCGGGGCTGCTGCCGGTCGGGCGAGGGTTCAGCCTGGGCGGGAGGCTGGTGCTCGACACCGTCACGATCGGCATGGCCGCGGCCGGGGCCGCGCTGGGGCCGGCGCTCGTGCGACCGTGGGGGGATGCGGATCCCCGGCTGTGCGCGCGGGCACGAGCAGCCTCCTCACGCGGACCGGCGAGGATGTCGGAGCGCGTCAGGCATGAGCAACCGACCGAGGGTTGACCCGAGCCCGGTCGCCCTGTCCGACGCTCGGTGTCGCGCGAAGTCCGGTCGAGTGTGAGGATTCCGGCCGCCCCGTCGCGAGGGGCAGCGCTCACAGGTGCGGGCACCCCGCACGTTCCCACGCCTTGCGGGCGGCAAGGTAGCCCGCGATCCTGAACGCCATCTCGTGAGAGCCGAACGCATCGGCGCGGGCACGCCGCAGCACCACCCGGGTGGCGATCACGACTCCGTGTTCGGGCAGGCTCAGCTGCTCCTCGATCCCCACGGCGGCAGCCGCGAAGAAGCGTGGCAGGGCTTCGGCGGGTTCGTAGTCCACCACCAGCTCTTGCGCCACCTCGAAGGCGAAGCCCTCGGCCGCGAGCTCGAAATCCACCTCTATCTCCGCGAAATGCGGCGCACAGTTCTCCTTCCGATGCAGTACCCGCACGCCACGGATCGGATGCGGCGGGAACCGGGGCGGTGCTGACGTCATGCCGGAACGCTACCCCTGCCCGGTACCTCGCTCCGCTCCCGCCGTCGGCCTCGCTCACAGGAGACATGCCTCTGTGACACCTGACGTGCTTCGTGCGACGGAGCGTTGCGATGGACCGGTCGAGCGTGGAGGGGCGCGGAGGAGCCGCGTGGTCGCCGAGGCCGGTCCCAGTCGCCTCGGAGTACCGCTTGGCCCAGTCGGCGACGGCCTGCCGGAACGGGCAGCCGGGCCAGGGGACTTGCCCTGCCCGGCCCGTGCGCCGAAACCCGACCGGCCCGGCTCCGGCGGACCGTCCGGCCGGAGGAACCGGCGTCCCTTCACCCGCTACGACACGGGCGGAACAGCCGGGCGGCTCGAGACCATCACCGGACGTGAGCAGGTCGGACGACGACGGCCAAGGACGAGCTAGGCCTTCGACTCACCGACCGCCCGCCGCAACAGGCCCATGAGCTGCTCCCGCTCCTCGGGAGAGAACGGCGCGAGCATCTGCTCGCTCACCGCGACGACCGCGGGGGCGAGGCGGACGGCGAGTTCGCGGCCCTCCTCGGTGATGCGGACCAGCTTGCGCCGGCGGTCGCCCTCGTCCCGGGCGATGTCCAGCAGCCCCCGTCGGCGCAGCCGTTCGAGCAGTGGGGCCGCGGTCGACTTGTCGAGATGGGCCAGTGCGCCGAGGGTGCCCTGATCCATGTCCCCGTGGGCGTCCAGCAGGCTCAGCACGGTGAACTGCGGCCCGGTGAGGTCCTGGTGCACCCGCTCGTACCAGAGGCGACTGTGCACCTGGTTCAACTGGCGAGCCAGCGGGCCGAGCCCGCCGAGTGCGTCCATGGGAGTGCGGTGGGTCGCGTTCTCCTGGCTCATCGCTCGACTCCATCCCGGTTGCTTAGGACGTACACGTACTATACCGTGAAAAAGGTAGGACGTGTACGTACTAACTGTGCGTCGCGATCGCATGACAGAGGAGGCCGGCGGAGTGAGACTCGTCGTCGCCATGACCGGAGCGACCGGCGCGCCCATCGGCGTGCGCCTGCTCGAAGCACTGAGGGAACTCGGCGTCGAGACGCATCTCGTCGTCAGCCGCTGGGCGCGGGCGACGCTGGCCCAGGAGACCTCGTACTCGCTGCGCGACGTCCGGACGCTGGCGTCGGTGTGCCACAGCCCGGACGATCAGGGGGCGTCGATCTCCAGCGGATCGTTCCGGGTCGACGGCATGGTCGTGGTGCCGTGCAGCATGAAG
The DNA here is from genome assembly GCF_055564355.1 of Streptomyces sp. NPDC029152. NCBI lineage: Bacteria > Bacillati > Actinomycetota > Actinomycetes > Kitasatosporales > Streptomycetaceae > Streptomyces > Streptomyces sp. NPDC029152. The sequence continues at coordinate 14,507 of NZ_JBVHWR010000020.1, read as the reverse complement.
ACGCTGGCCTCCATCCGCACGGGGTACGGCGAAGGGCTCATCGGCCGCTCCGCCGACGTGATGCTCAAGGAGCGGCGCCGGCTGGTCCTGGTGGCCCGTGAGACCCCGCTGTCCGCCGTGCACCTGGAGAACATGCTCGAGCTGACACGTATGGGCGCCGTCGTCATGCCGCCCGTCCCCGCGTTCTACAACCAGCCCTCGACCATCGCCGACGTGGTCGAGCACATCGTCGCGCGCATCCTCGACCAGTTCGACCTGGACCTGCCCACCGCCCGGCGCTGGCAGGGCATGGGGGCGAACCCGCGCCCGGCCGGAGCCCATCCCTCGTCCACAGGAAAGGCCTTCTCGTGACACAACACGGCAGCTCCCTCAACTTCCGCGACTTCGTCGCGGAGCTGCTCACCACCGGCGACGCGGTCGACATCCGCCTGCCGGTCAGCTCCACGCTGGAGGCCGCAGCCATCACCCGGCGCGTCTACGACACCAGGAGCCCGGCCCCGCTGTTCGGCAACCCGGCCGAAGGCGACCTCGGCTGCCGGATCCTCGGGGCCCCCGCCGGACTGAGCAGCGTCCCGGGCGAGACCTACGGACGGCTCGCCGCCCACTTCGGACTCCCGCGCGACACCACACCGCGCGACCTCCTGGAGAAGCTCATCGCCGCCATGGGCACCCGACCCGTCCCCCCGCGGGTCGTGCCGACCGGCCCCTGCAAGGAGAACGTCCTCACCGGCGACGACGTCGACCTGCGGCGCTTCCCCGTGCCTCTTCTGCACGAGCAGGACGGGGGCCGGTACCTCGGGACCTACGGCTTCCACGTGGTGCGGACACCGGACGGGGGGTGGACGAGCTGGTCGGTCAGCCGCACGATGCTGCACGGGCGGAACACCCTGGTCGGCCCGGCCATGCCGCAGCAGCACCTCGGCATGATCCACCGGATGTGGTCCGAACGGGGGGAGCGCACCCCCTGGGCCATGGTGCTCGGCGCCCCGCCGGCCGCCCTGGCCGCGGCCGGCATGCCACTGCCCGCGGAGGTCGACGAGGGCGGCTACGTCGGCGCCCTGACCGGCAGCCCGGTCGACGTGGTCCGCGCGGAGACCAACGACCTGTACGTCCCCGCGAACTCCGAGATCGTGCTCGAGGGGTACATCAGCCCCGACGAAACGGCCCTCGAGGGACCGATGGGCGAATACCACGGGTACGCCTTCGCCGAGAGCAAGCCGCAGCCCGTCTTCCACGTCGAGGCCGTGACGTTCCGCGACCGGCCCATTCTGCCCATCTGTGTGGCCGGTCTGCCCCCGGAGGAGAACCACACCATCTGGGGCACCATGATCTCGGCCACCAGCCTCGAACTCCTGCGTTCCAGCGGCCTGCCCGTCTCGCTGGCCTGGTGCTCCTACGAGGCCGCCACCTGCTGGATCGTCGTGTCCGTCGACATCCGCCGGCTGGCGGACATGCGCTTGACGGAACGGCAGCTGGCCGACGCCGTGGCCGAGGTGCTCTTCGGCTCGCACACCGGGTGGCTGGTCCCCAAGGTCATCCTGGTGGCCGACGACATCGACATCACCGACATCGACCAGGTGGTGTGGGCCCTGGCCACCCGGAACCACCCCGGCACGGGCCACTACCTCTATCCGCAGGCGCCCGGAATCCCGATGGTTCCGTACCTCACAGAAGACGAGGTGCGTGCCGGCCGCGGCGGGAAATCCGTCGTCAGCTGTCTGCTGCCCGAACAGTTCCACGGCGTGACCAGAGGCGTCACCGCCTCGTTCGGCAACTCCTACCCCGAGAGCGTGCGCCGGCGAGTCACCGAGAACTGGACTGACTACGGGTTCGCGGCAACGCGCCTGTAGCCGAGTCGAGTGACGGCCTCTCGACGGCGCAGCGGAAGAAGACCCCTACCGGAGCCGTGCGACCGGCCTCGTTCGGCGACGGCGACCACCGCTTCACGGGCCGGACGGCGTCCTGCTTGTTCCTGCCGGAGACGAGCGTGTCCCGGCCCTTGCGCCCGGACGCCGTCGCCGAGGTGGTACACGCCGCCGTCCGCGGACGCGTGAGGAAGCCGCACCACCTGTGGACGACGTGATCGACGGGGACGACGTTCACCAGAGCTGTGCCCGAGGTGAGGACTCACGGGGCCGAGGGTGCGTGCCGGCCCTTCGACGCCGACCGCGACGGTCTCGCGCTCTCCGAAGGGGCGGCGATCCTCGTGCTGGAGGATCCCGAACACACCCGGCGGCGCGGCGCCACGGTCCGCGCGGTGCTGCGCGGGCACGCCTCCAGCAGCGACGCGCACCACCCCGTCCTGCCCCGTCCCGGCGGCACCGGCGCCGCACAGGCCATGCCGCAGGCCATCGCGGCCGCGGGCTGCACGCCCCACCGGACCGACCACGTCGACGCCCACGGCACCGCCACCGCGGCCGGTGACGCCGCCGAGGCGCCGGCTCTGCGGACGGTCTTCGGTACGGACCCGCCACCGGTCACGGCTCCGAAGAGCGTCCTCGGCCACAGCCTCGGGGCCTCGGGAGCCGTCGAGGCCGCTCTGACCGTACTGGCCCTGGAACGCCAGGAGATCCCCCCGACCGCCGACCTCCGGCGCCAGGACGCGGGACGCGAGCTGGACATCGTCACCGGCGGGCCCCGCCGGGCGCGCCTGGACGTCGCCATGACGAACTCCTCCGGTTTCGGCGGGCAGAACGCGGTCCTGGTCTTCGGCCGGGCCTGAGCGTGCGGCTGCCTGTGGTCGCAGCATCGCCGCCCGCCTCGTGGACAGGTCGCATGAGCCAGGCTGCGACCAGGTCTTCCTCCCCGGTGAGGTCGTGCCGGCCTTGGGGATCCACGCGTGCGACTGCGGCCGACGTCACGCATGCGGCACCGACGTCAAGGACAACCGGTTCCCGCCCCCGCGCGACGACCGCTCAGGCAGCGGCTGGAAAACCGAAGCCGCCTCCCACCCCCCTTCCCGACGGAAGCCGGCCGACGGCGGAAGCCACCGGGTCACCGTCTGGGTCAGTCGTACTGGCGGCGAGTGCACGGTCCGGTCAGGGTGAAGTAGTCATCCCCGTCTCACCGGCCCGTGCCGCCCTCTCCCCTAAGGAGCACTTTCGTGTCCGGACGCAACAACACTCTGATCCGCAGCCTGCACGACGTGGGCCTGGCAGCCTGGTTCGGCGGCTCCCTGATGGGGGCGATCGGCCTCAACGGGGCGGCCGAACACGAAGGCTCCACGGTTGCCGCCAGGTCCCGGATCGCTTCGGTCGGCTGGGCGAAGTGGGTACCGGTCAACGCCGCCGCCATCGGTGCGCACCTGTTCGGCGGCGGCGGTCTGCTCGCCGTGAACGCCCACCGGGTCAAAACCCAGCAGGGTGTGGGTGCCTCCACCACGGCCAAGACGGTCGTCACGGCTGCCGCTCTGGCCGCCACCGCCTATGCCCGCATTCTCGGCAAGAAGGTCGAGCTGGCCTCCTCCTACAGCCTCGAGGACAACGAGAAGGCGGCCGAGCACCCCATCGACCTGGAAAAGGCTCAGCGTCAGCTCTCCTACGCGCAGTGGGCGGTGCCGGCGCTCACCGGATGCCTCGTCGTCCTCAACGCCCTCCACGGCGAACAGCAGCGCCCCATGGCCCAGCTCCACGGCATGTGGGGGCACGCCCGCTCCTCGACGCCGCTCATCCCCTGACGGGTCTGTTCTCCGCGCAGCCGTGCCGGGTGGCAGCCGCGGCGGTTTCCCGGCCGGCCGTACCGGGTGTGCCACGGTGGCGGCATCACCTCCGAGCGCTCCCGGGGCGGAGTGGCCGGGCCCGCCCCCGGGTGAGGTGGTCACGTCCCGCCCGGGGGCCGCGTTCCGCATCCTCGCCGGAGGGCCCGGTCACTTCACTTCGCGCGCCCCGGAGTCAGGCGGCGCCGAAGTCGTGGGCGGGCCTGTCACGCCGCTCCACCCGCTGCGGACCGTCCAGGACGGTGGCGGGGTCGGCGATGCCGGCGGCCGGCTCCCCCACGGGCGCCGAACGCGGGGAGCGGTCCCGCGGCCCGGCCTCGCCGTACGTGTCGTACCGCGGTTCTTCCACTCGGGCGGGCAGGCGTGGGAGACGCCGGCCTCGGCCGGCCGCCACAGGGGGATCGGAAGGCTGCGGCAGCGCTCCGCGAGCCTTCGGCGTCCCTCGCCGTCCAAGGGGGGCGTCCGCGTGCGTCACCGGAGCACCCCGGCGCTTCGGCCGGCCGCGATCGCAGTGCGGAGGGAGAACGCGATGAGCAGCGCGACGGCGGTCAGGAGCCCGCTCGTCCACAGCGGTCCGAGGTTCCCGGGCGCGGTGCCGAGGCTGGTCGCGGCGATGAGGGGGCCGGCGGCGGCGCCGGCGTTGAGTGCCGCGGTCGCGTACGAGCCGGCCATGGTGGGGGCTCCCGCGGCCTCGTAGAGGACCCGCGTGATCAGCGTGCTGCCCAGCGCGAACGACAGCGCGCCCTGCACGAACACGAGGACGAACAGGGCGATCGGCCGGTGGGCCAGCAAGGCCAGGGCCGGCCAGCCGATGAGCAGCAGCGGACCACCGACTGCGACGACCGGACCAGGACGCCGGTCGGACAGCCGGCCGGCGACCGTGACACCGACGAAGGAACCGGCGCCGAAGAGCACCAGCACGACGGAGATCCACAACTCGTCCAGCCCGGCGGTGCCGGTCACCACGGGGGCGAGGAAGGTGAAGCTCGCGAACGTCGCCGCGTTCACCAGCGCGCCGAGCAGCATCACCAGGATCAGCCGCGGCCTGGTGAGCTGGGCGAGTTCCGCCCGCAAGGCCGGACCGCCGGTCGCCCCTCCCCTCACGCGTTCCGCGGGGATCCCCTTCAGGATGCCGATGGCTGCGGGCAGACAGAGAGCGGCGACAGCCCAGAAGGCGGCCCGCCAGCCGAGCAGCGTGCCGAGTGCCGACCCGCCGGGGACGCCGGCGATCGTGGCCGTCGTCGTGCCTGACAGCAGCACGGCCAGCGCACGTCCCTTCTTGTCGGGCGGGACCAGGGCGGCGGCAGCCGACAGGGCGACGGCGAGGAACCCGGCGTTCGCGAGCGCGGCGACCACCCGGGTGGCGAACAGGACCGGGAAACTGGTGGTGAGGGCGCCCATGACGTGAGCTGCCGCGAAAGCGAGGACGAATCCCAGAAGGCTGGAACGCCTGGGCCAGTCGCGGGCGAGCGCGGCCCCCAGGGGGGCGCCGGCGATCATGCCGATCGCGAAGGCCGAGGTGAGCACGCCCGCTGTCCCGACGGTGACGTCGAGCTCCGAGGCGATGTCCGGCAACAAGCCGGCGAGCATGAATTCCGAGGTGCCCATGGCGAACACCGCCAGGGCAAGCAGGTACAGCGGAAGAGGCATCGAGTGGCTCCGGGGTGAGGAGAAGCACGAGGAGGTCATCTCGTCACCGCGGCCAGCCCCGAGGCCACACTCGCCCGGCCGCGGAACGCGGCGCGAGGACAGGGCTACGGGCTCAGGGGTTCAGGGGCTGACGGCGTGACCGAAAGCCCCCACCTTGTCCGACTCAGGACTCGACATGGCCCGCACGCTACCCGACCGGTGCCCGTCGGGTCACCTCGGTTTCACCGCCATGGGCCTGCGTCGCCGACGTCATGACCCGCGACACGAGGCCACGCCCCCGCGCCACGGGCGATCACGGCAGGGGCGGTCGGGAAGCGGCGTGGACCGCCGTGTCGATGCCGCGGGACGCGACGACCCGTGCGCTCCCGTCCGCGAGGCGGTAGCACAGGCCCACCACCTCGGCCTGCCCGGCGGCGACCTTCTCGGCGAGCGCCCGGGACAGGTCCAGCAGCAGGTCCACGGTGTTCCGGATGTGCTCGGCGAGGGTCTCTCGCGACCCGGTCCTTCCGGCGGCCCGCGCCGCCGGCACACCGGGGGTCACCCGCTCGACGACGTCCCGCACGTATCCGGCCGGTGCCACGCCCTTCTCCAGAGCGGCGCGCGCCGCGCCGTCCGCGCCGCACGAGTCGCGTGGCCGAGGACCACGATCAGCGGGCAGCCCAGGACGTCCACGCCGTACCCGATGCTGCCCGGTACGTGAACGCGGCCATCGGGTCCGGGAACGCCACCGGCAGGGGACACCCGAACGCACCGTCGGCTCCCGAAGGACGACTGCGCTTGTGTCCCGGGAAGCGGTCCGTGTCGGGAGCGTCGTCCGTGCGTGGCCCTGGCACCCTTCGCTTTTCGCGTCCGGCTCGGTGAGCCCCGTACGGCTCCGCCCCCTACGGCCTTCCCTCGGTCAGGAACGGGCCGTCGCACCGAACGGATGCGGAACATGCCGTCCGGGGGTTTTCCCCACACCGCACGGGCCTGCTGACCGGGCCCCGGACAGGCCCGCTGACCGGATGGATCAGTTCCTCTTGATCGCGGAGGCTGGACGCGTCACACCTGCTCGTCCGATCGGAGAACCAGTGTTCAGCTTGAAGTCCTTGCGCCGCACGGTGGCGCGCACCGCCGCGGTGGTCCTGGCAGGAGTGGCATGCGCCGCCATGACGGCCGGCAGTGCCGAAGCCATCGTCAACGGGGAGGATTCCACGCAGCGTTACCCGTCCATGGTGTCGATCCCTGTGACGGGTGTGGACGACCCCGCTTTCAAGGGTGTCTGCGGGGGATCGCTGATCGACTCGCAGTGGGTTCTCACAGCCGCCCACTGCGTGGACCCGACACTTGTCACCCTGGACGGCACCGTCCGGATCGGCAGTGAGTGGAAGAAGTCCGGGGGCACGGTCCGGTCCGTCACGAGGACGGTGTCCCACCCGGGCTACAGGAACGGCGAGGGCATCGGCCCCAACCGCGACGACGTCGCTCTGATCCGCCTGAACCGCCCGGTCGCCGAGAAGCCCATCCGCATCGCCGACAAGCCGGGGCGGCCCGGCACCCCGACCCGGATCCTGGGCTTCGGCACCGTCGAGGACGCACCCGACCCCACCGGATGGGTCTTCCCCGACCGGCTCCAGGAACTCGACACGCGCAGGGGCGCGGTCTCCGAGTGCGCGCCGGGCTACGCGGACAGCACCCGTCTGTGCACGATCAGCCAGGTGCCCAGGGCCATGGCGTGCAACGGCGACTCGGGCGGTCCCCAGCTCCAGCGGGACCGGAAGGGGCGCTGGGAACTCATCGGCGTCACCTCGGGCCCCGGCGCCCCGGGCGTGCGCTGCAGCGAGGGCCCGGGGCTCTACACCAGCGCGCCCGCCTACACGGGCTGGATCCACGGGGTGGTGGGCCGCAACGGCTGATTCGGGACGGCCCCGCTCCCGAACCGCGCGTGACTCGCCCGTCATGCTCCCTGACCGGTTCCCGGCCGGCACCCGGCCCCCGGTGCACGGCCAGGGTCCCGGGCGGCGCCGCCCGGCGGAAAGGGGCGATCGGGTGATGCGGGCGGGCCGCGGACCTTGGTGCAGGGATCACAGGATCCGACGCGTGCTGCCACCCTGCCCCTGCCCACGCGGACGGCGGGTACGCGTGAAGCGCTCCGGGGCGGCCATGAGCGGGTCTCCGACCTGCTCAGACGCGACTTCACCGCATCCCGCTCGATGGGTGACGGGGCCGGCTCCACCCATGTCGCGTCCTGGGCCGGCACCGCCTGCGCCGCCTTCGTCGTGGACGTGTTCTCCCGGGCGATCACCGGTTGATCGGCCGCCCCCGGCAAGCGGGCCGAGATCGTCCTCGCCGCCCTCGTGGAATCCCGGACCGGTCTGTCCGGAACGGAGCTGATCAAGCGCCGCAGGCCTCGGCACAGCCTCGGCTGTGCGCCCTCGCCCTCGCAGAGCAACTCCCGTTTGGTACGGGGCCGGAGAGGTGCGAGAAGGTGGTTCCCGCCCCTCCGGCTCGAGAATGCTCAGTCGAGGCAGAACTCGTTGCCCTCGATGTCCTGCATGGGGATGCACGCATCGTTGCCGTCATACAGCGTTCGCACGTGTACCGCGCCGAGCGGGACCAGCCGTGCGCACTCGGCCTCGAGAGCGGCGAGGCGCTCTTCGCCCACGAGCCCGGTGGCGACCCGCACATCGAGATGCAGTCGGTTCTTGGCGGCCTTCCCTTCGGGGACGCGCTGGAAGTACAGTCGCGGGCCCACGCCCGTGGGGTCGACGCAGGCGAACCATGAGTCCCGCTGTTCCGGGGGCTGCGACTGCTTGAAGTCGTCCCACGTGGCAAACCCCTCCGGTGGTGGCGGTACGACATACCCCAACACCTCGCACCAGAAACGAGCGAGACGCTCAGGTTCCGCGCAGTCAAAGGTGACTTGGAGCTTCCTGATCTCTGGCACCGGCGCACCGTACCAGGTGGGCCCCTGCCGCTCCACCCGTTTTGAGCAGCCCTCACGAGCTCGTGCACGGTGAGCGGTGAGACGTGGCGGACGTCGGTGTGGCCCGGGTTCACGTCCGCCGCGCCGGGTCCGGGTCCGGGCCCACAGTCTGCCGATGGGACAGCGGGTCGGCGATCGCTCGGACGGTGTCGCTCGTGTGCTCGCGACGGGGCGGCGGGCCGGTGCGTCGTTTCCACCGTCCTGACGCCGTGCGATGCTCGAAACGCCGTCCGAGACCTGCGCCGACCGGCATCTCGAACACGGCCTGGTACGAGGAGCATGCCGACTCGTCGCTAGCCTGCATCACCATGACGCGCCCTTGGATCCTACCGATGCTGCTTGTGCTCAGCGGCTCAGCCCTCGCGACTGCGCAGTTCTCCAAGGGGAACCCCGGCACGGCCGCGGTTCTCCTGTCGGCGTTCCTGGCGCTCGCCGCCGTGAACTCCCCGCTGGTCTTCCCGAGGTCGATCGGTGCGCAGGAGGCACAACGCCGCAGCGCGGTCGACGGCCGACCGGTCGTCTTCTGGCGGCCGGGCTGCAAGTACTGCATACGGCTGCGCATGCGGCTGGGCCGCGACGCCCGGCAGTTGTACTGGGTCGACATCTGGCGCGACCCGGCAGGGGCCGCGGCGGTGAGAGCGGCCAACGACGGCAACGAGACCGTGCCGACCGTCGTCGTGGCGGGCCGGCCGCACACCAACCCCGATCCCGGATGGGTGCGCCGCCAGCTGTCTTCTTCCGCCTGAGCAGGAACCACGCCCTACGGAAAGCCGGCCGGCGCGGGCTTCGGCGGGCCGGGCGTCGACCCCGGCGGTGTCGCCGTCGACGCGATCGGTCTCACGGGCTGCGGGAGCGCGGCCCTCACGGTGGGGGAAGGGTTCCGGCAACCGGACGGCCTGCTCGAACGCCGTGGTGCCGGGCCGCCGTGCTGCACAGGTGGTCCTCTCGTGCCCTTGCTGTCGGTTCCGCGGGGTGCGCCAGGGCACCACGCGCGGCAGGAGGGCGGGGGCGGTGGACCGCGCCGAGCGCGGTCGCAAGGACGACCAGGAGGCGCTCCAGGCACCCGGCATGGTGCAGGACGGCCGCGAGGGCGCCCCTCAGGAGCACGGTGGTGGGGGTGGTGAACGGGCGCCGCCCTGACACCGGAGCCTTGCGGGGCGGTGGGGAGAAGAGGGTTACTTCTGCCGGTGGTTCTGCATGGTCCACCCCTACGTGCCCGTGTTCCACTCTCCCGTGGCGGGGGGAACGCCGGTTCTCCCCCTCCCCTTCACAGGACCACGCCACTCGGCAAAGGAGCATGTACATGCAGAGATTGAGGAGTGCCTTCGCGGCAGTCGCGGCCTTGGCGGCCTTCACTGGGGCGGGGGCCGTGGCGGCGTCGGCCTGAGGAAGCCTTTCGGTCTTCGCCGTCACGGCCCCCGGCAAGGACGGCAACCACGGGTTCCGGCTCCGTGGTTCCGGCGGATCGTGGACCGTTTGGCAGGTGAGCTGCACCGTCCGTGACGGCCTCGGGCGCCCGTGACCGCCGTGGGCGAGTGACACCGGCCGCGTCCCTGCTCGTACCGCTGTCCGGGACCGGTGAAGGGCCCGGGCCGGGCGGACGGACCGGGCGGCCGGGGCTCTTCGCGAAGGCCGGACCAGGGAGAACCAGGCATCGGGCCGTGGAATCGACCGTGATGCGCGGCGCCGACGCGCTCCCGCGAGGAAGCGCCTCGCCCCCTCTCCCCTATCTCCCATGTAAACCCCCCACCCCCCGCACAGGCCACCGGTACATCGGCCGGTGGCCCAAGTAACAGGAGTCCGTTTCCGTGACGTCCCATCGACGACCCAAGCAGCCGAGCCGCACGCGCGTGAGCGTGCTGACCACGGCAGCCGCCGCTGCCGTCGCCCTGAGTGCGAACGCCGCCGACGCCACACCCGGTCAGAAACTCGGCAAGGACGAGGTCAAGGCGAAGGTCGACAAACTCTACGTGCAGGCGGAACAGGCCACGGAGAAGTACAACGCGGCCGACGAGAAGCAGCGAAAGCTGCAGAAGGAGGTCTCCGACGTCCAGGACAGCATCGCCCGCGGCCAGCAGGAACTGAACGCACTGCGTGACGGGCTGGGTTCACTGGCCGCCGCCCAGTACCGCTCCGGAGGCATCGACCCCTCGGTGCAGCTTCTCCTCTCCTCGGACCCGGACGATTTCCTCACCAAGGCATCCACACTCGACCAGTTGAGCAGCCAGCAGGTCGACGCCCTGCGGAAGATCCAGGGCAAACAGCGGGAACTCGCCCAGGAACGCGCCGGGGCCACCGAGAAGCTCACGGACCTCGCCACCACCCGCACCGAGCTGGGCAACAGGAAGAAGGAGGTCCAGGGCAAGCTCGCCGAGGCGCAGAAGCTGCTCAACACCTTGACCGCGAAGGAGAAGGCGGCCCTCGCCGCCGAGCAGCAGCGTGCCGACCGCTCCTCCGCCGAGCGGGTGAGCATGGGCCATCACGCCCCCGCGTCCGGCCGGGCCGGTGCCGCGTTCTCCGCCGCCCAGAGCCAGATCGGCAAGCCCTACATCCGTGGCGGCACCGGCCCCTCCTCGTACGACTGCTCGGGCCTGACCTCCTGGGCCTACGCCCAGGCCGACGTCTCCATACCGCGCACCTCCGAGGCCCAGGCGGGCATCGGGACCCGCCTCACACGGAGCCAACTCCAGGTCGGTGACCTGGTCTTCTTCTTCAACGACCTGCATCACGTGGGCCTGTACGCGGGCAACGGCCAGATCCTGCACGCCCCTCGCACCGGCACGGTCGTACGGTACGAGTCGATGGACACCATCGGCGGACCGTTCATGTTCGGTGTCCGCGTCTGACCTGACGGTTCCGCCTCGGGGCCGCGGTGCACGGTGACACCCGGGCGTGAGCCGGGCGGCCCGGGCACAAGCGGCCCCGGGGCAGCAGCCCGGTCGGGGAGAAGAAGCCGACCGCCCTCCCCGAGGACCAGGGCGGCGCCGTGGCAGCGTCGACGGCCGCCCGCCGGGTTTCGACCAGGAGGTCCACCGGCGCCGCAGTACCGTCGAGCGGCGCTTCGGGCGGACAGTCATCTGCCGGTTCCGGTCGTCGCGCGCAGTACGGCGCGGGCGGCCGCGCGCAGGGCCGCGACGCCGGTGTCGTCGCCGTGCCCGGCGAGCCAGGCGAGCACGGCGGTGCAGGGCGAAAGCCCCCTCACGTCCGTGTAGACGAGCCCGGGGCGGGGGTAGAACTCGCGGGCCGCCGCCGGCAGGAAGGCGATGCCCTGCCCGTTCGCGACCGCGAGCAACAGGGACTCCACGTCGGTGACGACCGGTCCGTAGCGCACCCGGGTGCCGTCGGGTCGCGGGTTGCCGGTCCAGTGGTTCCACCAGCCGCGCACCGTGTCACCCGGGAGGTCCACGAAGGGCCGGTCGGCGAGGTCCGCCATGGTGAGCGGTTCCCGGCGCCGGGCGAGCGGGTCTCCCGCGGGCAAGCACACCACCCGTGGCTCGCTGGCAAGTCGCAGGGTGCGGATGACCGCGGGCAGCGGCTGCCGCAGGAAGGCGGCGTCCACCTCGCCGGTGACCAGGGCCTGGATGTGGTTCACCAGGTCCAGAGAACGCATCTCGATCTCGCTCTCCGGGTGCCGCCGACGGAACTCGGCGAGAATCCGCCGGGCGTACGGCATCGCGGCCTCGGCGCCGATGAAGCCGACCCGCAGCCGCCCGCACATCCGGCGCGACTGGCTCCGTATCACCTCGCCCAGCCGGTCCGCCGCCTCCACGACGGCGCGGGCCTCGGGCAGCAGCGCCTGTCCCGCCGCCGTGAGCTCCACCCGGCGGGTGGACCGCCGGACCAGACGGACGCGCATTCGACGCTCGAGGGCGACGATCTGCCGGCTGAGCGCGGGCTGGCTGATGAACATCCGCTTCGCCGCCCGCCCGAAGTGAAGGTCCTGGGCCAGTGCCAGGAAGAGCCGCAGTTGGTGCACGCTCGGGTCGGCCGCCACGAGGGGACCGTCCCCGGCGAACGGCTCACCCGCCCTCGCCCCGCTCTCGCCGGGCCCCCCGTAACCGCCTGTCACCGTTTCTCCCGCAGTCCCCGGTCAGCGTGCCCTCCACAGTGCCTTGCCGCCGGCCTCCCCCGCAGTCCCCCACAAGCGTGTTCTCCACTCCTCATAGCCATGCGGGTATCGATGTGCGGCGCGACCGCATGAGTTATCCCTTCAACCGCGGTGCCCCTGCCGGGCACGATGTGTGACGTCTTCCGGACGGCCGCCATGGGAAGTGGCCGCCGGAGCGCCCGGGAAGGGGAAACGAGCATGTCAGCACGTAAGGTTCTGGCCATGGCGGCAGCCGCGGCGGCTCTGATCGTGGGACCGGCGCTGTCCGGCTCCGCGTCGGCCGAGCCGGCGGCCGTACAGTCGGCGTACGCCGGGCAGGCCCGGGCAGCCGGTCTCACCGGCGCCCAGGCCGCTGAGCTCCAGCAGCAGGTGGACAGCTACCTGGCGACGCACCCGGACGCCCGCCAGGTGTCGGCGAACCGGCTCACGACCGAGGGCGGGGCCGTGACCATCCCCGCCCCCGGCGAGAGCCAGGTCCGTGACCTCGCCTCGCCGGAGGCCGCGGTGGCCTGTGGCGAGGGCCACCTGTGCATCGTGGACGGCCGCGGCCGTTACTACGACTACTACCGGTGCGGCCAGTACAGCTTCGACGGCATCGGCGACGGCACCTTCAACAACAACCAGACGACCGGCACCGTCGCCCGCTTCTACAACTCCGACGGCAGCCTGCGCTGGTCGAACCGCGCCAAGGACACCGGCACCGCGTCCTGGACCCCGGTCTTCTACATCCGGCCCTGCTGATCTCCTCGCGTAGGGGCGGGCAGCGGGCGAGAACGTCGCACCCGAGCACCACCACGGCGATGCGTGCGGGTAGCGGAGCAGGGGGCGGAGGCGCCCTGTGGCCGAGTTGCCCGACGCGGCCGAAGCGGCCGGTCCTCGCTGCCCGCCCCGGGCGAGGAAGTGCGGATCCCGACTACGGCCCCCTGCCCCGGGGCGAACCACCAGGTCGGCGTCCGCGTGTCCTCGTCAGGGCCGCCCAGACAGCGGCCGACCGGCCGGCCCCGGAGGATGCCGACCGGCTCGTCGGCATCCTCCGGGGCCGGCCGGCAGTGCATCCACGTGCCACGGTGCCCGCAGTCGATCGGCCCGGCTCCGCGCAGGAGTTCGAGGTGGCGGGAGACCGTCGGCCGGGCAGGCCGAAGGCGGGGTGGGGTCGCACACGCAGACCTCACCGCCCGTCCGAGAAGCGATCATCAACAGCAGGCGCAGCCGGACCGGGGCGCCCAGGGCCTTGACGATCTTCGCCCGCTGTCCGCCCGGTCCGCGTCGAGCGATGCCGACCGAAGGCGGCACCGTCTGTCGCGGGCCGCAGCCGGCCGAGGCCGGCGACAGCTTCGGCGCCGCCCTCCACCTCCAGGCGACCGCGACGCGTCGCCCCCCACCGAGGCGACGACCGCCTCCCTAGGCGGCGACAGCCCCACCGTCGTCGCCGGACCGCGCGAGGGCGGACGCGTGAGGGGTGGACTCCGCCGGCGACGCCTGCCGGTACACCGGCGACCTGTCCGGCCGACCCCACCCCCTCCAGCGGCAGCCCCCCGCCCTTCCGGCAGGTCCCCGCCCCCAGGCGCCAGCGGCCACATCGAAACCTGGACCGCGACGAAGCGGCGCCGGGCAACCTCACCGACGACGATCGGCGGCACCCGGAGGCCGACGGCCGATGCCGTCAGTGGTCCTGGGGCGTGTGGTCATCGCGATCGGTGTCGTTCGGGCGTAGCTGTACGCAGCATTCGCCGGGTTCGGGGGCCAGGACGGCCTGGATGCCGTTCACCTCCAGGCCGGTGAGGCAGCCGCTGAGGAAGGCTTGGTTCATGCCGCACACCAGGTCGGGGGCTTTGGCGGCCAGCGGATGGAACGGGCAGTTGCGCAGCCGCAGCCGGGCGGGGGCTTCCCTGACGGGTTCGTAGCCGTGCTCCTCCAGCAGCCCCTCGCACACGGTCAGCCCGCGCTCGGGGCCCAGGCGGCCGGGGCGGGTCTCCTCCCGCGCGGCTTCGCCCAGCCGGCGGCCGCGCGCCGTGGCGGTCCGCACGGCCGCCTGCGCGGCGTTCTCGTCGGCCTCCTCGGTCAGGACG
>NZ_JBVHWR010000019.1:82576-124420 GCF_055564355.1 Streptomyces sp. NPDC029152 | reverse complement strand
GACATCGCCTCCTGGGTCAAGGACGGCGGACCCGGCATAACCGACCCACCCGCCGTCCTCGACCTCTACGCCTTCCGCCCCTCCCGCCGCCTCCAGGCCGAGCTCCACGAGGACTAGGCCGTTTCGTTTGGATCAGCGGGCTGACCAGAGGAAGATGCCGGCGACGTGGAGGCCGGCCAGGTAAATGGTCGCGGTCTTCTCGTAGCGGGTGGCGATCCCTCGCCATTGCTTGAGACGGTTGATGCACCGCTCGACGGTGTTGCGCTGCTTGTATGCCTCTCGGTCGAAGGCAGGTGGGCGCCCGCCCCGGCTGCCGCGCCTCAGCCGGTGGACGTTCTGGTCGGCCCGGACCGGGATGACGGCCCGGATGCGGCGACTGCGCAGGGGCCCGCGGATCGCGCGGGATGAAGACGCCTTGTCCGCCAGGACTGCGTCGGGTCTGGTGCGGGGCCTGTCCCGGCGCCGCGGGACACGCAGGCGTGCCATCACCTCGGTGAAGGCCGGCGCGTCGTTGGCCTGTCCGCCGGTCAGGAAGAAGGCCAAGGGGCGGCAGCGGTCGTCGGCCGCGAGGTGGATCTTGGTGCTCAGTCCTCCGCGGGACCGGCCGATGGCATGGTGCGCCGGCTCGCCTGCCGGGGCCCTTCTTGCGGGCCCCGGCGGCATGCTGGTGGGCACGGGCGATCGTGGAGTCCACCGAGACCACCCAGTCGAGGTCGTCCTCCTCATCGGCCTGGGTCATGAGCGCGGTGAACACGCGCTCCCACGTGCCGTCCGCGGCCCACCTCCGCAGCCGGTTGCAGACACCCCGCCAGTTGCCGAACTTCTCCGGCAGATACCTCCACTGCGTCCCGGCCTGGAACTTGCAGGCGATCGCGTCGATCACCTCACGGTGGTCCCGCCACCGCCCACCCCGCTTCGGCGTCCGGGCCGGAAGTAACGGCTCGATCCGCGCCCACTGCGCGTCAGTCAACGACACAACCAGACCAACGATCGGATGATCTGAACGAAACGGCCTACAGCGGGACGTCCCTGCAGTGCGACGAGTGCCCCTTCGCTTCGACCAAGGAAGGGTCGGACAAGGGCGACGACCGGTACTCCGTCCGCCTGGTCGAGGGGACCGTCAATGAGGAAGGAGGACGCCGACTCGACACGATGTATACCCTCAACCGGACGCTGGACGGCGACCCGTTCTACGTGAAGATCACCCGCTGGGAGAAAGGCCCGTTCATGGGGCTCCTGTCCGAGTACAGCGTCAACGCCGTTCCAGGCCGTCGCTTCATCGAGGTGTATGACGCCGACGCCTGCCTCGACGACGCAGCCGCCATGGACGCCGCACGCCGGCAGGTGGTGGCCGGCAACGGCTACCACCTGTACCTCTACAGCCTTCAGGCCGACATCCCCGCCCAGGTCGACATCCGCATCTGGGACGCACCGCCCCCTGCTCCGGACGACGCCGAAGGCCACGTCGCCGTCACCCTCGAGTCCGGGACCGGAACCCTGGTCATCAACCAACTCGGCTACGGTCCCGCCGGGGACATGACCTTGCCCCGTCCAGGTGTGTACCGGGGAACGGCCTGGTGGACCGGCCGCCAGGCCATGGGCAGTTATCACGAAGCGACACTGCGCGATCTGGCTGCGTCCGGGCCGGAAGCCCGCCTGGCGGACGACTGGCGACACACCCCGCACACCGAACGGTACGTTCTCGATCTGGCTTGGGAAAGCGACCCGTCCCCGCTGGACGTTGAAGACGACCGATGATCCTGCGAACGGAACTGCGGACGTCGCCACATCCGAACCCGCCTGCAACGGTCCTCTGCGCAGCGAGCCCTCAGCGGATCGATTCCGCACCGCAGCGCGCCGGGCATCCCGAATGACAAGCATTTCGGCCCGCCCCCGTGTCCCGTAGTCGGGGAACCGGCTTCGGTCGCTGGCCGCGGCGGCCGGAAGGTGAGCACGAAGTCAGGCACGGTGGCGGAAACCGCCGCATGCAGACCGGCCAGCAGGACGGGGCGGGTGCGAGTTCCAGGTCCAGTGCGGCGGCAAGGCGAATCCGCTCGGCACCGAGCTCCGGTCCGTCCCGGCGCTCGTCGCGGCCAAGGTGATCGGCGGCCGTCCGCATGACCGCCAGGTCGCCGGCTCCGGAGAACTTCAGGCAGTCCCGCCAAGACGGCAGCCCCACCATGATCTGCAGTGCTTCGACGAGGTTGTGGCCGATCGGACCGGTCTGTCCCTCGGAGTCGGCGTACAGCACGGGCCGTGCCGTACGGTCCTCACCACAGAGGAAGAGTGTCCCGCCGGTGAAGTCGCCGGCCACGCCCTCCAGGGCAAGCCCGGACGACAGCCGGACAGGCTCGCCGTGGTCTCCGCGCGAGAGATCGAACTCACAGACGTTCCATAGCAGCTCAGCGAGGTCACGGTGCCTCCTGATCGAGTTCAGGGTGTCATCGTCGCTCGTCACGCGGCGCGCTCCGGCCCACCTCACTTCCGGATCGGACCATCCGCCCGGTTCGGGGGTCTGTCTCACGGCCGGAGGAGGGTGCGGGTGCGGATGAGGTCGAGTCTGGCCCTGCCGTGGCCGGCGCGTTTGAGAAGCTTGACCCTGGTCCCCTGGCCGGAGCTCCAGGCGCTCGACAGGCCGGCGACGACCGCGTCCCGGTCGTGGAGGAGTCCGTCGGCGAACTGCCGCGGGGTGGGCAGATCGTGCTGTCTGACCTGCTCGATCCATCCTTCGAGGTCTTCGCCGCGGTGATCGTGCATGAGCGCGCCGAAGGCTCTGCCGTACTCGACTGCGGCGTCGAGTTCGGGGCGGGTCGCCCGGACCTCCTTCAAGCCCACGGCCTCGTCGGGGTGAAGGCGCTCAGGGCGGCTCATGATCCAGCGCAGGGTTCTCCCGGGTTTCGGCAGTGCCGGGGGCGGTGGCGCTGTGACGGTGCCCTGCTTCAGTAGACGGACGTAGGAGTTGACCATGCTCCGGTCTCCTGGAAAGCCCTGGTTGCGTGCCTCCCGGTGGAGTTGGCCGGCGTTTCGGCATCCCTGGGTGGCTCTGTCCACGAGTACCGGCAGCGGTTGTCCACCGGTTTGAGCAGGGTGCGCGGTCGGCTGCGATGCGAACGGGGCAGGAGTCCGGGCAGCGCGGAGACAGCCTGTTGCGGCCGACGGTCCTGGGTGCCAGGGCACTTCAGACCGTGGCGGCCGGCTGCCCGGACACCGTCGTCGAGTACGAGTCCGCCGACTCTGTCCCGACGCGCCTTTTCCGCCTCGCCCGGCAGGCTGACTGTGGGGGCGGGAGGCTTACTTGGATGTGACTCGTCCTACCGGGTCGGGGCCGGTCGTCAGTGCCTCGCACTCCTTCGGCCACGTAGGGGTACCGGGATGAAGCTGGGTGCTGAGGTAGGCCGCGGTGAGCCGGGCGAGGGCGGCGACTCGCTCGGGGTTCTCGTCCGTGGTCTCGGCGGCGTCGTATCCGGCGATCCCGCCGAGCCCGTGCTCCGCGTCGAACAGGGTGAGCAGGGTCTTGGGGCCAGGGGCGAGGGTGTAGGGGTCGGCGTGCCAGTCCGGCCCCATGTCTGTGAAGTGCCGGGAATCGTCCTTGTCGCCGGCGACGACCAGCACGGGTGCGGTCATGGTGGAGAAGTCGACGGCCCCGATGATCGGCCACTGCTCAGCCATGGGCCCGTTGAGGACTTCGCCGCCTCTGCCGGGCGCGGCGAGCAGTACGCCTGTCTTGATCCGGGGCTCGGCGAGGTGGACCACGTTGCCGGTGTCGGGGTCGTTGAGCCCGGCGCCCAGCAGGAGGGCGGCGGTGAAGCCGCCGAGCGAGTGTCCGACGACGGCGACCTTGGTGGGGTCGATCCGCCCCGCGAGCTGCGGCACGGTGCGCTCTATCACGTCGAGCCGATCGAGGATGTGGGTCATGTCCTCGGCGCGGGAGCGCCAGAAGTCGGGTGCGCCGGGGGCGCCGGCGACCAGGTGGCTCAGTGTCCGGGAGGTGAGGTGGGTGGGCTGTATGACGGTGAATCCGTGAGCGGCCCAGAAGTTGGCGAGCGGCGCGTAGCCGTTGAGCGAGGAGAGGTTGTTCGAGGGGCCGTGACCGTGGGAGAGGAGGATGACGGGGAGGCCGGTTCCGGTCGCGGGCACGGAGACGCGCATCTGGAGGTCCACGGGACGTCCGGGCACGGAGAGGACTACGGGGCTGAAGGACAGGACCGGGACGGGCGTGCCCAAGGCGTCGGTGCTGGTGGCGGTGGGTGTGCTCACGATGTGGGTTCCCTTTCGGTGGCACATGCCGCCCGCCGGTCTCCTGCGACCGGCGGGCGGCATGGCGGTCAGGAGCGTCCCGTTTCGGCTAGCCTGAAACGGAACACCGCTCCATTTAGTATTCGGAGCGATGCTCCGTTTTGTCAACCGGCACGGAAGGAACACGTGATGACCACTGAGAGCCCGGCAGGGGATTCGCCGTCCCGAGGCAAGCGGGCCGACGCCCAGCGCAACCGGCGGACGGTGCTCGCTGCCGCCGCCGAGGTGTTCCTCACCTCCGGCGTCGACGCGCCGATCCGCCAGATCGCGGCACGGGCGGGCGTCGGGATGGCCACGATCTACCGCCACTTCCCGACCCGGGCGGATCTCGTCACAGCCGTCTACCAGCACCAGATCGAGGCATGCGCCGAGGCCGGCCCGAGCCTGCTGGCCAGTGCCGGCTCCCCACTCGAAGCACTGCGCCAGTGGATCGACCTCTTCGTCGACTTCCTGGTCACCAAGCACGGACTCGCCGACGCCCTGCAGTCCGACGACGACCGCTTCGCCGCGCTGCACGCCTACTTCCTCGACCGCCTGCTGCCCGTCTGTGCCCGACTGCTTGACGCCGCGGTCGAGGCCGGCGACATCAGGCCCGGCACGCAGCCGTACGAGCTGATGCGCGGCATCGGCAACCTCTGCATCGGACGCGACAACGACCCCCGCTACGACCCCCGACGCCTGATCGCCCTTCTCCTCCAGGGACTCCAGCGACCTCATGCCTCCTGATGCCGACGAGCGACATCGCGACCCGGCCTCTCCACGACGCCCACGCGAGCCGAGCGGCCGCCTCCCAACAGCCGGAGACGCCGGCAGGCAGCAGCACCCCTGAACCGGTGCTGTCGTTTCTCATGGACATCGAACACGACATCACAAGGACGCTGCTCGACGTCGTGAACATCCGCTGTCGTGACTCGTGGACAAAGCCATCGGTGTCGTCACCGGCGGCCTCACCGTTGCCACCACCCTGCGACCCGACGGCCAGGTGGCCGTCGCCGTCCAGTACACCGACGCCTCCGAGTGGTACACCCTCACCGGCAGTCCCGCCCCACTCCCCCACCGCGACGGTCTGCGGCAGCTCCACGATGCCGTCCTTGACGCCCTCCGAGCCGGGGCGGCGCCGAAGTCCCCTCCTGATACCTCAGCCGGGTCGGCATCAGGTCACTCGTCCTCGAACGCCGACCGGCCAGGAGGCCGGCCCGTCGGCTTGGACTGTGCTGTCCGCACGGGGGTGTGCTCGGCCAGGACCGCGGGCATCCGGGGTGGCTGCGCCGTCGGGGCGCGCCTCGAGCAGTGGCGCGGGTCGCCACCCGCTACGAGAAGACCGGGACCGTCTGCCCGGCCGGACTCCTCCCCATCGCAGCCGTCTTCCTCCGGTGGTCCGCTCGATGATCCAAACGTAACTGCCCACGTGCACTGGGGAGATCCCGACCACAGGGACTCTGGGTGGCCGGATGGTTTGCGGAGCATGCCGTTCTTAGCGTTGCCTTATGTCGATCATGCGGAGTCGGATCAGTCGCCGGACAGTGACCGTGCTCGCTGTCGCCCTTCTGGTGTCATGCGTTCCGGCAGAGTCCGAAGCGGCGGCTTCCGATCGCCTCTCCCCATTGCAGCGCGCTGTCGACGCCCTGCGGGACGACGGCGTCACAGGCGTGTCGGTGAGGCTGGAGACGCCCCACGGAGTGCGGTCCGTTCGCAGCGGGGTCGGTGATCTCAGCACCGGGCGGCCCGTGGTCATGGACGGCTATCTGAGGATCGGCAGCGCCACGAAGACGTTCGTCGCGGTCGTACTGCTCCAGCTCGTCGGTGAAGGCCGCCTGTCGCTGGACGACACGGTGGACACCTGGCTGCCCGGCCTGGTCCGCGGCCATGGCAATGACGGGCACCACGTCACGTTGCGTCAGCTGCTCCAGCACACCAGCGGGCTGCCCGACTACATCGGCGACGTCGTCCCCGATCTCAGCGCCGCCGGATACCGCGCGAACCGCTGGACCACCTACACCTCCCGGCAGCGTGTGGCTCTTGCGATGAAGCACCAGCCGTCCTTCGCGCCCGGTGCCGGCTGGGAGTACTCCAACACCAACTATGTTCTCCTCGGCATGGTCATCAAGGCGGTCACGGGCCGTTCATGGGAGCACGAGGTCCGGGCCAGGATCATCCGTCCGCTGCGGCTCACCCGCACTCTCACACCCGGCAACCGGCCGTTCCTGCCCGGCCCGCATGCCCAGGACTATCAGCAGTTCGAGCCGGGTGGTGTCATGACCGACACCACCGTTGCCTACCTGCCTTTCGACGCCGATGCCGACGGGTCGATGATCAGTACGGCCGCGGACACCAACAGGTTCTTCACGGCGCTGCTGCAAGGCAGGCTCCTGGCCCCCGACCAGCTGGCCGAGATGCAGCGCACCATCGAAGTCCCCGCCGATCGTGGCTTCCCACCGGGCACGCGTGACGGGCTCGGCCTGTTCTGGACGCCCTTGTCCTGCGGAGGCGGGTCCTGGGGGCACAGCGGCGACGGATTCGGATATCTGGTGTGGCCTGCCACGACCCCGGACGGCCGGACTACCGTCACGGTCTCCTTGCACAGCCGACCGGGCGATGAAAACAGCGCCACCCGGCAGATGCAGGACGTTACGGCTCTCGTCGACCGCGCGCTGTGCTCCGCTCGTCGATCGTCGATGTCCCCATGAACAGCACCCGCCAACCACGCTGAACGAAGCCGCTGCGACCAACCCGCACAGTCCGCCCGGTCCGCCGGCCGCCCCGGAGAGCCGCATGTCGGAAAACGCCCCGGCCGTGGCCGCTCGTACGAGGGTTCCGAGGATGCGAACGCGGCCTCCGTGCTGATCCTGTGCTCCGACCAGAGAGGCACTTGATCAGCACGGAGGCCGCGAAGAAATGACCCTTCTGCACCACAATGCACGGCGCGAAGCGTTCACGGTGACACCACATTTCCGGGATGACTTCTTCGACTGCCTGGCCGCGCGCGGGAACGAGTGAGGCTGATCCCCGGAAGCGGACACCGGGTTTCACACGGCGAGTGACAGAGCATGTGATGTGATCAGGCGCTGTTCGCACTCGACCGGTGTGAGGCGGCCGAGTACGAAGTGCCGGTGACGTCGGTCGTAGTACGACCTCCAGCGGAACAGTTCCAGGCGGGCCTCGGGAGGTCACGGCAGTTCTCCTCGGGACTCGTGGTGTCGAGACGAGGGAACCGTGCGGGCTTCAGGGGATCATCACGCAGTGGTTCTCGATGACCCGGCCGCCGCGGTCGAGGCCGCCGCAGACGGCCAGCCTCGGGTACGCCCTGATCTCCCGGTCGACGACGAACCGCCACCGCGAGGCGTTCGCCTTGCTTGCCCGGTAGTCGCCGACGAACGCGCGCAGCGTTCCCGGCAGGCCGTCCCGTGTGGTGACGGTGATGTCCTGGACGTAGTCGCGGCCCTGGTAGGCGGTGGCGACGCAGATGTAGGTGCCGCAGGTGGACTTCACTTCGGCACTCGCAGGCGCCGCGGTCGCCAGCAGCAGCCCGCCGGCGACGGTGAGGGAAGCCGTGAGGGTGGCGATCCGTCCCCCTGCCCTTCGTGCTGTGATCATGAGTCTCTCCTTGTTCGCGTGCACGGTCTCACCCCGCCGATTGCGGGGCCGACTCGTATGTCACGGTCTGCTCCGGGCAGCCGGCCGTCGTCCCGGCCAGGGCTGCCGCCTCCGCGTCGTCGGCGGCAAGGCTCCAGTGGAGGTGTCTGCGAGACGTGGGTGGGAGCAGTGGTGGTGGGGGCGGGACGGCGAGGGTGGCGGCGGCCGGGCCGCGCAGCGAACGGTGGGCATGGGCTGTTGGTAACGGCACGTGAGGGGGCGCTGTCGGGGGTTCGGTGAGTGCGCCCCCCGTGTGGGTGCAATGGTCGTACCGGCCGGCGACCACCGGTGCCCTTCCGCGCGGTGCCGGGGACGGGATGCCGTGGCACGGCTGTCAGAAGCGCCACGGCATCCCCATGCGGGGCACACACGAGGCACGGACTGGATGCCCTCCTGGCGCTGCCACGTCACCTCCCCGAACGGGTACCGCAGCCACGGACACGCCGCTCGCGCCCGTGCCGTACGCGTTGCCGAGGCGGCCGCCCCTACGGGCGCAGGCCCGGCGGGGGGCTGCGGGGGCGTCCGGGCCGGCCGGGCCTGGTGTGCGGCGCCGGGGGCGCCTGGGCGGCCGGCGCGGGTCGCCGGGCCGTGGAGGAGGGGTGCGGCGAGGGCCGTGGCGGCCTGCTCCGTGCGCCGGCGGGCGGCCGCTTCGATCTCGGCGACCTTGTGCTGGACGTCGGGAGCCCCGCACAGGGCGCGGAACTCCTCGTAGGAGAGGGTGGGCTCGTCCTGAGAGGGCACGTGGTCGGCGCACTCGATGCCGCGGCACGCCTCGCGCCGATGACGGCGGCGCGAGGGGGCGGGACGTTTCGTGCCACGGGCGGCACGCCCGGGCCCGAGCCGCAGTACGTGAGCCTCTCCTCGGACATGGCGGGCGTCCGGGCCCCGATCGCGCTGCTCGGCCGGCAGTACGGCTCCTCCGGCGTCCACGCGGCGGGCGTCACCGTGGACGGCCCGGTCGCTCCCGGCACCGGCTTCGACCCCGACGACATCGCCGGGCACCGCCGAAGGCCCGGGAGGGGTCTTCTGCCCGCTTCCGGTCGGTTCCCTCAGCGGCTGTCTCCGCGTCGAGTCCGGACACCCCCTCGCCTCAGTCCTCTTCCGTGACCGTGATCGCGCCGCGCGGGCAGGCGCGTGCGGCCTCGTAGACCGAGTCCGCCTGCTCGGGGCCCGGTTCCCCGCACACGACGAACGCCAGGCCCTCGTCGTCGGTCTGGTCGAACACCTCCGGGGCGATCAGCACACAGGTGCCTGCCCCGCAGCACCTCTCGGAGTCCACCGCGATCCTGAACATGGGCCTGTCGTCACCACTCGACGGGGAGTTCCGCCACGCCGTAGACGATGGCGTCCTCGCGGAAGCGGATGTCGGCCGTCGGCGTCGTGGGCCGGATCTTGGGGAAGCGGCGGAACAACCGGTCGAACACCACGGCGAGTTCGAGCCGTGCGAGGGAGTGGCCGAGGCACTGGTGCGGCCCGAATCCGAAGGCGACGTGGTGACGGGCGCCCCGGGTGACGTCCACCGTGTCGGGGTCGGGGAAGACGTCGGGGTCGCGGTTGGCCAGGGACAGCAGTGCGATCACTCCCTCGCCGGCGCGGATGAGCGTGCCGCCGATCTCCGCGTCGGCGACGGCGACACGGGTCATGCCGAGTTGCATGACGGTCTGGTGGCGCAGCAGTTCCTCCACGGCGTCCGCCATGGCCGCGGGGCCTCGGACGGCCCGGGCGAGCTGGTCGGGGTGCTCCATCAGGGTGAGCGCACCGAGACCGATCATGTGGGCGGTGGTCTCGTGGCCGGCGGCGAGCAGCATCCAGGAGATGGTGACCAGTTCCTGGCGGCTGAGGCGACCCGGCTTGTACTGCTGCTCGACGAGCACGCTGATCAGGTCGTCCTCCGGCGCCTTCTCCTTCTTCGAGACCAGAGCGTCCAGGTAGGTGCTCAGACCCGCTTTGGCCGCCGCGAACTGCTCCTGGTCGCTGGAGCCGTCGAAGAGCGTGTTGAGGTAGCCGCCGAAGGTGGCGTGGTCCTCGTGCGGGACGCCCAGCAGGCCGCAGACGACACGGGAGGGAACCGGATAGGCCAGCTCCCGCACGAGGTCGGCCGGTGCGCCGTGGGCGGCCATCCGGTCCAGGCAGTCCTCCACCACCTGCTCCACGAAGGGCCGCATCGCCTCGACCCGTTTGACGGAGAACAGCCCGGTCAGCATGCGGCGGTAGTGTGCGTGTTCCTCACCGTCCATGCGGATGAAGGTGCCCTTGAGGACCGGTTCGACGGGCTTGGGGTAGAGGTGGGGGAAGCCGGGGCGGCTCATGTCGGAGCTGAATCGCGGGTCGTCCAGGACCGCGCGTACGTCGGCGTGGCGGGTCAGCAGCCAGGCGGTCTGTCCGCTGGGCAGCGCGACCCTGCTCACGGGGGCGGTGGCGCGCAGCTCGGCGTAGCGCTCCGGAGGGTCGAAAGGACACGTGCGTGCCGTCAGCGGGAAGTCGAGACTCACTGCATCCTTCATGATCACCTCGTCCGTCCCTTCGGTTGCCTGATCGGCTGTGAGGCTAGACGCGTGCTCGCCCCCGCGGCTGCTCAATACTGAGCAACGGCGACTCAAGTCACTTGCGTAGAGGGGCCGTTGACATTCCACCGAGTTGTCGGTTAGGAGTCTGGAGCGGGGCCGCCGCCGCATCTGACGCGGGTTCCACGAGGGTCATCAGCGGCGGGTCCAGGTCCTCTGGCCACGCAGAGACACGCAGGGAAAGGCGAACCGACTCGGCGAGAACGCATGGAGTTTCCAGCGCCGGGCTCACAGGCTCGGCCGACCGGATCAAGAACTCAGAGCCACGGGAGATTTCTTGACTGTGACTGCCACCCACGCCAACCAGGGATTCCACGCCTCTGTCCAGTCCGCCCTGCAGCGGATCGGGACCGGAACATCGGCCATGCGGGTCCCCCGTGGAAAACTCCTGTACGCGGCCGGAAGTCGAGGAAGCAACGTTTATCTGGTTCTCGACGGATACGTCAAGACCACGACGGTGTCCATATCCGGAAAACAGTGTCTGCTGGGCATACATTCACCGGGAGATCTCGTCGGGGAGTCCTGTTTACTCAACAGTGAGCATTACGAGAGCGCCACGGCGATGACTCCGGCGACCTTGCGCAGAATTCCGCAGAGCAGTCTTTTCAAGGCGCTCGACGACCAGGATCTCTACGGTGACTTCCTGCGGCTGCTGACCCGGCGGCTGTGCGAGCAGCAGCAATTCATCACTCATCTGGTGACGGACAACTGCGAGCAGCGCCTGGCTTTCGCGCTGCTGCGGCTGGCCCGGAAAATAGGTGTCCAGCAGCCGGGCGGCCGGGTGGTGATGACGCAGCGCCTCACCCAGGAGGAACTGGCCGGAATGGTGGGCACCACCCGGTCGCGGGTCGGTTTCTTCCTGAAGAACTTCCGCATGCGGGGGATGCTGGAGCCGGGGCCCGGCTCCCTCATGACGGTGAACGTCCCGGAGCTCGTGAAGTTCCTGAACACGCGCGACTGACCTTCAGGGATGCCGGGGCCGAAACCCCGGCCGGGCCGGCCCAGTGCCGTTCCACATAGGCGAGGCAGTCGCCTCGGCCGGCCGGCCCGTGGACGGTTCTCCAGCCCCGCGGAGTCCCGGCGAAAACGGGCTGCAGAGCGTGCTGGCCCAGATCGTTGACCACGACGAGGAACTCCAGCTCGTCGTTCTCGAAGGGGTTCACTGCTCCTCCTGTGTGTCTTTCCCTCCGGCGTTTCCCTCTGCCGGACAGCACGTTCAGCGCTGCGTCCGCGGCAGGGCGGAGAGGAGAATGCTGCTGTTGAATCCGCCGAATCCGAATCCGTTGGACAGCGCGTGGGAGACGTCGGCGGGCACGGCCACGTCCGTGGTGAACTCCGCCCCACGGGCGTCCTTGGGGGGTCTGCCCGGAGTCGGATGCAGGAAGCCGCCGCGCATCTGGACAGCGACCGCCACGGTTTCCACCACCCCCGCCGCGGTGAGGCAGTGCCCGGTGAGGGCCTTGGTGGCGTTCGCCCACGGGCGTCGGCCGGTGTGGCCGAACACCTCGCCCATCGCGGCCAGTTCGGCGGCGTCTCCCCCGGGGGAGCCGGTGCCGTGGGTGTTGACGTAGGTCACCTGGTCCGGCCGTACTCCGGCGTCGCGCAGCGCGCCCGTCATCGCGGCCGCCTCGGCCCGCGGGTCCGGGGCGGCGGAGCTGGTCGCCGCGAGCCGGGCGTGCGCGCCGCCGACGCGGGCGTAGCCGGGCACCCGGCGGCGGCGCGCCGAGCTCTCGGACTCCAGCACGGCGCAGGCCGCCGCCCGGCCCGCGACGAACCCGCTGTGGTCGGGGTCGAAGGGGGGTGCGGCGGGGCCCGGTGCCATCGCGCCGATGTTCAGGTACGCCTGCCGTTCCACGTCGGACAGATCGGCGGGCGCACCGACCACGAGGCAGGCGTCGGCCGCTCCGGAGGCGACCAGCCGTGTGCCCTGCACCAGGGCGAGGTTGCCGCTGGCGGAGGCCGCCCCGACGGTACATCCTTCCCCCTCGATACCGAGCACCTCGCTGAGCACACCCACCTGATCGGTGTCCTGGAGGCGGAGCGCGGACCGCGGTGGCACGAACCGCGGCTTGTGCGCGTACCGGGCGGTGAGCTCGGCGAGCTGCCGCCCGGTGAGGTTGTTGCCCGCCACGACGAGGGCCACCCGGTCCGGCTCCGGGGGGTGTTCGGTCAGCCGGGCGTCGTCCCACGCCTGAAGTGCCGCGGCCACGGCGGCGCGCATCGCGAGGCCGGCGCGCCCGGCCGCCCTCAGCGCCCGGTCCACCGGCAGGCCCGGGCTCCCGCGCAGCGCCTCCAGCGCGCGCTCGGGCGCCTCGTCGTCCAGGTCGGCGCGGCCCGGCCCGCCGTCCGCGTCCTGCCGTATCCCGCACCGGCCCTCGCGCAGGGCGGCGGCGAACGCGGCGGCGTCGTCGGCCACGGCGCACAGGACACCGACCCCCGAGATCACCACCGGTTCTCCACGCATCAGCGGTGCTCGTCCATCAGCCGGGCCAGCTCCTCCACCGTCGCGCCGGAGGTGAGCTTCTCCAGCGGCAGGTCGATGTCCAGCTCCTCCAGCACACCGGTGAGGATCTCGGCCCGGTCGATGCTGTTGCAGCCCAGCTCGTCCAGGGTGCGCTCGGGCGTGATCCGGGCGGGATCGACCTCCGGTACGACGGCCACCGTGTGCCGCCGTATCGTCCGCAGGATCTCGTCGTGGCCGACGGCCGTGGTGTCGCTCATCGCGCGGTGGTTCCTTCCGTGATCCAGTCGTAGTGGCGGTGGTGGTCCTTCACCGAGGTCAGAGCCAGCAGCCGGTCCCGGCCCGGCACCCGGTCCAGCAGCTCCTTCCAGGCGTACGGGTCGATGTCGCGGTCCGCGACCGGTACCAGGCAGCTCGTGCTGTGCGGGAGCAGTTCCTCGTACTCGGCGAAGGTGAGGTCGGCGCGGCGCTCCAGCCGCCCCGCGATGTCCAGGGCGGCAAGGGTGCCGGCCGCCGTGTCGCGCACGACCCCGCTGAAGAACTCCGAGGAGCAGCCCGACCCGTAGGAGAACAGTCCGGCCCTGAGCTCGCCCCGCGGGCGCAGGGTGTCGATCGCGCCGGCCAGCGCGAGGTAGAGCGAGCCGGAGAACAGGTTGCCGACGATGTCGGGGTAGCGCAGCGACGGTGCCACGCGGCGGTCGAAGTCCTCGTCGGTCCACCGGCGGTCGGGGAGGCCGGCCGCGGGGCCGTCCGGGGGGCCGAACTCCCGGATCAGTCTGCGGTGCGCCGCCCTCACCATGCCCGAGAACGGGGTGTGGAAGACGAGCAGGTCGAACGTGCCGGTCACGTCCGCCTCCGGGACGCGCGCCCGGTAGTCGCCGTAGGCGCCGACCAGGCATTCCAGATAGGCGAGCAGGGACCGGTCGACGTCGGCGATGTCGCGGTCGGGCGTGGGCCGGGCGGTGTCCTGGACCTCGAAGCTGTGGGCGCCCGTCGCCCCTGGGTCGAGGGCCAGCACGCGGGGTTCCTCGCCGACCAGCAGGGCCACCGCGCCGGTGCCCGTGGCCGGTTCCGCGTAGGAGGCGCGCGCGTCGGCCAGCGCCACGTCGGTGGCGATGACGAGCGCCTTGGCTCCCGGTTCGGCGGCCACGTACCCGGCGGCGAGCCGCAGGGCGGCGGTGGCCGCGAAGCACGCCTGTTTCGCCTCCAGAAGCCGGCACGCCGGTGACAGCCCCAGGTGGGCGTGCACGTAGGAGGCGACGGACTTGCTGTAGTCCAGCCCCGACTCGGTGGCGGTGATGAGGAAGCCGATGCTGTCCCGGTCCTCGGCGGAGAGCCCCGCCAGCAGCGGCGCGGCGGCGTTGACGGCGTTGGTGACGGGGTCCTCGAAGGGCAGCGCCACGGAGCGTGCCGCCATGCCGACGTTGTCGAAGCGGTCGGGGTCCAGGCCCCGCCCGGCGAACAGCTCGCGCACGGCGATCCTGGCCAGACCGCCGTACACGTTCATGGCGTCGATGCCGATGGGCCGGTCGTTCACGGTCGCCTCCCGGTGCGGTCGAGG
Source organism: Streptomyces sp. NPDC029152 (assembly GCF_055564355.1). NCBI lineage: Bacteria > Bacillati > Actinomycetota > Actinomycetes > Kitasatosporales > Streptomycetaceae > Streptomyces > Streptomyces sp. NPDC029152. The sequence continues at coordinate 109,905 of NZ_JBVHWR010000019.1, read as the reverse complement.
AACGCGGCCAGGAGCCGGTTCACCTCGTCGGGGTGGGTGACGCAGGGGAAGTGCCCGGCGTCGGGGATCTCCTCGTAGCTCGCGCCGGGGATCAGTCCGTGCATCAGATGGGCGGTCTTGAGCGGGATGACCGAGTCGTGGCGGCCCTGCACGAGCAGGGTCGGTACGGAGATCTCGGGAAGCCGCTCGCGCAGGTCCGGTTCCCCGGCGAAGAGGTCGAGGTAGCGCAGCCCGGTGCGGGCGTCCATGCTCTCGCTGCGCAGCAGGAGCTCCGTCAGCCGGTCACGGTCCCGGGCGACGCGCGGTGAGCCGGAGCCCGACACGATCCGGTCGAGGTCCTCGGCGACCACCCGCTCCAGCCGGTTCACCCCGCCCTCGCGATTGGCGTACCGGAAGGATCCGCAGATCAGGGTGAGGGATGCGGTCCGCTCCGGGTGGCGCAGGGCGAAGGACTGGGCGAGCAGGCTGCCGAAGGACGCGCCGACCACATGTACCGGTCCCGTCGCTCCGAGCCGGTCGAGGACCTCGGTCCTGCTGTCCGTGATGCCCGCCAGGCTCAGGTCGGTGGGGGCGGTGCTGGCGCCGACGCCGGGATGGTGGACGACGACGGTCCGGTAACGCCCGGACAGGGCGCGGAACTGCTCGGCGAAGACACCGGCGCCCATGTTGAAGGGGTGCATCAGCAGGACGACGGGGCCGTCGCCGGCCGCGAACACCTCGACGTCGCCGTCCGCCAGCCGCACCACGTGCCGCTCCACGTCCGGCACCGCCTCGGCGAGCAGCCTGGCGTTCTCGTCGGCGGGCGCGTACCCCTCCTCCAGTTCCTCCAGGATGTCGCGCGGCACGGCGGGCCCGGCCGGGGACCGTGTCCCGCCGTCCGCCGGCCGGTAGACGGCCCGTGCCGGGTCGCCGCCCGTGCCGTCCCCTTCACCGGCCGGCACCAGGGCGGTCAGCGGTGGCGGGGACAGGAAGTGCCGGGACAGCCGCCCGGCGAGGTCCGTGATCCCCTTCCGGGGCCAGCCCACGGGCACCGCGAGCCGGATCAGGCCGTCGTCGCCGAGGTGCGGGCCGCCGCGGACCCCGGTGTGCGCGAACAGCCAGGCCAGCACGGACGGGACGGGGTGGCTGAGCTCCGTCGCGCCCGGTACGCGCCGCGCGTCCAGCAGGACGCAGTGGGAGCCGGGGACGTCGACCACCGGGGCGTCCGCCGACCGCAGGGCCTGCCGCAGGGTGGTGACCGCTGCGAGACGGCGCCGTACGAGCTTGGCGACGCCGTCCAGATCGAGCAGCGCACGGCGCAGGGTGCGCCGCTCGAGCAGCCCGGCCCAGGGTCCGCGGGCCGTGGTCTCCTCACGCAGCAGGTCCGCGTGTTCGGGCAGCGCGGTCGCGACGAGGCCCCCGTGGTGGACGCCGAAGTCCTTGCCGGCGCTCAACGTGACGGCGTCGGCCTGCGCGAGCAGTTCGCGCGCGGCGTCCCACAGGCCCCGGCCACGCATCGGCTCCTCGTCCTCCACCACGGCCGCGGCGTTCTCCAGCAACCGGGTGGCGTCCAGCACCAGGGGCACGCCGTGGGCACGGGTGAGGTCGCGGACCGCGCGCAGCCCTGCGAGGGACAGGGGGACGCCGCCCGCGGCGTTGCAGGTGAGTTCGAGCGCGACGAAGGAGACCGGTGTGCCGGTGTCGGCGAGCGCTGCGGCCAGCGCCTCCGGGTCCACGTCGCCGCCTGCGCCGGTCGTGGGCAGCCGTTCGGGGTGGAAACCGCTCACGGCGAGGCTGCGCAGCCAGGTCGGGAAGAGACGGTTGTGGGGTACGCGCCCGCGCGCACCCGGCCAGCACCGGCAGAGCAACTCCTCGGCCTGTCGGCCCGACGCGGTCGGAATCACCGTCGGGAACGGCAGCCAGGGCAGGTCGTCCTCCGCGTCGTCGCCACCGAGGGCCGACTCGGACAGTGTGCGCAGCCGCTCGGTCATGAACGCGTCGGCGCGCTCGGACCAGGAGTCGGTCAGCAGGTCGAACGGGACCTCGGAGAAGGGCAGCCGGAGAGGGTTGCACCCGTGCGCGAGCAGCGGGGCGGCGTGGGCGCCGGCCAGGGATGCCGGGCCGGCCGGGGCGCGGGGCGTGCGCGGTGGGGCGTGCCGCCCGGTGTCCTTCCGGGCGGGGACGGTGGGCGCGCAGGGCGCGTCGCCGGACCGAGGGCCGGAGGTGGTGGCTCCGGCGGGAGGCGTGGGGGTCGGCAGCGGTCGTGAGGGTGCCCTCCGATCGGCCGGGAGGGGGTCGGGCGAGGGCCGGCCTTTCGGGGCGGCCGCGAGTGGTGACGTCTCGGCCGCAGGCGGCCGGGGCGTGTGCTCGTCGGCGGCGGCCGGTGGGGACACGGGCCGGACGGCCGGGCCGGCGCCGGGTCGGCCGGTGGGGGTGGTCGCCCGGTGCTCCGGTGTGGCCGGGGGCTCCTGGGCCGTGTGCGGGTCGGCGATCATCAGGATGACGTCCGCCACCGGTGTGCGCGGGCCCTCGGCCGGGCGGCAGAGGTAGAGCGGGGTGTTCACCGGGCGGAACTTGTTCTTGAAGCGGAAGTTGCCGCTGCCGAAGATCCCGGCCTCGTCCAGCTCCCGCAGAGCGCGCTCGGCCTCCGGGTCGGCGTGGGAGGGGTCGCCCAGCCGCACCCCGAAGCTCGCGCCGAAGCTGAACACCTCGACGCCCTCGGAGGCGAGCTGTTCGATGATGCGCACCAGGGCGAACTCCAGTCCGCCCCTCGGCATGTCGGGCGGATAGAACTCCACGTCGAGCAGATAGCCGTTCTCCGCCGGGACACGGGTGACGACGACCGCGTTCACCAGGGCGTCGTCGACGGTGGTGAGGAAGACCCGGTGGTTGTCGCCGAGACGGCCGTCCAGGAGTTCCCGGCGCACCCGCCACACGTACGGGTTGGTCATCTCCTTCCCGCGCGTCCACGCGTCCACCAGGTCGGCGAGCCGTGCGTCCAGGTCGGGGTCGGAGCCGGAGACGTACTCGGCCGTCCGGCACTCGCCCGCACGGGCGAAGCGCTGCACCATGTTGCGCAGCCGGCTCTTCGCCGACCCGGCGAGGTCGAACCGCCCGATGTCCTCCAGGCGCTGCAGGGCGCCGAACGGGGTGGCCGTGACCCGGTGGCCGCCCACCTCCGTCAGCAGGAGGAGGGAGAGGAAGTTGGGCCGCAGGCCCTCCCCCACGGCGTACTCCACGAACTCCCCGGCCAGCTCGGCGAAGTGGTCGTCGGGGCCCACGTAGCTCCAGGCCAGCAGGTCGTCACCGGACCTGGAGAAGATGAGGTAGCCCCGGCGTCCGGCGCCGAGGAAGGCGAGGGGCGCGATGTCGCGGCCGGCCAGGCCGGTCTCGCGACCGTACCTGCCGAGCAGTCGCTCCAGCAGGCCGGCCGTCTCCGCGTCACCGGGGTCGCTGCGCGGCACGATCAGCGGCGTGCCGCCTTCCCCGGCGCCCGGCCCGCGTCCGCTCCGCCCGGTGCCCGCCCCGGGAGAGGGCTGTCGTGCCGCCCCTCCACCGTTCCCGCTCGCCGGTGCCGTCGTGGGCGCGAGCGAGGAGACCGCGTGCTCGCCGTACCGTTCGGCCAGGAAGGCGTGGAGCTCGGCCGGGGTCGGGTGGTCGAACAGCAGGGTCTTGCGCAGGGCCCCGAAGCGGCTCTCCAGCGCGCTGATCGCCCGGAGCATGTCGAAGGAGGTCAGTCCGGCGTCGGTGAAGGCGATGTGCGGGTCGAGGCGGCGGTCCAGGACGCTCTCCAGCAGGGCGAGGAGACCGGTGGGTGCATTGTCCCGGGGGGTGGCTTCCCCGGCCGCTGACGGCTGCTGCGGGCCGGTGGCGGCCGTGGTCCCGGCCCCGGGTCCGGCCGCGTCGGCGGGTGGGGTGGTCCGGGGGCCGGCGACGAGGCGGGCGAGCAGGTCCACCGTGTCGTGTTCGTACAGGTCGGCGGCCGACAGTTCCGTGCCGTACTCCACGTTCAGGGCGCGGGCCAGGTCCATCCGGAAGATGGAGTCGAGGCCGAGGTCGCCGAAGGGCCGCTGCGGGTCCACCTCCTCGGCGGGTGTGCCGAGGATGTCCGCGAGACGTGAGCGCACCACGTCCGCCACGTCGTCGGGAGCACGGTCCGCGGACGCCGGTCCGGCCTGGGCGACGGCGGTCCGGGCCGCGTCCGGAACGACTGCCGGGGCGGGAACGGCGACCGGGACGGGAGCGGGAGCCGGGGCCGGAACGGGAGCCGGGTCGGGAGCGGGAGCCGACCGGGGCGTCGCGTGCGCCGTCAGCGGTTGCCGAGCCGGTGGCGCGGGTACTGCCGGGGCCGCGGCCGTGCGACGGACGGGCGCCAGCCGGACGGGGGTGCGACGCGGCGGGGACGAGGTCACGGGCTGCTCCACGGTGGGTGTCGACGGGAGGGTGAACCAGTGGCGTGCGGTGCTCATCGGGAAACTCGGAAGCCGCAGCCGCCGGGGACGCTCGCCTCGTACGGGCGCCAAGGGCACGGCACCCGTCACCCAGGCGGCCGCCAGCGCGTCCACGTCCTGCGGGACCTGCGCGGACGCGGCGTCGGCCCGCGGCGCCGAGGACGCCGCACCGGTCCTCCCCGGCTCCGCGGCCGCGGAGGGACCGGCCGGTGGCCGGCGCGTGGCGGTGCCCCGGTGGATTCCGGTGCCGGTTCCGCCGTCGGCGGCGGCCCGCAGGGCGGTGATCAGCTCGGTGCGGCCCGCGGCCACCAGCGCCAGACGTTCGCGCAGTTCGGCGCGCGCGTCGCGCAGGGTCAGCGCCACGTCACGGAGGTCGAGGTCCGGTCGGTCCTCCAGCGCGTCGGCGAGCCGTCCCGCGTAGGTCCGCAATGCGGGCTCCGACGGCGCGGACAGGGGGTACAGCGTTCGCTCGCCGTGCGCCGCGGCCTCCGGGCGTGACGGCTCCGGCTGCGTCACCCGCTGTTCCAGGACGACGTGCGCGTTGGTGCCGCCGAACCCGAAGGAGCTCACCCCCGCCCGGCGCACGGGGCGGCCGTCCCGCGCCCGGACCACCGGCCACCCGCTGTGCTCGGTGACCAGCCGGAACGGCGAACCCTCGAGCCGCAGGTAGGGGTTGGGGTCCTTCAGGTGCAGCAGGGCGGGCAGTTCGCCGTGCTCCATGGCGAGCAGGACCTTCAGCACGCCCGCGATGCCCGCCGCGGCCTCCAGGTGGCCGACGGCCGTCTTGACGGAGCCGATCCCGGTGACCGGTTCCGTCGGCATCGCGAGCCCGTGCTCGGCGTACAGGGTGCCGAAGGCCTGCTTCAGGCCCTCGATCTCCACGGGGTCGCCGAGCCGGGTTCCGGTGCCGTGGGCCTCGATGTAACCGATCGTGTCCGGCTCGACGTCCGCCTCACGGTGCGCGCGGACCACGGCCTCGGCCTGCGCCCGCGGGCTGGGTGCCGTCAGGGAGGCCGAACGCCCCGTGTGGTTCACGGCGCTGCCCTTGACGACGGCGTAGACGTGGTCGCCGTCGGCCAGGGCCCGGCGCAGCGGCTTCAGCAGCAGCGCCCCGGCTCCTTCACCGCGTACGTAACCGTCGGCGCCCGCGTCGAACGTCCGGCACCGTCCCTCGGCGCTGAGCATGCCCGCCTGCGCGAAGGCGACGAAGACCGCCGGGCTGAGCGTCACGTTGACCCCGCCGACCAGGGCCGCGTCGCACTCCCCCGCCCGCAGCGCGCGCACGGCCCGGTGCAGTGCGACCAGTGCGCTGGAGCAGGCGGTGTCCACGGCCTCGCTGGGTCCGCGCAGGTCCAGCAGGTGGGACACCCGGTTGGCGACGACGGCGTGGGCGACGCCCGTGGCCATGTGCGCCTCGGTCGGCACGCCGTGCGCGGTGAGCAGCTCGTCGTAGTCGGAGGTGGCCACGCCCACGAACACGCCCGTGCTGGTGCCCGCCAGGTCGTCGGGGCGCTGCCCGGCGTCCTCGACGGCCCGCCACACGGCCTGGAGGAACAGGCGCTGCTGCGGGTCCATGAGCGCGGCCTCGCGGGGCGATATCCCGAACAGACCGGCGTCGAACGCGGCGATGTCGTCCAGGAACCCGGCCCGTACGTCGCGGGTGCGGGGGTCGGCGAGCAGGTCGGACCGTTCCTCGGGGACCGAGGTGACCAGGTCGTCGCCGGCGGCCAGGTGGGCCCAGAACGTCTCCAGGTCCGGTGAGCCGGGGAGGATGCCGGCCATGCCCACGACCGCGATCTCCTCCTCCGGCACCGGCGCGGAGGCGGACCGCTCGGGCACGGGCGCGGGCCGCTCGGGCGGGCCCGGCAGGGACGGAGTCGGCGTGGACGGAGCCGCGGGCGTGTCCTCGGCGTCGGGCAAACCGGCGTCGCGGGGTCGCGGCGGGTCGTGCTCGACGCGGGGGTCGTCGGCCGGAGCGGGCTCGTCGGCCGGAGCGAGGTCGTCCCCGGCGCCGGGATCGTCGGGCGGTTCCGCGGCGGGCCCGGCGGGCCCGGCGTTCGTGAGCGGGCCGGGTGCGGTCGCGGGCAGGTGGGCCCCGCTCAGATGGGCGGCGAAACGCGCCAGGGTGCTGTGCTCGAACAGCGCGGTGGGCAGCAGGTCCAGCCCGTAGCGGTCGTTGACCCGGTTGATCAGCTCCGTCAACGAGATGGAGTCGAAGCCCAGATCCATCAGGTCGGCCTCGTCGTCCACCTCCTCGGGGTCGACGAGCAGGAAGCCGGCCGCCAGGAGCCGGAGTTCGCGCAGCACCTCGCCGGTGTCCGCCTTCCCGTCCGGGGTCGCCGCGGGCGGCTCGGACGACGGTGCGGGGCTGTCGGCGGCGGCCGGCTGGTACACGACGACGCGGGTTGCCGTCCCGGTCAGGGCGCGGACGAAGGCCCGTTCGCCGCGTTCCGGTGCGAGCGGTGCGATCCCCCAGCGGCGCTCCATCAGGTGCAGCGTGGCCGCGTCGACCGTCATACCGCCGTCCCGCCACAGCGGCCAGCCGATGGACACGGTGCGGCCCCGGCGTCCGCCACGGGCGCGCCGGGCCTCGCGCGCCTCGGCGAACTCGTCGAGGAAGGCGTTGGCGTAGGCGTAGTCGGCCTGCCCCGGGTTGCCCATCTCGGCGGTGGCGGAGGAGAAGCAGACGAAGAACTCGAGCGGTTCTTTGCGCGTCAGCTCGTCGAGCAGGACGGCTCCGTGCACCTTGGGGCCGAGCACCTCGGCGGCCTCGGCGGCCGTCTTGCGCACCGCGCGCGCGTCCCGGGTGGTGCCGGCGGCGTGCAGCACGCCGTGCAGCGGGCCGAAGTCCGCGCGGATGCGGGAGACCAGCCGGGCGGCGTCGGCGGCGTCCGACACGTCGGCCGGCAGGTGGACGGCGCGGGTGCCGCCCGTGTTCAGCTCCTCGATCAGGGCCCGCTGCCCGGGGCCGAGCGGCGAACGCCCGGTCAGGACGAGCGTGACGGGGCCGCGTGCGGCGAGCAGTCGCGCGAAGCGCAGTCCGAGCCGTCCGGCACCACCGGTGATGAGGTAGGTGCCGCCGGGACGCACCGGGAGGTCGTCGACGAGGGCGGCTCCGTCGGGCGTGAACTCCTCCAGGGCACGCTCCTGCCGGACGCCGTCGGCGTAGCGCACGTGCGTGACGCCCTGGCCGCCGCCTGCCCGCAGTTCCGCGACGAGGAGCTCGGCCAGCGTGACGGGGTCCGTGTCCGGCGCGTGGGCGAGCGTGGTGCCCGTGCAGCCGCTGTGCTCCAGGGCCAGGGTCCGCAGCGTTCCGGCGGTCGCGGCGTGGTGCGGCCTCCTGTCACCGGGGTCCCAGGGGTGGGCGACGAGGAGGTGCAGCGGAGCGGCGGCGTCGCGGGCGAGGAGCGCGGCGGCGGACCACAGCACCGCCCCGAACCCGTCGGCGAGGCACGCGTCGAGGGTGTCCGGTGTGAGCGGCGAGTCGGGGCAGATGCGCAGCAGGCAGTCCGGGTGGACGTCCCGGGCCGCGAGCTCCTCGACGAGAGCCCGGTACTGCTCCGGGTCGTCCGGCGGCAGCGTGTACCGGCCGTCCTCCCCTCGGGCGACGGGGCCGGCGGCGGAGCGCGGCAGAGCCGTCTCGTGGCGGATGGCGTGACGGTCCAGTTCCCGCTCGACCGCCGCGGCCACCGTCTCGTCGGGCGCGAGCACCAGCACCGTGCGCGGGGTGCGGACGGCCGCACCGCGTTCGGCGGGGGACCAGCGGGGGCGCAGATACCGGCAGCCGTCGTCGGCGGGACGGTCGTGGTCCGGCCGGGCGGGGACGACGGCGGTGGTGAACCCGTCGAGGGCGAGCAGTTCCCGGCCGTCGTCGTCGATCAGGCGCAGGTCGAAGCGGTGGCCCCGGGAAGCGGTGCCGGTTTCCCGGACGTGCACCCAGCACTCCTCGGGCAGCGGGGCGGACTGCCGTACGCGCTCCACCCGGGCGGGGACCTCCGGGGGTCCGTCCGGCACCAGGGCGGCGGTGGCCTGGAACGCGCCGTCGACGAGGGCCGCGTGCAGGGGCCGGGCCTGCTGTCCGTCGGGCAGCCGCAGCCGGGCGAGGCATTCGCCCCGGCCGGTGGTCAGTTCGGTGACGACGGCGAGTCCGGGACCGTGGCGCAGGCCCGTGCCGGCGAGCGTCCGGTAGAACGCGTCGACGTCCTGCGGGTGCGGGCACCGGGCGCGCAACCCGTCCGGCCGGACGGCGTGGCCGGTGGCGTCGTCCGGTTCGGGTGCGCCGGCGCCGGCGCCGGCGAACGTTCCCTCGGCGTAGACCGGTTCGGTGCCGTCGGGTCCGGTGACGCGGAACCGGCCGCTGTCGCCGGCCGCGTCGATCCGCACCGCCAGCCGCTCCGGGCCGGTGGCGTCGAGCGCTACGGGACGGTGCCACCGCAGGTCGCGCAGTTCGCCCGGAGCCGTCCCGAGCGCCGTCCACACGGCCTCCAGGACGGCCGCGCCGGGCAGCAGGCGCCGGCCCGCCACGACGTGGTCGCGCAGGTGGGCGTCGTCGAGGTCGAGCGGGAGGGTCACCGGCCCGGACGCGGCGGGCAGGTGGGACCGGTCCGTGCGCAGCCAGTGGCGGCGGCGCCGGAAGACGGACGTGGGGAACGGGGCCCGGCGCGGCCACGGGCGCGGCCAGAGCGCGGCCCAGTCGACGGGGACGCCGCGCACCCACAGCCGGGCGAGTTTGGCGAGGTCGCCCCGTTCCACCAACCGGGCGACGAAGGCGGCGCCGTCGTCACCGTCGAACAGGTCGTCCGCCTCGCCGCGCGGGCGGGCCTCTCCCGTCCGGACGTCCGGGTGCTCCTCGCCGCGGGCGAACGCGGACAGGGCGGCGGCGAGCTGCGCGCGGTCCGCGGCGGCCACGGCGAGCCGCACCTCCATGTGCCTGCGGCCGAGCTGGCTGGTGGCGGCGAGTTCCCGCAGGGTGCCGTGGCGGGCGTCCGCGTCGGCGAGGTGCGCGGCGACGCGTTCCGCGTAGGCACGCAGGGAGGCGTCGTCCCGGGCGGACAGCACGAACAGCTGCCGCGAGCCGTCCGGGTCGCGGGCCGCCTCGGGACGGGCGCCGGTGGGCTCGAACTCCTCCAGGACGACGTGGGCGTTGGCGCCGCCCGCGCCGAAGGAGCTGACGCCGGCGCGGCGGGGGTGGCCGTCCGGCGCCGTCCACGGCTCGGACCGCCGTATCGGCCGGAACGGCGACCGGTCGAAGTCGATCTTCGGGTTCGGGTTCTCCAGGTGGATGCTCGGGACCAGGGTGCGGTGCCGCAGCTGGAGCAGCACCTTGGTGAGGCCGGCGATGCCCGCTGCGGCCTCCAGGTGGCCGATGTTGGCCTTCACCGAGCCGATGACCCGGTGGCCGGTGCCGGCCGTCGCGGGGCCGAAGGCGCGGACGAGTCCGGCCACCTCGACCGGGTCGCCCAGTTCGGTGCCCGTGCCGTGCGCCTCCAGATAGCCGACCGTGGCCGGGTCGACGCCGGAGCGTCGCAGGGCCTCGGTGACGACGGTCGCCTGGGCGTGCGGGTTCGGCACGGTGTACCCGCTGGTCTTGCCCCCGGCGTTGACCGCGCTGCCCTTGATCACCGCCCAGATGTCGTCGCCGTCGGCGATGGCGGCTGCCAGCGGTTTGAGCAGCACGGCGCCCACGCCCTCGCCGGGGACGTAGCCGTCGGCCCGCTCGTCGAACACCTTGCAGGCGCCGTCGGCCGACAGCATGTTCAGCGCGGACAGGGACACGTGGTGCGAGGGGTGCAGCACCAGGTTGACTCCGCCGGCGACGGCCATCCGGCACTCGCCGCGGCGCAGGCTCTCGCAGGCGAGGTGCACCGCGGTCAGCGACGACGAGCACGCGGAGTCGACGGCGAAGCTGGGGCCCTGGAAGTCGAAGAAGTACGACACCCGGTTGGCCACCGACCAGTACGCGGAGTGCGCGCCGGACAGCCGCCCCCGCGGCCACTGGGTGGCGCCGAGTTCCCCGTACGTGCCGTACATCAGGCCGACGAAGACGCCGGTGGCGGGCTCGTGAGTGTGCTCGCCCAGGTATCCGGCCTCCTCCAGCAGGTTCCAGCTGGTCTCCAGGAACAGCCGTTCCTGGGGGTCGATGTCGTCGGCGTCGCGCGGCAGGATGCCGAAGAAGCCCGCGTCGAAGCGGTCGACGTCCTGGAGGAATCCGCCCCAGCGGCTGGGGGTGCGCTGTGGTGTCCCCCGTCGAGGGTCGTAGTGGGGCCGCCAGTCCCAGCGGTCGGGCGGGATCTCGGTGACGCTGTTCTCGCCGCGCAGCAGGTTGCGCCAGTAGGCGTCCACGTCCGGCGCGCCGGGGTAGCGCCCGCTGACACCGATCACCGCGATGTCGTCCCCGTGCGAGGGACCGGCCGGGGCGGTCGCCCCGCCGCTGTCGACGGCCGCCGCCGACGGCCCGGACGGGGTGGGTGACGAGGCCGCCCGGGGGGTGACGGCCTCCGGTCCGGCGGGCGCGGGAGCCCTGGACGCGGCGGATTCCGGCAGGGCCGCGGCGAGCGGTGCCGCGTACTCCGTGCGCAGGCACTCCGCCAGTCGTTCGATGGTGGGCTGCTCGAACAGCAGCGTGGCGGGCAGCGGGCCCAGGTCCTCCTCGAAGCGCCGGATGACGGTGAGGCTGATCAGGGAGTCGATGCCGAAGTTCTCGAAGGTGACCCGGTCGCCGAGATCGTCCGGATCGTATTTGAGGACCTCGGCGAAGACCCGCTTGACGTAGCGGCGGGCCGTATCGCCCGACGGCGACGGCAGCGGTCCGGGGCCGACTGCCGGGGCGGGTGCCGGTGCCGGCGGCGGCGCGGCGGCGGGCGGCCGGGGAGCGGTTGCGCCGAGCCGGGCGAGTCCGGCGGCGTCCGCCGTGACGATCAGGGCCTGCGGCAGGCGCGCGGCGAGGACGCGTTCGAGCGCGGCCAGGGCCCGGTCCGGGTCGAGCGGGCCGTGCCCGAGGGCGGTCAGCCGCGCGGTGCGCCGTTCGTCGCCGGCGGCCATCCCCTCGCCGCCCCACAGCCCGAGGTCGATCACCGTGGCGGGAGCCTGCCCGGTGGCGCGCAGCCGCAGCGCGAAGGCGTCCAGGAAGTGGGCGGCCGCCGCGTAGTTGGCCTGTCCCGGGGTGTCGGTGAAGGCCGCCGCGGACGACAGGAACAGCAGGAAGTCCAGGGGTTCCCCGCTCACCGCCCGCCACAGCGCCTCCGCTCCGGCGGTCTTGGCGTCGAAGGCGGCGCGGAAGGTGTCCTCGTCCAGCCCGGCCAGGGTGCGGTCCGCGAGGACGCCGGCGGCGTGGACGACGCCGTTGAGCCGCCCGTACGCGGCGCGGGCTCGTTCCACCGCGTCGCGCAGCGCGCCGGCGTCGGTGACGTCGGCGCTGACGTAGCGCACACTGCCGCCCAGCGCGGTGACGGCCGACATCTTCCGGGAGATCTCCTCGTCGAGCGGGCGGCGGCCCACCCACACCAGGCGGGCGCCCGCCGTGCGGGCGAGGTGCCGGCTGAGTGCCGTACCGATACCGCCCGCGCCGCCGACGACGAGGTACACGCCCCCGGGCCGGAACGGGACGGCGGGGGCATCGGGCAGGTCGGCGGGCGCGACGCGCCGGACCAGCCGCCGGGTGCCGCGCAGCGCGGTGACGGGTTCCCCGTCCGCCACGGCGCTCTCGGTGTACAGCAGGTTCGCCGCCCGCTCCGGTTCGAGCGGCCCGGCTCCGAGGTCGACGCACCGCACCGCCCAGTCCGGGTACTCGGCGCCGTACGTGCGGGCCAGGCCCAGCAGGGCGGCCCCGGACGGGCAGGGCGTCTCCCCCGCACCGGCCGCCACGGCACCGTCGAGGGCCACCAGGAGACGTCCGCGACGGGCGCGTGCCGGACCGGTCAGCGCGGTGAGCAGCCGGAGGGTGTCGAGCGCGGGCCGTTGCGCCGGCCGGCCCGCGTCACCGGCGGTGTCGCCGCACCAGCCGAGGACGTGCACGAGGTCGTAGGTCCCTTCGGCCGCGGCTCTCGCGGCGGGTTCGCCCAGTTCCGCGACGGTCGTCCGCTGCGGCCCGTGCAGTTCCGCGAGCCGCCGGGCCGCTTCGCCGGCCGCCGCGGTGTGGGCGATCAGGATCCGGCCGTCGACGTCCCGCCGCACGTCACCGTCGTCCGGCCGCCCCTCGGTCCCGGAGGTGTCCTGCCAGACGGGCCGGTACACCAGCGGGCCCCGGGGCGCGGAGAGCGGGCGCAGCGTCAGCCCGGTGACCCGGACGAGGACCCGTCCGTCGGCGTCGACGACCCGGAGGGTGACGGTGCGCGGCCCGGTGCGTACGGCGTGGGCGCGGGCGGCTCGGTCCAGGGGGGCGAGGACGTCCACGGCCTCGGCGCCGAAGGGCACCAGGAGGGTGTCGCGGTCGGCCTCGTCCGGCTGCAGGACGGAGGCCAGTTGCAGTGCGCCGTCCAGCAGTGCGGGATGCACGGTGGCGTTCCCCTCCAGGGCCGGTGGCCTCAGTGTGGCCAGGGCCTCGTCCGCGCCGTGGGCGATGTCGTCCAGGACCCGGAAGGCGGGGCCGTAGGCGAGACCGGCGGCCGCGAAGCCGTCGTAGAACACGTCGGTGCCACGGCGGTGCGGGCAGCGGGCGGCGACCTCGGCGAGGGGCAGGTGCTCGGTCTGCGGGCGTCCGGTGGCCAGCCGCCCGCTCGCGTACGTCCGCGCGCCGTCGGTCAGGGCGAAGGCGCCGTCGTCCGCGAGCCGCAGCCGGGCCCCCGCGGTGGTCCGGCCGGGGTCGGCGGTCAGGGGCCGCAGCCAGCGCAGGTCCTCGCAGCGCAGGGGCAGTTCGCGCCCGGCGCCGAGCGCGGCGCGTACGGCCGCGGCGGGGGTGGCGGTGGCGGGCAGCGTGGGGGTTCCGGCGACGACGTGGTCGGCGAGCAGCCAGTCGGCGTCGAGCGGGTCGGCGGATCCGCCCGGGTGCCCGCGGCCGTCCGCGCCCGCCCCGCCGGAGGCGTCGGCGCTCTCCGTCCGGCTTCCGGCGTCCGAGGGGGCCGGTGCTCCCGCCCAGTACCGCGACTCGGTGAACGGGTACGTCGGCAGGGGGATGCGGCGTGCTCCGGTTCCCGCGAACAGCGACTCCCAGTCCGGGTCGGCACCGCGTACGTAGGCCGCGGCCGTGCTCGTGTCGTCCTCGGGGGCCGTCAGCCAGTACGCCCCCGCGTCCGGGGCACCGTCCAGCAGGCGCCTGATGCCGGCGCCCAGCGCGGTGACGGTGCCGGCGGTCAGCGCGGCACGCACCGGGAGATGCCGGCGTCCCACGGCGAGGGTGAAGGCGATGTCCCGTGCGCTCGCCCCGCCCCGGGCGCCTTCGGGAGCGGAGAAGGCGACGGTGGCGAGGTCCTCCAGCCGGCGCCGCAACTCGGTCTCGGTGCGGGCGGACACCGGGAACGTGAAGGCGCCGGCGCCCTGGCTCTCCCGGAGCGGCCGCGGCGCGGCGGGAGGTGCCTCCGCCACGACCAGGTGGCAGTTGGTGCCGCTGAAGCCGAAGCCGCTGACGGCGGCCGCGCGCACGCCCGAGGGTCCGGGCAGCCAGTCCACCGCCTCGGTGCGCACGCGGAAGGGGCTGCCGTCCAGGTCGAGCCGGGGATTGGGCTCCCCGAAGCCGGCGGCGGGCGGCTGGGTGCGGTGCCGCAGTGCCAGCAGGACCTTGAGGAGGGAGGCGATCCCGGCCGCCATGGTGGTGTGGCCCACGTTGGCCTTCACCGAGCCCAGACCGCAGTAGCCGGTCCGGTCGGTGCCCCGGTGGAAGGCGTCGGTGAGCGCCTTGACCTCGATGGGGTCGCCGAGCGGGGTTCCGGTGCCGTGCGCCTCCACGTAACCGATGTCGTCGAAGGACAGTCCCGAACGCCGGTGCACCGAGGCGATGAGCTCGGTCTGGGAGCGGGCGCTGGGCGCGGTGATGCCGTTCGTGCGGCCGTCGCCGTTCACGCCGTCGGCGCGGATCACCCCGTGCACGGTGTCTCCGTCGGCCAGGGCCCGGTCGAGGCGCTTGAGCACGACCGCGCCCACGCCCTCGCCGAGCACCGTGCCGTCGGCCGACGCCGCGAAGGGCGCGCAGACGCCGGTCGGCGACAGCATGCCCACCTGGCCGCACCGCACGTGCAGTTCGGGGGTGAGCATCAGCGCCACCCCTCCGGCGAGGGCCATGTCGCACTCTCCCGACCGGATCGACTGACAGGCGAGGTGGACGGCGACGAGCGAGGAGGAGCACGCGGTGTCCACGGCGAGGGTGGGGCCCGTCAGATCGAGGAGGTAGGCGATGCGGGCGGCGAGGATGGAGGGGGCGTTGCCCAGGAACGCGTATCCGCTGTCGCGCTGCCCCCGGTCGGCCAGGAGCCGGCCGTAGTCGCCCGCGCCGCTGCCGACGAAGACGCCGCAGGTGCCGGTGGCAGCCGTGCGCGGCGCTCCGTAGCCGGCGTGTTCGAGGGCGTTCCACGCCTCGCGCAGGAAGAGGCGCTGCTGCGGGTCCATCGCCTCGGCCTCCAACGGGGAGACGCCGAAGAACGCCGCGTCGAAGGCGTCGACGTCGTCGAGCAGGGCCGCCCACCGGCTGCAGGTGGTCCCCGGGACCGTCGGGTCCGGGTCGTAGCACTGTGCGGCGTCCCACCGTTCGGCGGGGATCTCGGTGATCTCGCAGCGCCCCGCGAGCAGGTTCTCCCAGTACGCGTCCAGCGTGGGCGCGCCCGGGAAGCGACCGGCCATGCCGATGACCGCGATGTCGGTGCCCCGGTGGGGATCCGGCACACCCGCGGCCGCGGCCCCGCTCGCCGACGTCACCGCGGCGGCCTCCCGGCGCCGCTCCGCCCGCTCCGTGGCGCGGACGGGGCGCACCCCGGAGGGCTCTGTCCCGGCACGGGTCTCGGCGTCTTCGGCAGGCTCCGCCCCGGCACGGCCCTGCGCGCCCCGGCCGGACTCCGGCCCGTCGGCGGTCACGCCGTGCGGCTGTCGCCCTGCGTGGCCGTCGGCGGCGTTGTCTGCGGGAGCGGTCCGTGATTCCGCGGCGACGTGCGTGTCGTGGGTGGGGCCGAGCGTCAGTACGTGGTCGGTGAGGCGCTCCACCGTCGGGTGGTCGTAGACGGTCACGGAGTCCAGTTCCACGCCGAAGCGTCCGCCGATCTCCTGGCGGACCACCTCCGCCGCGATCGAGTCGACACCGAGGTCGCTGAACGGCTCGGTGAGGTCGATCTCGTCCGGAGCGACCCGCAGTTCGGCACAGAGCGCCTCCACGATCGCCTGCCGGACCACGGCGCGGTCCACGGCGGGCCTCCCCGCCGGCTCGTCCTGTGCGTCTCCCGCCGGGTCTTCCGGCCCCGCGCCGTGTGCCGCGGGCCCGGAAGACGGGCTCGTCCCGGTGACCACGGGTGCCACCTCCTCCTCCGTCCTCTTCTCCGTCTTCGCCTCCGCCGCGGTCTCCCCGCCGGCCGTCGTCCGGTCCTCCGCGGTCCTCCCGGCCTCCGCGGTCCTCCCGGCCTCCGCGTGCCTTCCGGCCGCCCACTCGCCGGGCCAGTGACGCTCCAGGGAGAAGGGGTAGGTGGGCAGCAGCGGGACCTTGCGCAGGCCGTCGGTGTCCGTGGGCAGGCCGCGGGACGCCCAGTGGTCGGCCCGGCCGGAAAGGCCGGGCTCCCCCTCGGCGACCCATTCGGCGGCCGTCCGGGCGAGGCCGTCGAGGCCCGTGGGATCCGGCTCGATGCCCGCGTACGTCCAGAAGTCCCCGTCGGCCGGGGGCTTGCCCGTCGCATAGCGGTGCAACGCCGCCCGCAGGCCCGCCAGGTCCCCGGTGACCACGGCCAGCCGTACGGTCATGGCGGTGCGGCCGGTGCGGGAGGTGTACGCGAGATCGGCGAGCGAGGGCTGCGGGGCGTCGGTCTCGTTGTCGGGGTCGGTGAGGGCGTTCAGGTGGTCCACCCACCGGCCGGCGTACGCACGCAGGACCGTCTCGTCCCGGGCGGAGAGCACGAACAGGTGCTCCGCCGGTGGCGCGGCCGGTGCCTCGGGGCGTGCGGGGCCCTCCGTCAGCACCAGGTGGACGTTGCTGCCGCCCGCCCCGAAGGAGCTGACGCCGGAGGTCCTGGGGGCGCCGTCGGCGCGCGGCGGCCAGACAGCGGCCTCGCGCTGGACGCGCACGGGCGCGCGGTCGAAGTCGATGTGCGGGTTGGTCTCGTCCGCGTGCAGCGTCGGCGCGAGGCGCCGGTGGTGGAGCTGGAGGAGCACCTTGGTCACCGCGGCGATCCCGGCGGCGCTCTCCAGGTGTCCGATCGCGGACTTCACCGAACCGATCGCGCACCGGTGGTCCCCGGCTCCGGTGAGCGCCTGCCGCAGTCCCTCGACCTCGATCGGGTCGCCCAGCGAGGTGCCGGTGCCGTGCGCCTCCAGGTAGTCGATCCGCTCCGGGGGCACGCCCGCGTCGCGCAGCGCGGCCCGTACGGCCTGTGCCTGCCCGGCGGGGCTCGGCACGGTGAAACCGCTGGTGCGCCCGGTGTGGTTGACGGCGCTGCCGCTGATGACCGCGTACACGTGGTCGCCGTCGAGCAGGGCCTGCCGCAGCGGTTTGAGCAGGACCGCGCCGACGCCCTCGCCGGGGACGTACCCGGTGCCGCCCCGGCCGAAGGCCCGGCAGCGCCCGTCGTCGGAGAGGAACCGGCCCTGCGCGAGCTGGAGGTACTTCTGCGGGTGGACGATGAGGTTGACCCCGCCGGCCAGCGCCGCCTCGCACTCGCCCGCACGGATGCTGCGTACGGCGAGGTGCAGCGCGGTGAGGGACGAGGAGCAGGCGGTGTCCAGGGCCACGCTGGGTCCGCGCAGGTCGAAGGTGTACGAGACGCGATTGGCCACGGCCGAGTGTGCCGCCATGGGGGCGACGCCGTCGTCGGCGGAGTCGACCAGCTGGTAGTGGTTCCACATCACGCCGACGAACACGCCCACGGCGCGTCCGGCGAGCGTGGCGGGCGGGTGGCCCGCGTCCTCCAGCGTGTGCCAGGCGGTCATCAGGAACAGCCGCTCCTGCGGATCCATCCGTTCGGCGTCCCGCCGTGAGATGCCGAAGAACTCGCGGTCGAAGCGGTCGTAGGCGTCGACGAAGCCGCCCCATCGCCCGTAGGTGCGGCCGGGGGTGCCGCGCTCGGGTGCGTAGTAGGTGTCGTGCGGCCAGCGCTCCGGGGGGATCGCGGTGATGCAGTCCCGGCCGCGGACGAGGTTGCGCCACAGCTCGTTCACGTCGGTCGCCCGCGGGTACTGCCCGGCCACCCCGACGATGGCGATGTCGTCGGGAGCGGGGTCCTTCGCGGGGCCGCCGTCCCGGCCGTCCTCGCCGGGCCGTGCGGTCGCGGGGCCGGCCGGCAGGGCTCCGGGGCCGTGGACGGGCATCGGGCCGGAGACGTCCTCGTCGCGCGGTCCGCCGTCCGCGGCGGGCAGCAGCCGCTCCACGCGGCCGGCGTCACCGTGCAGCACCGTGGTGACGACGGCGGGGCCCGTCCCGGCGTCGGTGAGGACACGCAGCGCCTCGCCGGTGGGCAGGGGGACGAGCCCGGTCGTGGAACGGGTGCGCGCCAGTGTCCGCGCGTCCACGCGCATCCCGCCCTCGGCCCAGTAGGGCCAGGCGACGGCGAGGGTGCGGCCCGGCCTGTCGGCGCGGGCGGCGCGCAGTCGCGCGAACTGTTCCTGCCAGGCGTTGGCATAGGCGTAGTCGCTCTGGCCGGGGTTGGCGACGGCCGCCGACAGGGACGAGAACAGCACGAAGAGGTCGAGGTCGTCCCCGGCCGTGGCGGCGTCGAGCCGCACGGTACCGGTGATCTTGGCCGCGAGCACGGCCTCCGCGTCGCCGGGGTCCTTGCGGAAGTACGCGGCGTCCCGCACCGTACCGGCGCAGTGGAACACGCCGCTCAGGGCGCCGAAGCGGCGGCGGGCCTCGGCCAGCGCGGCGGTGAGTTCCCCTTCGTCGGTGATGTCGGCCCGCAGGTGCAGGACCTCGGCTCCGTGGGCCTCCCATTCGGTGAACCGTGCGGCGGTCCCTGCCGGGAGGGCGCTCCTGCCGAGCAGCACCAGCTTCGCCGCCCGTTCCCGGGCGAGGAACTCGGCGAGTCGCAGACCGATTCCGCCGGTGCCGCCCGCGACGACGTACGTGCCGCCGTGCCTGAGGGGCAGGGCGTCCGGTCCGCCGGTGTGCGGGGCGTAGGCGCGGCGGGCCCAGCCGCTGCCGGGGACGCAGCGCAGTTCGTCGGCGGCGGCGGCCAGGCCCGAGGGCCCCGCCGGCGCGGGCTCGGCGGGGTCGGACCCGGTCAGCCGGGCCAGGGCCGAGGCGACGGCGTCCGTGTCGGCGGGGTCCGCGTCGACCTCGACGCGCAGGCAGCGCAGCACCGGTGTCTCGGCCGTGACGGTGCGCGCGAGGGCACCGACGGCGGTGTCCTGGGCACGCGCCGCCCCGCCGGGTGCCGCGTGCACGTACAGGACGGCGCAGGGTTCGCTGGTGCGTTCCTCGACCAGGGCGGCCGCCAGCGACTGGACCGTCCGGTACGGCGAGGCGGGGTCGTCGTCGGCGGGTGCCGGCACGACGAACGTGCGGGGGGTGGCCTCGGCGCGCAGGTCGCGCAGCAGTCCGCGCAGGTCCTCGCGGTCGCCCGGCATCGCCCGGTGCAGGACGCGCCGGGAGCCGGTCAGACGGCCGCGCAGGTTCTCGGCCAGTCCGGCGGACCCGCCGAGGACCACGAGGTCCCCGGCGGTCATGACGGGGCCCGCGTGGCCGGGTGCGGGCAGCGCCGCCCATACGGGGCGCAGGCAGACGGTGGTGACGTCGTCGCCCGCTCCGGCCGCGGTCGTGACGGTCTCGTCCGGCGTGGCCGGTGCCCGGTCCGGTGCGGGCGGTCCGTATGCGGACGCGAGGTGCCGTGCCAGGCTGTCGATGTCGCCGAACTCGAACAGGAGGGTGGGGTAGAGGGCCGTGCCGACCGCTTCCTCCAGCAGCCCGCTGATGTCCAGCAGGGTGACGGAGTCGAGTCCGAGTTCGTAGAACCCGGTCGCGGTGGCGACGTCGTCGGGATCCCGTCGCAGGGTGTCCCCGACCACCTTGCGCAGGAAGCCACGCCACGCGTCGGCGGCGGGGTCCGCACCGTCCCCCGTGGAGCCCGCACCGTCCCCCGTGGAGCCCGCACCGTCCGTCGCGCCGCACGGGGCCTGCCCGCGCTCCGGCGTCTCCTCGGCCTCCCCCGTCTCCGCGGGCCCCTCCACCGCGACGGCCCGGCGGACGCCGTCCACACCGTCCACGCCGTCCACGTCGAGCAGTCGGGTGACCAGCCCGCTGTGCCGGATGCGCTTGCAGCTCAGCCGGCGGAACTCGGCCACCAGGGCGCCGGTCTCGTCGTGGATCGCGCAGTCGCTGTGCACCAGGTCGCCGGAGGGGGCGTACTCCTCGGCGCGCGGCACGGACACGTACACGCGTCCCCGCAGCGGCCGCGGCGCGCGGAAGGACTCGATGAAGACCGGGATGAACGGCTCGCCGGGCGAAGGCCGTTGGGCGAAGGCCACCAGGGAGGCCGCGTCCAGGACGCCGGGGTGCAGGTGGAAGCGGTCCAGCAGGCCGGCCTCGTCCTGCTCGAGTCCGATGTCGGCCAGCAGACCCGCACCGCGGTGGACGCCCCGGTACAGCGTCCCCCGGCAGCGCATCGGGGGCCCGTGCTCGATGCGTTCCTCGCGGGCGCGCGCGTACAGCTCCGCCATGTCACCGCGGGCGGTCGCGGACCTCTTCGACTCCTCCGCGTCGAGCACGGGTTCGGGCTCGTCGGTCGTGGTGAGCCGCGCCGAGAAGTTACGCGCCCAGCCGGTGACGGGCACACCGTCCCGCAGGGCGCGGCTCTCGCCGACGACCTCGCGTGCGCCGTCGGCCTCCGGGGCGACGGTCAGCCGTATCTCCCGGTCGAGCCCTTCGGCCGTCGCCACCACCTCGGTGAACAGCACGTCGCGCAGGACCGCTGTCGTCCGGTCCACGCCCTGTGCGGCGAGCACCCGGAAGACGATGTCGAGGAAGGTGACCCCGGGCAGCACCGAGACTCCGTGCACCCGGTGGTTGCGCATGACGAAGTCGGTGTGGCGCAGGTGCAGCCGGCACCGGATCGTGCGGTCGGGCATGGTGGGGTCCTTCTTTCGCTTTCTGTCCGCGCTCAGGAGCCGGCGCGGCGGGCCGCCTCGGCACGCAGGGCCGCACGGTCCGTCTTGCCGTTGCGGTTGAGCGGTGCCTCGGGCAGCACCCACAGGTGGCGGGGGAGCATGTAGGCGGGCAGCAGACCGGCGAGGCGAGCCTGCACGTCGGCGGGGTCGAGCGGCGCCCCGATGAGGAACGCGGCGAGCTCGGCGCCCCGCGCGGTGTCGACCGTGCAGGCCGCTGCGTCCCGTCCCGGGGCGCTGCGACGCAACGCCTCCTCGACCTCGGCGAGTTCGACGCGGTAGCCCTGGATCTTCACCTGGGAGTCGTCACGGCCCAGGTGCACGAGGCCGGCCTTGCCGTCGAGGAGGCAGCGGTCGCCCGTGCGGTACCAGCGGCGCCCGCGCAGGTCGACGAAGCGGCCGCGGTCATTGGCGGGGTCCAGGTATCCGTCGAACATCTGGGGCCCGGACATGCACAGTTCGCCGGTGTCGTCGGCGGGCCGCCCGTCCGGGCCGAGCAGGACGAAGTCCATTCCGTCCAGGGGCGTGCCGATGGGTACGGTCGGTGTGGACCACTCGGGTTCGTCACCGACGTGCCAGCGGTAGGCGGTGCAGGCGATGGTGAGTTCGGTGGGACCGTAGATGTTGTCGAGGACGGCGTCGGGGGCGGCGGTGCGCACCGTGCGGGCGACGGTGACGGGGAGGGGTTCGCCGCAGAACACGGCGTAGCGCAGCCGGGACAGGCCGCCGGGGCGCAGGCCGGAGCGGGCGGCGGCCGCGATCAGGCTGGGCGTGCTGTGCCAGAAGGTCAGCTCGTGCGTGCGCGCGCACCGTTCGGGGCTGAGCGCCTGGAGCCGGGTGAGCGCGCAGAGACAGGCGCCGGTGCCCCAGGCGAGGAAGAGGTCGAGCACGGCGAGGTCGAAGGTCAGCTCGTAGATCTGGCTGCACCGGTCGCCCGGCCCGACGTCGTAGCGGGGCAGCGCGGCGGCGAGGAAGGCGCTGGCGTTGCGGTGGGTGATGGGCACGCCCTTGGGGCGGCCGGTGGATCCGGAGGTGAACAGGATGTAGGCCAGGTCCCCGGGCTCGCGGCCGGCCGGACCGCGGAAGGTGGCGGCCGCCGTCGGGTCGGGCCTGGTCAGCACCCGTACGCCGGGCCCCGGGGCGAACACGTGGGCCTCCCCGGTGACGAGCGCGTCGATGCCCGCGGCGGCCGCGACGGCGGCGTTGCGTTCGGCGGGGACGTCGGCGCCGAGCGGCACGACGGCCGCACCGGTGGAGAGGATCCCGAGGAACGCCGCGTAGGTGTCGGCGTTCTTGCCCGTGAGCAGGCCGACGCGGCGCGGCCGGTGTCCGCCGGCGGTCAGGGCCGCCGCCCAGGCCCGGGCCCGCAGGTCCAGTTCGGTGTAGGACAGGATCTCGGCACCGGCCCGCAGGGCGGGACCGTGCGGGTGGGCGGCCAGACCGTCGCGGAACCAGTCGTCGAGCAGCCGGTCCGTCATGTGGTCACTTCCAGTCGGGTCAGCAGGGCCCTGACGGCCCCCGGCGTACGGAAGTTGGCGGGGAGGAGTTCCTCGTCGGGCACCGTGCAGCCGAAGGCGTCCTCCAGGGCCGCGATCAGCCCGACGGTGCCGACGGAGTCCAGTCCGTAGGCGGCCAGCGGCAGGTCGGCCGCGAGCTCCAGGCCGTCGGGCGCGGACGGCAGCGCGGCCCGTATGAGGGCGTCGAGTCGGTCGTCGATGGTGTCGGACACGTCCAGTCGGATCCTTCCCCCCGTCGTGGTCCGGTGTGGTGAGGGGCCCTGTCGTCGCCTTCCCGCCGTTTCGAGGGCGGGCCCGTGGTGCGGGTGCGTGCGGCTCTCGGCGCGGGCCTCCCCGGCGCGAAAGAGCTCCGGTGCGTACCTCGCGGACGCGGTGTCGCGGAACGGGCGGCACGGGCCGGGCGCCCGGGCCCCGGTCGAGTGAACCTCAGCGCAGGACGGTAGGCGGGCGGTCGGGCCGTCGCCGCTCACTTTTGAGCAGACGCCCAGGTGGCGGGTTGAGAGCCTGGCCGGCATGGTGAGCGATCTGCTGGTGGGCGGTTCGGACGTCCGGCTGGCCGCGCGGATCGCCGCGCACGGCCTGGCCCGGGGCGACCGGGTGACTCTGCTGGACCGGAACGGCGACGGCGCGTCGCGGGATCTCCTGGGGCGGGCCGTGGAGTCGGCGGCCGCGGGACCGGGGACGGACGCCCGCGCGGGCCGTCTGCGCGTGTGCCGCGTCGAGGACCTGCCGGGGAGCGTTCCGCCGGGTGCGGCGGCCTGGCTGGTGACCGGTGGTGCCGGTGCCGCCCCGGTCCTGGACGCCCGCCGGGACGCGGAACTGGTGCGCGCGGCGTTGCCCGCGCTGGCCAAGGCGGGGGTGGGCGGGATCGTCCTGGTCGGTTCCGCGGAGGCCGCGGTGCCGATGCCGCTCCCGTCCGTCGGCGGTCCTGCGGGCACGGTGTGCGTGCCGCCCGCCGCCGCCGCGGTCGCGGACGTGGTGTCCGCCATGGAACGGGCCGCTGCCGAGGAGTGCGCGCGCCTGGGCGTGACGCTGCGGGTGCTGCGGGTGGCCTGCCCCGTCACGGCGGACGGACGGACGCCGGGAACCCCGGCGGGACTGCACCGTCTGCTGGCCGCGGTGGAGGAGACCGTCGCGGAGGTGCGCGCCCGGGCGCCCGGCTGGTTCGAGCGCGAGCCGCTGCGGTTCGTCGCACCGCCCGGTACGGCTCTGCCGCTGCTGCCCGTCGAGGAGGCCGTACGCCTGCTGTTCGCGCTGAGCGCGTCGGTGGCGACCGCGGGCCGCGTGTGCCGGGTGGCGTCCCCGCGCGCCACGCCTCTCGCCGAACTGTGCGACCGGATCTCCGACGTGTACGGCGTCCGCCTGACCGCCGTCGCCTCGCCCGGCGAACTCAACGCCGTGGACCGGCTGTTGTGCCGGCGGCTGACCGGCGTGCTGGAGGGTGCCGGACGGGCCGGCGGTGTCCTGGACGCGTACGACGTGCTGGGGCCCGGTGCGCAGGTGGCCGCCATGCGCCCGCCGGCGCAGCGCGGGCTGCTGCGCGCGGTCAGCGAGGGGCAGAGGGCCGCGCGGGAGAAGCGGCTGCTCGGAACAACCGCCTTCGTCGGGACCCTCGGCACGGGCACGTCCCCCGCTCGGGACGGGCAGGAAACGGTGGCGTACCGCACCGCCGGACCGCCTCCCGGCGGCACCGACGCGCTGCCGGTGGTGCTGGTCGGGGCGCTGGGGCAGGGCCCCGACTTCTGGTATCCGCTGATGCGACGGCTCGCGGCGCGGCGGCGAGTCCTGCTGGTCCAGCCGTCCGGCGCGCAGCGGCAGCGGACGGGAGCGCCGGAGACGGCCGCCGTGCTGCGGCGCGAGGGCGTCGGCCCCGCCCACCTGGTGGGCTGGTGCACCGGGCCGAAGGAGGCCGTCGCCCTGGCGCGGGCGCATCCGGAGCGGGTGGCGTCGCTGGCCTTCCTCAGCGGATCGTTCCGGGTGGAGGGACGCGGGGACGGCCTCGACACGGAGCACGAGCGCAGCCTGCACACCCTGTGCCGCGCGGTGCACGCCCGGCCCTCCACCGCCGGACGACTGCTGCGGCTGTTCGGGGAGCCGGAGCCCGAGCCCGAGTCCGCCGAGAACGTGCTCGCCGCCACCCACCGCGACCTGCGCGAGCTGGTGCGGGCGCCGTTCCGCGACGAGGACGCCCTGGTCCGCTACGCCGCCGCGATGCTCGGGTTCTGGGCCGATGACAGCGCCGACGGCGCGCCGGAGGTGTCCGTGCCGGTGCTCGCGCTGGGCGCGGAGTACGACCGCGTGGTGTCCCGCGCCCGGCTGCGCGCCGCCGCCGCCCGGTTCCCGCGGGGGCACTACGCGGAGTTCGCCGCGGCCACGCACCAGTTCCTGTACGACCGGGCCGAGCTGCTCGCGGAAGTGCTGGAGGAGTTCTGGCGGGACCCGGCGGACCGTACACCGCCGGCGGACGAGGTCGTCACGGGGACGGCCGGAGAGGAAACGAGGTGAGCACCCCCAAATCGTTCGAGCGGGTGGCGCGCGACTACGACGCCCTGCGGGGCGGCATGGACCGCGGACGCCAGTCCGCCGGGGCCATCGCCCCCCACCTGGTGCCGGGCGGGCCGGCCCTGGAGGTCGGTGTCGGCACGGGGGCCGTGGCGGCCGGGCTTCTGGAGCGGGGCCACACGGTCTACGGCGTGGACATCTCCCCTTCGATGCTGCGGCAGGCCGGTGAGCGGATCGGCGGCCGGCTGGCCCGCGCCGACGCCCGTGCGCTGCCCTGCCCGGACGGGGCCTTCGCCAACGTGGTCTGCGTCCATGTGCTGCACCTGGTCGGCGACATGGGAGCCGCGCTCGCCGAGGCGCGGCGGGTGCTGCGTACGGGTGGCCGGCTGGTCGCGGTGCACGGTGACCCGTTCGCCGACGACGATCCGATGGTGGCGGCCCTGGAACGGCTGGCGCCGCTGCGGCCGGAGCGTCCGGACTCCCCCGGCCGGCTGGTCGAGGCGGCGGCCGCGGTGGGGCTGCGCACCGTCCAGCAGGGGCCCGACGCGGCGTACGTGCAGGCGACCAGCCCGGAGCAGCTGGCCACCAGCCTCGAGAAGCGTGTGCCTCCCTATCTGTGGGAGGTGACCGACGACGACTGGCGACGGCTGGTGGTGCCCGTGATCGAGGCGCTCCGGGCGCTCCCGGAGCCGGAACGGCCCCGGGAGCAGGTCTGGCGCTCCTGGCTGACGGTGCTGCGCAAGTGACACCTCGCCCCCGCGGGGGCGGGACGGTCCGGCGTCAGCAGGGGATGACCTCGAAGGCGATGGCGGGGCGGCCGCCGAACCGCTCGCCGGTCTGCGCGGCCAGGCCGGTGAGCGGACCGCGGACGTCGCTCACCGGGGGCCGCAGCCCGTCCAGGTAGGTGCGGTGGGCCTCCAGCGAGGCGACGGCCTGGTCCAGCGAGCCGGAGACGTCCACGGCGTGCGTGGGGTGCGGGGAGTTGGCGACGGCGAGGTGACGGACGCCGGTCCAGGGTTCCTCGTCGAGGTCGGGGAAGATCCACCGGTTGGCGGCGTCGGCGACGGCGTCGAGCGCCGCACGGCCGAGGTTGCGGTGGTCGGGGGAATTCCAGCGACCGCTGCTGAAGCGGTCATGGAAATTGAAAGTGAGCAGCAATTCCGGCCGGTGCCTGCGAATGGTCCCGGCGATCGCGCGGCGCAGCGCGGTTCCGTATTCGATGGCACCGTCGGAAAGATCCATGAATTCGACCGAGGAGACGCCCACGATTTTCGCGCTCTCCCGTTGCTCGGCCTCGCGGACCGGTGCGGCCTCGGCCGGGGACATGCCGTCGATCCCGGCCTCCCCCCTGCTGGCCAGCACGTAGCTCACCGTCTTCCCGGCCTTGGTCCAGGCGGCCACGGCGCCGGCCGCGCCGAACTCGATGTCGTCGGGATGAGCCACCACCGCGAGGGCGGTGGTCCAGTCGTCCGGAAATGGCTTCAATTCCTCACTCATACGGGGAAGTTAACATGCGGACAGTCCCCGCCAATGCTCAAAATTGCACAGCAGACGGCGCCGGTGAAGCGTGAACATGGCCGGTGCGCGCGGTATTCCGCCGCGTCGTGCCGAGAGATGTGCGAAGGAGACCCATGAGCAGGACGGCAACCGGCGTGATGAAGTGGGAGCCCTGGAAGCCGCGCCCCTTCGCCGCCCAGGAGGAGGCCATGATGCTCTTCCACGGCCAGGTGGTGAACCACTACTCCGGTGACCTGACGGCCACCAGTACCCAGGAGTGCCTCATCCTCGGGCACCGCGACGGGACGAGCCCCTTCTACGGGCTGGAGCGGGTCGTCGGTGAACTGGAGGGCCGCACCGGCAGCTTCGTCCTCGAGGTCAAGGGCGTGGTGCGTCCCGGGGCCGCCGAGGCGACGATGACCGTCGTCCCCGGGTCGGGCACGGCGCAACTGGCCGGTTTGGAGGGCGAGGGCACGTACAAGAGCGATAACGTCGGTCCGGACGGACACAGTTCGTTCGTCCTGAACTACGTGCTGCCGACCGACTGAGTTCTCGGTCACAGGAGAGGGAAGAAGTATGGAGACCGTCGGCACTCTCGCCGCCATCTCGCTCGACTGCAGGGACCCCAAGGCGCTCGCGGAGTTCTACGGGAAGCTCACCGGATGGAAGGAGATCTTCAGCAGCGAGGACAACACCTACCTGATGGGCGACTCCTCCGTACGGCTGGGCTTCCAGCGGGTCGCCGACCACACCCCGCCGAGCTGGCCGGACGCCGGCAAGCAGTTCCACCTCGACTTCAGCGTCCCGGACCTGGACGCGGCGGAGAAGCAGGTGCTGCGACTGGGCGCCACCAAGCCGGAGTTCCAGCCGGGCGGCGACAAGTGGCGGGTCTACCAGGATCCGGCCGGACACCCGTTCTGCCTGACCACGTACGCGGGATGAACCGCACCCCGGGTGGCCCCGCGGCACGTGCCGCGGGGCCGCCCGGTCGTGTACCGGAGACCGGCGACGAGGCCACCGGGCGGGGCCGGACGCGCCGTTTCGGGCCGGGCGCGGGCCCACAGCCGCGGGGGGGGGGGGCCCCGCGGGGTCTCCGCCCCCGGGGCGTTTTTCCTTTTTCGGCTCCGCTTTTTGAGAAGCTCCGGGGGTCCCCTTCTTTTTCCCC
>NZ_JBVHWR010000019.1:0-82566 GCF_055564355.1 Streptomyces sp. NPDC029152 | reverse complement strand
AACGGGCCCACCGGGCGGGACAACCAGCCCCGTTCCGGGCCGGCCTCGGCCCCACACCCGCGGGGCGGCGGACCCGATCGGGTCCGCCGCCCCGGTGCCGTGCGCCGGTCTCAGCTCCAGTTCTGCGGGACGATCAGGGCGTCCCGTGTGCTGCCCTGCACGATGATGCGGTCCCACGCTCCCCCGCCCTTGTCCATGGACACCCAGTCCTGGACGAAGGAGGCGCGGGGCGCGTCCGGGTCCGTGCGCGCGTCCAGCCCCATCAGCAGGTACATCACGTCGAGCGACGCCATGTGGATCAGGAAGTGCGCCCGGTCCATCCGGCCGAACATCTCCTCGTAGAGGTAGACGGTGGCCAGGCCCTCCATGTTGAGGTTCATGTTCTCCGCGACGGTGCGGGCGAAGACCCTGGCCTCGGCGCGGAAGCGGTAGTCGAAGTCCACCGTGCGGCGCATCACCACGCCGGCGGTCGCCGTGTTCAGGGTGCGGTCGGGCGCCACGGCCGTCTGCTCCCGCGCCGGCCGCACGTCGAACCGGGGCAGTCCGCGGACCGGGTCGGTGACCACAGGGCTGACGGACCCGTCCTGGGCCATGGCCTCCGTCGCGGTACCGAAGATCCCCCACCGGTGAGGGACGAGCAGCGTGTCCCGGACGCTGCCGGGCTCGAACATCTCGTCCCAGACGCCGGTGGCGCCGCCCTGGCCGCCGAACAGGCCCGAGGCGTCCGCACCCGCCGCCAGCGCCTCGTACCGCTCCAGGGACGGCAGGTGGACGAGCCAGTGCAGCCGGTCCCGGACGCCGAAGGCCTCCTCGTAGGCGAGGACCGTGGCCTCGCCGGCACAGCGCTCGTTGCAGGATTCGACGATCTTCCGGGTGGCCTCGCGGGCGCGGACGCCGTACCCGGGGGCGATCTGCGCACTGCGCGCCACGATGAGGCCCGCGTTGCCCGAGTGCAGCAGGTTCCCGGCCGGTCGTGCGGTCTGGTGGGCTGCGGGACGGAAGGCGGGGGCGGGGCCGGCCGTCGTCTGTGTCATGGGGGTGTCCCTCCTGTTCGCGGTCCTGGTCACGGAACTGCTCGTGGTCCCGTTCGCGTCGCGCCGTCCGGCCGGACCGGTGCCGTGCCCGGCTCCTCCTCGGGCGCGCCGAGGATCCGGGCGGCCCCCGACATCAGCAGGTCGGCGATGGCGTCCGGGTGGCGGTGTCGCCAGTCGGCCAGCGGGGTGCCGCGCACGAGGTTGTTGAAGGCGCCCATGGCCGGTCCGCAGTGGATCTGGAAGTTGGCCCGCTGGGAGGTGACGCCGGCCAGCGCCAGACGGTTGGTGTGCGCGAAGTACCACTTGAAGACGAGTGCCATCCGGTGGCGGGGGTCCTTCTCGGCCTTCTCCACGACGTGCGGGCGGCCCGTCTCGACGTAGTGGGCACGGGTCAGCTCCCACACCTCGTCGACACTGCGCCGGAAGTACGTGCGTTCGACGGACCGAAGGGTCCGCTCATCGATCTCCGCGAGGGAGCCGTGGCGCCGGTAGAGCTCGTACAGCTTTCCCGCCCGGGCCGCGAACAGGGTTCCCTTGCGGACGACCTGGACACGCGCGCCCAGCTCGAACATGTCACCGGAGGGGGCGTGAGCGGTGTCCTGGACGTCCAGCCCGGCGAGCAGGTCCTTGACCGCGTCGGACGTTCCCGCTTCGGCCGTGCACTGGTTGACCGAGCCGGTGAGGACGAAGTCGGCACCGAGGGTGAAGGCCGCGGCGACCGCCTCGGGCGAGCCGAGCCCGCCCGAGGCGCCCACGGGCGGCGGACCGGCGTAACCGTGCCGGGCGGAGATCCGGTCCCTCAGCCGCACCAGGGACGGCACCAGGGTGAGTGCCACCGCGCCGTCGGTGTGCCCGCCGGAGTCGGCCTCCACACAGATCTCTCCGGCGACCGGGTGCCGCCGGGCGAGCTCGGCCTCCTCGGCGGTGAGGTCGCCGTCACGGACCATCCGTTCCAGCAGAGCCGGGGGCGGCGGCGAGAGAAAGGCGGTGGCGACCTCCGGCCGGGACACCTTGGCCATGACGTGGCGAAGCCCGCTCGCGCGACCGTCCGCCGTGCGGCGGGCCCCGCTGAAGCGGAAGCGCACCAGGGGCGCGGTGACGCCGAGGTAGGCGGCGGCCTCCACGTGCCGCACACCCCGGTTCAGGAACAGCTCGACCGTCTCCCGCTCGCGCCGCTGGTCGTCCAGGCCGTGCAGGAGGTTCATCCCGAACCGGCCGGACGCGCCGAGCCGTTCCTGGATGCGGCCGATCGCCTTCTCGACCTCACCGAGGCCGAGGCCCCCGGTGCCGAAGAAGCCCATCAGCCCGGCCTCGCCGAGCCGGACGACCAGGTCCACCGACGAGATCCCCCGGTACATGGATCCGGCCAGATAGGCGAGCCGGATCCCGTACGCCCGGCGGAACGCGGCGGAGCCGAGCTCCGCCGGGCCGGCCCCGACGGGCACCCGGGAGACGACCACGGGGTGGGGCGCCTCCTTCCGGTCCGGTGCGGCCGGACTCCCCGTCACGGTCCGGCCGTCCGCGACAGCGCCTTCCCCGGCGGCGTCGCGCCCCTCGGCGGCAGTCGCGCCCCCCGCGGCCGGGGACGGCTCGCGTCCGGAGCCCCGCGGCGTCTTCGTCCGGCCCGTCCGCGCCGGCGTGCGGGGCGCGGGCTCCCGTACGGCCTCCCGCCACAGGCCGGTCAGCACGCGTCCGGGGCCGAGTTCCGCGACCTCGTCGACGCCCTCGTGGACCAGGAGGCTCATCGACTGCCACCACAGCACCGGGGCCGCGACCTGACGGGCCAGCAGTTCCGGCAGGTCCCCCGGACGGTACGGGCGCGAGGTCACGTTGGAGACGACGGGGACCCGGGGTTCGGCGAACCGGAAACCGCGCAGGTAGTCCGCGAACTCCCGCGCCGCGTCGGCCATGTGGCGGGAGTGGAAGGCCGCGCTCACCTTCAGTGGTACGCAGCGGGCTCCCAGGGAGCCGGTCAGGAGGCCGGTGGCGGCGCGCACCGCGCCGGGGGTGCCGGAGAGCACGACCTGGCGGGCGGAGTTGTGGTTGGCGATCTCCGCGTCCGCCGCCTCGCCGCCCGCCGCCGCCAGCGTCTCGGCGACCCGCTCCGCCGGCACCCCGAGGACGGCGGCCATCAGACCGCCGTCGGCGCGTCCCATCAGCTCGCCCCGGCGGCGCACCAGGCGCACGCCGGTGGTGAAGTCGAAGCAGCCCGCCGCCCAGAGGGCGGCGAACTCGCCCAGGCTGTGTCCCGCGTACCAGTCGGGCTCCGGTTCGCTCCGCCGGCGGGCCAGCAGGCTCAGCGCCTCGACGACGAACAGGGCCGGCTGGGCGTACCGGGTCCGGCCGAGCCGTCCCTCGGGGTCGTGCAGGCACAGCTCGCGGACCGAGTGGCCCAGCACGTCGTCGGCGGCGGCGCACTCCTCGGGGAAGAGGTCGAACAGCTCTGCGCCCATGCCGGCGCGCTGGGCCCCCTGTCCCGGGAACAGCCAGGCGCGCATCAGGCCGACAGCTGGTAGGGGACCAGCAGGGTGTCGTGCAGGCCGCCGTCGGAGAACGTCCGCGCCCAGGTGCCGCCGCCACGGTGCCGGGGGACGAACGGACGCTCGAACAGGGCCCGGTACTCCTCGTCGTGGTCGGCCAGGGTCTGCAGCGCGTGGTAGTCCTCGAACGACCGGAAGTGGATCAGCCAGTGCAGCCGGTCCATCACGCCGAAGGTCTCCTCGTAGAGGTAGGCCGTGGCGCGTCCGGCGAACACCTTGTTGATGTGGTTCTGCCAGGCGAAGGCGAAGTAGCGGGCCTCCTTGCGGAATTCGTGCCGTGCCTCGCCGACCCGGTGCACCACCAGCTGTGCGGTGGCGGAGTTGAGCTGTTCCTCGCGGGCCTGGGCGCACTGCACCCAGGCCGGGTCCACCCAGCAGTCGCCGTAGTCGGCCTCCTCCTCGCTCTCGTGGTGTGCGCCGTGCTGGGGAACGAGGATGTCCTCGCGCATGGTGCCGTCGACCACCATGCGGCCCCAGGCGCCCATGCCGTCGTCGTCCTTGACCCGGTCCGACTCCAGCAGGTCGATCATGCCCTTGTCGTGGTCGACCATCTCCAGGCTGATCGCGTAGTCGTTGGGGTTGTTCCAGTGGATCAGCCAGTGCAGCTTGTGCCGCGTGCCGGCCAGTTCCTCGTAGCAGAAGAACGAGGCGCCGTTGAGGTCGGACTGGTTCATGTAGCCGATGACGTCGGAGAAGAACTTCCGGCCCTCGGCCACGTAACGGTTCTTCAGCTGACAGCTACGGGCGATGATGAAGCCCGCGTTGCCCGAGTGCAGCACCTTGTCGGCGGAGACGGGCGTCTGGTGGAGGGCGGGGCGGATCGCGCGGGCGGGGCTGTCGGTCACGGTGTGCACTCCTTTGTGAGAGGTGTGTGCGGACAGGGGCTCACTGGGACGGGGCCCGGTCGCGGGGCGGGGTGTCCTTCAGGAGCAGGGAGACGGCGAACGCGACGACGACGCAGGGCACGCAGGCCAGGAAGACGTCGTCGAGGGCGCGGTTGAAGGCCGTGACGACCTCCGAGCGGAGGGGTTCGGCCAGTCCGCGGACGGCTTCCACGGACTGGGAGTCCACCCGTGCGGCGGCCGTCCCGCTGCCCAGGTGGTGTTCGAGCCGGGCGGTGAAGACCGCGCCGAGCACGGCCGTGCCGATCGCGGCCCCCATCCGCTGGAAGAAGTTGGCGGTGCCCATCGCGGCGCCCATGTCGCGGGGCTCCACGCTGTTCTGCACGGCGGTCAGCACCGGCTGGGTGGTCAGACCGACGCCTACGCCGAAGACGAGGGCGAGCAGCGCGGTCCAGATGTACGGGGTGTCCGGGCGCAGCCGGGCGAGCAGCGCCGTGGCGGCCACCAGCAGGAGGGAGCCGGCGACGGGATACGCCTTGTAGCGGCCTCGGCTGGAGATGAGACGTCCGGCCACGGTCGTGCCCGCGACGATGCCGAGCATGGCGGGAAGCATCGCCAGGCCGGCGCGGGTGGCGGAGAAGCCGCTGACCACCTGGAGGTGGACCGGGAGGAAGACGATGCCGCCGAACATGGCGACGCCCGCCAGGAAGCCGAAGATCCCGGCGACCCGGAACACCCGGTTGGCGAACAGCCGCAGCGGAATGACCGGATCGGCGGCCCGGCGCTCGGCGAGGACGAACAGCGTACCGGCGGCCACTCCGGCCGCCAGCAGGCCGAGCCCGGCCGGCGAGCCCCAGCCGTGTTCGTCGGCGGCCCGGTCCAGGTAGAGCAGGACGGCGGTGACGCCCGCGGTGATCAACGCGGCGCCGGCGAGATCGAGGCGCTGCGGCCTGCGCACCGTGGTGACGCGCAGCAGCCTGGCCACGACCAGCAGGGAGCACAGGCCGACGGGCAGGTTGATCCAGAAGATCCAGCGCCAGCCGGGACCGTTGGCCAGCCATCCGCCGAGGACGGGGCCGCCGATGCTGGCCAGCCCGAAGACGGCCCCGAACCAGCCCTGGTACCGGCCGCGTTCGGCCGGGGGGACCACATCCCCGATCACGGTCATGGCCAGGGCGAACAGGCCACCGCCGCCGAGGCCCTGCACGGCGCGGAACACGACCAGTTGCGTGATGTCCTGGGCCACCGCGCACAGCAGCGAACCGGCCAGGAAGACACCGATCGCCGCCATGTACACCGGGCGCCGGCCGTACATGTCGGACAGCTTGCCCCACAGCGGTGTCACCACCATGGAGGTCAGCAGATAGCCCGTGACCACCCAGGACAACCGGGACAGACCGCCCAGGTCGCTGACGATCCGTGGCAGCGCGGTGCTGACCACGGTCTGGTCCAGGGCGGAGAGCATCATGCCCGTCATCACGCCGCCGACCACCAGCCAGGCCTGGCGCGCGGGCATCCCCGCCGTCTCGGCCGGTGCGGGGGCGGTGCTCGCCGGGGTGCCTTCAGGCCGTGCGCTCATCACTCACCTCGTGTCGCCTCGTTCGTACGGTCCTGCGGGGGTCGTCGCCGCCCCACCGGGTCAGCCCGTGCCCGCCGGGGAGAAGTCCAGGTCGAGCAGGGAGGCCACCACGGGGGCCCGGCCCGGTGCGTCCAGCCAGAGCCGGCGCCGCCGGAAGGCGGGCAGCGGCAGCGGTTCCCGGGGCGGCGGCCCTCCGGTCCGCCAGTCCGGGTCCGGCCTGCTGACGATCACGTGGGCGTTCGTGCCGCCGAGCCCGAACGAGCTCACACCGGCGACCCTGGTCCCGTCGGGCGCCCAGGTCGTCAGCCGGGTGACGGGGCGGAAGGGCGAACGGGCGAAGTCGAAACGGGGATTGGGCGTCTCGCAGAACAGGGTCGGCGGGATCTGCCCGTGCCGCACGGCGAGGACCGCCTTGAGGAGCCCGGCGATGCCCGCGGCGCACAGCAGGTGCCCCAGGTTGGACTTCACGCTCCCGATCGCGCACCAGCCCTCGCGGTCACTGCTCTCGCGGAACACGTCGGTCAGGGCCCGCAGTTCCATCGGGTCGCCGATCAGCGTGCCCGTGCCGTGCGCCTCCAGCAGACCGATCTCCTCCGGATGGCGCCCGGAGGCGGCGAGCGCCCGGCGCAGCAGTTCGGCCTGGGCGTCGGGGTTGGGGGTGGTGACGCCCATGGTGTTGCCGTCGTTGTTGACCTCCGCGGCGTCGATCACCGCGTGGATCCGGTCGCCGTCGGCGAGCGCCGCCCGCAGCGGCTTGAGCAGGACCGCCCCGCAGCCCTCCCCGGGGACGAAGCCGTCGGCGCGCTCGTCGAAGGTGCGGCACCGGCCGGAGGGCGAGATGGCGCGCGCGGCGCTGAACTCCAGGTAGGGGCGCTCGTCGAGCAGCACTTCCACGCCGCCGGCGACCGCGATCTCGGCGTCTCCCGCCGCGAGCGCGCGACAGGCGAGCTGGACGGCGACGAGCGAGGAGGAACAGGCGCTGTCGACCACCATGGACGGCCCGCGGAAGTTGTAGCGGTGGGCCACCTGGGCGGCGATGAAGTTGGGGTCCGACTGCAGGCCGCCGGGGTGTATCCCGGCCCGTTGCCCGTACGGGGTGGTGCGGCCGCCGACATAGACGCCGACCCGCCGGCCCCACACCTCGCCGTCGGTGTAGCCGGCTTCGGCGAGGCAGCAGGCGGTCGCCTCGAGGAAGAGACGGATGGCCGGGTCGAGGGCGGTCGCCTCGTCCTCGGTCATCCCGAACCAGTCGGGGTCGAAGTCCTCGATGCCGTCGACGAAGCCGCCCCACTTGCTGAGCGACCTGCCGGGCTGCGGCGTCGGCGCGTACAGCGTGCGGTGGTCCCACCGGCTCGGCGGCACCTCGGTCACCCGGCAGCGTCCCGCCACGAGATCCGCCCAGAAGGCGTCGATGTCGGACGCGCCGGGGAAGCGGCAGGCCAGGCCGATGACGGCGATCTTCCCGTCGGGGAGGGCGGCCGGGGCAGGGGCCGGGGACCCGCCGGGGAAGGCGGCCGGCACCGGGTCGGCAGCAGCCGGGACGGGGACGGGCGGCGTCGCGGGAGGGGCCGGAAAGGAGTCCTGGACGCGGTCCGGGACCGGGTCGGCAGCAGCCGGGACGCGGGCGGGTCCGGGTGCTGTGCCGGCTCGGTGAACCCCTGCGCCGACGGGTTCGGGGTCCGCGGCACCCGGGGCTTCGGGCGTGTGCCCGGGCTCCGGCCCTGGTGCGGGTCGCGCGGCCGGGACGGTGGCGAGGTGGCGGGTGAGTGCGGCCACGGTGCTGTGGCGCAGCAGGGTGGAGGGTTCGAGCGGCCGTCCCACCCGCTCCTCGATCTGCTGCAGCAGGTCGCCCAGCAGGACCGACTCCACGCCGAGTTCGGCGAAGTCGGCCGTCGGGTCGAGTTCGCGCACCGGGATGCCGAGGTTCTCGGCGA
This sequence comes from Streptomyces sp. NPDC029152, assembly GCF_055564355.1. NCBI lineage: Bacteria > Bacillati > Actinomycetota > Actinomycetes > Kitasatosporales > Streptomycetaceae > Streptomyces > Streptomyces sp. NPDC029152. The sequence goes on along the minus strand of NZ_JBVHWR010000019.1, from coordinate 74,637 downwards.
AGAGCTCCATCAGCCAGGGCGCCGGTGGGAGGTCCTGTGCCGTACCGGGGGGTCGGGAGGCGCCGGCCGGTGAGGAGGCGGGGGCGGACACCTGCCCGCCGCCGTCCGGCTCGGGCGGCCGGACGGCGAGCAGTGCCGTGTGGTCGACGCCGACGCCGGGCAGCGGCGGGCAGGGCAGGACCGTGCCGCCGTCCGGCAGCGCCAGCACACGTTCCAGGACGCGCAGGGCCGCCGCGTCGTCGAGCGCCGCCAGGCCGACGGGCTCGCAGACGTTGGGCCCTCCGGCCCCCTGTCCGCTCTGCGCCCACATGGGCCAGTCGACGCTGCGGAACTCGGTGCGACCGCGGCGCACCCGGTCCTCGGTGAAGAAGTCGGCGTAGGAGTTGGCGGCGGCGTAGTCGGAGACGCCCGCGGCGAGCCGGGGCACCGCCGCGCACACCGAGGAGAACGTCACGAAGTACGCGGGCCGGTCCGTCGCGCAGGCGTCCGCGAGCACGGCCAGCGCGTCCGCCTTCGGCCGCCACACCCGGCGCGCCAGCACCGCCCCCCGGTGGGCGAAGGCGGGATCGCCCTCCGCCACCCGTCCCGCGCAGTGCACGACCCCGGCGACCGGGCCCCACTCCCGGCGGACGCCGTCCAGGAAGGTTCCGACCCCGGCCGCATCGGTCAGTTCGCCCGTGTGCAGCCGCAGTCGCGCGCCCATGGCCTCGAGTCGCCGTACGGTGGCAACGGCTTCGGCGGCCCGCGGGGACAGGTCGGGACGCGACCACTGCTCGCGCGGCGGCAGCGAGCGGGCGCCGAGCAGGACCAGCCGTCGCGCGCCGCACTCGACGAGGTGGCGCGCCACCCGGGCGCCGATTCCGCGCGTGGCACCGGTGAGGACCTGGACGGCGTGCTCGGGTATCCGCAGCGGCCGGTGCTCCGCGGTCACCGGCGCCAGGGACGGCACCAGGCGGGTGCCCGCACGGTGGCAGACCTCGCCGTGACGGTCGTACGCCGCCACCTCCTCCAGCAGCTGCCGGGCCAGCGTCGACGCGTCGTCCGCACCGAGGTCGGTGTCCACCGTGGTGGCCCGCACCCGCCGGTACTCTGCGCCGAGCATCCGCACGTACCCGGCGAGCCGGGCTCCGGTGAGCCGCGGGGGCACTCCCCCGGCGCCGCGCAGACCGCGGGTGACGTGCAGGACGCGCAGCCCGTGTCCGGCCCGGTAGGACACCAGCCGGCGCAGCGCCGCGAGCCGGGCGGTCCAGTCGCCGTCCGGGTCCTCCCCGCCGCCGTCCGCGCTGTCGGCGTGGTCGCACAGGTCGATCCACCCGGCCAGGCCGGGGTGGCGGGCGAGCAGTTCGCCGACGGCCGCGACCGCGTCCGCCTCGCCGGTGTACGCGGCGACGCCGTCACCGCGGTCCGCTCCCCGGCGCAGGAGCACGATCCGCTCGGGTCCCGCCGCCCGCACCAGCTCCCGGGCGACCGCTTCGGAGGGGTCCGCGAACAGGCACAGCAGCGGCCCGTCGACCGGCGTCGGATCCGGCTCGGCCACGCTCTCGACCCAGGTACGGCGCAGCAGCGGCGTCTCGGCGGCCCCGCCGGGACGGTCGTACGCCGGTGCGTGCCCGGTTCCGGTGGGGGCCGCCGCGAAGTCGGCCCGGTCGTGGGTCACGGCTCCCGCGGTCGCCGCCGGGGGCACCGGTGTGCCGGCGGGTACGGAGAACCGCTCGGGCTGCTTCGGCGAGGGCGTGGAAGCCGGGTCGGCCGCGGAAGCGGGCTCTGCCCAGCAGCGCATCCTGGCGAACGGGTGGCCCGGCAGGGGGACGATCGCCGGCCCGGGTCCGGTGGCCGGGCGCAGCCGTGCCCAGTCCACGGGACCGCCGGCGACCCAGTGGGCGCCGAGTTCGCGCAGTTCGCGCTCGTCCCCCGCGAAGCCCCCCGCGAAGCCCTCCGCGGGCATGACGGGGCCGGTCGACGCGCCGGGGCCGGGCGTGCGGCCGCGCAGGACGCACGAGTCGTCGCCGGCGGCGTAGCGGCCGAGCACCTCGGCGGCCCCGGCCGTGTCCCGGGCGACGAACGCCAGCCGCTCGCGCAGCGGTTCACGCCCGGTGCCCAGCGTGAAGGCCAGGTCGCCGAGGGCGGGTTCGGCTCCGCTGTCCGCCGCGCCGCGCAGATGTTCGGCCACCGCCCCGGCGTACTCCCGCAGGCGCCGCTCGTCGTGGGCGGACAGGACCAGCAGCCGGGGCCGGCCGTCGGGCACGGGCGGCGTCGGGCGCGGCCCCACGGGCTCGTGGGACTCCAGGATCAGATGGGCGATGGTGCCGCCCGCGCCGAAGGAGCTGATGCCGGCCCGCAGCGGCGCACCCGGCGCGGCCCGCCACTCCTCGGCGGACCGCTGCACCCGGAACGGCACGGCGTCCCAGTCGATGCCGGGGTTGAGTTCCCCGGCGTGCAGGGAGGGTGCCAGCCGGCGGTGGCGCATCTGGAGCAGGACCTTGGTGAGCGCGGCGACCCCGGCCCCGGCCTCGACGTGGCCGATGGTCGACTTCACCGAGCCGACGGGGATGCTCCCGGGCGGCAGTCCCGCGGCTCCGAACACCCTGGTCAGACCGTCGATCTCGATCGGGTCCCCCAGTTCGGTACCGGCTCCGTGCGCCTCGATGTAGCCGATGTCGGCGGGGTCGAGGCCCGCGTCACGCAGGGCCTCGGCGACCACCTCCGCCTGGGCGGCGGGGTTGGGGACGATCCAGCCGTTGGTGCGGCCCATGTGGAGCACCGCGCTGCCGCGGACCACCGCGTGGATCCGGTCGCCGTCCGCGAGGGCCCGGTCCAGCGGCTTGAGCACGAGCACCCCGACGCCCTCGGCGGGCACGAACCCGTCGCCCCCTCGGCCGAAGCTGCGGCAGCGGCGGCCCGACGCGGTCAGCCGCATCCTGCGCTGCTGGAGGAACTTGTTCGGGTGCAGCGAGAGGTTGACCGCGCCGGCGACGGCCATCTCGCATTCGCCGCGCCGCAGCGCCTGCACCGCGAGGTGGACGGCGACCAGGCCGGACGAGCACATGGTGTCGACGGTCATGCTGGGGCCGCGCAGGTCGAAGTGGAACGAGACCCGGTTGGCGATGCCGCCGATGGCGCAGCCGGTGTCCTGGGGGGTGCCGCGCAGCGTGCTCTCGACCCCGAAGTACGTGTACTCGTTGTACATGCTGCCCGCGTACACCGAGACCCGTGAGCCGTGCTGCTCGCGGAGCCGGGTGCGCGGATAGCCGGCGTCCTCCAGCGCCCTCCAGGTGGTCTCCAGGAAGAGGCGCTCCTGGGGATCCATCAGGGCGGCGTCGCGCGGTGTGATCTGGAACAGCAGAGGGTCGAAGAGGTCGACGCCGTCGAGGAAACCGCCCCACATGTCGTCGACCGGCCAGCCGGGGCGACGGCGGTCGGGGGGCAGTTGCCCCACGCAGTCGCGTCCGGAGACCAGGTTGTCCCAGAACCGTTCGAGATCCGGGGCCTGCGGATAGCGCCCGGCGATCCCGACGACGGCCACGGCCCGCTCGCCGGAACCGGCGGGGACGGCGCCCTTCCGTCCAGGGGAGGGTTCCGCGAGGACCTGTTCCGCACGGGCCTGTTCCGCGGGGACCCGCTCCCCGCCCGTCTGTCGCGCGCCGGCCCGCTCGGCCGCCTGCCGCCGCCACGGCCCGTCGTGGTCCAGCAGTGCGCCCGCCACCCCGGCGAGGTCGCGGTGCTCGAAGAAGAGCGTGGGCGGCACCGCCCCCAGGTCCTCGGTCAGCCGGGCGGTGAGCCGGGCGACGAGCGCGGAGCTGAGCCCGTAGTGGTCCAGCGGGACGCGCGCGTGCAGCCGCTCGGCGGGGATCTCCGACACCTCCGCGTAGCGCTCCTTGAGGTACTCCTCCACCGCCGTGCGCCGCGCGTCGCGGTCGGCCCGCGGTGCCGGTGCCGTGCCGGCACGGTCCGTGGGGGCCGCCCCGAACGGGTGTCCGGGCAGCGGCGTCCTGGTCGCTCCCTCGTGCCGGAAGCCCTCCCACCGCACGGTGTGACCGGCGAGCCACGCCTGTGCCGCCTCGTGTTCGTCGCGCGGCGGTGCGGCGAGGGGGCCTGGCTCGGTGCCGGGCTCGACGACCGACGCGGACACCGCGGGGTGGGGCCGGCCGGCCGCCGCCGCGGCGAGCGCTTCCAGCAGCTGCTTCGTCCCGGCGCAGCGGATCGCGAGCCGGTGGGCCAGGGAGGCCCGGCCGGTCTGGAGGGTGAACGCCACCGACGCCAGGGACGGCGCCGTGCCGTGGTCCGCGGCCTCGGTGAGGTGGTCGTACAGCGCGCCCGCGTACCGCCGCAGGCCGCCGGCGCTCGCCGCGGACAGGATCACCGTGTGCTCCGCCGTGCCGTGCCGGTCCTGACCGTGACCCTGCATGTCCCCCCTCGCTCCCTCGGTTCCGGGTGTCTCACGTGTCTCCCCCAACCTGCTGTCGCGGCGGGGGCGTTGTCTGCTCAACAGTGCGCACTCGCGTCCGTCAGCGCCGCCGTCCAGAGCTTGTCCAGCGTGCTGCTCGGCCCGGCCTGCCGCAGCGTGCGCACTCCGCGCCCGATGAGGAAGCGCATGGTGTCGGCCCAGCGGACGGGGCTGCGCAACTGCGCGCCGAGGTGCTCGGCGAGCCCGTCGGCGGTGGTCCGGGGACGGGCGTCGGTGTTGGTGACGACCGGAACGCGCGGCGGCCGGAAGGGGACCGTGCGCAGATGGTCGGTGAACAGGGCGGCGGCGTGGGCCATGTAACGGGAGTGGGCGGCGATGCTGACGTTGAGCAGGACGCACTTGTGCGCCCCGCCGGCGCGCAGCGGGTCGCGCAGCGCCCGCAGCGAGTCCCGGGGTCCGGACAGGACCACCTGGTCGCGGGAGTTGAGGTTGGCGACATCCACGTCGGTGGCCCCCTCGGCGGCCAGGACGGCGGTGATGCGCTCCGGGGGCAGTCCGACGACCGCCAGCATCCCGCCGCCGCGGGCCTGCGCCATGAGCTCCCCGCGGCGCAGCACCATGCGCACTCCGGTCTCGAAGTCGAAGCAGCCGGCCGCGTACAGCGCGCTCAGCTCTCCCAGGCTGTGCCCGGCGAGCCAGCGGGGCTCCTCGCCGGACTCGCGCAGCGCGGCGAGGTGGAGCGCGTTGATGACGAACATGCCCGGCTGGACGTACCGCGTGTCGGACTGCAGTGCCTCGTCGTCGCCCCGGCACAGGTCGCGGACGGGGACGTCGAGGAGGGCGTCCGCGCGGGCCACGAGGTCGGGATAGCGGTCGAGCAGTTCCTCTCCCATGCCCTGACGCTGGGCGCCCTGTCCGGGGAAGACCCACGCCACCGTCATGCCCGCTCCCCCTTCCCGGCCGTCGCCGCGGTTCCGGCGGGCTCCCAGGGCAGCCGCCCGGTCGTCGCGAAGCCCGTCAGGCGTTCCCGGGCGACCGGACCGGTCAGCAGCCGCTCGAACTCGCGGGCGGCGAGCCGGCCGGTCTCCTCGGTGATCGGCCACAGCTCGGCGGCGTACCGCTTGGCCGCGTCGAGGGTGCGCGCGTCGATGCGCTCGAGCCGCACGAGCAGCTGGGCCAGCCACGCGTCCGGGTGGTCACCGACCTCGTCGACGAGCCCGCGGGAGCATGCGTCCACCGCGTCCAGGGGACGGGTCGTCAGGGCCATGGTGGTCGCCCTGCCCGGCCCGATCCTGCGGGCCAGATACGGCAGTACGACGCACGGCAGCAGCCCCCACAGTGCCTCCGGCAGCCCGAAGGAGCTGCGCGGAGTGGCGTGGACGAGGTCGGCGGCGGCGACCAGGCCGACCCCGCCGCCCGACACCTGCCCGTCGACCTCCGCCACGACCACCCGCGGCACCAGGGTGAGCCGTCGGAGCAGTGTGGCGAACTCCTCCGGCGCCGTGTCGTCGTCCAGTCCGCCGCGCAGGTCCATTCCGGTGCAGAACACACCCGGCCGCCCGGCCAGGACGACCGCCCGGCAGTCCCGGTCCGCTTCCGCCGCGTCCAGGGCGCCGCGGAGCTCGGTGACCGTCCGGGCGTCCAGTGCGGGCGCGCCGAGGGTCACCCGCAGCACACCCCGCGACGGTTCCACGCGGATACGGCGATACTCCACGGTCTCCTCCTCGTCTGCGGCTGCCGACGTCCTCACCCCCGATCCAACCGGGACGACGCGGCCGGGTCTGCTCACCTTTGAGCAGGCGGCCGGACCGGGTGCGGGGCATGCTGCGCACGTTCCCGGGTGACCCGAGCGACGAGGAGCCTCCGTGACGCACCTGCCGGTCATCGGCACCGACGAGGTCCACGTCTGGGTGGACGTCCCGCACGCGCCGGCCGACGGGGCGCGGCGTACGGCAGGCCACGAGCTGCTGTCGGACGAGGAGCGGGCGCGGCTGCGCCGCCTGGTGCGGGCCGAGGACCGACTGGCGTTCACGGCCGCGCACGCGCTGGTCCGGTCCGCGCTGAGCCGGTGTGTGCCGGACGTTCCCGCGAGGGCGTGGGAGTTCCTGCGGACGCCTTACGGGAAACCCGAGATCGCCGCCCCCCGCGTGCGGCCGCCGCTGCGGTTCAGCCTCTCGCACACCCGGGGCCTGGTCGCCTGCGCGGTGACCGCGGGGGCGCCGTGCGGGGTGGACGTGGAGGCGGTGGACCGGGCGACGGACCCGATGCGGCTCGCCCGGGCGGTGTGCACACCACGCGAGCGGAGCCGGCTGGCGGGGCTGGAGCACGCAGCCCGCCCGGCCGCGTTCTGCCGGCTGTGGACGCTGAAGGAGGCCTACGTGAAGGCGCGCGGCCGCGGCCTGTCCCTGCCGGTGTCGCAGTGCGGTTTCCCGGTGGCCGGCCGGGTCGGCGGTACCGCCGGGATCCGGGCGGAGTTCGGACCGGAGCTGGGCGATCGGCCGGAGGAGTGGTGGCTGGCCCAGTGGGCGCCCACGCCGGCGCACTCGCTGGCCGTGGCCGTGCACACCGGGACACGGCGGGCGGCGGCCCTCCGGGCCGTGCTGCACGGTGCGCCGGCGGCGTACTAGGCACCGGCCCGGCCGTGCGGTGCCCGCCCGGCAGGTGCCGGACGGGCCTGCCGCCGGACGGATCCGGGCGGTGACGTCATCCGGTCCTCGGGGCGAACCCCGCCGCCGTCTCCAGTTCGGCCCGCAGAGCGGCCATGACGTCGGCCCGGGCGCCCTTCAGGTAGAAGTGGTCGCCTTCGAACACCTGGCGGACGAAGGGGCCCCGGGTCACCTCGCGCCAGCCGTCGATCTCCTGGGGGGTCACGCGGGGGTCCCGGTCACCGGTGAGGGCGGTCACCGGGATCTCCAGCGGCGGCCCGGGCAGCGGCAGGTAGGTCTCGTTCAGGGTGAAGTCGGCCCGCATCGCCGGGACGAACAGCCGCAACAGATCCGGCTGGCGCAGCACTTCGTCCGGGATGCCGCCCAGCCGTGCCACCTCGGCGACGAAGGCGTCGTCGTCGAGACGGCGCAGTTCGGGCTCCTGCCGGGCCGCGTGCGGGGGCCGCCGCCCCGAGACGACCAGGCGCACCGGGGGCGCCGTGGGGCCGTGCGACAGCCGCCGGGCGAGCTCGTAGGCGAGCACCGCGCCCAGGCTGTGCCCGAACAGTGCGTACGGGCGGTCCAGATGGGGCACGATCCCGTCGACGAGCGCCGGCAGCAGCTCACTCACCCGTGTGTAGGGATGCTCCCTGAGCCGGGACTCGCGGCCCGGCAGCACGACGGGGCACACGTCGACGCCGGGCAGGGCCTCGGCCCACGGCCGGAAGAAGCCCGCTCCCCCGCCGGCGTGGGCGAAGCACAGCAGCCGCACAGGGGCGTCGGCCCTGCGTCCGGGCCCGCCCGCGATCCACGATCCGGCCGTCACCGAACCGTCCTCCCCTCTCCGTCGGCCTCTTCGCGCGCCGCACTCGGCGTCGCGGGTTCACGCAGCACGACGTGGGCGTAGCTGCCCGTCGCTCCCACCGCGTTGACGAGGGCACGCAGCGGCTCACCCGGACGCTCCGGCACCCAGGGCTCCTGGCGGTCCGCGAGCCGCACCGGCAGCCCTTCCCAGGAGAACAGCCCCTCGCTGTGCCCCGCCGGGGTCGCCACGATGCGGCGGTGCTCGAACTGCAACAGCACCTTGGCCAGTTGCGACATGCCTGCGGCGGACTCCAGATGGCCCACCACGGGTTTCACCGTGCCCACCGGCAGCACGAGGCCCCGTTCGGTCCGGGCCGCGAACACCTGGGCCAGCGCCTCGATCTCCGCGGCGTCCGCGACGCCCGCCCCCGCGGCGGCGCACTCCACGTACCCGATGTCCTCGGGCGACACCCCCGCCCGGTCCAGCAGGCGGCGCAGCGAGTCGGCGAGCGCCTGCGGGCGCGGCGCGCCGTATCGCGCGGCACGCCCCGCGTGTCCGCTCAGGGTCGCCTCGACGACCGCGCGTACGCAGTCGTGGTCGCGTTCGGCGTCCTCGAGACGGCGCAGCAGTACGGCGCCCACGCCTTCGCCCGGTGACCATCCGGACGACGCGGCGTCGAACGCGCCGGCCGCGGGACGGGCCGCGACGACGCCGAGGTCCGTCAGCACGTCGAGGTGGTAGGGGTGGCCGATGGCGTTGACCCCCGCCGCGATCGCCGCGTCGCACTCGCCGCGGCGCAGCGCCTCCACCGCGAGGTGCAGCGCCGTCAGGGAGGAGGAGCAGGAGGTGTCCACGGCGACGCTCGGGCCTCGGAAGTCGAAGAAGTGGGAGACCCGGTTCGGTATGTCCGAGCCGAGCGCGGCCAGGGTCGCCGGCTCGCCCGCACGGTGCGCGTCGGCGCCGGTCTGGCGGTGGTCGTGCCACATCACCCCCGTGAACACGCCGATCCGGCGGGCGGCGCGGCTCAGGCTCTCCGGGGTGTGTCCGGCGTTCTCCAGGCACTCCCAGACCGCTCGCAGCACCATGCGGACCTGTGGATCGAGGGTGCGCGCCTCGGCCGGTGCGATGTGGAAGAGCTCCGGCTCGAAGCCGTCCTCGGCGCCGAGGTAGCCGCCGTCGGGGCGGGAACGTCCGTTCCCGCCGTGCAGCGCCCGCGCCCGGTCCGCGGACACGGCGCCCACGGCCGACCGGCCGGATTCCAGCAGCCGCCAGAACTCCCCCAGCCCGTCCGCGCCCGGGAGCCGTACCGCCGCACCGGTGACGGCCACGGCAACGGCCGCGGGCGTCCTCGCGGCTCCGGACGCCGCGGTGCGCCCGGCCGGTTCGGCCGCCGTCCGTCCGTGCGTCCGCGCGTCCAGGGAAGCCGGTTCGGGTGCTGGCGGGGCCACGGGCGTGTGCTGTTCCGACGGCAGGGGTCCGCCGAGGAAGGACAGGAGGAAGCGGTGTCCGTCGTCCAGACCGAGGGGGCCGGCGAGCCGCTCCACGGAGCGGGCACCGACCGGACACAGACCGATCCCCGTCTCCGTCTGGGAGGTCATCAGCAGCTGCGCCGCGCAGCCCGCCTCCACGGCGAGGTAGCGTGCGCTGTCGTCGCCGTACAGCGGGGCGATCCCCCTGAGCTGACCGATGAGGTACAGCTCGAACGCGGCGGCGTCGAACACCGGCCGGTTGTAGAAGACGTGAGCGCCGCGATCGGGTCCGGGCCCCTCCGCCAGGAGCTCCAGGGCGTGTTCCTCCGGCCGGTAGTGGTAGAGCCCCGCCTCCATCCCGGTGACGCGTCCGGGCCGGACGTGGAGGTACACCTGGACGGCGTAGGTGTCCCCGGCCGACGGGTAGAGGCGGCGTTCGCGGTCGCCCAGGCGCACCGGCCGCAGCAGCGCCAGCAGCCGGGTCAGCTGCTCCCGGCCGACCGCGTTCCGCCCGAACTCGCGGCGCGCGCCACGCCGTTCGTACCGTGCCCGCTCGTACTCCACCGGCTCCAGCGGCACGAGACGGTCGGGACCGGCGGGTGCGCGCCTGGCCCAGCCGGCCGCCTTGAAGGCGGCGCGGTCGTGCGCGGAGAAGAAGTCGACCGGCTCGGGCTCGTCCGCGTCCGCAGCCCTGGTCCCGGTTTCCTCCGGAGGTGTACGAGGGCGCTCGTGCTCGGCCTGCGCGGTCCCGGCGGGCACCGCCCCGGAGCTTCGGTCCTCGCCCCCGGCGGGCGGTTCCTCCGTTCCGAGCACCCGGGCCAGGTGGGCCGCGATCGCGTCCGCGCTGGGGTCCTCGAGCAGAGCCGACACCGGCACCCGGTGTCCGTGGCGCTCGTACAGGACCGTGGAGACCTGGGCGAGGGTGAAGGAGGTGGCTCCCTGGTCCCACAAGTCGGCCGCGGGATCGATGGACGGGACGCCGAGCCGCTCGGCGAACAGCGCGGCGATCTCCTCGCGCAGTTCCGCCCGTCCCGGTGCCGCCGCGTGCGCGGTCCCGGCGTCCGCGGCCCGTATGTCCGTCCCGTGCGCGGTCCCGGCGTCCGCGGCCCGTATGTCCGTCCCGTGCGCGGTCCCGGCGTCCGCGGCCCGTATGTCCGTCCCGTGCGCGGTCGCCTCGTGCGTCACCGCGGTCCTCGTCCCGGCCGTCGCGCCGGAGCCGTCCTCGGCCGGCACCGCGGCCGCTCCCCCGGCCCGCACCTCGCCCGCCACGCCGGCCCGCTCACCGGCCGTCACCCTGGTCCTCTCCTCGGCCTTCACACCAACCGTGGCCCCGTCCGTCACGCCCGCCGTCCCTCCGGCCGGAATCTCCCCCCGCGCCTGTGCCCGTCGCCCCGACTCGGGCAGCGGCCACGGCAGCGCCTCGCGGTCGAGCTTGCCGTTCGGCGTGGCCGGGAACGTGTCCACCCGGGCGATCACGTTCGGCACCATGTACTCGGGCAGCGCCGCGGCGGCGAACTTCCGCAGCTCCCCGGTGGCCGGCAGTCCGTCGCCCGACGGTTGTACGTACGCCACCAGCCTGCGGTCTCCCGAGGGGTCGGTCCGGGCCAGCACCACGGCGTCCCGGACGGCCTCGTGCTGCCGCAACCGGTGCTCGATCTCCCCCGGTTCGACGCGGAAGCCGCGGATCTTGACCTGGTGGTCCGCCCGTCCGCGGAAGTGGAGGAGGCCCGTGTCGTCCCACAGCGCGCGGTCGCCCGTGCGGTACATGCGGGCGCCCGGCTCGAGGCCGAAGGGGTCGGGGACGAACCGCTCGGCGGTCAGCGCCGGACGCGCCCGATAACCGTCCGCGAGACAGTCGCCGCCGATGTAGAGGTCGCCCTCGGCGCCCGGGGGACACGGCCGCAGCCGCTCGTCCAGGACGTAGTAGCGCGCGTTGTCACCGGGGCGGCCGTAGGGGATGCTGCGCCAGCCGGGGTCCACCTCGTCGACGGTGAACGCGTTGGACCACACCGTCGCCTCGGTCGCGCCGCCCAGGCTGACGATCCTCGCCCGCCGGAAGACGGCGCGCACCGCGTCGGGCAACGGCAGGGGCGTGTAGTCGCCGCTGAGGAAGACCAGCCGGAGGTCGTCGGTGCCGGGGCGGCCCGCGTACCGCGGCAGCAGCGGCAGCAGCTGGCCGAGGGTGGTGGGCGCCGAGTTCCAGAAGGTGATCGGTTCCCGTACGAGCACGTCCAGCAGCAGTTCGGGGTCCCGCTGCTGCTCCTCGTCGGCGATGTAGAGTCCGGCGCCGCGACCCAGGAGGCCCAGGATGTCGAAGACCGACAGGTCGAACCCGAGCGAGGTGACGCACAGCCCGGTGTCGTCCGGTCCGAGACCGTGCAGCCGGTGGCACCAGTGCAGGAGGTTGTGGACGGGCCGGTGGCGGACGGCGACTCCCTTGGGTTCACCGGTGCTGCCCGAGGTGAAGATGACGTACGCCGTGTTGTCCGCTCCGGCGGTGTGCGGCGGGTCGAGGCGCCGTTCGGGGCCGTCGGGCAGCCGTGTCCGGTCGGCCGGCACACAGGTCACGCCCTCCACGGCGGTGAGGGGCGGCGCGCCGTCGGCGGTGAGCAGCAGGCCGGCCCCCGCGGTGCGCAGCATGGCGGCGACCCGCTGCCCGGGCAGGCGCGTGTCGACGGGCAGGTAGGCGCCGCCCGCCTTGAGCACGCCGAGGACGGCGGCGACCATGGCGGGTCCGCGGGGTGTGCGGACGGCCACCACGGTCTCGGGCCCGACACCGTGGTCGCGCAGCGTCCAGGCGATCCGGTTCGCCCAGGCGTTGAGCGCGCCGTACGACAGGGTCCCGCCGCGCCACCGCAGGGCGATGTGCCCGGGGCGGTCCCCGGCCTGTTCCTCGAAGTAGGTGTGCGCCGGTCCCGCGGCGGGGAAGGGACGCGCCGTGTCGTTCCACGCCTGGAGCGCCCGCAGTCGCTGTCCGGGCTCCTCGGAGGGGTCGGCGGCGAGTTCCCGGCACAGCGTGTCGAACGCGTCGAACGCCCGCCGGAGCGCTCCGTCGGGGAAATCGCCGGGCACGGCGTCCCAGCCGACCGTCAGGGTGTCGCCGTCGTCGAGGGACACGCAGTCGAGCGACACGTCGGGGGTGCAGGTGCTCCAGGGACCGGCGGTGACGCCCGGCGGCAGTGGCAGGTCGGACAGGTCGAAGACGGACGTGTACACGATGGGGTACGAGGAGCCGGTGCCGCGGGCGGCGCGGCGGCGCTGCTCGGTGAGGGCCGGTGTCCCGTCGGCCTCGGCGTCCTCGGCGAGCATCCGCTGGTAGGCGGCGGCCCGCTGCCACACGGTCCGTCCGTCCGGCTCGCGGGGCAGCCAGCTGAGCGCCGTGTACTCGCCGGGCCGGGCCGGCTCGGCCCAGGACGGCCAGCGCACCACCGTGAACGCGAACGGCTCGGCGGCGGTCCCCCCTGCTTCGGCCAGGGCCTCGGCGAAGGCTGCCGCGAGCAGCGCGTCGGGGGTCACGCCCGCCGCGGCGGCGCGCTTCTTCACCCGTCCCCAGCCGGGCAGCCGGGTCTCCAGCCGGATCCGGCGGGGCGGCCTGTGCTCTCCCTCCCGGTGCGCTGGGCGGCCGGACAACAGCGGGCTCGCGGCCGGCAGCGCCTCCAGGCGCCGCCGCCAGTGTTCCCGGTGCTCCTGCGGGGTGCCGGAGCGTCCGGGGCGGGCTTCCGCGGCAGCCCGCGGGGCGGCCGCCGGATCGGCGTACAGCCGCCACAGCTCACGGCCCAGCAGATGGATGCTGCGGGCGTCCGCCACGGCGAGGTCCACGGTCAGGTGCACGGCGGCACTGCCGTCGGCCCGCCGCACCACCCGCAGGTCGGCGTGCGGGCCGTGACCGAGCGGGAACGGCGGACGGCCGGCGTCCGCCGGGACGGCCCCGTCCCCCACGCCGTCCGTCCTCCCCGCCCCGGCGCCGGCGTCCCCGGCCTCCTCGGCGGCCTCGCCGTCGGTGTCCTCGACCGGGATACGCCAGTGGGCGGGCGGCTCGGGCTCGGTGCGCAGGGTGCCGTCCGGCAGGACGGTGGTGCGCAGGACGTCGTACGCCGCCGTCATGCGCAGCCATGCGTCCGTGAGCCGGTCGAGGTCGAGGTCGCGCACCACGAAGGACTGGTGGACGTGGCAGCCCTCGGGCTCGCCGGTGCCGGTCCTGGCGACGTAGTACGACTGCTGCAAGGCGTTGGGCCGCGCCCTGCGTGCCGTCTCGGGCCGCTCGGCGGCGAGCAGGTGCAGGGCGTTGACGTACGCGCTGAACAGCCGGTCCGCCCGTGCCCTGGGCAACGCGGTCCCGTTGACGTCCCAGCGCAGCTGGAGCCTGCCGTCGCGCACGCGGAGCTGGTGGTCGAGGTGGACGCCGCTGGTCTGGCTGACCGCGTATCCGGGTGCCGCGGCGAATCCGCCGGTCTCCTCCGCCAGGTCCAGCATGCTGGTGAACACGACCGGCAGCGCCGGTGCGGCGCGCAGTTCCCTGAGCGCTTCCACGCCGCTGACGGCGGTGTACCCGAGGTCGGTCCACAGCATCCGGTGGACCTCGCCGGCCGCCTCCTCGACCGGTCCGTCGCCGAGCGCCTCCTCCGGCACGGGGAAGACGAGGTTGGACGTGAAGGGGCCGATGAGACCGTCGGCGGCGGCGGGAAGCCGGGTTCGCTCGCTGACGGTGAGGACGAGGGAGAACGGGCTTCGGGCGCCGCGGCCCAGCGCGCGGGCGAAGACGGTGAGCAGCAGCGAGGTCGGCGACACCCCGGCCCCCGCGGCGCGTCGACGCAGCGACCGCCACTCGCGTGCGTCGAGTTCGGCGGTGAGCGGGAAGCGGCGTCCGGGACCGGCCGGAGTGCCGAACAGGTCCGGGCCGGGCGGGAGCCGGTCGAGCCGCCGCCTCCAGTGGTCGAGGGCCGCCCGGTGGGCCGGGGTGCCGCGGCGGGCGAGCAGTGCGGTGACGCAGTCGCGTACGGAGGGCCGGCCGGTGCCCGGTTCGGCCGTGCGTCCCGGTCGACCGGTGTAGTGACGCCACCAGTCGGCGAGCAGCACCTCCAGGCCGCGCCCGTCGGTGAGCAGCGCGTCGACGTCCAGGTGGACGACGGACGTGCCGTCCGGCACCCAGCTGACCTCCACTGCGTACAGCGGTCCCGTGCCCGGCGCCCGACCGCGGTGCGTCATGTCGTCCCGGATCCGCCTCACCTGGCGATCGCGGTCGTCCTCGGTGGTTTCGTGGACGCGGAAGGGCAGTTCGGCCGCCTCGGGCGTCGTGGGGCGGACGCGCTGCCGACCGTCCGTGATCTCGGCGCGCAGCATGTCGTGGTCCCGGACCGTCTCCCGCAGCGCGGCCTGCAGCCGGTCCGGGTCGAGCCCGTCCACCTCGAACTCGCGGTAGAGGTGGCAGCCGACGGAGTCGGCGGTGAACTCCGGGGCGCCGCCCACCAGGTACGCCTCCTGCAGGGCGGTCAGCCCGAACGGCTCGTGGCGGCGGCCGGGCTCCGGGCGCACCACGACGGGACCGTCGGGGCGTACGGTCGCCGTCTCCTCCGGGGCGGGCACCCGTGGGCCCTCGGAGGCGTCCTGCGCGGGACCGCTGCCCTCGGCCGCGGGTGGGCCGACGGGACCGGACGCCCCGGCGCCGGCGGCGGTCGCTCCGGCCGGCGCGTGGGCATCCCGCCGGGCACGGGCCACGGCCGCCGCTATCCGGTCGGCCAGGGCTGGTACGCCGCCCGGCTCGGAGAGCCGCCCCAGCGGCACCTCGACCCCGAGTTCCTCCTGGATCTCCAGCACCACCCGGGCCGCAGACATGGAGTCCACCCCGGCGGCCACGAGGGAACGGGTGTCCTCCCGGGCCGCCTCGGCGGGCAGCAGCCGCCGCAGCAGGGCGGTCACCTCGGCCACCAGCGAGGCGTGGCGGGCGGACCGGTCCGAGCCGCCGCCGTGTTCCTCCGCCGCCCGTGGCGCGTCCTTGCCGGTCCCGCTCGCGTGTGTGCCCTCCCCGTCGGCGCCGGCTTCGCACCCGTGCGCCACGGTCTCTCCGATGACCTCGGCGTCCATGCCTGTGCCCTTCCGCTCCCTCGTCCGCTGTCGCGCTCCCGCGCGTGACTGTTCGCGCCCCCGGACGGCCTTCTCCTCGGGAAGGCCGGGAAGACCGGGAGGACGCCGCGCCGTCAGTGGCCCATGGCGAGTCCGCCGTCGACGGGGACGACCGCCCCGGTCACATAGGCCGCCCGGGGCCCCGCCAGGAAGGTCACGACATCGGCCACCTCCTCGGGGGCCGCCGTGCGTCCCAGCGGGATCTGCCGCACGAGCTCGGCTCGGCGGGCGTCGGTGAGCCGTTCGGTCATGTCGGAGCGGATGTAGCCCGGCGTCACGACGTTGCAGGTGATGCCGCGCGACCCCAGCTCCCGGGCGAGGGAACGGGCCATCCCGATCAGGCCGGCCTTCGCCGCCGCGTAGTTGGCCTGGCCCGCGGCCCCCGCGTACGCGCTCACCGAAGAGATGAAGACCATCCGTCCCCTGCGCATCCGCACCATGGGCCCGACCGCCCGGCGGGCGGCCCGGTACGCGCCCGTGAGGTTGGTGTCCAGGACCTGGGTGAACGTCTTCTCGTCCATCCTCATGAGCAGGGTGTCGTCCGTGACGCCCGCGTTGGCCACCAGCACCTCGACCGGCCCGTGCAGGGCCTCCGCCTCGGTGAAGGCCCGGTCGACGGACGTCTCGTCGGTGACGTCGCAGCGCACCCCCACCACGCCGTCGGGCACCCCGCTGCCGCGGTGCGTGGCAGCGACCCGGTCCCCCGCCGCGGCGAACGCGCGGGCGATGGCGGCACCGATGCCGCGGCTGCCGCCCGTGACCAGTACCGACCTGCTCACCGGCTCACCACTCCCAGGCGACCAGCTCGGGATAGGGCGCGGCGAAGTGGTCGAGTTCGCCGCGCGAGACCCGAGTGGAGAATCCCGCGGCCCGTGCGATCTGACGGGTGAAGACCGTGCGGAAGCGCTCGTCCGCAGGCAGTCCGACCGCGTCGGCGGACTGCAGCATCAGCTCGACGAACCGTTCACGCTGCTCGTCGCGGATGTTGAGCCCCTGGTGGGCGCGGTAGATCGCCTCGAAGCCGCCCAGTTCCTCGCTGTAGCGGCGCGGACCGCCCAGCATCTCGGCCAGGAAGGCGGTGAGGTGGTCCACATGGTGCGAACTGCCGTACCGGAACAGCTTGCCGAGCGACTCGTCGCCAAGCACGGCCTCATGGAAGTGCTCGGCCATCTTGCGCAGCGTGGCCTCACCGCCGACGTGCTCGAACATGGTCGCCACAACGGCCCTCCTCGCTCTGTCTCAGGACGTGTTCACGCTAGGTGGCGCGGGCGGCGGCTTCTGCTCAAGAGTGCGCAGTCGCCCCGGACGGGACGACACCACCGGGAAGGGCCACCGGTTGACCGTGCCGAAGCGGTGGGTTTTCATGAGGGTCATGTCTGGTGGATCACAGAACGCGACGGATCCGGTGCTCGCCTTCCCCACGCAGGAGGCGTGGGAGAAGTGGCTGGAGGACAACCACGCGGACGCCCCGGGCGTCTGGCTGAAGATCCCGAAGAAGGACTCCGGACTGGACGGCGTCGACTACGCCGGGGCGCTGGAGTCGGCCCTGTGCTACGGCTGGATCGACGGGCAGAAGAAGAAGCTGGACGAGCAGCACTGGCTGCAGCGCTTCACCCCGCGGCGGTCCGGCAGCAAGTGGTCGAAGGTGAACCGGCAGAAGGCCACCGAGCTCATCGAGCGGGGCCGGATGCGGGCGGCGGGTCTGCGCGAGGTGGAGAAGGCCAGGGCGGACGGCCGCTGGGAGGCGGCGTACGCCAGTCAGAGCAAGGCGACGGTGCCCGACGACCTCCAAGCGGCTCTGGACGCGTCCCCGAAGGCGCGGGACTTCTTCTCCACGCTCGACAGCCGCAACCGGTACGCGGTCCTCTACCGGATCCAGGACGCGAAAAAGCCCGAGACCCGGGCGGCCCGCATCGAGAAGTACGTCGCCATGCTCGCCGAGAACAAGAAGATCTATCCCTGACGGTCCGGCCCGGGGAGCGGCCGGGCCGAGCTCGACCACACACCGGACCACCGCTCGGCGCCGAACTCCTCGAACCGCTTCGCCTCGGCGAACCGCGGCTCGACCGCGAGGCGCGTCGAGCGGTTGCCGGCGGTCTGGCCGACGAGCACCACCGGCTCGCCGGGAAGGCCGCCTTCGAGCCGGTCGGGGAAGGTTCTCCCTCCTGATCGGTTGGTGGGTCCGAGGGTGGCGACGGCTCGGGCGACGGCCGTGATCCGGGTGGTGCTGCAACGGAGCTTCCGCAGGGTCCGCCGGCCCTTCGGGATCGCCATGGCGCGTTCGCCGAGGCTGCGGATCTTGGCATGGTCCCGGTTGTGACGCCGGCGCCGGTCGCGCAGGCTCCTGCCGCGGAACGGGACGCGGATGGCGGGGCTCTCTCCCTGATACGCCCTGGCGGTGCTGGGGCTGCTGTTCGGTGTCGACCGCTCCACGACCACCCGCGCGCTCGGTGAGATACGCGGGCTTCTCGCCGAGCGTGGGTGCGCGGTCCCCGACCGCCCTGGTCTGCGACTTCGAACCCTGACCGGCGTGTTCGCCTACGCCCGGGCCGGGGGCGTCGAGTTGCGGCTGGACGCCGCCGAGGTCCGGGTCGCCGGCCTGCGGCCGGCCGCGGTGGGAGGCGCGCATTGGTCTCCGGAAGAAGAAGCAGGACACGAGGAAGGCCACGGTCGTCGCCGATGCCCGGGGACGCACGCTCTGGGCTGATGCCATGCGGCCAGGACCGATGCACGACGCGACCGCCATACGCGACGAAGGCGTCGCCGTGTGCTTCCGGCACTTCCCCGACATGGAAGTGCTCCTGGACGATGACTGTCTCGGCCTCGGACGCGACCACCCCGGCCAGGCGATCACGCCATCAAGGAGAGCGGACGGGATCAGCCCGCCCGAAGTCCACGAAGCCCGCCTGCGAGCCCGCCACCAGCACGCGTCCCGACGCGTCAGCGCCGAACACGCCCTCGCCGACCGCAAACGCTGGAAGCAACCGACCCGGTGGACCCGCCGGTGCGAGCCCCTCGCCGACACCCGCCGGGCCATCGCCGGCCTCGTCTCCGACCTCACCGCCGACGCCTGACCACGACCCCGGTCGGGCAAACACGGCTCACCCGCTGTCACGCACCGGCGTAAGCCACTCCGGTGATCACCGGGTGACCTTCCCGGCTTCTGCGGACGCTACCGGTGAGGCGGAGCGGTGTCGCCCGTGCCTACTGTGCGGCGGGGGCGAAGGGGCCGTCCAGGGCTGCCCATTGCAGGAGCAGGATGGTCTTGCCGTCGGTGATGCGTCCGTCGCGGGTCATGGCCAGGGCTTCGGTGAAGGGCAGTTCGAGGACCTCGATGTCCTCGCCTTCCTCTTCGACTCCGCCGCCGGTCCCGGTGCGGTCGGCCGGGGCGTAGGGGGCGGAGAAGAAGTGGAGCCGTTCGGTGACGGAGCCGGGGCTCATGTAGGCGTCGAGGATGCGGGTGAGCGGGCCGAGGGTCACACCGAGTTCTTCGGCCGCCTCCCGGCGGATGGCAACGGACGGGTCGTCCGTGTCGAGCAGCCCCGCGGCGGCTTCGATGAGCATGCCGTCGGGGTGGTCGTTGACGTAGGCCGGGTAGCGGAACTGGCGGGTGAGCAGGACGCGGCCGCGTGCGGTGTCGTAGGGCAGGACAACGGCGCCGTTGCCGCGGTCGTAGGTCTCCCGCTGCTGGGTTTCCCAGCGTCCGTCGCGGCGGCGGTAGTCGAAGGTGGTGCGTCGCAGGACGTGCCAGCCCTGGGAGGTGAGTTCGACGTCGCGGATGACGACGTTCGGGTTGCGGTCGAGGCCGCGTCCCGCTCGGTCGAGCCCGGTGCGGCCGCGGTGGTCGGGGACGTTCACGCCGACTCGGGGCTTCATGCGACCCCTCGCCGGTTCAGGGGCGGGATCTGTGCGGTGTCGTAGTAGACGGGCAGGCCGCGGCGGCGCGCGAGGGCGACGTCCTGGTCGGCTCCCGTGGAGTCACCGGGCAGACGCAGCACGGCGTCGCAGCGGGCCAGCAGGCGCTCGGCGGTCGGGTACAGCACCTGGTCGGCGAGGGGATCGGTGGGGCCCGCGCCGACCGAGCGCAGAACGGGCAGGGCGATCCATTCTCCGATGACGGGAAGGTGGCCGGCGGCGAAGACGGGCCATGCGGCCGCTTCGAGGCGCGCGAGGTTGGCGGCCATGGCCTGTTGGTCGCCGTCGGTGCCGGAACGATAGGGCCCGGCGATGAGGATCAGCATGGGCTTGTCGGTCATGGGCGCTACGATACATGCAGAAACGTGCAACAACAGGAGAGAATACGGATGCTGGCTGCTGAACGGCGTGACCACTTGCTGGACCTGCTCGCTCGGGAGGGCAAGATCGTCGCCAAGGACGTCGCCGCCGAGCTGCGGATCTCCGAGGACACCGTGCGGCGCGACCTGCGCGACCTGGCAAGCGAGGGGTTGTGCCAGCGCGTCTACGGCGGGGCGCTTCCCGTTTCGCCGGCGGTGGCGGACTACGGTGCCCGGCAGGCCGTGGCCCCGGACGGCAAACGCAAGGTCGCCTCGGTGGCCGCCGGGCTGGTGCGGCCCGGCGGCGTGGTGATCCTCGACGGAGGTACCACCGCCCTGGCTGTCGTCCGCGCGCTCCCGAAGGACCTGGCCTGTACCGTGATCACCCACAGCCCGCCGATCGCCGCCGCCCTGCTCGACCATCCGAAGGCCGAGGTCTTCGTGCTCGGCGGCCGCCTGTTCAAGCACTCGGCGGTCACCTGCGGCGCGGCCGCGGTCGAGGCCGCGCAGAACGTCTCCGCCGACCTCTTCCTCCTTGGCGTCACCGGCGTGCACCCCGAGGCGGGACTCACCACAGGCGACGCCGAGGACGCCGCGATGAAACGCGCCCTCGCAGCACGGGCCGCGGACACCTACGTCCTCGCCTCCTCCGAGAAGATCGGCACCGCCTCCCGGTACCGCGTCCTGCCCTGGGAAGAGATCAGCGGACTGATCACGGACACGGCCCCGCAGGACCCGGTGGTCGAGCAGCTCATGACGAACGGGGTCGACGTGCTGACGGCGGGCTGACCACCAGCCGTGGGGCCGGCTCTCCGGCGACCGGTCGTCCGGCGCCCCGGCCCGCCCCGTCGAGACGGACCCGCACCCAGGCCGAGAGCGGCGGTCACCCGACCGTGGCGGACGAAGGGGTCGCGCGGGAGGCCCGCCACCCCGCGGCCCCGGGGGCTCGGCCCCGGGCCGCGGGATGCCACGGCGCCGGCCCCGGCCGCTCCGTCGCCGACAGCGGCTACCTGGCGGCGGGCAGCATGAGGACGGGGACCAGGGTCTTCGGCCTGCGGAGGTTCTTCAAGGTCACCCGGGGGCGCGGTATCGGGCGGCAGCCGGACGGGAGGACGTTCCACGCCCACGGCCACGAGTACGCCCTGCCGCAGATCTACGGCGACAACTGGAGCGGTGGTGCACGGGGCCTCACCTCTTCCCAGGTGTCCGTGGACCGGATCGCCGGCGGTCCCGGTCTGCTCGTCAGCGAGTACGTTGACGGACGGCCTCCCCCGGCTCGTCCGCTGGCCCTTCCAGCCGACGGGCGGTCTGCGGCCACAGGCGGAGTGGGCCGCCGCGGTGCCGCAGGGTGTACATGCCGATCACCACGCCGACGGGACCAGTCCCGTGGGGCTGATCCCGACAAGTCCTTGTGAATCCGAGGTCCGGCTCACCAGCGGCCTCGGGGCATGTCGGCGACAGCGCTTCGGATCGCTGACGCAGCACCCTCCAGCCGCCTCGCGGCGTTCAACAGCCCTGCGGCCTTGTCCTCCAGGCCTTCGATTCTCGTCCGGTCGCCGCCGCCTCCCGCCCGGTCCCGGAGACCGGCTCCGCACGGATCACCGGGACGACCCGGGCGGAGACGTGCGGTCCGGTACGGTCCTGTGGCGGATCAGGACGCCTGCGGGGCCTCCCGTTGGAACCTCGCGTAGAGGTACGCGGTGTCCTTGCCGCCCTCGGGAACGTCGAAGTTGGGCTTCGACTCCTTCTCCCCCGGCTTTCTGAAGCCGGTGATCTCCACGCTGTACTCGTTTCCGTCGATGAACACCGTTTCGGGCTCGTGGATCGCTTCCCAATTGACCACGTCGTTCGGGTGCGAACCCTGGTTGGGTGTCTCGTCGTGACGTAGGCGAACGGTGAAGTCGTGATTGAAGTCCCCGTTCTCGAAGTGCACCCTTATCGCGAGGTACACCCAGAACTGCGACTGCCCCGAAAGCAGGATCGGGTAGTTGTGGTGCGTGAATTCGCCTATCGGGAATTCACGGCCGCCCAGGTTCGCCTCCATTTCGTAGTCCACGAAGTCATAGCCACTCACAGCGCCGCCGGGCGTGGCAGGCTGCCCCCACCTGATCTGGCTGGTGTTCACACCCGTGAGACCAGGAAGGTCCACACTGGTCCCCGTGAATGTGCCGGTGGTCTTGATGAGCCCCACTGCGGGATTCCCCTTTCCCTGGGCTGCGCAGAACGAGTTTCCTGCCGTGTTGATCCCGGGTTTTCGAGAACAGGTCGACGCCACTCTACGAGACGAAGACCAGGGCAATGAAACGAGAAAACAGGACAAACGAGAATGGGGCTGCCCGGGGCCCCGACCAGCGCCGGCGGAAAACGACCGCCCCGCTCACCCCGGGTCCTTGGTCGGGATGACGAGCAGTTTGGCGACCGAGCCGTCGTCGCCGATGACGTCCCGGACGCGACGGAAGCCCCGGCGGCGGCACAGGGCCGGACCGGCGGTGTTCTCGGCGCTCACCATGCCGTAGGCCTCGCGGTGAGACCCGGGGTGTCGGCGGCGTGTGGTGATGCACGACATCGGGTGGAGTCCACCCAGTGAGCCGTTTTCATCCTGGACAGGTGCAGGTCAGCAGGGTGTGGACGCCTTGGACGACCGCGCCGATGGGGCGGGGGGAACAGCGGACTCGCCGCAGCAGCCGCCACGTCCTGAGTTGAGCGAAGGCGCGTTCGCCGGGTGCCCGGAGCCGGGCATGGCCGCGGTTGAACTGCTGGTGATGCTCGGGGTGTTCGCTGTGGTGGCAGTACGGGGTGCGGAAGGTGGCGCCGGCGCCCTGGTGGGCGCGGTCCGCGGGCACCAGGATCTGCCGGGTCGGGCAGGCCTGGACGATGCCATGAGCGCGGGCCGCCGTCAGGTCGTGGGTGCGCCCCGGCGTCGCGCGGGAGAACCACAGCGGGGTGCCGTCCGGACGGGCGACGACCTGGACGTTCATACCGTGCTGCCGGCGCCTCTGGGAGGGGTACGGCCGGTCCGCGGCGATGCGGTCGACGGGGATGAGAGTTTTGTCGACGACGAAGTCTCCTTCGCCCAGGCCGACGAGGACCTCGTGCGGACCGGGGGCCCGGGAGGCCAGGATGTCGAGGGGCTCGTCGGCGTACCGCCAAGCGGTCGCGGTGGAGACCCCGAACCCCGCCGCGAGCTTGGGGCAGCGTCTCGTTCTTGCGCAGGTGCACCAGCGCCGGCAGGGCCTGCTGGAAGCAGCCCGGCTTCCGCCACCGCGTGCCGCGTTCACGCCTTCGGGCACAGATGCGCCACGAGACATGCTCGACCAGTTCGTGAGGGGCGTCGAGCGTGGCACGGTACGGGACCAGGCGAGCCTCCTCGGACGAAGCATGGTGCGTAGAGAACACCACCGCGACGACCAGGAGCCCCGCCTTGTCACGCCACCCCGCCGACCTGCGCCATCACCCCTGCAGGACAGGACGAGAACGGTTCGATGAACGTTTTCCCAGCAGTCGGCGTCACAGCAGTAACCGACCCGAGGGGGGCCACCATGGCTGCCGGACGTTCCCGTCCCTGTTTCGTCTCCACTGCCGCTCTGATCGGGACCATGGTGGGTGTTACCAGCGCCTGTGACACCGAGAGCTTGACGTCCTCGGGGTCCGCTGAGGCGGGCGGGCCCAGGTGCGCTGCATATGGCACGGCCTGGGAGGAGCCTGCCTCGTACGCCTACACCCTGTCATCGACGACACAGACGTTGATGGGAACCTTCCGGATCGAGGTCCGGAACGGCACGGTGACGAAGGTGACCGGGCTCGACAAGGACAGCCAGCGGCAGGCACGGGAACAGCACGTCGAAGTCCCCACCCTCGGCGAACTGTCGAAGAGGCTGCAGCAGGCCCGCTGTGACGACGCGGAGACAGCCGAGGCGGACTACGCGCCCGACGGGCACCCGATGCGGATCTCTCTGGACTGGGACAAGAACGCCATCGACGACGAAGCCCTGTACGGCATCAGCTCCTACGAACCGCACGCTGGCTGAACGACGTCCTGTAAGCCCTGGTCAGACATGTGATGATCTTGGTGTGGGTGTGGTGGTGACGGCGGCCGGGCCGCAGTGGGCGGTCCTGTTCGCCGGACTGGACGGTCGCCGGTTCCGCAAGCTCGCCGGGGTCGTGCGGCGCCGGGGGGCGGCAGGCCCACCGGCGGCCGTCCTTCGGCCGATGCCGGAGGCGTGGCGCCGGGGCTGCCCGAAGGGGGCGAAGCGGCCGCCCCGGTCCGGCTCGCTCGGGCAGGTGAGGTTCGTCGTGCGCTCCAGCCACTCCCGAGGCAGGCGGACGAGGTCGCCCCAGGAGAGTGAGAACCCTGAGAGTGCGCCGGCGTGGCGGACCGCTGCGACGGGTCGATCGCGGTCGGCGTCACACGTCAGCCGCCCGGTCCGCCGACCAGGCCGACGGGGCGACCGGCTGTCGGCCGCACCCCACTCCTTCGGGTCGACCGGCCCCCGTCCGCGGGGCGCCTGGACAGCCCCGGCGCGGGCGGCGGGCAGACTGCGGTCATGCACCGCCGACAGATCAGTTCCATCGCCCACACCCTGCACCCCATCGCCGCGCCGCTGAGCGACACGTCCGTGCGAACACTCCTCGACCGGGCCCTCCCCCACGGCACCGCCCGGCTCCTCGATCTCGGCTGCGGATCGGGCACCTGGCTGCTGCGTGCGCAGGCCGGCCGGCCGGACCTGCGCGCCGACGGCGTCGACAACGACGCCGACGCCATCGCGGCAGCCCGTGCCTCGGTCGATGCGGCCGGACTCGGTGACCGGATCGCCTTTCACGCGCGAGACGCCGCCGAGTTCAGCCCACCCCACGGCTACGACCTCGTCCTGAGCATCGGTGCCAGCCACGCCTTCGGCGGCCTGCTCCCCACCTTGAAGGCAGCCGAGAGCCACCTCGTCCCCGGCGGCACAGTGCTCGTCGGCGACTGCTTCTGGGAGCGCGAACCAGACCGCCGCACCCTCGACTCCGGTTTCGCCGCGGACGAGTACGACGACCTCGCCACGACCGTCGACCGGGTGGTGTCCGAGGGCTGGGTGCCCCTGTACGGGCACGTGAGCACCCTCCAGGAGTGGGACGACTACGAGTGGTCCTGGACCGGCTCCCTGTCCCGGTGGGCCCTGGACCACCCTGATCACCCGGACCGCACCCAGGCCCTCGACGCCGCGGCCCAGCACCGCGCCGCCTGGCTCCACGGCTACCGGGGCACCCTCGGTTTCGTCACCCTGCTCCTGGGCAGGGAGCCCCGGCCCTGACAGCCCGCCCCCGCTCCCCGCGACCGGCGCACCGCGCCGGCCGCGTCCACGTCACCCGCCGAACGCCGTCCCCGGGCCGCACCCCCCGACGTCGTCCAGACGGTGAAGATGCCTCAGCACGGCGTGCGGAACCGACATGTCGACGACGGACGCGGCCGCGGCACACGCGCCCTCGGCTCCCGCCGGGAGCACCAGATCGGCCTGCAGCGCGTCGGCGAGCGCGACGGCCGCCGTGACCGCGCCCAGGAACCGGATGCCCCCGCCGGAGTCGTACGCCACGCTCGACACCACGGGAACGTGGCCGGTGTCGAGGAACAGCCGGACCACCCCCGGATCGGCCTGCACGTCGGCCCCGTCCCCCAGCACCAGGGTGCGGGCGTCCTCGCCCGTGATGCCGACCGCCGGCACGGTGTGGTCGCCCAGGCCGCCGACCAACCGGCGCTGCACGTACCCCGCGACGTAGCGGCGCAGCGCGGCCGGGTCGTCGGCCGGGCTCACCGGAGGGTGCGGGCCGTGGTCGTGCACGACCACGGCCCGCACCCCGCTGTACCGCAGCAGCGCGATGTCGCCGCAGAACGCGTGCCGCAGCTCCTCGTCGGCCAGGACGTGATCGCCCGCCACCACGACCACCGTCCGTCCGTGCAGTTCGCTGAGCCGGGGCAGCATGGCGACGAGCGACTCGGCCGTGCCGTGGGCGGCCTCCGGGCGTTCGCGGGGTCTCACGCCTCCGTACGTTCGTCGGTCCGCCGGTACAGCGTCCCGTCGCTCCATATCCGGGAGACCCGGCCCCACCGCGCGGCGGACGCGACGTCGGGGAAGAAGCCGTGCCCGTTGAGGTTGGCGCTGGTGTTGCACAGCACAGGGACGCCGCTGAGCCGGTGATAGGCGGACAGCACGGCGAAGAGCACGTCGTCGTCGCCCCGGCCGACCGTCTGGAGCCGCGCGGTCCCGTCGAGGTGGACGACCGCGGGGATGCGCTCCTTCCAGTCCGGCCGTACTTCGTGGTCGAAGAGCATGTGCGGGTCCGGCGTGCCGGGCGAGAAGATCTCCGGGGCCTCCTCCTCCAGGCAGATGGGCGCGACGGGCCGGTAGGGCTCACGGTCCTTGATGCGGTTCAGCTCGTCCTTCATGGCCGCGCTGACCGGCGCCGCCAGGATGCTGCGGCCGCCCAGCGCGCGGGGGCCGAGTTCGGCACGGCCGTGCAGGACGACGACAGGCTCCCCGGTCTCGTGGAGGATGCCGGCGAGTTCCTCCGGGGTGCAGGCCGACGCCGTCCAGCCGGCCGGCAGCCCGGGTGACGGGGTCAGCGCCGGGCCGAGCCGCGGATGCCAGTCGAGCGCCGCCAGACCGTCGTGCTGCGCCCGGCCGAGGACGGCCGCGCCGATGGCGGATCCCGAGTCGTTGGGGAAGGGCGGGACCCACACGTCGCGGAAGACGGGCGCGGCGCGCAGCGCGCTGTTCCACTTGATGTTGAGGGCGCAGCCGCCGGCGAAGCAGAGGTTCCACGGCGCTTCGCCCTTGGCGGCGGCGGAAACCTTGGCGGTGATCCGCTCGACGAGGAGTTCCTCGAAGAAGACGTGCACGGAGGCGAGCACGTCCTCGTCGCTCACGCCGTTCTCCGACACCCGGGCGCGCACCGCGGAGAAGAAATCGTGCACGGGCGGCACGGACCTCTCGAAGAGGCTGCCGTACCCGCCGACCGTCGCCCGGTACTCCACCGCGGCCGGTTCGTCGCTCTCGAAGATGCGGTGGAACTCCTCGCGCAGCACGGCCGTCACGGCGTCGTCCGGCTGTCCCAGCGCGATGTAGGCCATGAGTTTGCCGGCCACCGAGAGGTCGTCGACGGTGGGCGACTGCACCGTCTTGCGGAAGGGGCCGAAGTGGTGTCCGGCGATGGCGTACGCGTGACCGAGGATCGGGAAGAGTTCGCCCAGGTTCTGCACGCCCTCGCGTGGGTCGACCCAGTAGAGGCGCGGGAAGAGGCCGCCGTCCCAGACGAGGACGAAGGACGCCTCGCCGCGCCGGGCGAAGGGGCTGGAGGCGTAGGCGCTCGACACGTGCCCCGCCGCGTGCGGGAAGCTGGTGTACGGATAGGTCGCGCCGTCCATGGGAAAGGTGCCCGAGACGCTCGGCACGTCCAGTGCCGGGCAGGCCGGCGACTCACGGTAGGGGCCGACCACGATCTCGGTGGGCGCACCCTGGTCGAGTAGGGAGACCGTGCCGGACACGTCGCCGTCCCAGCCGTCGACCACCCATTCGTCGACGTCCTCGGGCTTGTAGCCGAAGTCGGAAAGAATCTGAGGGATCAGGCTGAAGTCGGCGACGGTGCTGTAGCGCAGACCGTTTCCCAGCTTCTCCATCTCGACACTGAAAATCAGGCGGTCGTCGTCGAGCAGGGCGACGGCTCCGTCATGTGTGAGTTTCAACCCGCAGATTATCAACTGTGTCACTCCTAGGTCTGCTTGAGCAGGCACACGGGCATGTTTCGGGTTCTGGACGAGTCGAAGGCCAGTCTCAGCCGGTAGAGGCTCGACCTGCGGCCGGGGCGGAAAAGAACGCGCCATTCATCACGGGTCTCGCTCGCCGGGACGTTCGAGAACCCCAGCTTCTTGAACCATTCTCCGCCGAATCGGGTCAGAGCCAGCAGGGACTGGTACCCCTGCTCCGTGCCGATGTCCGCGGCCAGGCCGACCAGGGTCCGGCCGATTCCCCGGCCCTGGCAATCGGCCGCGATGCAGAGGTTGTAGACGACGAGACTCGCGCCGAGCGGAGCCATCCCCGCGCACCCGACGACCCGGCCCCCTTCACAGGCGATGACGAACTCCTCGATGTGCCGGTCCAGTTCGGCTGCCGTGCGGCCTATCAGCAGTCCCTTCTCGACGAAGGGGGCGGAGAGGGAGGCGATGTGTTCCGCTTCCCCGTGGCGCGCCGGTCGTGCGACGAGGCCGTTTCGCGTGCTCATGTGCCGGGGAACGGTACGCACCGGCTCAGACGCCATCCGTGCCGCCGGGCGAGGCGGGCGGGCTTCCCGTGAAGCCGAGTCCGAAGTGCTGCTCGGACGGCATCAGTTCGATCATGTTGACGTTGACCCGGGCGGGCTGCGCCAGGCACCACGACACCGCCTCCGCCACGTCCTCGGCGGTGAGCGGATCGAGTCCCGCGTAGAGCGCGTCCGCACGCTCCTCGTCACCGTCGTAACGCACCTTGGCGAACTCGGTCTTCGCCATGCCGGGTGCCACACAGCTCACCCGGACGCCCGTGCCCCGGAGGTCGACGCGCATGTTCAGCGAGAGCTGATGCACGAATGCCTTCGTGGCGGCGTACACGTTGCCACCCAGGTAGGGGTAATGCGCCGCGATCGAGCCGATGTTCACCACGTGGCCCGACCCGCGGGCGACGATCCGGGGAAGGACCAGACCGCTCACGTTGAGCAGACCGGTGATATTGGTGTCGATCATTTCGCGCCAGGCGTCGTCCCGCCCGGACTGGAGCGGCCCGAATCCGCGGGAATGGCCGGCGTTGTTGACGAGCACCGAGATGTCACGGAAGTCCTCGGGCAACTCGTCCAGGGCCCGGTCCAGCCCCTCACGGTCCCGGACGTCGGCCACCACCGGCAGGATCGCACCGGTGGGGTCGTGCTCCGCCAGGGCCTGCAGCCGGTCCGCCCTGCGTGCCAGGGCAACCACCAGGTACCCCTGCCGGGCCAGCACTTGTGCGGTTCTCTCGCCGAACCCCGACGAAGCACCCGACACCACGGCTACACCACGTTCGCCCTGCGCCATGCACACATCCCCTCGTTCTCGTCGCGCTGTGATCGACACAAGAACTCGACGCGTTCACCCAGCGCCCCGGTCGAGGGCAGGGTTCCGGGCACCTGTTCAGCGGCAATGGGGTCTCCTTGCACGCCGGCCGACCAGAGGCACG
Organism: Streptomyces sp. NPDC029152; assembly: GCF_055564355.1. NCBI lineage: Bacteria > Bacillati > Actinomycetota > Actinomycetes > Kitasatosporales > Streptomycetaceae > Streptomyces > Streptomyces sp. NPDC029152. Next base: position 45,701 of record NZ_JBVHWR010000019.1, on the reverse strand, counting down.
TCTCCTTGGGCCGAATCCTCTGCCGGCGAGGCACCAGGTCGGAATGACCACTGACCCGTGAAGTCCTAGCCAGTGAAGCCCGTGCTGACACGCACCCGTCATGTGACGTGAGTCACTTACTGGTGCGACGCCGCTCAACGGGGGGCATCCTCCGTGGGACCGGGGCACGGACGCGACGAACGAGCGATTTTCACCCTTGCCAGCTCAAGTCCCGCCCGTGATAGGAATGTTGGCAACGCGCTGGAGGCATGCGTATTCCCCATTCACGTCGTACCCGCCGAGCAGGCCCCCGCCCCCCACTTCCGACACCTCGTGCGCCGTCGATGTGCATCGGCCGCCGAGCACGGACCGTTCGCCTACCTCTGCACGTCACCTTCGACCGACAAGGGAAACAGTGTGTCCGCTCTCCAGAAGTGCCACCTCCACCTGCCCGTCGTAGACCGGCACCCATGACCGAAGGCCCCCTGCTCGAGTGGGACCCTCCCCGCACGGCGACGGCGCTGCTGCTGTGCCTCCCCCACGCCGGTTCCGGTGCCTTTCAGTTCCGTCCCTGGCAGGAGATGCTCGGCCCGGACATCGCACTTGTCGCCGTGCAGCTGCCGGGCCGGGAGAACCGCTGGCGCGAGGAACCCGCCACGTGCATGGCCGAGGTGCTCGACGAGCTGACCCCACGGCTCGCAGCCCGCCTCGACCTCCCCTACTACGTGTTCGGCCACAGCATGGGGGCACTGATCGGGTACGAACTCGCCCGCCGCCTGGGGCGCCAACAGGGCAGCTGGCCGCGCGGTTTCCTCGCATCGGCCTGCCGGGCACCGGACGATCAGGGCGAACCGTCAGGCATCGAACGACTGACCGACGAGCAGCTCGTGGCGGAACTCGTCGCGGACGGGGTCGTGCCCGCAGCCGTCGGCGCCAACAGCCGCCTCGCCGCCGCCGTGACGCGACCCCTGCGCGGTGACAGCGCCATCTGTGACACCTACACCCCGCCCAGAACGGATCCGCTCCTCCCCTGCCCTCTCGGTGCATGGCGGGGACAGGACGACGAGGGCGTGACCGACGGTCACATCCGCAGGTGGGCCGAGTGGTCCACCGGGCCCACCACCGTGCGGACGTTCCCCGGCAACCACTTCTACCACCTGGGCGTTCCCCGTCAGGTGACGGCCGAACTGAGGAAGTTCGTCACGGCCCCGCAGTCCACCCACAACTGACGGCCCCTTTCGGCCGCCCGCGCGCACCGTGCACCGCTCGCACCGCAGACCCCTCAAGTCCCCTTGACCGCCCCGGCCGTCCGGGGCGGGACGACCCCGAAGGAAACCGCATTGCCAAGCAACAATCCGCTGCCCGAACTGGGAGACCCGGATCTCCGGTCGCCCAGGAGCTATCTCCGATGGCTGATCGGCAGGCAGTCGCGCACGCTGTTCCTCGGGGTGTTCTGGGGCTGCCTGTGGATGGCCAGCATGGGTCTGACCCCCTTCGCCATAGGCCGGGCCATCGACGCGGTGTCGGACAAGGACACCGGCCGTCTGTGGGCCTGGACCGGCGCCATCATCGGGCTCGCCCTGGTCACCACCGTCGGAAGTGTGCTGCGGCACCGCTGTGACACCATCGGCCGGCTCAAGGCCAACTACCTCACGTTCCGCCTGGTGGCCTCGCACGCCACCCGGCTCGGGGCCACGCTGTCCAAGCGGGTCTCCACGGGCGAGGTGGTCGCCATCGGCACGGCCGACATCACCCGGATCGGCGCACTGCCCGGGGCCCTCGCCCGGGGCATCGGCAGCGCGGTCACCGTCGTCCTCGTCGCCGTGGTGCTGCTCTCCACGTCGGTCACCCTCGGCCTGCTCGTCCTCATCGGCGTCCCCGCCCTGCTCGCGGGAACCGGCCCGCTGCTCAGCCCCCTGCACAAGCGGATCGGCAATTACCGGGATTTGCAGGGCGACTTGACCAACCGCGCCGGCGACATCGTGTCCGGCCTGCGCGTCCTGCGCGGCATCGGCGGCGAGGCCACGTTCGGCGAGCGCTACCGCAAGGACTCGCAGCGCGTGCGGCAGGCGGGCGTCCACGTGGCGAAGATCGAGTCGGTGCTGCCCGCCGCCGAGGTGCTGCTGCCCGGCATCTTCGTGGTCGCGGTCGTCTGGTTCGGTGCGCGCCAGACCATCGGCGGCGACCTGACCGCCGGTGACCTCGTCGCGGCCTACGGCTACGCCGCCTTCCTCATGCTGCCGATGCGCACGGCGACCTCGGCGTTCCAGTCGTTCGTCGGCGCCGACGTGGCGAGCAAGCGGGTCGTGAGCGTCCTGTCCCTCGAGCCCGAGCCCACCGCCGACACCGCGCCGGCCGTCGTCTCCGAGGCGCCCGACCTGTACGACGCCGCGTCCGGGCTGCGGGTGCGTCCGGGCGTGATGACGGCGATCGCCGCCGCCACCCCGGAGGAGGGCGCGGAGATCGCCGAACGGCTCGGCCGGTACGCCGGGGGCCGGGTGACCGCCGACGGCGTGCCGCTGGAGACCCTGCCGACGGATCAGGTGCGCGACCTGGTCCTGGTGGCCCGCAACGACGACTTCCTCTTCTCCGGCGTCCTCGCCGAGGATCTGGGTGGACGCTCCGAACAGGTGCGGGCGCAGGCCCTGCACGACGCCAACGCCGAGGACATCGTGGAGGCGCTGCCCGACGGTCTGGACACCGTCGTCTCGGAGGGCGGAGCCAGCTTCTCGGGCGGCCAGCAGCAGCGGCTGCGGCTCGCGCGCGCCCTGGCCGCGCAGCCCCCGGTGCTCGTTCTCGTCGATCCCACCAGCGCCGTCGACGCGCATACCGAGTCCGTCATCGCCGAACGGCTCCACGCCTCCAGGTCGGAGCGGACCACCGTGGTGGTGACCAACAGCCCTCTGCTGCTCGACCGGGCCGACGAGGTGGCCTTCGTCGAGGACGGCAAGGTCGTCATGACCGGTACGCACCGCGAACTCGCCTCCGGCTCGCCCCAGTACGCCGCCGTGGTGATGCGGGAGGAGGCGTGAACGCCATCGTCCCCGTTCTTTCCGACAGCCGCACGCCAAGGAGCGCACAGTGAGTCTTCCGGTAGCCGACGCGAAGACGGTGCGCCGTCACGTACGCGGTCTCGTACGCAGCCATACCGGACTGCTGACGCGCACCGTGCTCTGGTTCGTCCTCGCCACCGCCTGCGGTCTGGTCGTCCCCGCCCTGCTGGGTGAACTGGTCGAGCAGGTGGAGAAGGGCGTCACCACCACCCGGGTCGACGTCACCGTGCTGGTGATCGCCGGACTCCTGCTCCTGCAGGGCGTGTTCACCCGCACGGCCCGCCTGGAGGGCGCCCGGCTCGGCGAGCTCGTCCTCGCCGACATCCGCGAGGGATTCGTCCGCCGGATCCTGACGCTGCCCCTGCACACCGTGGAGAAGGCCGGCGGCGGTGACCTGCTGACCCGCAGCACCCGCGACGTGGACTCGCTGTCCCGTGCCGTGCGCATGGGCGCGCCCTCGATCCTGGTCGCGGGCCTCTCCGTGGCGCTGACATTGGTGGCGCTGATCATCACCAGTCCCCTCATGGTTCTTCCCTGCCTGGTCGCCGTCCCGGTCATCGTCTGGTCGACCCGCTGGTACCTGAAGCGGGCCCGGGACGCCTACCTCGCCGAAGCGGCGAGCTACTCCGACCTGACCCAAGGGCTCAACGAGACCGTGTCCGGTGCCCGCACCGTGGAGTCGCTGCGCCGGTCCGGTCCGCGCGTGCGCCGCACGGACGAGGACGTCGAGCGGGCCAACCGCGCCGAGCGGCGCACGCTGTTCCTGCGCAGTGTCTGGTTCCCGCTGATGGACTTCGGCTACATCCTGCCGGTCGCCGCGACCCTGCTGTTCGGCGGCCTCTTCTACATCGAGGGCTGGGTGAGCCTCGGCGAGGTCACCGCCGCGACCCTGTACACCAGGGCCGTGATCGACCCGCTGGACGAACTCCTCGGCTGGCTCGACGAGCTGCAGGTGGGCGACGCCTCGCTCGCCCGTCTCATCGGCGTGGAGTCGGCGGCGGAGCCGGAGAGGACCACCGCCCGCCGCCCCGCCGACGACCGGCTCATCGCGGAGGGCATCGCCTACGGATACCGGCCCGGCCACGACGTGCTCAAGAACGTGTCCTTGAGCACCGGCGCCGGTGAGCGCGTCGCCATCGTCGGTCCCTCGGGCGCCGGCAAGTCCACGCTCGCCCGGATCCTCACCGGCATCCACGAGCCGCGCACCGGCTCGGTCACCCTCGGCGGAGTGCCGGTCCGTGAACTGCCGTTGGAGGAGCTGCGCCGCCATGTGGCGCTCGTCACGCAGGAACACCACGTGTTCCTCGGGACCGTGCGCGACAACGTCGCGCTGGCCGCGCCGGATGCCACCGACGCCGAAGTGAGGGCGGCCCTGGCGGCGGTGGCGGCCGACGAGTGGGTGCAGGCACTGCCCGACGGCATCGACACCGAGCTGGGCACCGACAAGACGTCGGTCTCACCCGCTCAGGCACAGCAACTGGCCCTGGCCCGACTGGTGCTGGCCGACCCGCACACCCTGGTGCTGGACGAGGCCACCTCCCTGCTGGACCCGCGGGCCGCGCGGGACCTGGAGCGTTCGCTCGCGGGCGTTCTGCGCGGGCGCACCGTCATCGCCATCGCCCACCGGCTGCACACGGCACACGACGCGGACCGCGTGGTCGTGATGGAGGACGGCCGCATCACCGAGCAGGGCCCGCACGCGGAGCTCGTCTCGGCCCACGGCACCTACGCGGGCCTGTGGGAGTCCTGGCACGGGCGCGGCCCCTCGACCTGAATTCCGCTGCCTCATCGACCCCGTTGAACCAGCCCGAACACTGAGCTCCGGGAGAGACCTTGCAAGCTGAGCGCACGCACATCGTCGACGCCGAAGCCGTCGCCACCATCGTCACGAAGGTGGGACTGGGGCAACTCTACGATCTGACCATCGCCCGCATGGAGGCGGTTCTCACCGGTGGACCCGGCGCGCCGGCGGAGATGAAGCAGCGGGACGGCTTCCTGCTGGAGACGCCGCAGTTGGGCCTGCTGGAGTGGATGCCGGCGGTCCGCCAAGGCGCCACGGTCTCCATCAAGATGGTCTCCTACAACCCGCACAATCCGGTCAAGAACCAACTGCCCACCATCCTGTCGACCCTGTGCGCCTTCGACACGGACAGCGGCCACCTTCGCGCCGTGGTCGACGGCACGTTCGCCACCGCCGTCCGTACGGGCGCGGCGTCCGCGCTGGCCAGCCGGGTGCTCGCTCGCCCGGACTCCGCCGTGCTCGGCCTGGTGGGCTGCGGCGCCCAGGCGGTCACGCAGTTGCACGCCCTGGCACGCGTCTTCTCGTTCTCCGAGGTGCTCGTCCACGACAAGGACGCGCGGGCGGAGAACTCCTTCGCGGCCAGGGCCCGGATGCCCGAGGGGCTGGTGCGCGTCGCGCCGCTTTGGGAGGTGGAGGAGCGGGCCGACGTGCTGTGCACCGCCACCTCGGTCGGCCCCCACGAGGGGCCGGTCATCCGGGGCACGTCGCTCAAGCCCTGGGTGCACGTCAACACCATCGGCTCGGACATGCCGGGCAAGACGGAGCTGCCGCTGGACCTCCTGCGCGCGGCGGTCGTCTGTCCGGACCACGTGGAACAGGCGCGGGCCGAGGGGGACTGCCAGCAGCTCGCCCCAGAGGAGATCGGGGCTCCGCTCCCCGACCTGCTGCGCGACCCGGACGCGCACCGCAGACTGTCGCCGGTCACCACCGTGTACGACTCGACGGGCCTCGCGCTGCAGGATCTCGTCATGGTGGAGGTGCTCGAGGAGCTGGCCCGGGACCTCGACGTCGGACACCACGTCTGCATCGAGGCGACGGCCGACGACCCGCAGGACCCGTACTCGTTCCTGCCCGCGGAGGTCACCCGGTCCCTGACCGGCACGTCCGGGGCGCGGCGATGACGGCCGTGACGCCGCCGGGACACGCGGGGCCGGTGGTTGACATCGGTGTCACCACGGTGCTGGAGCTGATCGACCGTGAGGTGGCCGCGCATCCGCAGGCCCCCGCGGTCCGCGAGCCGGGCCGCATGGTGACGTACGCGGAACTGGACCGGCTCGCGGACACCGTCGCGGGCCGGCTCGTGCGGGAACTCGGGATCGGCCGCGGTGACGTCGTGCTCATCGCCGCGCAGGCGGGGGGCGACTTCACCGCGGCGCTCCTGGGCACGCTGCGCGCCGGAGCCGCATACCTGCCGGTGGACACGACCTACCCGCCCGAGCGTGTCGCGCAGATCCTGCGCGCGAGCAGCGCGGCGCTGCTGGTGACGGCCGACGCCAGGGTGGCGGGCGCCGGCTCGCGGGCGGCGCGGACGACGGGTCTCGCGGAGCTGGTGGCGCCGGATCCGGGGGGCGCTTCCGCCGCGTCCGGCGTCCGCGCCCGGCCGGCGCCGGAGGATCCCGCGTACGTCATCTTCTCGTCGGGGTCCACCGGCGTGCCCAAAGGCATCGTCCAGACGCACCGCTGCCTGGCCAACTTCGTCTCCTGGCAGGTGGATGGCTCCGGTCTCGGACGCGGGCGCCGGGTCCTCCAGGTGGCTCCCCTCACGTTCGACGTCTCGGTGCAGGAGATCTTCTACACCCTTGCGTCGGGCGGGTGCCTGTACGTGCCGGAGCCGCAGGTACGGCGCGATCCGCGGGACCTGATCGACTACGTGGTGGACGAGCGCATCGAGGTCGTGGACTTCCCGCAGTCGCTCATCGACGTGGTCATGTCGCTGCCGACGAACTTCGCGCACGCGACGCATCTGCGCCACATCATCAGCGCGGGCGAGACGGTACGGGTGACCGGGGCCCTGGAGGAGCTCCTCACCCGCCGGCCGGAGATCACCCTGCACAACCACTACGGCCCCGCCGAGAACCACATGGTGGCCAGCCACTCGGTGAGCGGTGCGTCCGGCAACCTGGAACCGCGGCCACCGGTCGGGTCCTTGGTGTGGAACACCTACGTCTACCTGCTGGACGAGCGGGGCAAGCCCGTTCCGGACGGGGACGTGGGCGAGATCTTCATCGGCGGCGTGGGCGTGGCCATCGGCTACACGGACAGCGAGCTGAGCCGTACCGCGTTCGTGCCCGACCCGTTCCGCCCCGGCGCCCGCCTGTACCGCACCCGCGACCGCGGGGTCTGGCGGGCGGACCAGACCCTGCAACTGCTGGGCCGGATGGACGACCTGATCAAGATCCGGGGCAACGCGGTGGAACCCCGCGAGGTGGAGGCGCACCTCACGGACTTTCCGGGGGTGCGGGACGCGGCGGCGTTCCCGGTGGTGCGGGCCGACGGGGCGGTGGAGCTGCACGCGGTGCTCACCGGTGATCCTCCGCCGGCCCCGGAAGTGCGCCGCGCGCTGCTCGCCGTGCTGCCCGACTACATGGTGCCGGTGCGCTGGTGGCTCGCGGACGGCCTGCCGGTGTCACCCAACGGAAAGCTGGACCGCAAGGTCCTGCCCGGCCCCGGGGCGCAGCCCCTGTCCCTCGTCCCTCACCACTCGAACGCCTCGCGGTAACCACGCTTCTCGATGCAGTACGTACGGAACGCCCTGGCCTTGTCGACCAGCGCGCCGTCCCCGGTGCGTGCGGCGGCCTCGACGAACCAGTCGAAAGCCGCCGTGGCGTGGGCCTGCCGCGTGAAGTGGACTGCCGCGAAGCGCCGGAAGGCGGCGCGCAGGGTGGCCGAGGTCAATTCGGCCGAGGACAGCAGCTCCTCCACCTCGGCGTCCGAGATAGGCGGGCGCTCGATGATACGGACGGGCAGCTCGGCCGGAATCGAGTTCCTGATCTCGATCGGCTCGTCGACTCCTGAGAAATCGAGACACAGTGAAAGCCTGGGCAGAGGAGAGATACTCCGGGCCGAGTGCGGAACAGTCGTGTGTATTTTCCACACCTCACCACGCCGGAGGTGATAGACGATGTCTTCCTCGGAGTGCAGGGAATCCTCGTCCGTGCGCAGCGGAATCTGAAGCCGTGTACCCGGCTCGGAGAATTCGAGGAAATCGACGTGTGGTGCGAGAATTCCATCACCGAGGCTGAACACACGAACCCACTGCAGCCTTTCGAGCGGGAAGTTGTCGGTGACGATCGACATGATCCCGGGAAGCTTCCGCCCCAGCTCAGTCTGGGTAAGCTGTCCCTCGTAGGGTCGGAACGAGGTGTCCTTGTCGCTTCCCCCGGAATTGGCAAGGACATGCGCCGACCAGGATCCGAAGGTAAACGCGTCGTATTCACCTCCGGCATCGTTCGAGTCGATGATCGACAGCTCTTCACTCAAATCGTAGGAGTCGATCGGAAGCGTGGCGAGCCTTTGCGACTTGAGCATGCAGGATCCCGTCAATTGATGGGTGCACAGGGCACCGGACGCCGATGATCGGCAATCGTAACGGCTGTCAGTTGGAAGGGCAATGATCGATTTTGCGCCCCGGACCGGGGATTGACAAGATCTATTTCTCTTGCACAGAATCTCACGGTGCCATCATGTTCGTCAGAATCTTCGATGGATTGGGTGAGCCCGAGAAATGCTGATTGGCGAAGCACTGAGTGAATCCTGGCTCCCCCGGTTGGCGGCCGGCCGCGGAGTTCCCTTCCTCGACGTCGTGTCCCCGGCGAGCGGCATCCCGGAGTGCCCCATCGAGCCCGCGGACACCAAGCAGCTCGACGCCCTGGCGGGAGGCGACGCGACCGGCCTGCTGCTGCTGACCGTCGCCGCGGCACGGCTCGCCCTGGCCGCTCTCGACGACACGTCCCGGCACATCATCCTGGTACCGGCCCCCGCACGCGGGATCGGCGACACCGCCGGGGCGGACACCGCACCGCGGGAACTCGCCCTCTGCGCCCCTCTCGACCGCGAGGCACCCGCCGCCGCCTTCCTGACGGCGCTGCACACCGAACTCGAATCCGCGCTGCCCCTCGCCTGGCCCGACCGGGAGACGGTCGCCACGCGCCTGCGGCTCGCCGGACTGCCCGCGGGCCGTGCCCTCTCCCGGCTCGGCGTCATCTGCGAAGAGGCGGACGGCAAGCTCCTCGGCCCCGTCGACCTGTGCCTCACCCTGCGCCGCCGCGGCGACCGGTTGGTGCTGGCCGCCGAGGCGGACGGCGAACCGCCGGTGGCCGCGACGGCCCTCGTACGCTGCACGGCGGCGGCCCTCGCGAGCCTCGCCCACGCTCCCCGGCAGCCGGCCGGCACCCTCGGCGTCCTCGGCCCCGCGCAGCGCGCCGAGTTGGACCGGTGGTCGGGCCTGCCGGTCCCATCCGCCTTCCCCGCGGCCACCCTCACCGGGATCGTCGACGCCGCCGCGGCCCGCTTCCCGGACCGCGAGGCGGTCGCCGACGGCGCCGTGTCCTGGAGCCACCGCGAACTCGCCGTGCGCTCGGAGCACGCCGCCCGTGCCCTCGCCCGGGACCACGGGCTGGGTCCGGGCCGTCGGGCCGCGCTGCTGCTGCCCAAGGGACCGGACCTGGTCCTGGCCATCCTGGCGGTGCTGCGCACGGGCGCCTCGATCGTCCCCCTCGACCCTTCGCACCCGCCGGCGCGGGTCGCCCGCCAGCTGCGTCTGAGCGGGGCCTCGTGCGTCCTCTCCGCGTCCACCGGACTCCCCGATGACGTGGACCTCCCGGTGCTCCTGCCGCAGACGCTCGCCGCCGCCCCCGACGCCGGCGACGCCGTCACGACCCCGCCCGGCCCCGACGACGAGGCCATCCTCTTCTTCACCTCGGGATCCACCGGACTTCCGCGCCCCGTCGCCCTCACCCACCGCCAACTCGCGTACAAGACGCTCGCCTCGGGGCGGCTCGTCGGGTTCGACGAGGACGTCCGGTGCGCCCTGCTCTCGGCGGTGACCTCGGACGCCCTGACGTACCAGGTGTTCACCACCCTCGCGGCCGGCGGCTGCGTCGTGCCCATGGGCAACCCGCAGGCGCTCTCGCCCGCGGAGTTCTGGGCCACGACGCGGCGCCTGCGCGTGAACGTCCTCAACTGCGTGCCCTCCCTGCTCGCCGTGATGGCCGAGGGCCTGCCCCCGGGTGCCGCCGAGGACGTCCGCATCCTGCTGCTCGGCGGCGACGAGATCCCGGCGGGGCTGCTGCCCCGGCTGGCGGACCGGCTGCGCGTGGGCACCTTCGCCAATCTGTACGGGCCCACCGAGGCCACCATCGAGGCGGCCACCTTCACCTGCCCGGGATCGGCCTTCCCCGAGCTGACCACGGTCCCGGTCGGCAGGCCCTCCGAGGGCTTCGGCGTCCTGGTCCTGACCCCGCACGGGGACCACGCGCCGCCCGGCGTCCCCGGTGAGATCCACGTGCTGGGCCCCGGCGTGGCCCGCGGCTACCTCGACGACGAGCCGACCGGACCGGGCCGGTTCGTCGAACTGCCCGCGCACCCCGGCGTCCGGGTCTTCCGCACCGGCGACTTCGGCCGCTGGAACCACCAGGGCGAGCTGGTCTTCCTGGGCCGCCGCGACAACCAGATCCAGATCCACGGCAACCGGGTGGAACTCGGCGAGGTGGAGGCCGCCCTCGGTGCCGTTCCCGGGGTCGTCGCCGCCACGGTCCTGCCCCTCAACGGCTCCTCGGGGCCGCCCGCGCTCGCGGCCGTCTACACCTCGGACCAGGACGTCGAACCGGACGCCGTGCGCAGCCGGCTGCGGCTCGGGCTGCCCGAGTACATGGTCCCGGGCCGCGTCCTGCGCCTGGACGAGCTGCCCGTCACGCTGCACGGCAAGATCGACCGCGTGGCCCTCCTCGCGCAACTGGCGGGCCGGGACGCAGAGGTCTGGCAGCCGACCGACGAGACCGGGCGGACCGTCGCCCGCATCTGGGCCGACGTGCTGGGCGTACCGCCGAGCGCCGGGGACCAGGACCTCTTCGCCGCGGGCGGCCACAGCCTCACCGCCGCAGTCCTCGCGGGCCGGCTCGGCCGGGCCGCCGGCGGCGGTGGCATCACCGTCCGCGACGTGTTCACCGCCCGTACCCCCGAGGGCCTGTGCGCTCTGCTGCGCCGCGCCGCGGACGGGGTGCCGGCCGCCCTCGCCCGGCAGGCCTCCTGGCCCGAGACCCCGGGCCCGGTGCACGCGTCCAACGCCCAGCGCCGGATGTGGTTCCTCGAGCAGTACGAGTGCGGTGAACTGCGCCCGTACAACATGGTGGAGGCGTTCCGGCTGCCCGGCTCCTTCACGGCGGCCGACGTCGCGACCGCGCTGGAGCGAGTGGTCCGGCGCCACCAGGCCCTGCGCACCGTGTTCCGCCCGGAACCCGACGGTCTGCGGCAGGTCGTGCGCACGCCCGACCACGCCCGGCCCGGACTCCGGGTCCACCGGGTCGGGCCCGAGGGTGCGGACGCAGCCCTGCGGCGGATCGCCGCGGCGGAGCAGCGCCACGTCTTCGACCCCGCCGAAGGACCCCTGCTGCGCGCCCACTGGCTCGCCGAGGACTCAGCCACGGGCGAGGGCTCCGGCTCCGGCTCCGGCTCCGGCGGCACGCTCCTCCTCTCCGTCCATCACAGCGTCTGCGACGGCTGGTCGTTCGCCGTGATCCTGCGCGACCTCCAGCGGTTCCTGAAGGGCGCCCCTGAGCTGCCGGAACCCGTGCAGTACGGCGAGTACGCCCTCGCGCGGCACGGTCTCCCGGACGCCCCGGAGACCATCGCGTTCTGGCGGCGCGCCCTGGACGGCGCGCCCGGCACGGACCTGCCGCTGGACCGCACCCGCCCCGCGGAACGCAGTTCGGCCGCGACCACGGCCCGCCGCACGGTCGGCGTGAGGACCAGCCTGGCCGTACAGCACCTGTGCCGGGACCTCGGCACCACCTCCTTCACGGCGATGGTCGCCGCCGTCCGAGTCCTGCTGCTGCGCTGGAGCGGGGCCGACGACGTGGTGCTCGGCACCGTCGTCTCGGGCCGCGACCGGCCCGAACTGGCCGACTCGGTCGGGCTGTTCGTCAACACGGTGGCCCTGCGCACCGCGGTCGATCCCGAGCGTGGTTTCGCCGACCTGGTGACAGCGGTGGCGGAGCACGCCCGAGAGGTGCGTGCCCACGAGGACTTCCCCTTCGAGACCCTCGTGGAGACGCTGGGGGTCGAGCGGTTCACCGGGCGCAACCCCCTCTTCGACGTGCTGGTCGAGGCCGCCGTCTCCGGCACCGACCCGCTGGGCACCGAAGAGGGCCCGGCGGCCGAGCACATCCGGCTGGACAGCGGCGCGGAAGGCTTCGACCTCGCACTCAGTTTCACCGAGCCCGGCCCCGGCCGCCCGATCGAGGTGGCCGTCACCTGTCGCGAGGACGTCTTCGACGCGGCGACCGCGGAGCGGATCGCCGCACAGTTCGTCCACCTGCTGTCCGCCCTCGTGGCCGACGCCTCGGCACCCGTCGGCGCGGTCCCGGCGCTCCCCGCCGACCAGCGCGACGCGCTCGTCGCGGCGGGCACGGGACCGGCACTGCCCGCCCCGGACACGGCGGGCACCCTGCTCGACGTCGTTCTCGCCCAGGTACGGCGCGCGCCCACCGGCCGGGCGGTCGTCTGCGGGGACCGCGTCCTGACCTACCGCGAGCTCGACCACCGGGCCGAGGCCCTGGCCGCCCGGATCGCGGCCGCCGCGCCGACCGGGCCCGACCGCGTCGTCGCGGTGCTCAGCGACCGCTCCGAGTGGATGCCGGTGGCGCTGCTCGCCGTGCTCAAGACGGGTTCGGCGTTCCTGCCCCTCGATCCGCAGCAGTCGCCGGCGCGGCTCGCCGCCGTACTCGGGGACAGCGGCGCGGTGGCCGCCGTGACGGCGGCGCGATTCGCCGGCACGGCGGAGGAGGCGGGCCTGCCCACGGTGGTCCTCGGCGACGGGGCCACGCCGGAACCGGCCCCGGAACCAGACGGGAAACCACCTGTCGCGGGCCCCGCCGACCTCGCGTACGTCGTCTACACCTCCGGTTCCACCGGAACGCCGAAGGGCGTGATGGTCGAGCACGGCAGCATCGTCAACTCCGTGCTGTTCCGTATCGGGCACTACGGACTCGACGCCGAGGGCGCCGTCCTCCAGGTCGACCCGATCCATGCCGACGCGGGCATCGTCGACGTGTTCAGCGCGCTCGGATCGGGCGCGCCCATGGTGATCGTCACCCGCGACGAACTGCTCACCCCGGCCGATGTCGCCGCGGTCGTCCGCCGCCACCCGATCCGGCACGTGCTCCTCGTGCCGAGCCTCTACCAGGTGCTGCTCGACGAGGTCGGACCGGCGTTCCGCTCGGTCCGCGAGGTCGTGCTCGGCGGCGAGCGGGTGACCCGCGCACTGGTCGCCCGGCACGCCGATCTCCTGCCCGGTGTGCGGCTGTTCAACGAGTACGGCCCCGCCGAGGACAGCGTGCTGACCACCGTGGAGCAGGTGTTCCCCGCGTCCGGGCCCGGGACCGCGTCCGGCGACGCCTCGATCGGTCGTCCGCTGCCCGGCAAGTGGGTGGACCTGGTCGACGCGCACGGCGAGCTGGTGCCGCTCGGTGCTCCGGGTGAACTCTGCGTCGGCGGGGCGGGCCTGGCCCGCGGGTACCTGGGCGACCCGGAGCTGACCGCCGCCCGTTTCGTGGTGAGCCGGGTCCGGCCCGGCGAACGGGCCTACCGGACCGGCGACCTTGCCCGCCGGCTGCCCGACGGGCGTCTGGAGTTCCTGGGGCGGGCCGACGACCAGCTCAAGATCCGCGGCAACCGGGTGGAGCCGGGGGAGGTGGCCGCGGTCCTCGCCGAAGCCCCCGGCCTGCGCACCGCCGCCGTGCTTCCCGTGCCGGGGCCGGACGGCGAACACCGCCTCGTCGCCTATGTCGTGGGCGAGGCGGACCAGGCGGCGCTGCGCCGGCACCTGGCCGGACGTCTGCCCGCGTACATGGTGCCCGCCGCGTTCGTGTACCTGCCCGCGCTTCCCGTGGCCGCGGGAGGCAAACTCGACCGGCGGGCGTTGCCCTCTCCGGAGGAGGCTCTGGCCGCCGTCGACCCCCCGGCCCCGGCGCGTCCCCTCACCGCGGCCGAACAGCCTGTCGCCGAGGTGTGGGCGCAGGTGCTCGAACGTCCGGTCACCGACCCTGAGGCGAACCTGTTCGAGCTGGGCGGCCACAGTCTGGCGGCCGCGCGCATCGCGCACGCTCTCGGCGTCAAGGTGGCCACCGTCTTCAGGTACCAGACCGTGGCGACGCTCACGGCAGCGCTCGCCGAGCGGACCGGGCGGGCCGACCGGCCGGAGGGAAGCACCGGCTCGCGACGCCCGGCCTCCGGCGCGGCCCCGCAGAGCGGGTTCCTGCCGCTGTCGCACGCGCAGCGCCGCGTCTGGCTGACCTCGCGCTGGGCGGGGCCGGACACCTTCCTCATCTCCGATCTCGTACGGCTGGGCCGCCGGGTCGACGCAGACGCGCTGCGCACCGCCCTCGAGGCCGTCGTGTCGCGGCAGGACATGCTGCGCGCCCAGGTCCTGCCCCGGGGCACGGAGGCGGAACTGACCGTTCTCGACCGGTTGCCGAAGGGGCCTCCGCTGGTCGTCGTGGAACTGCCCGGCGCGGACCCCGCCGGCCCGGAGGTGGCCGCCGCGTTGCGGGACGCCCGGCGGGTCAGCTTCGACCTGGAGCGGGCCCCGCTGTTCGAGGTGCGGCTGCTCGCGGGGCCCGTCGGCGGTGATCTGCTCACCGTCACGGCCCACCACCTGATCTACGACGGCGCGAGCGTCGACGTGCTGATGCGCGACCTGTTCACCGCGTACGACCAGGTCATGGCGGGCGCACCGCCCGCGCTGCCCCGGCTGGCCTACACCTACCAGGAGTGGATCCGCGAGGAGCAGGAGTGGCTGGCCGGGCCCGAGGCCGAGCGCGAGGTGGCGTTCTGGCGGGAGCGGCTGCTTGGCGTCACCGACGGCCCCGATCCCGTGGACCCCGCCCGCCGCCGCAACCGCCGCGGCCGGACGGGGCTGGTCCGCCGGACCATGCCCGCGTCCCTGCTCAGTGCCGCCACCGCCACGCCGTTCGCGCAGGTCGTGACCGCGTTCTCGGTCACGCTGCACCAGCACACGCGGGCCACCGACCTCGTCATCGGCTTCGCCGCGGGCCTGCGGCACCGGCCCGAGGCCGACGACGTGATCGGTTACCTGGTCAACGCGGTTCCGCTGCGGATCACCTTCGACGACACGGTGACCGGCAAGGACCTCCT
Organism: Streptomyces sp. NPDC029152; assembly: GCF_055564355.1. Classification (NCBI taxonomy): domain Bacteria; kingdom Bacillati; phylum Actinomycetota; class Actinomycetes; order Kitasatosporales; family Streptomycetaceae; genus Streptomyces; species Streptomyces sp. NPDC029152. Next base: position 30,497 of record NZ_JBVHWR010000019.1, on the reverse strand, counting down.
CCCCCAGGTGCAGAGCGGGATCGTCGAGGCGTACGAGCACTCCCGGCTGCCCTTCGACGTCATGGCCGAAAGGCTTGCCCTGCGCGCCGGGCCGGGCCGCAGCCTGCTGCTCGACCTGGGAGTGAGCTGGGAGAACGCGGGCCTGCGCGCCGACAGCGAGATCGTCGAGAACCTGCTGGCCGACCATCTGCCCGCCACCAGCGACCTGTGGCTGTACGCCCAGGTCAAGGGCGACGTGCTGCACCTCGACCTCACCTACGACGACCACTTGCTCGACGCCGCGGAGGCAGGGGTCTACGTCGATCACGTCATCGACGCGCTACGCGCTCTGACCACCGGCCGCGCCGCGCCGCCCGGCCCCCCGTCACCGTCCGCGAGCCATGACCCGTCGGTGCCCGGCCCTGTTTGGAGCGACACACGCTATGACTTCTGACACCGCCCGCACGGGCCCGGCAGGGGGCCACCGTGCTGACCCCGACCCGACGCGGCACCTGTGCGCACTGTTCGCCGAGGCGCTCGAACTCGACCACGTGACCCCGGACACCGACTTCTTCCTCGCCGGCGGGCACAGCCTGTCCGCGCTGGCCCTGGCCGTCTCCGCGGAGCAGTCCTTCGGCGTGCGCGTCCGCGTACGGGACGTCGTCGAAGCGGCCACCCCGCAGCTCCTCGCCGCCCGGCTGGCCGAGCTCTCCCCCGACGCGGCGAGGACCACCGCTTCCGGGCATCCGCCCGCGGCCGCGCCGCCGGACGTCTCCGCGACCGACTCCTCGCTGCCGGGCGCCCCGGTCGCCGACAGCACGCGCTGGCTGTGGCTCGAGCGGCAGCGCGCCGACGGCGATTCAGGCGCGTACACCGTGCCCTGCCTGCTGCACGGCGAGGGTCCCGTCGACCCCGGCCGGCTGTCGGCCGCGCTGGCTGCCCTGGCCCGGCGCCATCCGGCGCTGCGGACGCGTTTCGTCGAGGCCTGGGGCGAACCGCGGGCGGTGCTCACCGACGACGAGCCGCCCTTCGAGGTGGTGGATCTGGGCGCGCGGCAACTGGGCGAGGCACGGCTCGACGCGCTGGTCGACGACCGGATCTCGGTGCCGTTCGACCCGGCCACGGGTCCGCTCGTCCGGGCCACGTTGTTCCTTCGCACCGCAGGGCGCTGGTCCCTGCTGCTGCTCGCGGACCATCTGGTGTGCGACGGACGCAGCCTGGAGATCCTCGCGAGACAGCTCGTGACGGCCTACGCGGACCCGTCGTCCTGCGGCATCCGACGGAACGGTGACACGGTGCCCCAGGGGCCGTCCGCGGTGCGCCCGGCCGATCCCGAGGCCGCGCTCGCCTACTGGCGGAGCGTCCTCGTGCCGCCCCCGGCGCCGTTGCCCCTGCCGGTGAGCGGCCCTCGCACGGAACCGGCGGGCGCGGCCACCGCCATCGCCGCCCAGGAGATCGGCCCGGACGTCCTGCGCCGGCTGACGCACCTGGGCGGACGACATCACGCCGGCCCCTTCGCGCCGCTCGCCGCCGCCGTCGCGCGCACCCTGGCAGGGCTCACCGGCAGCACGGACATCTGCCTGGGCACGCCCGTGGACCGCAGGGCGCTGCTCGGCGCCGAGGACGCGGTCGGCTTCCACGTCGCGACGGTCCCGCTGCGGCTCGACGTCGGGGACGGGATGTCCGCGGACGACCTGGTCCACCACGTCGCGCGGCGCACCGCGGACGCGGTGGACCACAGCGAGGTGGCCTTCGACACCCTCGTGGCGGCGCTCGACCCGCCCCGGCCCCCTGGGCGCACGCCGTTCTTCGACGTCTGGGTGGCGTTGTACCCGCACATCGACACCGGCCCGTGCCCGCCGGGCGGCATCGCCCTGAGCGGTGGGCCGACGCCGCTGCGCGTCGGCATGTTCGAGCTGTCGTTCCAGTTCGTGGAGCACGCGGACGGCATGAGGCTGGTGCTCCAGTACGACACCCGGCGCTACGCTCCCGACACGGCGGAGCGAATGGTGCAGCGGCTCGTCGACGAGGTGGCGCGCCTGCTGCGGGATCCCGCGGAACCCGCCCCCGAAGCGGAGCCGGCACAACGAGCCTTCGGCGGTTTCCAGTTCGACGTCTGATCCGGCCGGGCACCAGAGTCCCGCACCAGAGGAGAACGACCATGACCGAGTCCCTCATCCCCGACACCGGAACCGTGACCGAGCTGCGGCTGACCGCGGACGAGGCCCGGCAGGTGTCCGAACTGACCCTGCGCCTGGCCGAGAAGTATTCCGCTGCCGACGACGAACGGCTCCTGCAGGAGCTGCCGTTGCACGCCGGCGACCTGCCCGGACGAGTCCGGCGGTTCCTGCGCGCCTTCGCCCTGGACCAGCTGCGCGGCTTCTGCACGGTCAGCGGGCACGTCGTGGACGACGAGCGTATCGGCGCGACCCCCGCGCACTGGAAGGACGAGGGGCGGATCCACCACGAACTGCCCGAGGAGATCCTCGTCCTGCTCTACGGTTCACTGCTCGGCGAGCCGTTCGGCTGGGCGACCCAGCAGGACGGGCACCTGGTCAACGACGTCTTTCCGATACGCGAGTACGAGCACGCACTGCTCGGCACCGGCAGCAGGACGCCGCTGACCCTGCACACCGAGGACGCCTTCCACCCCTACCGCGCCGACTACATCCTGCTGTCGTCGCTGCGCAACCCGGACTCCGTGCCGGTGACCGTGGCCGAGGCGGACTTCTCGGTGCTGCCCGACGACATCCTCGACGTGCTGTTCCAGAGCCGCTTCCGCATCATCCCCGACACCTCGCATCTGCCGGAGAACAACACCGTGCGCACCGAGGAGGACCGGCGGGTGTTCGAGAGCATCGCGCGGCTCGTCGACGGTCTCGGCCTGGTGCCGGTGCTGTCCGGCTCACGGTCCCGCCCGCTGCTGTGCTTCGACGCGACGCACATGTCGGCGCCGCCGGAGGACGCCGAGGCCGTGCGGGCCTTCACGGCCGTCGCCGAGCTGCTGGACGCCAGCCTCACCGACTGCGCGCTCGAGCCGGGCAGTTGCGTCTTCATGAACAACCACCGGGTGGTTCACAGCCGTACCGCCTTCCAGGCGCGCTACGACGGAACGGACCGCTGGCTGAAGCGCGTCAACGTCACGCACGATCTGCGCAAGTCCGGTGCCATGCGCCGCTCGTCCGGCTCCCGCCTCATCGGCTAGCCGTACTTGCCGGCCCGCGGGTCCTGGCCTCGCCGGCGGCTGCCGGGGGTGCGGCGGGGAGTGCGGTGCGGACGGCCGGGCCTGTCGTGCGGGTCCGGCCGTCCCCCTCACCCGCCTGCGACGGCCCAGGTGGGGACGCTGGCGCGAGAGCCGTCACGGCAACACGACGGTGGCCCCGGTCCCGAGCGGACCGGGGCCACCGTCGTGTGCGCTCCTCAGCGGGTCACTCCCCCGGGGGCCGTCGCCGCTTCGCGGACGAGCTCGGTGACCGCGCGGATCGTGGGCGTGCGGAAGAAGTCGTCGAGGTCCACAGCGACCCCCAGTCGCTTCTCGATGGCGTCCAGGACGGAGATGGCCAGCAGGCTGTGGCCGCCCTCGTCGAAGAAGTCGGCGTCCCAGTCGACGGGCCCGGCGGCGAGCACCTCCTCGAAGACGGCCGCGACCGTCAGTGACACGTCGTCGTCGGCGCACGCCGCCGGGGCGGGGGGTCCGGTGACCGGCCCGTCGTCCTGCTGCGCGGGCGCCGCCGTCCCGGCGAGCCGTACCAGCGCCCCCCGGTCGATCTTCCCGCTGACCATCCGGGGCAGGTCGTCGATCAGGGTGAGCGAGCTGGGCACCATCGGGGGCGGCAGCGCGGCGGCGGCACCGGCCCTGACCTCCTCCACCGTGGTGTCCGTGGCGGTCAGCCATGCCGCGAGCGACGGGGCTCCGTCGGGGCCCGGCACCACGGCGACCGCCGCCTGCGAGACCCCCGGGAGCAGCGCCAGCACGCTCTCCACCTCGCCCGGCTCCACGCGGTGGCCACGGATCTTCACCTGGTCGTCGGCCCGCCCGGCGAACTCGAGCATGCCGTCCGGCCGCCACCACACCAGGTCGCCCGTGCGGTAGCTGCGTCCGCCGGGCACCTCGGTGTCGGCGACGAACGCCTCGGCGGTCAGGTCCGGGCGGTTGCGGTATCCGTCGGCCAGGCCATGGCCCGCCAGTCTCAGCTCGCCGACGAAGCCGACCGGCAGGGCACGGCCGTCGGCGCCGGTCACGGTGGCGACCGTGTTGGGTATGACGTGGCCGATCGGCAGGCCGGGTCCGGCGTCCGTGCGGTGGTCGAAGGCGGTGGCGCCCACCGAGTTCTCGGTCGGGCCGTACTCGTTGATGAGCCGGACGCCGGGCAGCCGTTCGTGGTGCCGCCGCACCAGGTCGGCCGTGGTGGCCTCGCCCGCGACGGTGACGGCGTGGAGCGAGCCGGCGGCACCCGCGAGGTCGTCGAGGAGCACCCGGTACAGGCTGGGGACGGTCGTCAGGTGGGTGACGCGGTGCTGCTCGGCCAGTTCGGCGAGCTGGCGCGGCAGCAGCTTGTGGGTGTCCGCGAGGACGAGCCGGCCGCCGGAGGCGAGCACCGGGAAGAGGTCGGCCACCGAGCTGTCGAAGGCCAGCGATGGAAGCTGCAGCAGGCGGGTGCCGGTGTCGAACCGGTGGTTGACCACCTTCCACCGCACATAGCTCGCGATGGCACGGTGGCGGACCTCCACCCCCTTGGGCTTGCCGGTCGAGCCCGACGTGTAGACGACGTACGCGAGATCGTCCGGGTCCGGCCCGGCCGTGGCCGGCGCGGCGGCGCCGGCCACGGCCGCGGCGCCGATGTCGATGACCGGGGTGGTGAGCCCGGCGGGCAGTGCCGCGCGCAGCTCGGGTGCGGCGAGCACCGCCGAGCACCCGGCGTCGTCGAGGATCTCGGCGAGCCGGGGTGCCGGGGAGCGGGGGTCGAGCGGCACATAGGCCGCGCCGGCGAGAAGCGTGCCGGTGATCGCGGGTACGGCGTGGACCGACTTGCCGGTGAGTACCGCGACGCGGTCGCCCCGTCCGACGCCCGACGCGTGCAGTCGGGCGGCCACCTCCCGGGTGGCCTGCCAGAACTCCCGGTACGTGAGGGTGTCGGAGCCCGCGACGACCGCCGGTCGGTCCGCATGGGCGCGGACCGCCTCCTCTATCGGTGCGACGAGCGTCGTGGCGGCCCCGTCCGGCGCGAAGGTCCTGCGGCCGAATTCGATCGCCGTCGCGATGTCGGCCGGGACGCCCGGTGCCAGGTCCGCGACGGCGCCGTGCGGCTCGGTGAAGCCGGCCAGCGTCTGGGAGACGGACCGCAGGAGGATCTCCAGGAACCACGCCTCGGCGCGCTCCGGGCCGGCTTCGGCGACGAGTTCACGGCTGCCGTCGGCGGCGGGAGCAGTCAGGGTCAGTTCAATGGCGTCCCACTCGGACGACCGTTCCAGGGAGGTCTCTCCGACCCTGCCGGAACGGACCAGAAGCGCTCCGGCGAGGGCCGCCGGCACGTCGGCCGGGGCGGGGGCCGAGCGCAGTTCGGCATCGACGGCTCGGACCAGGTGGGCGACGGTGGGCAGCGCGGCCGGACCGACGCGGCACAGCACCGGGCCGGCCGGTCCCGACACGGCCACCGTGGGCTCCTCGGTGTGTTCCGCCAGGCCGACCACCACTGCGCTCGCCGCGGTGAGGGCGACCAGTTCCTCCAAGGGGCGCCCGCCGGACACCCTGGCGAGGCCGTCGGAGGCACCGGTGGCGAGCGGGAGCCTGGCATGGGCCCGCGCGGGCTGCGAGGCGCCCCGGCGTCGCGGGCGGATCGTGGTGGCGGACACGGCAGAGTCAGACGTCACTGGCGCTTTCCCTTGCTCTGGGATCGATCAGGACAACTGTCTTTCGGCACGGCGGCGTTCGGCGCGCGGCGCGCCGCCGTGGGTCTCGTGACGCGTCCGCCGTGATCCGCTGTCCACGCCGGGACGGGCGCGTGCGGGCGTCCCCTCACGGGGACGCCCGGGATTCCCGCAGCGCGTCAGCCGCGCTTGGCGTGCATGTTGGCCATGCCCTCCTTGCCGTGCGCCTTCAGGGCCTTGAGGCGTTCCTGACGCAGGCGCGCGTCGCTGCGCGAGGCGATCCACTCGTTCTCACGGATCAGTTTGCGGTAGCTGTCCAGGCGGCGCTGAGGCAGCATGCCGTCCTCGATGGCCTCGATCACCGCGCAGCCGGGCTCGGCGACGTGCTCGCAGTCGCGGAACCTGCATTCCTCGGCGAGCTCCTCGATCTCCGAGAACGTCTGCTGCAGACCCTCGGTGGCGTCATACATGCCGACGCCGCGGATACCGGGGGTGTCGATGAGCACGCCCCCGCCGGGCAGCGGCATCAGCTCGCGGGTCGTCGTGGTGTGGCGGCCCTTGCCGTCGCGGCGGGTCTGCCGGGTTTCCATCGTGGACCGGCCGAGCAGCACGTTGGCGATGGTGGACTTGCCGGCGCCCGACTGGCCGACGAGGACGCTCGTCCCGGTCAGGAGGGCCGAGAGGATGTCCATCCCGTCGTCGGTGGTGGCACTGACGACCAGCACGTCGACTCCGGGCGAGGCCTGCTCGACCGTCTCGCGGACGGCCTCCGCGTTCTCCGCGAGGTCCGACTTGGTGAGGATCATCAGGGGTTGGGCGCCACTCTCCCAGGCGAGGGCGAGGAACCGTTCGATCCTGCCGAGGTCCGGCTCGGTGTCGAGTGCCACGACGACGCCGACGGTGTCGACGTTGGCGGCGAGCACCTGACCCTCCGAACGCTGGGAGGCACTCGAGCGGACCATGGCCGTGCGCCGCGGCAACAGTGCCTGGACGTAGGCGCCGGCGGCGCCGACCGAGACTGCCGCCCAGTCGCCCGTGCACGGCGCCTTCATCGGGTCGGGGTCCGACACCGGGCCGGTGTCGGCGTGCACCACGGTCACCTCACGGTCGCCGTCGGCGATCACGACGTCGCAGCGGCCGCGGTCGACGCGGACGATCCTGCCCGGCACCCACGAGGCGTCCGCCACGGACGTGAAGTGGTCGTCGAGCTCAGGGGACCATCCGTAGGCCTCCAGCGGCCGCGGGTAGTTCGAATCGGCCGAAGAAGATGAATGACGCAACGCGGAGAGCCCTTCAAGAGGCATTTCGGTCGGGTGGTCGCACGTCGGGATTACATCGGCGGCTGGGCAAGCGGACGGAGGGGTGGGCCACTTTGCAGGGACGCCGCAATGGCGATGACAAATGGCCGCCCCGGCCTTGGCCGACTCCGACGCACCGGACATTCAATGCCGCCGACGCTACGGCAGCGCCGGACGACCCGCAACACCCCCCGACGGTGAACGGCTTGAACTTCTCCTTCACGAAGTCGAGTTCACTCGACCGGAGATCATCCTCGGATATAGTGTGCCCGTCATCCCCGTTGCACGTGCGTCGAGTTCCACTCCGCCGGGGGCAGTCATCCACATCAATGCGGGCGCCCCGATCCGTCGACGACCACCGGGCGTCCCGTCCCACGACCCCGACTCGACTCCTGCGTCAACCGATATCAGGGGGATTTCTTTGAGCCCGGACGAGACCATCACCCATCTCATCGGCGCGACCGCCCTCATCCTGACGGCCGCCCACGGAGCGGGCATGCTGGCACGCAAACTCGGACAACCCTCCATAGTGGGCCAGCTGACAGCCGGGATCGCCCTGGGACCGAGCCTGCTGTCCCAGCTCCCGCCCTCCGTCGGCGACACGCTCTTCCCGGCCGAGATCGCGCCGATGCTGACCGCCCTGGGCCAGGTGTCGCTCGTCCTCTTCCTCTACTTCGTCGGCTACGAGCTGGATCTGGGCCTGCTGCGCGGCCGCTCACGGTCCACGCTGTCCATCGCGTTGGCCGGCTTCCTGGTGCCGATGGTGCTCGGCGCGGGCGCCGCGATGCTCTTCGACGGGACCCTGCACGAGCTGGGGCTCCCCGAGGACATGTCGGCGCGGTCCGTGGTCTTCCTGGCCGTCTCCCTGTCCATCACGGCCGTTCCGGTGCTGATCGTCGTGGTGCGGGAGAACGGCCTGGCCGGTACCGTGCCCGGCGTCGTCGCCGTGTCGTCCGCCGGTCTGATCGACGTGGTGGGCTGGTCGGTCCTGCTGGGCACCCTGATGGATGACGGCGGCGGTTCGGGCATGGCGCTCCCGGTCCGTCTGCTCCTGCTCGCCGCGCTGGTCGCGGTGATGGTCTGGCCCGCGCGCCTGCTGCTGCGCCGCCTCGTACGCTCGACCGGCGTGTCCTCGGCGGCCCGCCTCTCGGTGCTGGCCGGGTTCGCGTTCGCCGCGGCCTGGGCGACCAGCGCCCTCGGACTGCACGTCATCTTCGGCGCGCTGCTCGCCGGAGTGGTGACGCCGCGGGAACCGGACGGCACGCTCAGCCCGGACCTCGTGCGCTCGCTGGACAGCATCGGGTCCCTGCTGCTGCCGTTCTTCTTCGTGGTCTCGGGCCGGAGCGTCTCCATCGGATCGCTGGACGGCACCGCGATCGCCGTACTCCTGGCGGTCACGGTGCTCGCGGTCCTCGTCAAGGTGGTGCCCGGCGCGCTGGCGGCCCGGATGTCCGGGCTGGACAACCGGACGTCGATGACGATCGGGGTCCTGCTCAGCACCCGCGGTCTGACCGAGCTGATCGCTCTCAACGCGGGTCACGAGGCCGGTCTGCTGAGCGGTCCGCTCTACACCGTGCTGGTCCTGATGGCCATCGCCACCACACTGCTGACCCAGCCGTTGCTGGTCCTGGTGCAGAGGATCCGGACCAAGGGCGGCACGGCCGGGGACCAGGAGGCCGGCGGTGTCCCGGGCGGCGCCGGGAAGACCGTGGGCGCCGGGCACAAGCCGGCCTGACGCGGGGCAGCGCGAAGGGGCGGAGGGGATGACCCCTCCGCCCCTGCTGCCGTGCGTCACGCCCGCACGGACCGCCGAGTGCGGTACAGCGCCCGCATCTCCTCCTCCAGGGCCTTGACCTGGTCCAGGCGCGGCCGGCTCTTCGGTGCGAAGAGCCCGTCCTTCTCCCAGCGCTCCGGCTCCAGGCTCAGTACCGCGACGTTGAGCCAGCCACGGGACCTGACCTCCTCCAGGCGCTCGGGCAGCGCGTCCTCCAGAGCGAGGTAGAAGATGACGTGGGCCAGTTCCTCGATGCGCTCCAGGCCGTCGCGCACGCTCGTGAGGACCGTGCCGTAGTCGGGCGTCCCCGCGCCGGGCAGGTTCTGCACGAAGAGCCGGGCGAGCGTCGGCACGTCGTCGAAGTAGTCGATGTAGTCGAACTCGAAGGCACCGCGATAGGCGCGGGCCCAGCTCTGGAAGAGGTTCATGATGTTCCCCTGGGTCGCGATCGCGTGCGCCCCGAGGGAGCTGAGCGTCGTGCTCGCCGACTCGTCCAGGAAGGTCTTCCCGTAGAACTGCGGGTCGGAGAAGGACCATCCGACGTAGTAGTCCCAGATCGTCTTCAGCGACATGATCACGGGGTTGTCGTGGAAGACGTACGAGCCCTGGATGTTGTTGGTGAGCCCCTCGGCGAGCGAGAGGAACCAGCGGTTGGCGTAGCGCACGAAGCCCTCGTCGAAGGCGTCCTTCGTGTCGCGTCCGACCATCTCGGTCACGAAGCTGTTCGCGTAGCCGATCAGGTTGGAACCGACCGAGTAGTACGGGTCGGCGAAGACTCCGGCGTCACCGACGCACGCCCAGCGGTCCTGCGAGAACACCTGGTGCGAGGAGTGGCTGTAGTTCTTCAGCACGCGGAAGTCCAGGACGGGCAGCTCGTGGATGGCCGGGGCGAAGCCCGGGACACGCTCGACCACGAAGTCGATGGCCTTCTCGATGCGGTTGAACTTCGTCACGGGGTGCAGGTCGTCGGAGACGACGATGCCCACGCTGGTGTGGTCGGGAGCGAGCGGGATCGCCCAGACCCACCCTCCCTTGAACATGAAGTGGTTGGTGGAGTGCCATCGTGGCTCGGTGATCCGGTCGTGCCAGTCGATGTGCTCGGCGCCGACCGCCTCGTCGGTGTCGAGCCGGCCCCCGAGGCGGAACCAGACCGAGTTGTGCGGCTTGGGGTAACGCTTGGTGAGGCCGAGCTTGCGCTGCAGCAGCCGGTGCCGCCCGGTCGCGTCGACCACCCAGCGGCAGGTGACGCCGGTGGGCTCGCCCTCGCCGTCGCCGTCGGGCCGGTAGACGACCCGGTGCGGTGCGTCCTGCTCACCGAGTTCGATGTCGAGGACCTTGACGCCCTGCGTCAGTACGGCTCCGGCGTCCTGGGCCACCACCCTGAGGTGTTCCTCCAGGGAGCCGCGGTTGAGCTGGTAGGACTTCGCGGGCAGGAACCGGTTGACGCCGAACTCCGTCTCCTGGTGCAGCCCTTCGCCGTCCCCGTAGAAGTAGCGCAGGCCCAGCTTCTCCAGCTGGTGTTCGTCGAGGTAGTCGCGCAGGCCGATGACGGTGTCGAAGTAGTACGCGCCCACCTCGACCGACGACTCGCCGACCTTGAACGCCGACAGCGGGATCGGTGAGCGCTCACGCTCGCACACGAGGACCGAGAGCGACGGGTACGCGTCCTTGAGCTGCTTGGCCAGGCAGAGGCCGGCCAGTCCGCCGCCCGCGATGACCACGTCGTGGTCGACACCGGTGAACATGGATTCCGTACCGCGTTGTCCGCTCACGATGTACCCGCCTTGTCGCTGTGTCGGTTCTCGATGGTTCGGGCCAGACTCCGGATCGTCCGGTCCGTGTAGACAGCCGAGTTGTCCAGCTGGACGCCGAGCCGCTCCTCGACCCCCGCGACCAGGTCCATCACGCTGAGGGAGTCGCCGCCGAGGTCGAAGAAGTCGTCGTCGAGGTCGATGCGGTGGGGGGCGAAGAGCTTCTGCCAGATCTCCAGGAGGACGGCTTCCACCCGGGTCGCAGGCTCGGGGCCGGGACCGGTGCGGCCGACGGACTCCTCGTAGCGGAGGCTCAGCGCCGCCTCGTCGACCTTGCCGTGAGCGGTGAGCGGCAGGGAGTCGACCGGGACGATCGCCGAAGGAACCATGTAACCGGGCAGGTTGTCCTGGGCGAAGGCCCGCAGCCGGTGGACGTCTTGGGCAGCGGGCCCCTCCACGAAAGCGATCAGGAGCGGTGTGCCGGCATCCGTGTCACGGCGCAGGAGGTGGACGTGACGCACTCCGTCCCCCTTCGAGAGGACCTGGGCGACATGGCCCAGTTCCACGCGGCGGCCGCGGATCTTGACCTGCCCGTCCCGCCGCTCGACGAACTGCAGGTCACCGCCCTCCAGCTGCCGGACGATGTCCCCGGTGCGGTAGAGGCGTTTGCCCGCGGCCGGCGCCGTGGCCGGCGTGAAGAACCGTTCCGCGGTCAGCTCCGGGTTGCCGAGGTAGCCGCGGGCCAGGCCCGCTCCGGCGAGGTGGAGCTCGCCGATACCGCCGGGGGCCACGGGGGCGCCGGCCTCGTCCAGGACGAACGCCTCGGTGTTGTCGATCGGCTTGCCGATGAGCACGCACTCGTCGGTGGCCGCGAGGGCGTGCACCGTGGAGCAGACGGCGTTCTCCGCGGGGCCGTACTCGTTGTAGAGACGCACGTCGGGAAGCCGGAGGAAGTGCTCCTGGGTCACCTTCGTCGTGAACCACTCCCCCGCGATCGTGACGCTGCGCAGGGACGTCAGCCGCCGCGCGACCATCCCGCCCAGGAGGCGCCGGTACAGCGCGGGCGTGATCAGGAAGTGGGAGACACCGCGGTGTTCCATCAGGCCGGTGAGGTACGACCGGTCGGTGATCCGGTCCCGGCGCGGCAGGAGCAGGCGTGCGCCGGAGGTGAGGGCGCAGAAGGTGTCCGCGACGGCGCTGTCGAACGACGGCCGCGGCATCGCCAGGGTCACGTCGTCGGGGCCGAAACCGTAGTAGGCGTTGCGCCAGGTCAACGTGTTGACGATCGAACGATGCTCGACGGCGATGCCCTTGGGGGCGCCGGTCGTGCCCGATGTGTACATCACGTACGCGAGGTCGGTGGGCGTGGCCGCCGGAGCCGGGTCGGACTCCGGTGTGGCCAGATGCGGGCCCATCACGTCGAGCACGAACAGTTCGCCGCCGAAGAACACCGCGCCCGCGGCCGTCGACGACTCGATCACCACGGCCGCGGGTGCCACGTCGTCGATGATCCGCTGTGTCACGCCGGGCGGGTTGTCGGGGTCCAGAGGGACATAGGCGCCTCCGGCCTTGAGGGCGGCGAGCATGGCGACGATCATGTCCGGGGGCCGCCGGACCAGGATGGCCACCCGGTCATCGGGGCGTATTCCGCAGTTGTCGCGCAGATGGTGGGCCAGCCTGTTGACCTTGCGATTCAGTTCGCCGTAGGTCAGTAATTCACCTTCGAATTCCAAGGCGATGTTTTCAGGAGCCGCCCGTACGCGTTCCTCGAAAAGGGAAGTCAGGGTCTTCGGGTTGTCTCGGTTCGTCGGCAAACATCCCCCTGAGGAAAAGCACTCGAATTCTGAACTCGGGTAGCCTAGCCGCCGCCGATCGGATGATCAAGGGGGCCGATTAGCCTTTCTGTGAGGTCATTTCACGGCCGGACACCTACCGAAAGGGACGGCCGTGAAAGACCGTTTCGGCGGTCGTCCGGCCCCCGCGCTCCAGAGTTCGGACGATTGCACCGGTCGTTTCGTCCCGTGCCGTCTGCGGAAAGAAGTGCCCTCCCGGCATGGGCACGATGTCGAACGGCCCCGCGCACAGCGCCCTCCAATTCGCCGCCTCGTCGGCAGTGACCACCGGATCCTCGTCGCCGTACATCACCGTGACCGGTGTGGTGACGTGTGAGCGCGCGCTCGGCGGGCGGTAGGCCGCCTGCGCGGTGAAGTCCGCGCGCAGCACCGGGAAGAGCCACTCGCGATAACCGGGCCGGCTCAGGCCCGCGGTGTTCGCACCGAGCCGCTTCCAGAGCACTTCGATTTCGTGGTCGTCGCCGGGCGGCTCCAGGGTCGTCGCCCCCGGCGCGACCGCAGCGAGGACGACGAGGCGCAGCGGCGGCCGGCCGGCCCGCGTGAGTCGGTGCGTCAGTTCGTAGGCCAGGAAGGCACCGAAGCTGTGCCCGACCAGGACCAGGGGGTCCGGGAGCGCGAGGACGTCCGGCAGCACGTCGGCGATCAGCTCGTCCACGGACGACAGCGGCGCCTGACCCCCGCGCTCCTCACGACCGGGACCCACGTGGCCGTAGAGCACGAGGCGTTCGGGGAGCAGACGCCGCCAGAGGGCGAAGCCGGTCGCTCCACCGCCTGCGCACGGGAAGCAGACCAGCGTGACGGGGTCGGTGTCGGGTGTGCTCGGATCCGAAGTCGACGTCGAAGGCGAGGGCGGCGGGCCCAAGCGGCGCAGCGACGCGCCGCCCTGCCCGGCGTTGCTCTGCATGTACGCACCACCAGGAGGTTCTATGACGGGCACAGCGGGACGGAGTGCCGTTGCGGCGTCTACTGGTCCGCAGGGACGGTCACGGGCCAGGTGCGCTCGGCCCGGTCACGCAGGAGCTCGGAGGTGACGCCCCGTTCGGCGGTGAGCCTGCCGAGGACGGCGGCCTGCTGGACCGGTTCCGCGTCCGCCTCGTACTCGGAGCCCGTGAGGTGCTTGAGCCAGGGTTCCAGACCCATGGCGTAGGCGTAGACGTGGCGGGCGTCGAGCTGCCGGGCGAGCTGGTCGGCCTGCGCGGCGTCGCTGCCCTTGAGCCGGCGGCCCTTGTCGTGCTCGCGGGAGAGCTTCTCCTCCAGCAGCGGTCCGTACAGCCAGCCGAGGGGCGCTCCGACACATTCGAGACCGATGAAGAGGGCGTCGAGCGGCGCCTCGGTCAGCCCGGGAACGTTGTCGTAGAGGGCGGGCTCCAGAGGTGTGATGTCGGTGGCGAAGAGGAACCTGCGGCCGCCCGCCCGGACGAGCGGAACCATCTTGGTGCGGATGTCGAGATCGGCGTGCTCACCGAGGAAGGGGAGGGCGGTGACCTCGACCTCGTCCCCCACGGAACGGGTGTCGAGCTCGGCGAGCTCCTGGACGTTCGGGAAGCCGAGTGCCTCGAGCATGGTCTTGAGGCTGGGATCCGCGAGCGAGCCGCCGGAGGCACGCGGAACGAGGATCGTGCCGATGCGGGTGCGGAGTTGGAGCAGCGTCTCCAGCGAGAAGTGGTCCGAGTGGAAGTGGCTGATGACAACGGTGTCGATGCGCGGCGGCAGGTCCTCGATCGTGAAGTGCTCGTGCCCGTCCCCGGTGTACCCGATGAGCGGGTCCAGGAGCACGGAGGTGCCGCCCGTCTCGATGAGCACCGAGGCGTGGTTGAGGTAGCGCACCCGCACGTCTCCGGCCGGGGGCGGAGTGTGGGGCGGCGGCGGGGTCGCGTGGAACAGGGCGGTGAAGGCGGGGAGGCGGGTGTCGTCGATGCCGAGGCGCTCCGCCAGGTCCGGGACGTCGACGGGGGCAAGGCGGGCCGCGAACAGTTCGTCCCACAGGGGCGAGTCGAACGGTACACCGATGTCCAGGCGGTCGGCACTGGGCAGCACGGGACTGCTGTACACGAACGGCTGTGGTTTCGGCGCGGCCATCAGGGACACGCACTGCCCGTGCCGCTCGAAGGCCGGCGACGAGTACATCAGCGACTCGAAGAACCGGAAGGTCGGCCGGTGGGCGGTGTCGTAGACGAGCTCGACGCGGCCGCGGAGCGATGCCGGCACCTCGGAGTACAGGGGTTCCATCGATCCGCCGAGCGCCTTCTCCCTCAGCAGGGCACGGAGCCGGTCGATGTCGTCGGCGAGCTGCAGCTTGGCCCGTCCGTCCTTCGCCATGGTCTCGCGGACGGCCTGGACGTCCTCCTGACCGGCACCCTGGGGGTCGAGGAAGGGCGCGCCGTAGCGGTGGGGGTCCGCGGTGACCTGCTCGTGGATGTGCGGGGCCTTCAAGTAGCTGTCCACGATGGGCAGAAGACGGTCCCGCAGGTTGAGCGCACCGGTGTGGGGAGCCAGGAGATAAGGCCACGCGTACCAGCGGTGCAGCAGGGGCTGCGCAACCACGGACGGGCGGAGGTAGAGCTTCTGGTGTGCCGGCACGTTGCTTCCCTCGCTGTCGAAGATTCGGTGGGGGGTGGTTCGCGGCGTGGCGTGCGTGCGTCTGTCGTCGTGGGGGCGGGCGAGGCGCGGGCTGTCCGGCCCTGCCCGGTTGAGACGGTCGTGTCACCAGGGGCGAAGCGGTGGTGTCACCCAGTTCGAAGGAGGACGGGTAAGCGGGTCAGTGGCGGTGGTGCGGTGCCCTGTACGCGGTCGGGTCAGCTCTTCTGCTTCGCGGCTCCGTTCATGTGTATCACAGTGCTCAGAAACATCAATGCGGCACATTCGGAGATCAGTTGGGGACCGGTCGGAGCGCCGAGACATCTCTAACTACGATCCCCAGAGTGGCTCGAGGTGAACGTGAAGTGACGTGGATTACACCGGCGTACCGCTCGGGCCCTTGCCGCGTGCGAGGCTGCCGTCAGCGGCGGGCATCGCGTGACGGCGTTGCGGGAACGCCGTCACCGCACGTCCCGGAGGCATCGGCCAAGCATGTCGCCCCTGCCGGAAGTGGCTTGAAGGCGCTCTCGACAACAGCGAGTTCGTCCTGGCCGAGCGGCTCGTCCCACTCTTCGAAGGCATCTTCCGGCGTCGGGAGTGCGAAGCCGCCAAGACCGGTCGCGAGCAGCGAACGGGCGGATCCTCCGTCGCACCGACGGCAGCGCCGTCACCCACTACGAGCTCCGGCACCGTGACCGGAGCGGCAGAAGCTCGCGCGACCGGCATCCGGACCGACACAGTGGCCCCCGCCTCCAGCAGGACCACTGCCCGGTGCGACCCCGACGTCCGTCCCCCGTGCCGGTTGCGGGTCACGGTCCTCACTGATCGTTCCAGGACGGAGTTCGCAGTCGTCGCAAGCAGATGCTCCCGCCGTCTCCCTGACCGGCGGAAACCGCCATGACGTCACCCGGCTCGTGCCACCGCTGGACGCGGTCCCCCGCATCCGCGGGTTCCGCCTCGGCCTGCTCCCACTCGCCTGCAGCACCATCCGCTCGAGACGGCTTCGAACCTCGTTCTGCAATGATCGGTGAGTCCGCGATGCGGGCCACAGGGCCGTGGCCGACTCCGTACGCCTCAGGCGCCGTCCGGGCCGACGAAGGCGGCGGCCCGGACGAAACGCACTCCTACATGGACGGAGAAGCCGACAGGAGCGTCACGAGCGCGCGGGCTTCAGTCCTCGCCGCCCTCTTCGTCGTCGCCTTCGAAGAAGTCTCCCACTTCGTCGACGACCTCGGCTGCGACCATGCCGCCGACCACGCCGACGGCAAGTCCCGCCGCGCCGGCCGCAATCGCCGTGCCCATGCCCGGCCCGGAGCGATGCCCGTGGCCGTCGCCATGGTGATGGCCACCGTGGCTGTGGTCGTCCTTGTAGGCGTGACTGCCGTACGCGGTGGAGAAGCCGTCGCGTCCGTAGTGGTCGCCGTGGTGCACGGCGCCGTGGCCGTACGAGCCGTGACCACCGTACGAGGCGCGGTGCTCGACCAACTGACGGATCCAGCCGTCGACCTCGGCAGTCCAGTCGCGGGCGTCGTGATGGCCGACGGTGAAGCGGGTCAGCGCGTCATGGCCCCGGGAGAAGAGGCCACCGCGCTTGTCGGCTTCCAGGATCACCTCCAGTCCGCCGGGACTTGCCAGGAAGGTCAGCTCGATCTCGTTGACCTGGTGGGCGTACTGCGGGGCCGGGGTGAGCTCGATCTCCTGGTAGAAGGGAAGCTGCTGCCCGGTGCCGCCGATGCGGCCGTACTCCAGGTCGGCCGACTTGAAGCCGAAACCGAGCTGCCCGAAGGCTTCCAGGACGGCTTCCTGGGAGGGCAGGGCCGTGACCGTGAGCTGGTCGAGGTCGCCCTTGTCCCGGGCGCCGGCGACCGCGAGTTCGGTGCGCACGCCGAGCGGGATGCCCAGAGGCTGACCGTGCAGCTCGGTGATGGGCGTCTCCCAGGGCAGCATGACGCTGAACGGCACACCGCGAAGTTCCTCCGCGGCAAGGCGGAAGCCTCCGCCCACGGTGAACCGGTCGAAGACGACGACGCCCTCGCTCTCCCCGTCCTCGTGCTCCGCCTCGACCCGCGCCACGAGCTCGAGCGTGATGTGCTCGATGTCGAAGTCGGCCTGGCCTCCCTTGATATGCACCTGCCCACCGAGTGTGCCGCCGGGCAGGACGGGCGCCGGGTCGAGGACCGTGTCGACCGTGGGGGCGCCCACGCCGAGCGAGCCGAGAAGTCGCTTGAACACCATCGTGGCGTCCACTCCTTTTACGTACGTGTGTGCTTGAGGCGGTGCCGCCCGGCCGGTGACGGACGGGCGGCACCAGACGTTTCCGCCGACGGGTTACTTCGCGGCCTCGAGAGCGGCGAGAGCCTGCGCCCAGCGGACGTACTTCAATTCGGCCAGGTCCGCCACGGTCTTGACCCCGAACGCCTCCTGGAGCAGCTCGCCGTCACGGTCGGAGACGCCTTTCAGCGCTGCGACCGGGGCAGCGAGCACCTCCGGCAGGCTCTTGTCAGCCCACGCCTTGTCCAGCACCTTGTCCAGATCGATCGAAGCCATGAGTTGTCTCCACGAGAGCGTGGCCCGGTGCCGCCCGGGCCTGTTTCTACAAACGCGTAGAAGCATATGGCTGTCCGGGCGGGCGGAGAGCCTGCTCCGGGCGGCCTCGCCGGAAAAGGCCGAAAGACGCTGCTGAGCTGGTCAGAGCCTCAGGGCATGGGCTCGCCTTCGACGGCTCGGCGAGGTGGACGACCGTGTTGACGTCGGGGGCGATCAGTCCGAGTTCGTCGTCGAGGTCGGTGTCGGTGGCGTCGGAGGCGCCGGTGAGGAAGGCGAGCGGTCGGTTCGCGGGCGTGGCGGACGGGATGACTCCTTGTCCCTGAGCTCTTAGCTGCAGGGAGGGAGGGAGTCGGGGCCGCCGGGCCGGGTGGGGCGCCGCGGCGGGCCTGCGCGCGGCGGGAGTCCTGTTCGCCCGCCTGGCCCCGCTGCGGCTGGGCAGTGCCCTTGCCGGCGGTGTCGTGGGGGATGGCCTGGGTGTACCAGCCGGCGAGGATGCGCGGCTCTTCGAGGTCGTCGTCGGTCTTGCCGGCGTAGACGAAGAGGATCCGGTCGGGGACGCCGGGCAGGGAGAGAGCTTCATGGGTGATGTCGAGGCGGCCGACGACGGGGGGGGGTGAACCGCTTGGTGCTCCGGGTGCGTTCGACGACGGTCCGTTCGGCCCACCAGGCGCGGAACCCTGTGGAGACGGAGTGCGGTTCGCCGCCGAGGCGTCCCGGTCGACCACGTGGACGGTGACTCCCGCCTGTGCCGGAGCGAGCACACAGGCCCGGCCGCTGCCGCTGCCGCCACCCGTCATCAGGGCCGTACGACCGCTGAGGTCGATGTCGGCGACGGGCGACGGCAGAGGTGCCGGTGCAGGAAATGTGTTCGTCATGGCGGGAAACAGTCAGGGAGGGCCTACCGTCCGGCATACGGATGGATCAACCATGGTGTTGGGCAGTTCAACGGATTGAAATGCCAGAGGGATCCCGCCGGAAGGAGCACCGTGACGCTCACGAAGAGGGGCCGACGGTCTTTCTCGCGTCCAGGGAGCAGGTGTTGGCCAGGGTCTCGGTGTCCTGGCCGGCGCGCAGAGCGACGGTGCCCGAGGCGGGCGGCCGGTGGCCCGTCCTCAGCCAGCCCTCCAGGGCCGTGAAGGCGGTGTGGTGGCACGGGGTGAGGGGGCGCAGCCGCTCCGGGAAGGCGTCGACGAGCGAGTCGGTGTGGGTACCGCCCTCGATGCGGTAGTAGCGGTGCAGGAAGCCGCGCCCGGCCTCGCGCACCATCCGTGCGTAGACGTCGGAGTCTTGGCTGATGGGCAGCAGGACGTCCAGGGTTCCGTGCAGGGTGATCAGGGGCTTGCCGATCCGGCCGGTCAGCGCGATCTTCCTTACGGCCTCGTGGGCCTCGTCCGGCCGGGCGGCGTAGTCGTAGTCGGCGTCGCAGGCCGGCGTACCTGTCGTGCAGTACGGGGTTCCGGCTTCGGTCGCGCCGTCGAAGCCGGGGTCCACTTCCTCCCGGTAGATGCGCTGGGTCAGGTCCCAGTAGACCTTGTGGTGGTACGGCCACAGGAACTCCGACCCTTTCGGGAAGCCGGCCTCGTGCATCTGCTGCCGCGCCTCCTCGGCGCCCTCGCCGCCCGCCGCGTACACGGGATAGGCGCGCAAGGCCTTCGGCAGGAAGTCCAGCAGGTTGGGACCATCGGCCCGCCAGAGAGTGCCTTCCCAGTCGACTCCCCCGTCGTAGAGCTCGGGGTGGTTCTCCAACTGCCAGCGCACCAGGTAGCCGGCATTGGACAGGCCGGTGACCAGGGTGCGGGAAGGAGGTCGGTGGTAGCGCTGGGTGATCGTGGCGCGGGCCGCACGGGTGAGCTGGGTGACCCGGTCGTTCCACTCCGCGATCGCGTCGCCCGGTGCCTCTCCGTCCCGGTAGAAGGCGAGGCCCGTGTTGCCCTTGTCCGTGGCGGCGTACGCGTAGCCCTGGGCCAGCACCCAGTCCGCGATGGCCCGGTCGTTGGCGTACTGCTCGCGGTTGCCGGGGGTGCCGGCCACGACCAGGCCGCCGTTCCACCGGTCGGGCATGCGGATGACGAACTGGGCGTCGTGGTTCCAGCCGTGGTTGGTGTTGGTGGTGGAGGTGTCGGGGAAGTAGCCGTCGATCTGGACGCCGGGGACCCCGCTGGGGACGGCCAGGTCCTTGGGGGTCAGCCCGGCCCAGTCGGTGGGGTCGGTGTGGCCGGAGGCGACCGTGCCCGCCGTGGTCAGTTCGTTCAGACACGCCGCCCGCTGGTGTTCTACGCCCGGGACGCGGAGATGGGTCAGGCGAGCGCAGTGTCCGGCGGGGGCCGAAGGCGCCGCGGCCGCCGGGGCGGTGGTGAGGGTCAGTGCGGCCAGGGCGAGTGCCGCCGGCGCGCTTCGCCGCCAGAGGCGGGGTGAGGAACGGATGAGGGAACGACGCATCTGCGCGCCTCCAAGGCTCATGGATGAGGACCTGCGGGAGGCTACGACGTCGGTCGACCGCCAGACATGGGCTTGAGCCCCACTGTCAGCGGCTGCAAGGTGGATCTCCCCACCATCCCAGTGGGCGGTCGAAGACATCGCGGCCCCTGTCTCCTCCTCGCTACCGGGCCCTTCGTGCGTCGGACCATGGATGGCCAACACACTGCTCGTTCGTCAAAGTTGGTTGTCCAAGCCATGCCAACATAAGTGATCCAGCCCACATCATTCACGCCACACACCGGTGGCTCGAGCCGCAGCCGCCACGGTGCCTCTTCCCCTCCCCTCTCCACGGAAGGCATCAGCCATGGGACAGCCGCACTCCCCGTTCCCCACCGCGAGGGGACGCCGCATCATCGGCGGTCTCCGCCGCTGGCTCGCCGCCGCCACAGGCTCCCTCGCCCTGACCACCGGTCTGGTGGCCGTCAGTCCGCCGGCGTCCGCCGCCGCCCTGACCCAGGTCACCGGATTCGGCTCCAATCCCGGCAACCTGTCCATGCACACCTACGCGCCGGACGGCCTCCCCGCGGGCGCGCCACTCGTCATCGCCCTGCACGGCTGCACGCAGAGCGCGAGCGACTACTACGCGAAGTCCGGTTGGCCGAAGTTCGCCGACCAGTACAAGTTCGCCCTCGTCTTCCCCCAGACAACCAGCGCCAACAACGCAAACTCCTGTTTCAACTGGTTCGACTCGGGCGACAGCGCGCGCGGCAAGGGCGAGGCCCTGTCGATCAAGCAGATGGTCGACGCCGCTGTCGCCCGCTACGGCAGCGACACCAGCCGTGTCTACATCACCGGTCTGTCGGCCGGTGCCGGCATGACCGCGAACATGCTCGCCGCCTATCCGGACGTCTTCGCCGGCGGCTCCATCGACTCCGGTCTTCCCGCGTACTGTGCGACGAGCGTGTCCGCCGCGTACACCTGCATGTACAGCCCGCCGAACAAGACGCCCGCCCAGTGGGGCGACCTGGTCCGCGCCGCGGCACCCGCCGGCACCACCTCCTGGCCCCGAGTGGCGATCTGGCAGGGCACCTCGGACACCACCGTCGTACCGGCCAACGCCACTGAACTGCGCGACCAGTGGACGAACACATGGGGCATCGGCCAGACGCCCTCCCGCACCGGGAACCTCTCCGGCGGCACCACGCTGAGTGAGTACGACGACGCCTCCGGCACCCCCGCCGTCCAGGTCTACTCCATCTCCGGCATGGCCCACGGCCTCGCGGTAGACCCGGGCAGCGGCCCGGAACAGTGCGGCACCGCCGGAACCTACTACCTCGACACCATCTGCTCCAGCTACCACACCGCCCGCTTCTGGGGACTCGACGGCGGCGGCAACGGCGGGGAAGCCCCGGGCAACCTGCCCGCGCCCACGGGTCTGACCGTCGGCGCCACCACCGACACCTCCGTATCGTTGAGCTGGAGCGCTGTTCCCGGAGCGGCCTCCTACAACGTCTATCGCGGCGGCACGAAAGCGGGCACCACGACGACGCCCTCCTACACCGACACGGGCCTGACCGTCGGTACCTCGTACGCCTACACGGTGGCTGCGGTGGACGCGGCCGGGGCGGTGGGGGCGTCCTCCTCTTCAGTGACCGCCACCACCACCGGCTACACGCCCACCTGCTACACGGCGAGCAATTACCAGCACACCGCTGCCGGTCGCGCCTACCAAAGGGGCGGACAGACTTACGCCACGGGCTCCGGTCAGGCCATGGGCCTGTACAACACGTTCGTCACTCACACCCTGAAGCAGACCGCACCCGGCTACTACGTCGTCGCCGACACCGGCTGCTAGGTCCTGAGCCCCCTCCGCGCGGCCCCGGCCGGATAGCGTCCGCCGGGGCCGCGTGCCGTTTCACCCCTGTCCGGCCTCGCCGAAGACAGTGGTTCGCCGACATGAAGACGCCACATGGTGGGTGGATGGCAACCATGGCCGCACCCCAACCGCGTGCCTAGGCTCGCCGCCCATCGGTTGTATCGGCCATCGGCTCTGACCAGCGAGGCCACGCCGGTCGCCTGGAGGAAAGGGTCCGTATGGGTCCGGACGAGACAGTCGCGAGCACCGCGGAGGCGGTGGCCGACATGGAGGACGGCGCCTCGCTCGCGGTGGGCGGCTTCGGGCCGTGCGGAACACCCGGCACGCTCATCGACGCCCTGGGACAGCATGGACTGAACGGCCTCGAGATCGTCTCCTCGGACCGCGGGGTACACCGGCTCAGACGTCCGTGAAGCCAGCGCCCGGTGGGCGCCGGACCGGCGGCTGGAGTGCGACGCCGGCCGACGTCCTGCCCGCCGGGGCTCCGCCTCACGTCGCCCAGCACCGCCTCTTCGATGTCCCGCCGCTGCCGCTGGCTGCGAACTCCGTCACCGCGTCGTTGACGGCGGCCGGTACCGTCACGCCCGTTCCGTCCAGGTCCTCGAAGCTCTCAGCCGGCTCGTGGCCCGCTCGGCATGCCGCCCGCCCTCTACGCGACCGGGCGCTCGAGGACGATCATGGCGGCGTCGTCGTCGAGGTGTCCGCCGACGTGGTGCAGCAGGTCGCTGCGGAAGCGGCCGAGGAAGGCGTCGGGGTCGCTCTCGGTCCAGCCGGTGATGCGCTCGGCGAGCGGGTAGAAGGTGCCGCCGGGGTCGCGGGCCTCGGTGACACCGTCCGTGTACAGCAACAGGAGGTCTCCCGGGACGAACGGGAAGCTGTCGACGTGGTAGCCCGGGTCCGTCAGTTCGCCCAGTCCCAGCGGGGGTGCGGGACGGAGGGCGTTCATCGTCGTCGGTCTCCCCTCGCGCAGGACGATGGGCGGAGGGTGCCCGCAGGAGACCATCCGGACGCTGCCGTCCTGGTCGGGGATGTCGAGGACGGTGGCGGTGATGAACGTTTCCCCGTAGCGGCCCGTCTCGCCCGGCTCCATCAGGTCCCAGCACACGCTCCGGTCGAGGTAGGCCACCAGCTCGCCCAGGCTCGTCTCGCGGTGAGCCGCGACGCGGAACGCACCGAGCAGCAGTGCGGCGTCACTGACCGCGGTCATCCCCTTGCCCCGCACGTCGCCGACGATCAGCCGGGTGCCGGAGGTGGTGCGCACCGCCGCGTACAGGTCGCCGCCGATCCGTGCCTCGGCCTCCGCGGCCAGGTAGAGGGAGGCGGCGCGCAGCGGGCCGAGCCGGCTGGGCAGCGGCGGCAGGACCACGCGCTGGGCGGTCTCGGACACGTACCGCACCTGGGTCAGCTCCTTCGCGCGATGCTCCCGCACCACGCAGAAGATGACGAGGCTCGCTCCCACCAGCACCAGGGCGATCAGCTGTGCCTCGTGGTTGGCGGACAGGAACTCGTCGGTATCGCGCAGCCCCCCGATGACCGTCTGCGCGATCACCGCCAGCGCGGCCACGAATCCCACCGTCCGGGGCCCGCCGAACAGAGGGGTGATCGCCGGGGCGGCGACGAGCAGCGGCCCCAGGTGGATGTGAGGCGGCGCAAGAAAGTCGATCACGGACACCGCGATGATCCACGCGATCGGGATGGCGACCAGCGCCCGGCTCGTACGCCCCGGCCGGCGAAGTCCGTCGAGACCTTGCGACATGTCTCCTCCTTACACCGAACCGCGCTCGGTCCGCTCGCCCAGGCGGAGACCGGCGCGCGGTCGCACGTCGGCGGCTGCGCCTGACGCAACGTGCGCGGGCCGCGCCGTCATCGCTGGTGCGGCCTGCCCCGCTCCTGCGTCCACCGCCCGCTCCGGGGGCCGGGGACTCCTACCGGGTGGTGGCTAGTGGCGGTGGGTGTGTCGCATGAGGCTGCGGAGGGATCTGCGTGCCGAGCGCAGTGAGGGCCGGGACACTGCGGGCGGGGTGCTGTCGGATCGGCCCAGTGGCATCTCAGCCACGGACTGACTGCGTCCGGCGAGGTCCAGCACACATATGGCGGCACGCTCAGCGGTCCCGCCGGTGTGGAGAGTGACTTCGAACGGGCGGGGCGGGTCGCCGGGCAGCTCGGCCGTGAGCGCGACCGTGTCTTTGCGGTGTGGTGAACGCTGGTAGCCCACCACCTTGCCGTCCACCAGCAGCTCGGCTTCGGAAGCGGCGTGGCGGGTCAGCACCGTGACCGAGTGGCCGTCCACATCGAGGTGGTAACGGAGAGTACGGGACACGACACGCCTCCCAGCTTCCCGAGAGCGACCACGTGTCTACAGCGTAGGCGGCGCTTCGAGGCAGCGCGGGGTGTCGCCGCAAGGAGTTCGCCGACGAGGCTGGTCAGCCAGGACCCGAGACCGGAAAGAGGCGCTGCCCCGGTCGGCACTCAGTCGGGCCGAAATTCCCAGTGGTCTTCCCCGGCATCCCGCTGCCGGCCGGCTTCCTCGCCCCCCGCATCG
The DNA here is from genome assembly GCF_055564355.1 of Streptomyces sp. NPDC029152. Classification (NCBI taxonomy): domain Bacteria; kingdom Bacillati; phylum Actinomycetota; class Actinomycetes; order Kitasatosporales; family Streptomycetaceae; genus Streptomyces; species Streptomyces sp. NPDC029152. The sequence goes on along the minus strand of NZ_JBVHWR010000019.1, from coordinate 6,014 downwards.
GGGAGCAGGAGCTGGGCCGCACCGAGCAGGAGCAGAAGTTCCTGCCGAAGATCGGCCCGTGGGCGCCGTACGGACTGCTGTTCACGATCAGCATCCTCTTCGCCCTGCAGGGCAAGACGATTACGTCGCAGCCACTGGACGTCGCCCGGATCGCGCTGCCGCTGCTGGTGTACTTCGCGGTCGCGCTCTTCGGCACCTTTCTGCTCGGCTTCGGCACCTTTCTGCTCGGCAAGGCCCTGGGCCTGGTATACGACCGCACCGCGACGCCGGCGTTCACCGCGGCGGGCAACGACTCCGAGCCGGCCATCGCGGTCGCCGTCGCCACCTTCGGCGTCACCTCCGGCCAGGCCCTGTCCGGTCTCCGGGTTCGATGTGTCTCGTGAGGCACATCGCTGCCGTCACGGGTCTCGTTCTCCGAGCCGGTCGTGCTCTTGTCTCCGTCCGTCTGGTGCGGCTCGCCGCCCTGACCGGCCGGAGCCCGTCCTCCCTGATCCACGCGATGCCTCCGCACGGCATCGACGACCCGATCCGGCGGCTGCCGCTGTCCGCCACCGAGGAGGTCATCGAGCCGCGGCGACGCCCGGCCTGCCGCCTCCGCACGGCTCGCCGCCGCATCCGCGGTCTCGTCGTCCGCAGTGCCCCGCACCATGAAGGCGCCTGCTACCGGCACCATCGCCGACTCCTCGGAGACGAGCAGCACAGCCTTCCAGGGCTGCCCGAGGTTCTCCGGGCCGACCGTCGGCATCAGCGGATCGTCCGCCGAGGCGCCCCTCCACGGCGCTGGCCCATGCCGATCGGAGCCTCCCTCTTGCAGGCAGCGGAAAATCGTTCGACGGGCCGGGCCTGAGTCGTCATGATCCGCACTCGTGACGACTCCGAAGCAGTTCCTGGTCCGGGCCGCCGCCCGCAACAATGCCGAGTGGTGCGCCGCGATGAGCCGATCGCACGGCTTGGCGGGCGAGTTCGGGGCGCATGCCTGGGCCGTTCCGTCTCGTACTCCGCTGTATTACCCCGACGCGGTGACGCTGGTGCCGGGCGCCGATCCGGACGCGCTGGTGTCCCGGATCGACACCGTCGCACCCGGCGCCTCCGTCAAGGACAGCTTCGCCGACCTCGATCTGACGGAGGCCGGCTTCCAGGTGCTGTTCGAGGCGCAGTGGATACACCGCCCGGCAGGTGCGCCCGCCCTGGCGCCGGATCTTTCCTGGGGTGTGGCGGACGATTCGGACGCGCTGCGCGCCTGGGCGCTCGCCTGGGACGACGGGGACGGCAACGCGGACCTCTTCCGGCCCGAACTGCTCGACGATCCGGCTATCTTCGTGCTCACCGGGCGGTCCGCCGGCGGTCGGGTGGTCGCCGGAGCGGTGGCGAGCTGCAGTGACCAGGCGGTCGGAATCTCCCATGTCTTCGCGCTGGACGGTGGCCCTGACGCGGCCTGGCCGGTCGTACTGGACGCGGTGCACAGGCTGTTCCCCTCCCTGCCGGTGGTCGGCTACGAGCAGGGCGAGGACCTGGCGGCCGCCGTCCGCCATGGCTTCGAGCCGGTCGGACCGCTGCGGGTCTGGTTGCACGGCCGGTAGCCGGACCGGCTCCAGGGTTGCCCGAGCCCTCTGTCTCTCGACCTGACCCGGAAACCGCCACCTTCGGTGAGAACTCTGGACACGGCCGTCTCACCGTCCTGGCACAGCCCAGCTCAGGACGTATCAGTGTCGTCATGTCCGACAGCCCAAGATCGCTCGCCTCGAACGTGACCTCGCAAACCACCTCCTCGGCTCGCCCAGCACGGCCGCAGCGTGCGGGCGACTCAGTTCGGCGCACGAGTTGTCACGGCGGTGCAGCAGTTGTGGAAGCCCAGTTCTTGACTTCGAGGTCAAGAAAGATGCTAGTGTCCTGACCATGGGAAGGCCCAAACAGTTCGATCCGGATGTCGCCGTTGAGCACGCCATGGAGGTGTTCTGGCGGAAGGGGTATGCCGCGACCACGCCGCAGGACCTCGTCGACGCGATCGGCATCGGCAAGGGCAGCCTCTACAACGCCTTCGGCAGCAAACACGCTCTGTTCGAGCGGGCACTTCGCCGCTATCGCGACAGCCAGGCCGTTGCGCTCATCGAGATGTGCGACGAGCCCGGGCCGGTCAAGGCGCGTCTGCGCAAGACGCTGGAGTTCCTCGCCGATATGGACCTCGCCGACCCGGACCGTCGGGGCTGCATGGCCGTGAACACGGCGGCAGAACTCGCCGCCACGGACCAGGTGGCAACCGAACTCGTCCAGCACATGTTCGCCCGCACCGAGGGTGCCTTCCGCGCGCTGATCGAAGAAGGGCAACGCTCGGGAGAGATCGCACCGGAGCGTGATCCCGCAGCCCTGGGAAGCCTGCTGCTGAACACGCTTGTGGGCCTGCGCCTCATGGCGCGCGTCGCCGAAAGCCCTGATCGGCTCGCCCGAGTGATCGACGCGACGATCGACTCCCTCTGACCCGAACAGCAGCACTCGCTTCACCTGATGCGACTGTTGCCCAAATTTTGTACTTCGAGTTCAAAAATTGGAGTGTCGTGCACCTCAACCTCACCGCGAAGACAGCCGTCGTCACCGGCGCCAGCCGGGGCATCGGGCTCGCCACCGTCCGGACTCTCACGGCAGAGGGCGTCCGCGTCGTCGGAGCTGCCCGCACCGTGACGCCCGAGTTGAAGGAAACCGGCGCATACACGGTGTCGGCCGACCTGAGCACCGCTGAAGGCGTCGCCACCCTCATGGACAGTGCCCTCACCGAGTTGGGCGGGATCGACCTGCTGGTGAACAACGTCGGAGCCGGGGACGACGTGGAGCCCGTCGGCTTCCTCGACACCGGGGACTCCCAGTGGATCCGCGTCCTCGACCTCAACCTGCTCAGTGCCGTCCGTGCCACCCGCGCGGCCCTGCCGAGCCTGATGGAGCGTCGTGGGGCGATCGTCAATGTCTCGTCCATCAACTCCCGGCTGCCCGCCGCCGGCCCGGTCGCCTACAGCGCGGCCAAGGCGGCGCTGGCCGCACTCGGCAAATCCCTGGCCGAGGAGTTCGGACCCCAGGGGGTGCGTGTGAACACCGTCTCCCCCGGAGTGGTCCGCACCTCCATCTGGGAGGACCCCGACGGATTCGGGGGCAAGGTGGCGGCCGGGGCAGGGGCGGAGCACGCCGCGTTCCTTCAGCAGATCCCCGAAGCCTTCGACATCACCACCGGCCGTATTACCGAACCTGAAGAAGTGGCGGCCTTGATCGCGTTCCTTCTCTCCGACGTCGCAGGCAACATCACTGGCGCCGACTACGTCATCGACGGTGGCACCATCAAGACACTCTGAACGCGGAGTCCCGCGGGGCGGAGCTGATTCTCATGGCTGCGGGGCGGAAGACGTCCCGTCCCGCAGCCATGAGAAATGAGACGACCGTGAGACGGAAGCCTCCCGCCGAGCGGGCCCGCGACCTACTCGCTGCTTGGTCCACGAGGTCAGTCCCGGCAATCCGCACCCGCCGGGCGACGTACCCGGTCGAGCGCCAGCCGCCCGCAGGTGCACCGTTCGCCCTTGGACAGCAGGCCCGCAGCCGTGCCATGTCCGCAACCCCGGGCCCGGGGGCGCCCGCAGGAGCGCGCGCACAACCGACAGATGCGTCACAAGTGCGCGCTTTACGCGTTCGGGTCCCAGTCCGCGAGCTGCTCCATCGGCTCGGTGTCGCCGGTGGTCTCCAGGACGTCGAGCGGGACGCGCTCGTAGAAGTAGAGGACCAGTTCGCTCGCTGCGCCTCGCATCGCCATGTCGCCCGGCTCCGCATCGGCGGCGAGGTCGTCGCAGCGGACGCCGTCGGCGTTCAGGGCCAGGCGCCAGGAGCGGCCCTCGGTCGCGTGCAGGTCGATGGTCGCCGGCTTGAACGGCCAGGGGACGGTCGTCGCCGAGACGGTCGTCAGGAACTCGTCGACGCCCTCGACCGCGACGTCCGCCGGCAGCGGCTGTGCGGCCCCCTGGGTGAGCTGGACGTCGTAGGTGTGGACGGCGATCTCCTGGATCTGGTGCCGGGCCACGGCTCCGCTGGTCCCCGGGGCCTGCGAGCGGCCCCACCAGGTCCAGCAGCCGCGGTCCGGGCCGGCCTCGCGCATCGCCTCGAGCATGAGCTCGGTCGACTCGGCGAGCCAGGCGTCCAGGGCCTCGCGGTCGCGGGGCGCGGTAGGGGCGCCCTTCGGGTCCGTCTTCGCCGGGGGCTCGGCGCCCGGTCCCGCCGCGACGATGGCGGCCTGGCGGCGGCGGCCGTCGCCGAGGTGCTGCGCCAGTTCGCGCAGCGTCCAGTCCGGGCAGGTCGGGACCTGGACGTCAAGGTCGGGGGCGGACGCGATCGCGGCGCGGAACGCGGCCGAGCGGTCTTCGATCAACCGCAGGACCTCGGGGAACTCCAAGATGTTTTGCACGTCGGCTGTCTATCACGGCGCCCCGGCCGCCGGTGGCGAATTCGTCGGACGAACGCGTCGACGGCCGGGCGGAGCGCCAGCGCCGGATCCGTCCTGGAACTCCGCGCACTGCTCGCCAACGGCGACTTCGACCGCTACTGGACCTACCGTCTGGGCCAAGAGCACCAGCGCAACCACCGGGCCCGCCACCGACTCGCTGCTCGACCTACGAAGTCACCCCCAGCAATCCGCACCCCTGGCCGACGTCAGCGGCCTGAGCAGTGTGCGGCCCGGCGGCCCGATCGCGCTAGTCCGGGACGATCTGAACGTCCACAAGGCCGCCGACCTGCGGCAGTGGGCGGCAACCCACGAGTGGCTGACCATCCATTACCTGCCGCCCCATACACCCGGCCTCGATCCCGTCGTAGGGATCTGGTCCCTCCTGTGGCGCGCCTGGCTGTCCAACGCCGCCTTCAGCACCCCCGAAAACCTCGTCCAGCGCATCCGACGCGGCCTACGGCACATCCAGTACCGCAGCGACCTCGCAGACGGCAGCCCCGCCGGGACCGGCCTGGCCATCCGACCCACCTGAGCAACCCGGCGACATCACGAGTTCAGCCTCAGTGAGCTTCTTCAGCGACTGCCCCAGAAGGTGAGTGGCCCTGCGAAGGCCCTCAATCCTTCGGACGGCTCGCTCGAGCCGCTGCCTTCAGAGCCCGCCAGCAGAAAATGATGACAAGCCACATTGCGGCCGCACCGAGTCCGCGCGTGGCTGACTGGCTTGCATCGGAGTCAGCAAGTAACCAGGCAACGAAGAAGATGACCATTCCCCAACCGACAGACACACCGATGATCGCGGGGAGTTCACGAATGACGCTCTTCATTCAGCTCCCTTCAGCCATTTGTCGTGCGAAAGGCGGGACACGAAGGCGGTCAGAGACGGGAGGCGTCCGGCCCTGGCCGTAACCAGATGTTCAGAACAGCCTGCCAGGTGTCAGACCGCCGTTTCCAGGCCGTCCAGTTGCTCTGGCATGACAGAGTTTGTCCCTCCTCACGCTTGAGGTTGCTTCACGTGAGATCCCCCAGGTCGCCCTCTCCGACCGAGTGATTGATGTAGCAGGCCAGCCCGGTGACACCTGCGGACTTCGAGTGCTTTCCGAACACCCGGAGGGACCGCGCTGGGTGAAGCGGCCGAGAGCGTGGTCGTAGGAACGGTGGCCCATCTTGTACAGGACCGTCGGGTCGGCATGGGCGCCCGCGTAGCAGTACGCCCGGGACACCCTCTCGATCGGCGTCATCCTCGACGTACCGGTCGGCCCGTAGGCATAGGTGCGGGTGCGCTCACCGGTGTCGTCGACGAGGCCGAGGGCACTCCCGGTGGCGTCGGTGAGGTAGTAGGAGGACTCCCCCGGTCTCATGGAGTTCAGGGTGCCCGCCGGTTCGCGGATGAATCCGGTGTCGACGCCGGTGGTGGAGGCCAGGCCGAGGGCGGTGCGGTGGAAGCAGGTCTAGGGTCTGTTGCGAAAGTGGATCTTGTTCGTTGATGATCACGTCCTGTGGGACGTGGGGATCTGACGAATGGCCAGTGGGCCCGGCTTGAGCC
>NZ_JBVHWR010000018.1:0-127680 GCF_055564355.1 Streptomyces sp. NPDC029152 | reverse complement strand
ACCTGGACCTGCCGAACCGCACGGCGCCGTTCGACGCGTGGCTGGCCAAGTCCGACCGCATCGACTACTGACGGTTCACCGCCCACCGGCACCGGGCCGGCGGGGACGCCGGTGCCCCGGCGCGGACAGCGCCGGGGCACCGGCGTCCGTACGTACCGAGGCCCGCGCGGTGCGGGCGGGCCCGGCCCCCTCCCTCACCCCGCGCAAGAACCGCTCAAGTGCGGCCTGGCTGTCGAGGGAGCGACTGACCACCCCTCCGCTCCCCTCGGAGGGCCCTCATGTCCGGCAATCGCCACCGCCCTCCTCACCGCCCTCGCGAGCCCCGGCGCCGGGCGGGGCCGCGCCCGCCCCCGCCGGCCTCTCACGCGAGGATGATCACGTAGAGACATGTCCTGGTTTGCCGCGATGTGGTTGCGGCACTCGGTCACCGCGAAGGCCCTCCGGGACGACCTTCGTCATGAGACGCACCGGCCGGGCGCATCGGTGTCCGGCCCGGCAACCGGGCGAACCGAAGGCGATCGATGACGACGATCGGTGTGGAAGAGGAGTACCTGCTGCTCGATCCGGTCACGGGTCTGCCGGTACCCGCGGGGGACAAGGTGCGTGCCGCCGCCGGACCGGGGCACCTCGTGGCCGACCGGGAGGTGCAGTGCGAGCTGCTGCAGGCGCAGGTCGAGGTGGCCACGCCGGTGTGCTGCACGCTGGAGGAGGTCGGGGGGCACCTGCTGCGGCTGCGGCACGCCCTCGGGGCGGCCGCCGAGGCGCACGGCTGCCGGATCGCGGCCTGTGCGACGCCCCCGCTGCGCCACGGTCGTCCCGTCGCCGTCACCGACCGGGCCCGCTACCGGGCCATGCTCGCCCAGGCCCCCCAGCTCGTGGCGGAGCAACTGGTCAACGGCATGCACGTCCACGTCGGCGTCCCCAGCCGGGAGACCGGCGTGCAGGTCCTGAACCGGATCCGGGTGTGGCTGCCGGCCCTCACCGCCCTGTCCGCGAACTCTCCGCTGTGGGACGGCCACGACACCGGCTTCGCCAGCTGGCGCACCGTGATCTTCAGCCGCTGGCCGGTCAGCGGCATGCCCCCGCGCTTCGCCGACATCGCCGACCACGACCGGCGTGTGCAGCGGCTGCTGGACAGCGGTCTGATCTCGGACACCGGCCAGCTGTACTGGCAGGCCCGGCTCTCGGACCGGTACCCCACCATCGAGGTCCGGTGCCTGGACGTGCAGCTGCGCGCGGACGACGCGGTGATGCTCACGGGCCTGGTCCGGGCCCTCGTGGAGACCGCGCTGGCGGAGGTCGCCGCCGGCACTCCCGCGCTCGACTGCGACCAGGAACTGCTGCAGGCGAGCATGTGGCACGCCGCCCGCCACGGACTGAGCGGCACCCTGGTCGACCCGGGCGGCCGGCAGCGGCGGGCCGGCGAGATGCTGTACGAGCTGCTGCGCCACGTCGCCCCCGCGCTCGACGCCTCCGGCGACAGCCGGCAGGTGGCGGCCCTGGTCCACCGGCTCCTGCAGGGCGGCACCGGCGCGGACCGGCAACGCGCCGCCCTCGCCGAAGGCGGCCTGCCCGCGGTCACCGGCCTGATCCTCGCCCAGAGCACCGTGCCCTGACCCGCACCGCTGCGGCGGCCGACGACACCCGCGAGCCCCGCCCGGGCGTTTCGCTCCGATCATGCGCGGGGACCCGCCCCCGTGGCGGCGTGCGGAGCGGGACACCGCGTGCGCCTGCCCGTGCCGGGGGCCGGCCGGCTGAGCGGCGGCCGCTCGTGCCCCGCCGCGCACGCCCTTCCGGTCCGCCGCGGCAGCCCGTGCGGTCGCCCTGCGAGACGGCCGTCAGCCGCCGTGCCCGTGGTCTTCCGTCACCATGCGTCGCCGCTCGGCCTCTACCTCGCCCGGCGCCTGCCCGTCCCGGTCCTGCCGGCGCAGGCGGATCTCGACGTGGCCGTCGACGACCCGGGTGTCGAAGGCCGGCTGGGGTGCGGTGGCCGGGCCTTTGACGTTCCAGCCGTCCGAGAGCCGGAAGACGCTGCCGTGCCAGGGGCACTGGACGCATCCGTCGGCGACCGTGCCCTCGGAGAGCGGCCCGGCGAGGTGGCTGCACCGCTCGGCCAGGGCGTGGACCGCCCCTCCCGTCTCCCGGACGACCAGGACCGGGACGTCGTCCACGCTGCGCCGCACCGGCCGGTCGACCGGGAACTCCGCCACGGCTCCGATCCGGTGCCAGCCCTGGGTGACGACGTGCGGGACCTCTTCGGCGTGGTTGGCGCCGGATGCCTGACGGTAGGCGAGGTGGCCGCCCAGCATGCCACCGACCGCGACCGCCGTCAGCCCCAGGAAGCCGTAGGTCCGGCCGGCCGCGCCGCGTCCCCTGACGCGGCAGGTGAGCGAGGCGGCGTACAGACCGACGGCCGCCGAGTTCGCGAGGGCGTGCACCAGCCCGACCCGCTGCTGGCTGCGGTGCAGATCCGCCCAGTCGACCCAGCCCGCCAGCGCCGCGGGCACGGCGGAGGCCAGGCCGACGCCGACCAGCAGGCCCGCCCCGCGGGTGCGGCCGGGGTACAGGTCCAGCACCGCCGCCGACAGCCAGCTGCCGATCGGCACCTGCACCATCAGGGGATGCGCGGGGTGCCCCAGCCCCTTGCCGTGCAGGAGGTCCCGTCCGCCGCCGAGCGGCAGGGCCTGCACCCTCTTGCGGACCGCGTCGATCAGCGCGTCGGCTCTGGGCTCCCGCTCCAGGCGGTCCAGCAGCCACAGGACGCGGTTCTGCCTCATCCGGGGGTGGTGTGACGTAGTGCTCATGGTCGGCCGGGTCCCCCGACGGCGCGGACGGCAAACGGAGCAGGGCCGCCCGCGGCGGACCGCGGGCGGTCGGCCGGATCACGCGCGCGCCGCCGTCCGCGGCCGGCGCCGCGGATCCCCGGACGCTCGCCGGTCCCGCCACGGGCGACGTCGTCACCGGCCGGCTCGACCCCACCTCCGTGCCCGGCAATGTCCTGGCCGCCCTGGCCCGCCTCCCCGGCGCCGGCCCAGGACGCGGGTCAGTGGTTCTCGGCACCGGGCTCCAGGACGGAAAACGTCCCGTCCGGATCCGGCTTCTCGCCCCACGGTCCCGCACGGGGCCCAGAGCGCCGAGCGAGCGTCATGGCCGGCAGCCCCCTCCGCCTCGGGACGAAGCCGGCGGACCCGGTCGTTCGGGCTCCCGTCAGCGATCCTGGTCGCCCTTCGGCCCGACGTCCTCGATCCTGGCCGAAGTTCCGTCCGGGGCGAACGGGCGGGGGAAGGTGAAGGCGTGCGGCGCGGAGCCGTGGCCGTGGAGGTGCTCCAGCCGGGAAACCCCGTCCTGCCAGGTGGGCGTCACGCCGTCGGAGACCCACCAGAGCACGCGATTCGGGTGGTCTGTCCTCTCGAACCAGTCGTGACGCCTGTTCAGCGCCTCGCGGTGCAGACCGGTGTAGACGGCGTCGAAGGCGGAGCGCAGGTCGGTCCAGAGTGAGAGGGTCGCGGCCAGGGCGGTGGTCTGCGCCGTACGGCCCTTGCCGTACCAGGCCGGTACGGCGAACTCTCCCCACGCGCCCCAGTCCGCACCGAAGAGCACGCCCCGGTCGCCGCCCGCCGGTTCGGCACGCGCGAGGTAGCCGGGGTGCCGGCCGATCTCCCGGTAGGCGGCCTCACCGATGTCGTAGAACTCGCGCGTGAGGGGTGCGGGATCGGCGAGAGGCGACTTCAGGACGCCGAACGTGTACAGAGCGAGATGGGGCATGCGTCTCTCCCTGGTCGGGGGTGCGTGAGGTGGACCCGGTCCGGTGGCTCACCCACGGGGTGAGGTGCCGTGGGGCGTGACCGACTCGTCCCGTCGCGGTCGGCTCGGCCCGGAGAAAGCCCCGTGCGACCGTGGGCGACCGCCGCGGACCAGGTGAAGGTAGCTGCCTGCGCGGGCCGTGTCGAAGTTGCGTTCCCCCCCGTCCGGGTGCCCTCTCGCACGGGCCCTTGCGGGGCGACGCCGGCGGCCGCGTCCCGGCCACCGCCGACCCCCCTCGGTCGCGCCACCGTCCGCGCCTGCGACGAGGAGTTCCGCTGCGGTCCGCAAGGCCCGGGGCGGCCGCCGCACCCGCTGCGCCTCCCTCCGCGGCGGATGCGGTGCGGGCCGACCGGCTCGACGTCACCACGCCGGTCGGCCCGCGCCCCAGATCACCGGTGGAGCCGGAGCGGGCGAGGAACGGGAGCTTCGGCAGGGCTCCGTCCGGCGCCGGGCAGCAGCCCCCGCCGGTGCTCCAGCCGCTCTCACCGCGGCAGGCCGACAGGCGTGAGCGACCCCTCGACCCCACCGGCCGCGGGGATCCGCTCGGCTCCGGACGCCGAGGGCTACGCGGGATCCAGCACGGGCTTGGCGGGGAGCCCGCCGTTCCCCTCGCAGCGCAGTTCCTCGGCCATGGCCAGTGAGACGGAGTGGGCCACGGTCGCGTAGGCGTCCTTCAACGCCTCGACGTCTCCCTCGGGCTCCGTCGGCATGCCCCGGCGCTCCACGCCGATCACGATGTGGGCCAACGCCGACGGGAGGGGGAACCTGGCGCTCTGGCACGCGAAGAAGACGTACGCCTTGTCCGCCGCCGCCACGGCCTCCTCCCCCATCCTCAGCACGGTGAAATCCGGGGCCGGAGTGCCCCTCGGGGCGTCGTCAGCCAGGTCCCAGGTGATCCTGAGCTCGAAATCCGGCGTGCCGCGGGGCGTGAAGACACGGCAGACGTCCTGGGTCCCGGGGGAGGCCGGGTATGCCTCGGCGAGGACCGCCGCGGCCTGCTCGACGGTGTACTCCTCCGCCGACGCCTCGAACCGCGACGCCCCCGTGATCGTCTTCAGTGCCCTGGCCGCGTCGGCGGACACGGCGTCGCCACCGCAGAGCCGTGTCCCCGCAACGACCTCGTAGTCCTCCGGAACCCCGTCCTCGTCCCCTCCGCAACCGGTGGTCCCGAGAACCAACGAACCGGCCACGGCCGCGGAGAGGAGTCCCCCGCGCACCGACCTACGACTGATCACTGTCCACGTCCTCACCTGTCCTCGGCCGGTCTCCGGGTCGTCGCCCCGCTGGTTCTCCCGGTCGTCGCCGGCCCCGTGGCCGGTCAGCACCGATTCGTGCGGGTCCTGCCCGAACTCGCCGGTGGTGTCCACACCGTCGTGCCGCAAGAACTCCTCCCCCGGGCCTGTCCCTTGTATCACCACCCGACCCGGCGGCAGAGGGCCCGGGCGCATCCGGAGCGATTCACCGCGACCGTCTCGACCGGCCGTGCGCCCGGCCGGAGACGGACCGCGTGCGCACCGCGGAGTCGAACGGGCGTGGCTCCCGGGCTTCTCGCTCAGTCCGCCACGTCGACGGTCCCGTCCTGCGGCGGGCGGGGCAGGGGCAGCAGGATGCGGAAGGTGCAGCCCCGGCCGGGGGCGGTGTCGAGGGTGATGCGGCCGGCGTGGGCGGTGACGAGGGCGTGGGCGATGGCGAGGCCGAGGCCGGAACCGCCGGTGGCGCGGGTGCGGGAGTCGTCGGTGCGGTAGAAGCGGTCGAAGACGCGGGCCCGTTCGGAGGGGGTGAGGCCGGGTCCCCGGTCGGCGACCTCCAGGACGGCGTGGGGGCCGACGGTGCCGACGCCGATACGGATGGGAGTGCCGGGAGAGGTGTGGGTGACGGCGTTGCCGATGAGGTTGGTGACGACCTGGCGCAGCCTGGCCTCATCGGCATGGGTGGGAGCGGTGGCGGGTTTCCCGCCGCCGGGTCCGGTCAGCGTCACCGGGCGGGTGGCGTCCAGGGCGCGTACGTCGCGGAGGGCGTCGGCGGCCAGGGTGCGCAGGTCCATGGGGGCGAGGTCGAGGTCGAAGGCGGGTTCCCGGGCGGTGCGCGTGCCTCCGGTGTCCGCGCCCTGGGTGTCCTCGTCGAGGCGGGCGAGGAGGAACATCTCCTCCACCAGCCGGGTGAGGCGTTCGGACTCCTCCGCGATCCGGGTCATCGTCCGGTCGACGTCCTCGCGGGTGGGCATGGCGCCCATGCGGTACAGGTCGGCGTAGCCCTTGATGCCGACGAGCGGCGTGCGCAGTTCGTGGCTGGCGTCGGCGAAGAAGCGACGGGTTCTCGCCTCGGCCTCCGTGCGGGCCCGGAAGGCCGTGTCGATCCGTTCCAGCATCTGGTTGAGGCAGGTGGTCAGGCGTCCCACCTCGGTGTGCGGGTTGGCCGGTTCGGGGACGCGGTGGGAGTAGTCACCGGACGTGATGGCGGTCGCGGTCTCCTCGATCCTGGTCAGGGGGCGCAGCCCGGAACGTACCGCGAACCAGCCGGCGACCCCCAGGACGGCCAGCAGGACGACGCCCGCGGACAGGGAGAGGTTCCGGGCTTTCGTGATCGTGCGGTCGACCTCTTCCATCGAGGTGGCGACGACGGCGGCCCCCCCGGGGCGCGGTGCCGTCCGGAGGGAGCACCTGGGCGGGCCGGCTGAGGGCGATGACCCGCCAGCCGTGCTCGCCGTCGCGGGCGGGCACGGTGAAGGGCCGGCCCTCGTGGGCGAGGACGGCCTCGCGGTCGAGGCGGGGAAGGGCGGGACCGCCTCCCGGGGGCGCGGTGCCGGCGTCGAACGTCCTGCGGACGGCGCCGGTGTCGTCCACGTACGTCACGGTGGTGTCGCCGAGCACGCTGAGGGCGCGCACGCTCGGCGGGGTGCCGATGCCGGACGGGGGTGTCAGCCGGGCGGCGACCTGCCCCGTCAGGACGAGTCGGTCGTCGACCCGGCCCTGGAGGTAACCGTGCAGGGCGGTGGTGACGAGGAGACCGGTGCCCAGGAGGCCGACGGCGACCAGGGCCACGGAGAGGCACAGCAGGCGGGTGCGCAGCGACAGCCCTCCCAGCCACGTCGTGGGGGGAGCCGGGCGGGGGCGCTTCACGGCCGGGGCCCGCGGATGACGTAGCCGACGCCGCGGACGGTGTGGATGAGTTTGGGCCCGTCGGTGTCGACCTTGCGGCGCAGATAGCTGATGTAGGTGTCGACGATGCTCGGGTCACCGCCGAAGTCGTACTCCCACACCTTGTCCAGGATCTGGTTCTTGGTCATGGTCCGCCCGGCGTTGGCGACCAGGAAGTGCAGCAGCCGGAACTCGGTCGGGGACAGCCGCACGGTGCGGCCCGCCCGGGTGACGTGGTGGCTGTCGGGTTCGAGGTGCAGGTCGCCGACGGTGAAGCGGGCCGGTGACTCGCCCCGGGTGCGGCGCAGTACGGCCTGGATGCGGGCGATCAGTTCCTCGAGGTCGAAGGGTTTGGTGACGTAGTCGTCGCCGCCCAGGCGCAGTCCGTGCAGCCGGTCCTGGCGGTCCTCGCGCGCGGTGACGAAGAGGACCGGCACGTCGCCGCCCCTGCCGGGCAGCGGTGAGCGGGGCCGGGCGCGCAGGCGGCGGATCACCTCGAAGCCGTCCATGTCCGGGAGCATGACGTCGAGGAGGACGAGATCCGGAGTGTGCCGTGCGGCCAGGTCGAGGGCTTCCTGGCCGGTCGCGGCGGCGTCGACGTCGAAGCCGGCGTAGCGCAGGGCGGTGCGCAGCAGTTCCCGGACGGTGGGTTCGTCGTCGACGACGAGCAGGTGGTCCGCGCGGCCGGCGGGGCGTGCGGGGGGTGTCGGTGCCGCCATGGTCGTGGTTCGCCGCCTTCCCGGATGCCACGGTGTCGCTGTGCTCGCGGGCACTGCCCTGCGTCCTCTCAGGAGACCACACGGCTCTCGGGGGACCGAGTCGGACGTGAGGGCGCGGTGACGGGCCTGTCCGTCGGGTGTTCCCGGCGCCGGGCCCGTCGGCCGTGCAGACGGCTTCCGCCGTACGAGGCGAGGGCGACCGCGACGAACGCGGTGAGCGCGGACAGCCGGGGGCCGGTGTCGAGGCCGGCGACGAGACCGCCCATCTCGCTGCCCATGAGGCTGACGCCGATCCGCAGCGAGCCGCGCGCGAGGAAGGGGAGCGCGAACGTCGCGACGCCGACCGCGATGCCCATGCGCAGGGCTGTGTCGGTGTGGCGGTCCAGGAGGGAGTCGGCTTCCTCCCGCGGGGTGCGGGCCGGGGTGCGAGCGGCGGCGACGTATCCGGCGACCAGCGCCAGGAGCAGCGTCAGCAGCAGTCCGATCACCCACATCGGTACGCCGGCTCCCGCCCACTGCCCGAGGTCCACGGACCGTTCCGCGCCCGCCGTGCCGTCCCGCTCCCCCGCGCCGAACATCCCGCCGCCCTCCGGCTGCAGCCGCCGCGCCCCCGCCTCCCACGAGGTGCCCGCCCCGCTGGTGAGCAGTACGGCGATCAGGTTGGGGCCGGCGAGCAGCAACGCGCCCGCGGCGGTGGCCGCCTGCTCCCGGCCGGTCGGCGCGGCGGCCCCGGCGAGGACGCCGACGGCCAGGACGGCGCAGCACAGCACGGACGCGGTCCCCGTCAGGGTGGACAGGACGGCGTTCCACTTCAGCCTGGGCCGGGCCAGGGCGAGGGAGTGCGGCAGTGCCGTCCGGCGGGCGGCGAGGCAGCCCACCGCGAGGAGGGCGGTCACGCCCAGGAGGCCGAGGAAGACGGTGGCGACGACATCGGTCCGAAAACTCACCGAGGACAGCCCCGAGGCGAGACCACCGCCGCCCCCGCCTCCGAACCCCCCGGCCCGGCCCGGCCCGGCACGTTCGCCGATGCGGTCCTTCACGCTCTCCGGCAACCGGGCCGTGCCCCGCGCCAGGACGGCGCACACCGGCAGGGCCACCACCGTGGTCACCAGTGCGCCCCCGCACCGCGCCCACAGCATCGCCGGGGTGGGCCGTGCCCTCCGGCGCAGGGGCCGGAAGAACGCGGTCGCCAGGACGGCCGTCCCCAGGAAGGACAGTGTCAGGGGCGTCAGCGCCACCTCACCGGCCAGCCCGAGGCTCAGGCCGCCGCCCCCACCGAACAGCCCGCCGAGCCCTCCTCCGTCGGAGGGGGAAGAGGAGGACTCGGTGGCCGATTCCAGGCTGACGCGGCCGCCGGCGGCCAGGCTCACCAGCGTCGGCACCAGCCGCGAGACCGGTGCGACGGTGCCGGCGCCGAGGAGGGCCAGGGCCGCCCAGGCGGTGGCGGCCATGGTGACGAGGGCGGCCACGGCGGCGAGCGCGCCCTCGAGGGCGTGGCGCCACTCGGAAAGGGAGGGGCGGGGTGGGGATGCGGACATGGGCGGACTCCTCCGAACGGGGGGGGACGGGGTTCAGTTGCCGGAGACGTGGCTCGTGGCCGCACCGACGGGATCGGCACCGCCCGCCTCGGCCGTGTCGCCGTGCGAGGGCCCCTCCAGCCGCTCTCCCTCCACGTCCAGGTCGGGCACCAACCGGTCCAGCCACCCGGGCAGGCGCCAGGCGCTCCGGCCGAGCAGGGCCAACACCGCGGGGACGAGCGTCATCCGGACGACGAACGCGTCGAAGAGGACGGCGGCGGCGAGCCCGAAGCCGATCGTCTTGAGGATCTGCTCGTCGGAGCCCAGGAACGCGGCGAACACCGAGATCATGATCACCGCGGCGGCGGTCACCACCCGCGCGCTGTGCTCGAACCCGCTGATCACGGCGTCCTTCGGCGACCGCCCGTGGACGTACGCCTCGCGCATCCGGGTCACCAGGAACACCTCGTAGTCCATGGCGAGGCCGAAGACGACGCCGACCATGAAGATCGGCATGATCGACACGATCGGCCCCGGCTCCGTGACCCCGAGGACGGAACCGAGCCATCCCCACTGGAAGACCGCGACCACCGCGCCGAGCCCGGCCAGCACCGACAGCAGGAAGCCGAGCGCCGCCTTGAGCGGGACGAGCAGCGAGCGGAAGACGGCGATCAGCAGCACGAACGCCAGACCGACCACGAGGGCGAGGTACGGGACGAGCGCATCGGACAGCTTCTGCGAGACGTCCGCGTTCATCGCGGTCGTGCCGGTGACGAGCACCTGGGCGTCGCTGTCCTCGGCGAGCGCGGGCTCGCGCAGGGCGTGCACCAGGCCGGTGGTCTCCGTGCTGCTCGGGGAGGCGGCCGGTACGACGCTCAGTACGGCGGTGTCGCCGGACGCACTCAGCCGGGGCTGTCCGACGGCGGCCACGTCCTCGCGTCCGTCGATCCGCCGGGTGACGCGCCGCGCGGCCTGCTCGGCGCCGCCGTCGCCGTCGGCCTGGACCACGACGGTGAGCGGGCCGTTGTAGCCCGGGCCGAAGCCCTCGTCGATCATGTCGTAGGCCCGGCGCTGGGTCGTCGAGACGGGCTTGCTGTCGTCGCCGGGCAGACCCATCTCCAGGGACGCGACGGGAACCGCGACCACGCCGAGGAACGCGGCGCCGGCGAGGAGGACGGCGACCGGGCGGCGGACGACGAACCGGGCCCAGCGCATGCCCGCCCCCTGCCGTCCTGTTCCCTTCCGGCGTTGACGGGCCGGGCCGATCCGGCGACCGCAGAGACCGAGCAGGGCGGGGATCAGGGTGACGGCGATCAGGACCGCGACGACGACCGTGCCGGCCGCGGCGAGACCCATCTGCGTCAGCAGCGGGATCCCCACCACGGCGAGCCCCGCGAGGGCGATGACCACGGTGAGCCCGGCGAACACGACCGCCGATCCGGCGGTGCCCACCGCGTGCGCGGCGGCGTCCTCACGACTGCGGCCGCGTGCGAGTTCGGCACGGTGACGGGAGACCACGAACAGGGCGTAGTCGATGCCGACCGCCAGCCCGATCATCACGGCGAGGCCGGTCGTCGTGGAGCCGAGGCCCAGTGGTCCGGCCAGCGCCCGGATGGTCAGCGCACCGATGCCGACTCCGAGCACGGCGGTCAGCAGCGGCAGGCCCGCCGCGAGCAGCGAGCCGAAGGTGATGACGAGGACCACGGCGGCCACCGCCAGGCCCACGGCCTCCGAGGAGTGACCGGCGGCCTCGGCGTCGACGGCGTTGCCGCCCGTCTCGACGGCCAGTTCCGGCGAGGCTGCCCGCTCGACGGTCTCCCGCAGTGCGGAGTGCGAGTCCTCCGTCAGCTCCGAGGCGGGGACACCGTAGGAGACCTGCGCGTAGGCGGTGGTGCCGTCCTGGCTCACGGACCGGGTGGTGAACGGGTCGGTGACCCGGGTGACCTGCGGATCCGTGCCGAGGGCGCGGACCGTCTCCCCGATCGCCCCGCGCGCCTCGGGGTCGGTGACCTTGCCGTCCTCGGCACGGAACACCACCCGGGCGGTCGCTCCGTCGGCGTTCAGCTCCGGGAAGTCCTTCTCCAGCAGGTCGTACGCCTGCTGCGCCTCGGTGCCGGGCATGGAGAAGTCGTTGGGGGGCGCGGCGGGGGCCCGGCCGGCCAGCACCCCCATTCCCACGAGCAGTACCACCCACAGCAAAGCGACCAGCCGGCGCCTCCGGAAGGAGAACCGGCCCAGCCGGGACAGGAATGCCGCCACGGAAAGGGCTCCAAGTCAGGTCGGGGCTCACGGAACATCTGGGCCCCGACGCTGTCAGCCCTCTCTGACCGGACCCGGAGAGTTCCTGGGAGCTTTCTGGGAGTTCCGGCCGCCGCCGGCAGGAGCGGACGGGGTCGCCGGGGCCGTCGCGGCCCGATTCACAGGAAGCTCCCAAAGTCGCGGTCAGCCCAGGCCCGCCAGGTGCGTCCCGATCCGCAGGAACGCCTGGACGAGCGGGACGACCGGCACGGCGGGCGAGACGACCTGGGAGCCGAAGTGGACGACGACGAGGTCGAGACCGGGTGAGACGAAGAGCCGCTGGCCGTGGATACCGCTGGCCATGTAGGAGTCGTACGGGTCGTTCAGGATCCACCACAGGTCGTGGTACGACAGCGTGGCGGGCGAGGCCGGGGGTGCGGCGGGGAAGCGCACGCGGCGCGGGTAGCCGCCGGTGATGGACCTGACCACCTCCTCCGGTACGACCTGCCGGTCGCCGACCGCCCCGCCGCAGCGCAGCATCTCCCCCAGGCGGACCACATCGCGGGCCGTCGCGCTGAAGCCGCCGCAGGCCGCCTCGACACCGTCGCCGTCGCCGTCGCCGTCGAGGATGTAGTACGCGTCCTCCTCCGCGCCGGTCAGGGACCAGAGGAGTTCGCTCAGCAGGGCCGACGTGCTCAGTCCGGTGACGCGGCGCAGGACCTCGGCGAGGGCCTCGACGTTGCCGTTCTCGTAGCGGAACCCGGTGCCCGGCCGTCCGGTGGCGCGGGCGGTCAGGAGGTGTTCGCGGATGGTGGTGGGGCCGCTGTAGCCGAAGGGGCGCAACGGGGACGCGACGACGGCGTGGTAGCGCTGGGCCTCGCGAGCCTTGTCGTAGGGGCGGCCCGCGTAGCCGACCTGGGTGCCCATGTGCAGCAGGTCCTCGATCCGGGCCTCACCGAAGGCGGTTCCGGCGAGTTCCGGGACGTGCGCGGACGTCCGGGCCGAGCGGTCCAGGAGCCCGTCGTGCGCCGGCACCGCCGCCAGGAGGCCGACGTAGGACTTGGCCGCCGAGGCGTTGAAGTGCGGGGTGTGGGGTTCGGTGCCGTGCGGATACGCCTCGTGGACGACGGTGCCGCGGTGCAGCACGAGGAACGCGTCCGTGTGGGCCGCCGGAAACAGCCCCGGCAGGGTGAGCATGGTGCCGCCGAGGTCGAGGGCGCCCAGGTCGGCGGGCTGTCCGGACAGGGACCGGGAGGGGCCGGGCCCGCGCCACACGCGGCGGCTCGGGGCCGGTTCGCGGCCGGCGGAGACGAAGCGGCGGATCCAGTCGGGATCGGTGCAGCCGCGGGTCCACGGGAGGTCGCTCAGCCGGGCTTCCGTGTCGGTCATCTCGACTCCGCCAGGAAGAGCTCGTGAACGGTGACGACGTCAACGTACGACCTGTTCGTCATCCGGAGCAGAGGGCGCCCCGCCTTCTCCCGTCCGCGCTGCGGACGCGCCCGCCCCGCGTCCTCTCCCCCTCTCCCCGAGCCGCAGGAGCACCCATGGCCGAACCGTCCCCGTCCGCGCCGCCCCGGGAGACCTCCGCGGCGTCACCACGCCCCGAGGGGCCCGGCGGGCGGCACGCGTGACTGATCGCCGCGATGACCGTGACGTCCGCTCGACCGGCGTCCCGCAGGGGGCGGCGGCGCCGGCCATGACCGCACCGCCGTTCGTCGAGGCGCGGAGCGCCCACCTGGTGCTGCTCGCCGTGGCCTTCGGCGGCCACGCCATCGCCTTCCCCCTGCACCGCATGACCGCGTCGGCCGTCCTCCCGCCGCTCCGGCGGGGCGCGGTGTTCGGCATCGTCGCGGCGGCGGGCGCCGGGTACAGCCGGGCCTACCTGCTGTCCGGTGGCGTGATGCTGGTGTACGGGCTGATCGCGTCGCCGGCGATCCGGCCGGGAAGGGACGCGCGGCGGCTGGGACCGGACACGGGGCGGCCGCACCGGGGCCCGCGGGAGCCGGGTCCCGGCCCTCAGGCCGACGGTTCGAAACCGCTCGCCCAGTAACGTCCCCGCATCGCCAGGTCCAGCAGCATGCGCACGACCTCCTCCGCCGGCAGGGACGGGGCGTCCTGCTCCACCCACCACCGCAGCACGGCGACCTGCTCCCCCACCCACACCCGGGCCAGCAGCTCGGGGTCGATGCGCGGCTGGACGGCGTTGCGCTCCGCGCGGGCCCGGAACTCCTCGGCCGTGGCCCGCGCACAGGCGTCCACGAACATCTGCAGCGGCTTGCCGTCACCCTCCCCCCGCAGCACGATCCGGTACAGGTCGCGCTCCTCGCGCGCGTGCCGCAGCATCTCCAGCACCGGCTTGCCGGTGAAACCGACCGCGCTGTCGGCGACGGCCGGCGCCAGCCGTTCGCCGAGCGCTGCCAGCAGGTCGTCGGTCACCCGGGCGAACAGATGCTCCTTGTCCCGGAAGTGGGCGTAGAAGGTCGCCCGGGCGACGTCCGCCCGCTCGGTGATGTCCTCCACGGTCAGGGCGGTGAAGCCGCGCTCCAGGACCAGTTCGACCAGGGCCGCCCCCAGGGCGCGCCGCGACCGTCTCGTCCGTCTGTCCTCGGCCATCGGCCCCTCCTCGATCGACCCGCCCGTGCGCGCCCCAGTGTAGGAGAGACCTTGACACCTTCCCAGTTACTGAACAGCATGTACGAAATCGATCTACCTGTCTGGCCTCCTTCGGCCCACCCCTGCCCTGTCGTCAGCCCCCGAGATGAGGTCTTCGATGAACCTCGGTGTCTACCTGTCCCGCAGCGCCCGCCACTGGCCCGACGCCCCGGCGCTCGTGTGCGGGGACCGCTCCTGGACCTTCGCCGAACTGGACCGCGCGACCGACCGCCTGGCCTCCGCCCTGACCGCCCGCGGCCTGCGCCCCGGTGACGCCGTGGCCTCGCTCGCCTGGAACCGCGGCGAGCTGGTGGAGGTGGAGTTCGCCCTGTACAAGGCAGGGCTGACACGGGCCCCGATCAACGCGCGGCTCGGACGCGGCGAGATCGAGCACATCCTGCGCTACGCCCCCGTCCGCGCCCTGGTGTTCGACGCGGCCCACCGCGAGGACGCCCTCGCCGCGATCGCCTCCGCCGGCACCGACTGCCTGCCCGTCCCGCTGGACGCGCGACAGGAGGACGGCGTCGCGTACGACACCCTGCTGGCCGAGGGCGCGGAGGCCCCGTTCCGCGTCGAGGTCGACGAGTCGCAGCCCTGCGTCCTGAACTTCACCTCCGGCTCCACCGGCGCGCTGAAGGCGGCCGTGCAGACGGTCGGCAACCGCCTCGCCAACATGCGCAAGCTCCTGATGGCCGACGAGTCCCGCCCCCGCCCCGGCACCCGCTACCTCGCCGTCGGCCCCATCACCCACGCCACCGGGATGGGCCTGCTGGCCGGGGTGTTCGGCGGCTCCACGACGTACGTCCTGCCGGCCTGGAGCCCCGAGGGTTTCCTGGAGACGGTCGAGAAGGAGCGCATCACGGCCACCTTCCTGGTGCCCGCCATGGTGAACATGCTCCTCGCCCACCCCGGCGCCGAGCGCCACGACCTCTCGTCCCTGACGAGCGTCCGCGTCGGCGGCGCGCCCATCTCACCGCAACGGCTGCGCGACGCCGTGGAGTTCTTCGGCCCGGTCGTCGCCCAGGGCTACGGCCTCGGCGAGACCACCAGCGTGGTCGCGGCCCTGAGCAGCGAGGAGATCGCCCGCGCGGTGAAGGAGGACCCCGAGCTGCTCCAGTCGTGCGGACGGGCCGCGTACGACACGGAGATACGCGTCGTCGACGAGGCGGGCCGGGAGCTGGGGCCCCGCGAGGTCGGTGAGGTCGTCGTGCGCGGCCCCGACTGCGTGCGCGAGTACTGGAAGGAGCCCGGTCTGTCCGCGGAGACGTTCCGCGACGGCTGGGTGCACACCGGGGACCTCGCCTGGATGCGGGAGGACGGCTACCTGTTCCTCGTCGACCGCAAGAAGGACATGATCATCTCGGGCGGCTTCAACATCTACTGCACCGAGGTCGAGGCCGCTCTCTACGAGCACCCCGCCGTCCAGGAGGCGTGCGTCGTCGGCGTGCCCGACGAGCAGTGGGGCGAGGCGGTGAAGGCGGTCGTCGTACGGCACCCGGACGCGACCGTCACCGCCGAGGACCTGATCGCCTTCTGCGCCGACCGCCTCGACCGCTTCAAGAAGCCCCGCTCCGTCGACTTCGTGACCGGGCTGCCCCACAACCGCAACGGCAAGCTCGACCGCAAGGCCGTGCGCGAGCCGTTCTGGGCGCACACCGCCCGCCGCGTCAACTGACCTCTCGCCCCACGGAGTCACCGGTGACCTTCTCCCTGCGCCCCACCTACGCCGATCCGCGCACCGCCGAACTCGTCGACCGCCTGCGCGCCTACCTCGACGGCGAACTCGCCGACCACGAACGCGAACACGGCATCACCCCCGCCACCCGCCTCACCCGCGCCGACCTCGAACCGGTCTGGCGCCGCAGTCGCGAACTCGGCTTCTACGGCGTCCACCTGCCCGAGGAGTACGGCGGCCAGAACCTCACGTACTCCCAACTGGCCGCCCTGAAGGAGGAGGTCGGCGCGAGCGGCCGCGTCCTCGCGCACAGCGTGCTCGGCGACATGGGCGGCCCGCTGCGCGCCGGTGACATCCTCGGGCACGCCACCGAGCACCAGTTGGACACGTACCTCTTGCCGCTGGTCCGCGGCGAGCGGGCCTGCTGCTTCTCCCTCACCGAGACCGACGCGGGCTCCGACGTGCGCTCCATGCGCACGGTCGCCGTGCGTGACGGCGACGGCTACCGGCTGACCGGGCACAAGGTCTTCTCCTCCGCCGGACCCTTCGCCGACTTCGCGATCGTCGTGGCGCGCATGGCCGGCACCGGCGAACAGGAGGGCGACAAACCGCGGTTCTCCGCCTTCCTGGTGGACCTGGACAGCCCCGGTTGCCGAGTCGAGGACGGCGCGACGCCGATGTCCGGCGAGCACATCGAGAGCGACATCGTCCTGGACGACTGCCACGTCCCCGCCGCCAACCTCCTGGGCCAGGAGGGCGAGGGCATGCGCATCGCGCTCGGCCGGGTCACCACCAACCGCCTGCTGCACTGCCCGACCGTGCTGGGCGCCACCCGCCGCGCCGTCCAGCTGACCCTGGACCGCACCCGCGCCCGCCAGGTCGCCGGCCGGCCCCTGCTCATGCTCCAGGCCATCCAGCACAAGGTCGCCGACATGGCCACCGAACTCTACGCCGCACGCTCCATGACGTACGCCGCCCTGGCAGCCCTGGACGAGGGGCGCGAGGTCCACGCCGAGGCGTTCATGTGCAAGCTCTTCGTCGCCGAGTCCGCCTTCCGCATCCTCGACGAGGCCGTACAGATCCACGGGAAGGAGGGGCTGACCCAGGGCAACGAGATCGAGTACCTGTTCCGCAAGATCCGTATGTTCCGCATCCTCACCGGCACGTCCGAGATCCAGCGCAACGGCATCGCCAAGCTTCTGGCCTTCCACCACTGACGCCGACCGCCCGGAGCAGGCCACGCCCACCGGGCCCGCCGCGCTCCGCTCGGACCGTCGTGCCGGGGCGGAGGCGGTCGCGTACGCCGCAGTCGGTGACGAGGAGCGCTACGGCCTCCGTGCCCGTCCGGGCCGGGAGCCGGCCGAGTCGGCAGAGTGCGGTGGGCGTCGGTCGCCCCACTCCCGGGACGCCCTCTCCGCACCGAGCGGACTCGCCGCCCCGCCTCGCGGAGGCATACGCATCGATCCGCCGAGCGAACGGATCCCGGAGGAACGGGATCAGTCCGCCCGGCGGAACGCGTGGAGCCGGCGCCGCTTTCGGAACCTCGTCCCGTCCCCCACCGCACGACGTCGAGCGTCAGGAAACGGGGAACCAGGTCGAGAGGCGCTTGGCGATGACCGGTACGTCGACGTCGTCCTGTGCGACGTCCTCGACGAACGGGCCGGCGACGGAGACGGGCGGCGGGACGGTACCGGCGCTCACGCCGTTGAACCGCAGGAAGACGCGCATGGCGAGCCAGGCGGTGCGCTTATTGCCGTCGATCAGCGCGTGGTTGCGGGCGACGGAGTGCAGTAGTGCCGCAGCCTTCTCGTGCAGCGTGGGATACAACTCGGCCCCGAACACGTTGGTCCGGGGTCGCTCGATCGCCGACACGAGGAGGCCCATGTCGCGCACGCTGTGTTCGGTGCCGTTGACTGTGCGGGCGATGGCCAGGATCTCGTCGATCTGGAGGTAGCGCACGCCGGTCACTTCAGGTAGTCCAGGATCTCCGCATCGCTGTCCATCAGCTCGGCCAGGACGTCATCGACCTTCAGCTCGGCCCGGTCCTGTGCGTCACGGATGGCCTCGATGGCAAGTTCCTGCTTGCTTCGCCCCTCCCGACGAGCCCGCTCGGTGAGCTTCGCGTCAAGGTCGTCGGGGAGCCGGAGTGTCATCGCCATGCAGGCATGATACCGGGCTGGTATCAAAACGGCGGAGCAAGAGCAGCCACTCGGCCTTGCACCGCCGCCGGGGAGGCGAAGCGGGACTCACGTACCGGAAGTCCCTGCCCGTGTCGATGAAACCGGTCCGCCCGGCCCGGGCCGGAGAGGCCCGGCAGGTCGGGATTCCCGCTCCGAGCGTCGTGCGAGCGTCGGGAATCCCCGGACGAGGCCTTGCCGGCGCCCTCCGATGCAGCGCCCCCGTGAATGCTCAGGGCAGAAGGGTCGTGGGGGACGCCGTCCGCTCGGATCGCCGTACGGAGAGGAAAGGCCGAGCGCTTCCCCCTGACCACACAACCGCAGGTCAGGAACCCTTCGCGGCCGGTTCGAGAATCGCCACGCACTCCACGTGGTGCGTCATCGGGAACAGGTCGAACACCCGCAGCGTCCGCACCCGGTACCCCCCGTCCCGGAAGTACCCCAGGTCCCGGGCCAGGGCGGCCGGGTCGCAGGCCACGTACGCGATCCTCCGGGCGCCCAGCGACGACAGGTGCTCCACCGTCCTGCGTCCCGCGCCCGCGCGCGGCGGGTCCAGGACGATCAGGTCGACCTCGGTGATCCCGGTGCGCGGCAGGACCGCCTCGACCTTGCCCTGCTCGATCCGCACGCGGTCGAAGCCGGCGAGGTTGTGCCGGGCGTCCTCGACGGCGCGCTTGCCGGACTCGATGCCGAGGACCGCGCCCTCGTCGCCGAGGCGGTCGGCGAGGGCGCCCGCGAAGAGGCCGACGCCGCAGTACAGGTCGAGGGCCGTCTCGCCCTTGCGGGGCAGCAGGCCCTGCATGACCGCCGTGACCAGCGTGTCGGCGGCCTTCGTGTGGACCTGCCAGAAGCCGCCGCTGCCGACCCGGTAGGTCCGGCCGTCGGCGCGCTCGCGGACGAAGGGGCGGCCGTGGACGCGGTGGACGCCGCCGTCCTTCTCGCCGACCCGCATGACGGAGACCGGGCGGTCCAGTTCGACGATGGGCAGCCGTGCGCCCGGCTTCGGGGTCAGGATGACCTGCCGGTCCTGGGAGCCGCTGGCCGCGATCGCCTCGACGGTCTCCATGCCCGTCCAGTCGCGCCGCTCGATGCCCAGCTCGCTGACGCCCTCGGCGGCGATCAGGCAGTGGTCGATCGGCTGCACCTCGTGCGAGCGGTGCTTGCGCAGGCCCGCGCGGCCCTCGTCGTCCACGGCGTACTGCACGCGCGTGCGCCAGGACGGGACCTGCCCGGCGGGCACCTTGTCGCCCTCGGCCGGCATCACCGTGCCGTCCCAGCCGGCCTCCTCCGGGGTGAGGCCCGCCAGGCGCCTCAGCTGCTCGGCGACGACCTCGCCCTTCAGCCGGCGCTGGGCGCCCGGCTTGGCGTGCTGCCAGTCGCAGCCGCCGCAGCGGCCCGGGCCGGCGAAGGGGCAGGGCGCCTCGATGCGGTCCTTGGAGGCGTCCAGGATCTCGACGGCGTCGGCGCGCAGGAAACGCGCGCCCTCCTCGCCCTCCGTCACCCGGGCCACGACCCGCTCACCGGGCAGCGCGTGCCGGACGAACAGCACCTGGCCCTCGGACGTACGGGCGATGCAGTGGCCGCCGTGGGCGACGGGGCCGATCTCGACCTCGTACTCCTCTCCCACCAGGGACACCGCGGCCGGTTCCGCCTGCGACTTGTTCGGTTCTGCCTGCATGGCGGGGTGACTCCAGAGAACGGGACGAGGGACGGACGCCGCGAGAAGAACGGCGAAGGACAACAGCCGACCAGTCTACGTGGACGGCGAGGAGTCCTTCGACCGGTCGTGGTGCGCCGGACCGCGCCGGACCGCGCCGGGCGCGTTCCAGTCCTGCCGCCTGCGGGCCCGCCGCTTGGCCGCCTCGGAGGACTCCAGCTGGTACGGGACGGAGGTGACCATGACCCCGGGGGTGAACAGGAGCCGGCCCTTGAGGCGCAGCGCGCTCTGGTTGTGCAGCAGGTGCTCGTACCAGTGGCCGACCACGTACTCGGGGATGATCACGGAGACCGCGTCGCGCGGCGACTCCTTGCGCAGGCCCTTGACGTACTCGATGACCGGCCGGGTGATCTCGCGGTACGGCGAGTCCAGCACCTTCAGCGGTACGTCGATGCCGCGCCGCTCCCACTCCTCGCGCAGCGCCTTGGTCTCCGCCGGGTCGACGTTGACGCTCAGCGCCTCCAGGGAGTCCGAGCGCAGCAGCTTGGCGTAGGCGAGGGCGCGCAGGGTGGGGCGGTGGATCTTGGAGATCAGGACGACGGAGTGGACGCGGGAGGGCCGGACCAGGTCGTCGCTCGGGGGCTCCTCGGTCTCCGGGGCGGCGATCTCCTCGGCGACGCGGTCGTAGTGCTTGCGGATCGCCGTCATCGTCGCGAAGAAGATGCACATGCCGAGCAGGGCGACCCACGCGCCGTGCGTGAACTTCGTGGCGAGGACGACGACCAGCACCAGTCCGGTGAAGAAGGCGCCGAAGGTGTTGATCGCGCGCGAGCGGATCATGTGGCGCCGCTTGGCCTGTTCCCGTTCCGTGGCCAGGTGGCGGTTCCAGTGGCGGACCATGCCGATCTGGCTGAGCGTGAAGGACACGAACACGCCGACGATGTAGAGCTGGATCAGCCGGGTGGAGTCGGCGCCGTAGATGACGACGAGGAGCATGGCCGCGCCGGCCAGGAGCACGATGCCGTTGGAGAAGGCCAGCCGGTCGCCGCGGGTGTGGAGCTGGCGCGGCAGGTAGCGGTCCTGGGCGAGGATCGAGCCGAGCAGCGGGAAGCCGTTGTAGGCGGTGTTCGCGGCGAGGAAGAGGACCAGCGCGGTGGCGGCGGCCAGCACGACGAACAGGAAGCTGCCCTCGCCGAACACGGCCTCGGCGACCTGGGAGATCACCGGGTGCTGGACGTAGTCCGCGCCGACGGCGACGCCGTTGTGGAACAGGTCGGAGGCCGGGTTCTCCGCCATCCGGACGTGGGTCGTGGCGGCCAGCGCGATGATGCCGCAGAACATGGTGACGGCGAGCAGGCCCATCATCGAGAGCGTGGTGGCCGCGTTCTTCGACTTGGGCTTGCGGAAGGCCGGGACGCCGTTGGAGATGGCCTCGACGCCGGTGAGCGCGGCACAGCCGGAGGAGAAGGCCCGCAGGAGCAGGAAGACCAGCGCGAAGCCGGCCAGGCCCTGGTGCTCCGGTTTGATCTCGTAGTCCGCCGTGGGCGCCCGCATGCTGTCCCCGAGCACCAGCCCCCGGAACGCACCCCACGCGATCATGATGAAGACGCCGCCGACGAAGACGTACGTCGGGATCGCGAACAGCTTGCCCGACTCCTTGACCCCGCGCAGGTTCATCAGCGTCAGCAGCACGATCACGGCGACCGCGCAGAACACCTTGTGCTCGACGACGAACGGGATCGCGGAGCCGAGGTTCTCGATCCCGGAGGAGATCGACACGGCGACGGTCAGGACGTAGTCGACCAGCAGCGCGCTCGCCACCGTCAGGCCGGCCTTCGGCCCGAGGTTGGTGGTCGCCACCTCGTAGTCGCCGCCGCCGCTCGGGTAGGCGTGCACGTTCTGCCGGTAGGAGGCGACCACGGTGAACATCAGCACGACGACCGCGACGGCGATCCAGGGGCTGAAGTGGTACGCCGACACGCCCGCGATGGACAGGACCAGCAGCACCTCGCCGGGGGCGTAGGCCACGGAGGACAGCGGGTCGGAGGCGAAGACGGGAAGGGCGATGCGCTTCGGCAGGAGTGTTTCCCCCAGCCGGTCACTGCGCAGTGCGCGCCCGATGAGAATCCGCTTGGGCACGTCGGTCAGTTTGGACACAACAGAGGATCGTAAGCGCTCGAACGGGTGCCCGCCCACCCGCCACCCCCGGTCCGTCCGCCGTCTGCTCTACGGGTGAATTCGAGGGGTGCCGCGGCTGCGGATTCCGCAGGTTGCGGGACCGGCGTGCCTATATGACAAACACCGCGCGATTCCCGGCCGTTGTCCTCCCTGGAGGTTCCATGCATCTGACCGCAGAGCTCGTCGGCGCCGCCGTCGCGCTCGTCGGCCTCGGAATCCTGACCCTCGCCAGCATCCGCAGCATCGGCCGCCGGGGGTCGTCCGCCGGGGGATGACGCGGCTCGTGCGCCCTTCGCGGGCTTGCCGATACGTTGGGCGGGGGCGGGGGCCACGGCTCCGCGGGCCCCTAGGGGCGTCACCGTCGGCGGCCACCGGCATGATGTTCCCCTGCGGCCCGCACACTGGCCGCGACATGTCGCCAGGCGAGCCGAAAGAGAGACATGAGCACGACATCCACTAAGGTGGCAGTGCCCGCAGGAAGCGCGGTGTGACGCCATGCATATTGTCATCATGGGCTGCGGGCGCGTGGGTTCCGCTCTCGCCCAGACCCTGGAGCAGCAGGGGCACACGGTCGCCGTGATCGACCAGGACCCCACCGCCTTCCGCCGTCTGGGCTCCTCGTTCGGCGGCCGCAGGGTCACCGGCGTCGGCTTCGACCAGGACACCCTGCGCGAGGCGGGCATCGAGGAGGCCGGCGCCTTCGCCGCCGTCTCCAGCGGTGACAACTCGAACATCATCGCCGCCCGCGTGGCCCGCGAGATGTTCGGCGTGGAGAACGTCGCCGCCCGCATCTACGACCCCCGCCGCGCCGAGGTCTACCAGCGCCTCGGCATCCCCACCGTCGCCACCGTCCGCTGGACGGCCGACCAGATGCTGCGCCGGCTGCTCCCCTCGGGCGCCGAGCCGCTGTGGCGCGACCCCACCGGGGGCGTCCAGCTCGCCGAGGTGCACACCTCCGCGTCCTGGGTCGGTCACAAGATCAGCCGGCTCCAGGAGGAGACCGGTGTGCGGGTGGCGTTCGTCACCCGGCTCGGGGAGGCGATCCTGCCCTCCTCGCAGACCGTGCTGCAGGAGGGCGACCTGGTGCACGTGATGATGCGCACCGACGAGGTCGACAAGGTCGAAGCGGCGTTCGCCGGAGGTCCCGAAGAGGAGGGCGGTCACTGATGAGGGTCGCCATTGCCGGAGCCGGCGCGGTCGGCCGTTCGATCGCGGGCGAGCTGCTGGAGAACGGTCACGAGATCCTGCTCATCGACAAGGCGCCGACCGCGATCTCGGTCGAGCGCGTGCCGATGGCGGAGTGGCTGCTCGCCGACGCGTGCGAGATCACGTCCCTGGACGAGGCGGCGCTCCAGCGCTGCAACGTCGTCATCGCCGCGACCGGCGACGACAAGGTCAACCTGGTCGTCTCCCTGCTGGCCAAGACGGAGTACGGCGTGCCGCGCGTCGTGGCCCGGGTGAACAACCCGAAGAACGAGTGGCTCTTCAACGAGTCCTGGGGCGTGGACGTCGCCGTCTCCACCCCGCGTCTGATGTCGGCCCTGGTCGAGGAGGCGGTGAGCGTCGGCGACCTGGTCCGGCTGCTGCGCTTCAGCCACGGCGACGCCAACCTCGTGGAGCTGACGCTGCCGGAGGAGTCCGCCCTGGCCGGCACCCAGGTCGGGGACGTCCAGTGGCCCGAGGACACCTCGCTGGTCACGATCATCCGCGGCACCCGGGTGCTGACGCCGTCCCAGGAGGACTCGCTGGAAGCGGGTGACGAACTGTTGTTCGTGGCGGCGCAGGCCCGCGAGGAGCAGCTGGAGGACCTGCTGTCGGCGCGGCGGAGCGACGCCCGGAGCTGACGGCTGTGACGCGGTACGACGGTGGGGGCGCCCGGAGAGATCCGGGCGCCCCCACCGTCGTACGCCGTCACGCCTTGCGGTGCCTGCCGCCGCGCGGGTCCGCGGTGCCGCTCTCGCCGTCCGCGGAGTGCGGCAGGGAACCGGAGTCGGCGGCCTCGCCGGCGAGCCCGGCCGCGGGCCCGCGCTCCCCCTGGCCCGGCGCCTCGTGCCCGGCCCTCTCCTTCTCGGCCCGCTCCGCCGCCTCCATCTCCGCGAACACGTCGATGGGGGCCGGCGCCTTCGCCAGGAAGACCCAGGTCAGCCAGACGGCGAGCAGGAAGGGCGGGATCTTCAGGATGACCAGGACCCAGCCGAGCTGCTCGGTGTCCGCCCACCAGTACAGCGGGAAGAGGATCGCGCACTTGGCGAGCAGGATCAGGCCCCAGGCGTAGCTCGCCTTCGCGTACGCCTTCTTGCGGCCCGGGTTGCGGGTGCGCCAGGAGAGGTTCTCCTTGAAGACCGGGCCGAGGATCAGACCGATCAGGGGCACTCCGGCCAGCGTCGTGATGATGTACGCCAGGGCCAGGCCCAGCGTGTAGAGCATGCCGGGCAGATAGAAGTTCTTGGCGTTGTCGGTCATCATCGCGAAGACCACGCCGAAGGCGACCCCGAAGACGCCGCTGAAGGCGTGCTTGACGGTGTCCTTCATCACCAGCCGGACCACGACCAGGACCAGCGACACGGCCAGCGCCGCGATCGCCGACAGGTGGAGGTCGTTGTTGATCGTGAAGATGGTGACGAACAGGAGCCCCGGCAGCACCGTCTCGACCATGCCCCGCACACCGCCGAACGCCTCGAACAGCGCGGCCTCCGTCACCGCTCGGGCGTCGTGCGCCTCCGTGTCTTCGGTCGGCTTGTCGAGCGACGTCACCGGCTACTCCCGTCCGAGGGGTCTCAGTTCGTATTTCGGGTTGAAGAGCACCCGGCGGCCCCGGCTCATGGAGATCCGGCCCGATGCGATGAGCTTGCGCCCCGGCTCTATGCCCACGATGGAGCGTCTGCCCAGCCACACGACGTCCAGGGCGGCGGAGCCGTCGAAGAGCTCGGCCTCCAGGGCCGGAACGCCCGCACGCGGACGCAGGGTGACCGTGCGCAAGGTACCAGTAACCGTGACGATCTGCCGGTCCTGACAGTCCCCGATGCGCGTGCAGCCGGCGGTGTCGGCGTCCTCCCGGAGCTCCTCCGACTCCAGGTCCTCCTGCGAGGAGGAGAGCCGGTCGAACATGCGCCGGAAGCGGCCCACCGGCTTGTCGGAACGAGGAGCAGCACTCATACCTGAAGCGTACCGGGGCACGACGACAGCCATGCACCCCCTCGGGACCCGCCCTGGAACAAGCTCCTCCGGTTCACTTCTCGAAGCGGCGCCCCCGCCTCCGGTCCGCCGCGCGGCCGCGCGGTGCGGTCCGCCGCCCGGGACGGGCTCGGCCGGCGGACGGCGTCCGTCCTCGCAGCGGCGGCGCCGTCGTACGCGGCGTCACCGCTCGACGATCTCCCCGTCCCGCAGCTCCAGCACCCGGTCGGCGAGGTCGAGCAGCGTGGCGTCGTGGGTGGCGACCAGGGCGGTGACCCGTTCGCTGTGGACGACGGCCCGCAGCAGCTCCATCACGGCGTGTCCGGTCTCGGCGTCCAGCTGGCCGGTGGGCTCGTCGGCGATCAGCAGCGCGGGGTCGTTGGCCAGGGCGCGGGCGATGGCGACCCGCTGCTGCTGGCCGCCGGACATCTCGCCGGGCCGCTGGGCGGCGTGGTCGGCGAGGCCGACCAGGGAGAGCAGCAGCCCGACGCGCTCGTCGCGCTCGCGCGGCGCGGTCCGGCGCAGCCGCATCGGCACGCCCACGTTCTCGGCCGCGGTGAGGATCGGGATGAGCCCGAAGGACTGGAAGACGAAGCCGACGCGGTCGCGGCGCAGTGCCAGCAGCCCGTCCTCGTCCAGCTCCGCGAGGTCGCGGCCGTCGACCGTGACGCGCCCGGCGTCCGGTGTGTCGAGGCCGCCGACGATGTTGAGCAGCGTGGTCTTGCCGGAGCCGGACCGTCCCTCGAGGGCGACCAGCTCGCCGCGCGGCACCTCGAAGGAGACGCCGCGCAGGGCGTGGACGGCGGCGGTGCCGTGGCCGTACGACTTGTGCACGTCCTCGACGCGCACCATGGTCTCGGTGACCACCTGGTTCATGTGTCCTCCCCCGCCGGAACCGGGCGCCAGTATCGCCAGCGGACGCCCGGCGTTCAAGCGGTCCGGCCACGCGGCCCCGGACACGGCGAAGGGCCGCGTCCCGTGCGGGGCGCGGCCCTCGTCGTGCGTGTACGGAAAACCGTGTCGTGCGTGTACGGAAAAACGTACGGGGTCTTTACCGGACCTCGGTGATCTCCGGTCCGCGCTGGAGCTGGCCCATGCCGCCGGAGAAGCGGGAGCCCTCCTCCTGCTGGACGCCCTCGGGGACCATCTGCGCGTCGTTCGGCAGCTTGAGGACGATCGGGTCGCGGGGGGCCATCGGACCGTCGCCGCGGACCACGACCGTGTCCCGGAAGATCTGCTCCAGCAGACCGGCGGCCTGCGGCTGCACCGCGCCCTGGCCGGAGATCACTCCGCGCAGGAACCAGCGGGGGCCGTCCACACCGACGAACCGCACGACCTGGAAGCCGCTCGTGCCGTCGGGCAGCTGCACCGGCACCTGGGCCCGCAGCTCCCAGCCCAGCGGGCCCTCGACCTCGTCGACGATGCCACCCTGCTGGGTGATGCCCGAGCCGATCTCCTCGCGCACCTCGCCCCAGATGCCCTCGCGCTTGGGCGCGGCGAAGGCCTGGAGCTGGATGGCGCTGTCGCGCAGCACGACCGTGGCGGCGACGATCGCGTCCCCCGCGACCTCGACGCGCAGTTCCATGCCGTCGACGCCGGGCACGAACAGGCCGCCCAGGTCCACCCGGCCCTCGCCCGGGTCGCTGACCTCGGTGCTGTCCCAGGGCCCGTCGGGCCGCGGTTCGGGTTCGAGCCGCACGCGCTCGCGCCCTTCGTCCGCCTCGGTGTCGACGCTGTCGACGACCTGCTCGGCCTCGCCGGCCGCGTCCTCGGCGGCATCCCTCTTCTTGCGACGTCCGAACACGTCACTGTCCTTCCCGGTCGGATACGACCGAAGCGTATCGATTCCCACCCGTCGGGCCACCCTCGGCGACCTGACCGCTTGTGCCGCTCGCACGGTCCGTCCCGGCGTGACCGCCGGTGGACCCGAAGCCCCCTTCGGCCCGCGCCGATCCCGGAAGTTCCGCGACCGGACGGAAGCGGACCCTCTCGACCTGCTGGACGACCAGTTGGGCGATCCGGTCGAAGCGCTCGAACCGTACGCTCTCGCGCGGGTCGAGGTTCACCACGATCACCTTGATCTCCCCACGGTACCCGGCATCGATCGTCCCCGGGGCATTCACGAGGGCGACACCGAAGCGGGCGGCCAGACCGGAACGCGGGTGCACGAAGGCCGCGTACCCCTCGGGGAGCGCCACAGACACGCCGGTGGGCAGAACGGCCCGTTCCCCGGGGGCCAGTTCGCAGTCCACGGTGGTGCGCAGGTCGGCTCCGGCGTCGCCGGGCTGCGCGTAGGCGGGGAGCGGCACGTCCGGGTCGACGCGGCGGACGAGGACGTCCAGGGGCTCGCGGCTCACGGGTTCACCTCGAAGGCGCGGGCGCGGCGGAGCTGGTCCGGGTCGTCCATGGCGGCGCGGATCTCCTCCTCGCGGCCGTTGTTCACGAAGTGGTCGATCTTGACTTCGATGAACACCGCGTCGGCGCGGACGGCGACGGGGCCGTCCGGGCCGCCGATCCGGCCGGTGGCGGTGGAGTAGATCTTCCGGCCGGCCGTCGCGGTCGCCTCGGCCTCCAGGTACAGCGTCGTTCCCACGGGCACCGGCCGCAGGAAGTCGGTCTCCAGCCGGCCGGTCACCGCGATGGTCCGCAGCAGCCAGTTCAGGGAGCCGAGGGT
The DNA here is from genome assembly GCF_055564355.1 of Streptomyces sp. NPDC029152. NCBI lineage: Bacteria > Bacillati > Actinomycetota > Actinomycetes > Kitasatosporales > Streptomycetaceae > Streptomyces > Streptomyces sp. NPDC029152. The sequence goes on along the minus strand of NZ_JBVHWR010000018.1, from coordinate 100,078 downwards.
CTCGTCCAGGGCCGTGGCCAGCACGCCGCCGTGCGCCAGGCCGGGGGCGCCCTGGTGGGCGGGCTGGACGGTGAACTCGGCGGTGATCGCCACGCCTTCGCCGGCCCGCGCCTGCAGGTGCAGTCCGTGCGGCTGGTCGCCGCCGCAGCCGAAGCACTGGCCGTAGTGCGCGCCGAGCAGTTCGCCGGGGGCGGGCGCGTCGGGGTGCCGTACGGGTCTCACGGCGTCGGCGGGGGGCTGAAGAGCCGGGGAAGTACCACTCACAGGCGCAGACCTTACCCGCGCGTCGGCCGATCACCGATACCGTGCCAAGCTTGCTTCATGCAGCTCTCCGCCACCCCGTACGAAGAACGTCTCACCGCGCCCCGCTCCTGGTGGCTGATCTCCTTCCTGGTGGGCCTCTCGTTCGCCCTGATCCTGCTGCCCCTGGGCACGCTGCCGATGCTGGGCGGCCTGGCGGGCGGCACGGCCGCGGCGGCGGTGGTGACGAGTTCGTACGGCGCGGTCCGCATCCGGGTCGTGGGTGACTCGCTGGTCGCGGGCGAGGCGAAGGTGCCGCTGACGGCCCTGGGCGAGGCGGAGGTCCTCGACGCGGAGGAGGCGCGTGCCTGGCGCACCCACAAGGCCGACACCCGCGCCTTCATGCTGCTGCGCGCCTACGTTCCGACGGCCGTGCGCGTCGAGGTCACGGACCCCGAGGACCCGACCCCCTACCTGTACCTGTCGACCCGCGAGCCGGAGCGGCTGGTCGAGGCGCTGCGGGCGGCGAAGGCGGCCGCGTAGCGCACGCGCGGGGTCAGTGCCCGCGCCCGAGGTCCCTTCCGAGGGCGTCCATGTCGAGGGCGTCCTCGGGGCTCTCCAGAGCGGGAAGCTCCTCGAGGGCGTCCCAGGGCACCTGTCGTCTGCGCAGGTCCGCGCGGATGCGGTCGGCCAGCTTCCGGGTGTCGCGCCGGTTCATGAGAGCGCCCACGGCCGCGCCCACCATGAACGGCATCAGGTTCGGCAGGTTGCGCACCGTGCGCTTCATGACCTGCTGGCGCAGCTGGCGCTTCATCTGGCTGTTCATCGCCGTGCCGAAGGACGCCGGCTTGGTCACCTCGACGCCGCGCTCGTCCGACCAGGAGTTCAGGTACGCGGTGCTGCGCTGCATCAGGGTGCCGGGCGGGCGCACGCCGTAGACCTCGTGGAGTTCGGCGATCAGCTTGAGCTCGATCGCCGCCACGCCGGTGACCTCGGCGGCCAGCTCGGTGGGCATCGCGGGCGGTACGGGGAGCATCGCCGCCGCGCCGATCCCGGCGCCGACGGTCGCGGTGCTCCGGGTGGCGCCGGCCACGAGACGGTCGGCGAGTTCCTCGGGGCCGAGCCCGGGGAACTGCCCGCGCAGCGTCGCCAGGTCCCGTACGGGGACGCGCGGGGCCAGATCGACGACGCGGTCGGCGAGGTGTGCCAGGGCGGCCCTGGCACGGTCGCCGCCCTTGCGGACGCCCTGCCCCGTCCTGTCCCGGAACGCCGCTGCCCGGCGCCGGGCAGCGGGCGCCGGTGTCCGGACGGTCGCCGGGAGGTCGTCCCGGCCGTTCCCCGCTTCGAGCGAGGCCGTCCCCGAATCGGTCGGGCCCCGCTCGTCGTCACGCGCGCGCTGTGGGCCGTCGGACGGCCCTTGGTCCGCTCCTCGCGCGGAGAAGCGGCGCTTCCAGGGAGGGGTCGAGCCGGTCACGGCCGACCCCGCCTCAGTCGCAGTCGCGGCAGATCGGCTGGCCGTTCTTCTCCCGGGCCAGCTGGCTGCGGTGGTGCACCAGGAAGCAGCTCATGCAGGTGAACTCGTCCTGCTGCTTCGGCAGCACACGGACGGCCAGTTCCTCGTTGGAAAGGTCGGCGCCGGGAAGTTCGAGGCCCTCTGCGGCCTCGAACTCGTCGACGTCGACGGCCGAGGCGGACTTGTCGTTCCGCCGGGCCTTCAGCTCTTCAAGGCTGTCCGAGTCGACGTCGTCGTCGGTCTTGCGTGGAGTGTCGTAATCGGTGGCCATGGTCGCTCTCCCCCTCTGGGTGTCTGCGGGTGTCTCCAGCGCACGTAACGCGTGAGAGGCCGGACTTGTGCCCGACCCGAGGCGGAGATTTTGCCTCACATCAAGGTCTGTTACTCAATCGACACCCAACCGGACTCCTCAAGAGTGATCGGCGTGGATGGCGATGGGGACCGTACACGGTCCGAATGCCGCACTTCAAAGGCGTCTCACCGTGTACTTCCCGTGATCAGGACCCCTGAAAACCAGGATTTTCCCGGCCTTCGGACAGGGTGCATGATCACGGAGAGTGGGGAGCGGGAAAGCCGCCGCTGTGATCGATCACACACGCGAACCTCTGGACGGCGACCTGGAAATTCCGCTCAAAGCGAACATCCCCGGGCCCCGGCGAGATGTCGGGGTCATGATCTCAGACCGGGAGCGTGACACGCATCACGAGCCCCCCGCCCTCGCGCGGCTGCGCGTAGATGTGCCCGCCGTGCGCCCGGGCCACCGACCGCACGATGGACAGGCCGAGGCCGACCCCCTTGTCGCTGCCCGTGCGCTCGGTGCGCAGCCGCCGGAACGGCTCGAAGAGGTTGTCGATCTCGTACGCCGGCACGACCGGGCCCGTGTTGGTGACGACCAGGACCGCCTGGCCGTTCTCGACCGCCGTGGTGACCTCCACCCAGCCCTGTTCGGCCACGTTGTAGCGCACGGCGTTCTGCACCAGGTTCAGCGCGATCCGCTCCAGCAGCACGCCGTTGCCCCGGACCACCGCGGGCTCGCGGTCGCCCGTGATGCGCACGCCCTTGGCCTCCGCCTCGGCGTGCACCTGGTCGATGGCCTGGCCGGCGACCTCGGCGAGGTCCACGGGCCCCCGCTCGACGATCTGGTTGTCGCTGCGGGCCAGCAGCAGCAGGCCCTCGACGAGCTGCTCGCTGCGCTCGTTGGTGGCCAGGAGCGTCTTGCCGAGCTGCTGGAGCTCCACCGGGGCGTCCGGATCGGACAGGTGCACTTCCAGGAGGGTGCGGTTGATCGCGAGCGGTGTGCGCAGCTCGTGCGAGGCGTTGCCGACGAAACGCTGCTGGGCCGTGAAGGCCCGCTGCAATCGCTCCAGCATGTCGTCGAAGGTGTCGGCCAGCTCCTTGAGCTCGTCGTCCGGGCCGTCCAGCTCGATGCGCCGGGACAGGTCCGAACCGGCCACGGCGCGCGCGGTGCGGGTGATCCGGCCCAGCGGCGACAGGACGCGGCCGGCCATCGCGTAGCCGAAGGCGAAGGCGATCACGGCGAGGCCGAGCAGGGCCAGCAGCGAGCGGCTGAGCAGGTTGTCCAGGGCGACCTGGCGCTGGTGGTCGACGCACTCGCTGATCGCCGCGTTGAACGTGGACAGCGAGAGGTTGCTCGCGTTGTTCACGACCGGGCACTTGTCGCTGGCGACCCTGATGTCGGTGCCGCCGACGATCTTGAAAAGCGGTTCGTTGCCCGTGTTCAGCGCCTGCGCCGCCAGCAGGTAGATGATCGACAGCAGCAGGATGCCCGCGATCAGGAACATGCCGCCGTACAGCAGCGTGAGCCTTATCCGGATGGTGGGGCGCAGCCACGGCAGGGGGGCCGCCGGACGGGGGTCCCAGGTGGGCTTCGGGGGTGCCCCGGGGGGTGCGGGTGTCGTCGTCACGGCCGATCAGATCCGGTAGCCGGAGCCGGGCACGGTGACGATGACGGGCGGCTCGCCCAGCTTGCGGCGCAGGGTCATCACGGTCACGCGCACGACGTTGGTGAACGGGTCGGTGTTCTCGTCCCACGCCTTCTCCAGCAACTGCTCCGCGGAGACGACCGCGCCCTCGCTGCGCATGAGCACCTCCAGCACGGCGAACTCCTTGGGGGCGAGCTGGACCTCCTTGCCGTCGCGGAAGACCTCGCGGCGGTTGGGGTCGAGCTTGATCCCGGCGCGCTCCAGGACGGGCGGCAGGGGCACGCTGGTGCGCCGGCCCAGCGCGCGCACGCGCGCGATGAGCTCGCTGAAGGCGAAGGGCTTGGGCAGGTAGTCGTCGGCGCCGATCTCCAGGCCCTCGACCCGGTCGCTGACGTCGCCGGAGGCCGTGAGCATCAGCACGCGGGTGGGCATGCCGAGTTCGACGATCTTGCGGCAGACGTCGTCGCCGTGCACGAGGGGGAGGTCGCGGTCGAGGACGACCACGTCGTAGTCGTTGACGCCGATGCGCTCCAGGGCGGCCGCACCGTCGTACACGACGTCGACGGCCATGGCCTCCCGGCGCAGTCCGGTGGCCACCGCATCGGCGAGCAGCTGCTCGTCCTCGACGACGAGTACGCGCACGTCGCTTGTCCTTCCTGTGTCCACCCGCGTGACGCCGCTCGGACGCACGGGGGCAGGGGGTCTCGTGGGTGTGTTGGCCTCCATCCTGCCCTTTTCGGTCATAAGTCGGCTGTAAGACGGGGGCCGGCGAGGGGCGGACGGAAGCGGCCGGCGGAACACGGCCGGGCGGAGGACGGACGTCCGGAAAAGACCGTCCACCGGGATCGCCTACCCGGGAATGCGAGATTTTCTCGTGCCGTTGAGGTTTCCGCGGGAGGGAGCAGGGGGAGGACGGCTTTACACCCCGCGATCACGCTCTGTCTGTACCGCGCGCCACGCGGTGCTCCGTGGTCCGCTTCCGCAGAGCGGGCGTGGGTGTCCGGCACCGTCGCCGCCCGGCAGGGCAGCGCTGGGCACTCCACCGGAGACGTGATCGTCCCTTCCGAACCGGCACACCCCCGTGCCACCGACCCACGACCCAGGACGAGGGGGCGCAGCATGGACGCTTTCACCGCAGGACTTCTGCAGCGCATAAAGACGACCGAGTCCGACCTGTCCCGGGCCCGCGACGAGGGCGACGAGTTCCTCGTCGAGGTCGAGCTGGGCGAACTCGACGACCTGCGCCGTCTCGCCGCCGAGCACGGTGTGGAGGTCGAAGCGACCGGCGTCTGACCGGCCCGTGAGCGACGGGGCCCCGGCGGGATCCAGCGCCGGGGCCCCGTCGTGTCGTGCCGTGGGGACGTGGGAGCGGTGTCAGGCGCCGAAGTCCACCAGGAGCCGCTGGAGGGGCTGGAAGACCTCGGGGGTGGCCGCGATCGTCAGGTCGCGTGACGGGCGCTCCCCGGGGCGTCCACCGGTCACCGCGCCCGCCTCCCGGGCGATCAGGTCGCCCGCGGCGAGGTCCCAGGGGTGCAGTCCGCGTTCGTAGTAGCCGTCGAGGCGGCCCGCGGCCACGTCGCACAGGTCGATCGCGGCCGAACCGCCGCGCCGGACGTCCCGCACGAGCGGGATCAGCCGCCGCGCGACCTCGGCCTGCTCGGCGCGGACCTCGGCGACGTAGTTGAAGCCGGTGGAGACGAGCGCCCGGTCCAGGGGCGCCGCCGGCCGGCAGGCGAGCCGCCGTTCGCCGCCCCATGCTCCCGTCGCCCAGGCCCCGCCGCCCCGGACGGCCCAGTACGTCTCGCCCCGCATCGGGGCCACGACCACCCCGGCGACCCGCTCGCCGTCCTGCTCGGCGGCGATGGAGACCGCCCAGGTGGGCAGGCCGTAGAGGTAGTTGACCGTGCCGTCGAGCGGGTCGATCACCCAGCGGACGCCGCTGGTGCCCTCGACGGCGGCGCCCTCCTCGCCGAGGAAGCCGTCGTCCGGCCGGCGGTCGGAGATCAGGCCGGTGATCAGCTTCTCGGCGGCGATGTCCATCTCGGTCACCACGTCGATCGGGCTCGACTTGGTGGCCGCGACCCCGAGGTCGGCCGGGCGGCCGTCGCGCAGCAGTTCGCCCGCCCGGTGGGCCGCCTCCTGGGCGATCGTCAGCAACTCCGTGTGCAGGGGGTCGGTCGTCACGTCGGTCACGGGGCTCCTCAGGCGTAGGGGCTGTCGGCGCCGGCGGCGGCGGGACGGGGGGTGCGGGCGGGGCAGCAGCCGACGGGGCACAGGTTGTGGCTCGCGCCGAGCGCGCCCAGGGCGCACGGCGCGACCTCCTGGCCGCGCTCGACGGCGGCCCGCTCCAGGACGAGGTCGCGGACCGCGGCGGCGAACCGCGGGTCGGCGCCGACGGTGGCCGAACGGCGCACCGGCAGCCCCAGCTCCCCGGCCTTCGCCGTGGCCTCCGTGTCGAGGTCGTAGAGGACCTCCATGTGGTCGGAGACGAAGCCGATGGGTGCCATCACCACGGCGGGGACGCCGGCCGCGTGGCGCTCCTCCAGGTGGTCGCAGATGTCGGGCTCCAGCCACGGGATGTGCGGGGCGCCGGAGCGCGACTGGTACACGAGCTGCCAGGGGTGGTCGACGCCGGTGCGCTCCCGGACGGCGTCGGCGATCAGCCGCGCCACGTCCAGGTGCTGGCGGACGTAGGCACCGCCGTCGCCGTGCTCCTCGACGGGGCCGGAGGCGTCGGACGCGGCGGTGGGGATCGAGTGGGTCGAGAAGGCGATGTGCGCGCCGTCCCGGACCTCCTCGGGGAGGTCGGCGAGGGACCGGACGACACCGTCGACCATGGGCTCGACGAAGCCGGGGTGGTTGAAGTAGTGCCGCAGCTTGTCGATCCTCGGCAGTTCGAGGCCCTCGGCCTCCAGGGCGGCGAGCGCGTCCGCGAGGTTCTCCCGGTACTGGCGGCAGCCCGAGTACGAGGCGTAGGCGCTGGTGGCGAGGACGAGGATGCGGCGGCGGCCGTCGCGGACCATCTCGCGCAGGGTGTCCGTCAGGTACGGCGCCCAGTTGCGGTTGCCCCAGTAGACCGGCAGGTCCAGGCCGTGCTCGGCGAAGTCCTCGCGCAGGGCGTCCAGCAGGGCGCGGTTCTGGTCGTTGATGGGACTGACCCCGCCGAAGAGGAAGTAGTGCTGACCGACTTCCTTGAGGCGTTCCTTGGGGATACCGCGCCCGCGCGTCACGTTCTCCAGGAACGGGACCACGTCGTCCGGGCCCTCCGGGCCGCCGAACGAGAGCAGGAGCAGGGCGTCGTAGGGGCTGGCATCGAGCACGTCAGGCATGTCCCGATCCTGCCACCCGGCACTGACACAGGGCGTCGGCGGGTGGCCGCGGCGCGTCCGCGGGGTACTTTCCAAGCGCCCCGGCGCGTAAGCTGTATCGACTGCGATCGCACCTTACTGAGCCGTTATCGGAGACCTCGTTGCCCAGCCCCTACCGCGCCCTGTTCGCCGCCCCCGGCAGCAAGGGCTTCTCCTTCGCGGGCTTCCTCGGCCGGATGCCGTTGTCGATGATGGGCATCGGCGTGGTGACGATGGTCTCGCAGCTCACCGGCCGGTACGGACTGGCCGGCGCGCTGTCGGCCACCATCGCGCTCGCCGCCGCCGTGGCCGGACCCCAGGTCTCGCGGCTGGTGGACCGGTACGGCCAGCGGCGCGTGCTGCGTCCGGCCACGCTGGTGTCGCTCACCGCGGCGGCCGTGCTGCTGCCGGCCGCCCACTACGGGTGGCCGGACTGGGTGCTGTTCGCGGCCTGCGTGGGCATCGGCTGCGTGCCGAGCCTCGGCGCGATGGTCCGGGCCCGCTGGGCGGCCGTCTACCGAGGCACTCCGCAGCTGCACACCGCGTACTCCTTCGAGTCCGTGGTGGACGAGGTCTGCTTCATCTTCGGGCCGATCATCTCCATCGGCCTGTCCACGGCGTGGTTCCCGGAGGCCGGCCCGCTGCTGGCCGCCTGCTTCCTGGCGGCCGGTGTCTTCTGGCTGACCGCCCAGCGCGCCACCGAGCCCGTGCCGCACCCGCGCGACCACAAGGGCGGCGGCACCGCGCTGAGCTCCCGGGGGCTGCAGGTCCTGGTCGCCACGTTCGCGGCCACGGGGACGATCTTCGGGGCCGTCGACGTGGTCACCGTGGCCTTCGCCGAGGAGGAGGGGCACAAGGCCGCCGCCAGCCTCGTGCTGGCCCTGTACGCGGCGGGCTCCTGCACGGCGGCCATGGTCTTCGGTCTGCTGCGCTTCGCCGGGCCGCCCGAGCGGCGCTGGCTGCTGGGCGTCTGTGCGATGGCCGTGAGTATGATCCCCCTCCTACTGGTCGGAAACCTGCCGTTTCTGGCCGCGGCACTGTTCGTTGCGGGTCTGTCCATCGCTCCGACGATGATCACGACGATGTCCCTCATCGAAGAGCACGTACCACGCGCACAGCTCACCGAGGGCATGACCTGGGTGAGCACCGGGCTCGCGGTCGGGGTGGCGCTCGGTTCGTCCGTGGGCGGCTGGGTGATCGACGCGGCCGGGGCGCGTGCGGGGTACGGGGTTCCGGCGGTCGCCGGGGCCGTCGCGGTCGCGGTCGGTTTCCTCGGGTACCGCCGGCTCAAGCGGCCGGCTCCGCGTCGGGGAGGGACCGTTGAGCAGCACACGCACGGCGAGCGGGAAGACGAGCGGGAAGAACCGCACGTGGCGTAACTGGGGCGGCAACGTCTCGGCGCGTCCGGCGCGGGAGGTCGCCCCCGCGTCCGTCGACGAACTGGCCCAGGTCCTGCGCAGGGCCGCCGAGGACGGGCTGCGGGTCAAGGCCGTCGGCACCGGGCATTCCTTCACGTCCATAGCCGCGACGGACGGGGTGCTGATCCGTCCTCACCTGCTGACCGGCATCCGCCGCATCGACCGTGACGCCATGACGGTCACGGTGGAGGCCGGCACCCCGCTCAAGAGGCTCAACGTGGCCCTCGCGCGCGAGGGACTGTCGCTCACGAACATGGGCGACATCATGGAGCAGACGGTCTCCGGGGCCACCAGCACCGGCACCCACGGCACGGGCCGCGACTCGGCCTCGATCGCCGCCCAGATCAAGGGCCTGGAACTGGTCACGGCCGACGGCTCGGTGCTCACGTGCTCCGAGAAGGAGAACCCCGAGGTCTTCGCCGCCGCCCGGATCGGCCTCGGCGCCCTCGGCGTCGTCACCGCGATCACCTTCGCCGTGGAACCGGTCTTCCTGCTCACGGCCCGCGAGGAACCGATGCCGTTCGAGCGCGTCCTCGCCGACTTCGACGAACTGTGGGCCGAGAACGAACACTTCGAGTTCTACTGGTTCCCGCACACCGACAGCACCAACACCAAGCGCAACAACCGCAGCGCGGGCCCGGCGCGACCGGTGGGGCGCCTGAAGGGCTGGCTGGACGACGAGTTCCTCTCCAACGGCGTCTTCCAGGCGGCCAACTGGGCCGGCCGCGCGGCGCCCGCCACCGTCCCGGCGATCGCGCGGATCTCCAGCAGGGCGCTGTCCGCGCGGACGTACACCGACATCCCCTACCGGGTCTTCACCTCCCCGCGCCGGGTGCGGTTCGTGGAGATGGAGTACGCCGTTCCGCGCGAGGCCGTGGTCGAGACGCTGCGCGAGCTGAAGGCGATGGTGGACCGGTCGGGGCTGAGGATCAGTTTCCCGGTCGAGGTGCGGACGGCCCCGGCCGACGACATCACGCTGTCCACCGCCTCGGGCCGCGACAGCGCGTACATCGCCGTCCACATGTTCCGGGGCACGCCCTACCGGTCCTACTTCACCGCCGCCGAGCGCATCTTCACCGCGCACGAGGGGCGCCCGCACTGGGGCAAGGTGCACACGCGGGACGCCGAGTACTTCGCCGGGGTGTACCCGCGCTTCGGCGAGTTCACGGCGCTGCGGGACCGTCTTGACCCTGATCGCCGGTTCCAGAACGACTACCTGCGCCGGGTTCTGGGGTCGTAGCCGAGGCGTCGGGGGCCGGGCTCGCGCCCTCGCCGGGCTCGTCGCTCCCGGTGGCGCTCGGCGTGGGCGCCGGGCCGGTCCCGGTGCCGCCGTCCTCCGGGGAGGTGCCGTCCGGCGAGGTACCGCCCCCGGAGCCGCTCGGGGTTCCGGACGGAGTCGCCGCCGGCGCCTCGCCGCCGGTGCCGGGGTCCTCCGGATCCTCCGGATCCGCCGGGTCCGCCGAGCCCGTCGGGGCCGGGGAGTCCTCGGAACCGCCGGTACCGCCCGGCTTCCCCGGATCCGGCGCGGAGTCGCCGTGCCCGGAGAGGGCGCTGCCGACGGTCGTGCTGTGCCCGCCGCTCAGGTTGCGGCCGGAGACGGCTTCGTAGACGGTGATCCCGCCCATGGTGACGCCGAAGACGAGGGCCGCCGCGAGCAGGGGCCGCTTCCAGCTCCTGACCCGTGCGCGGTAGACGGTGCCCTCGGTGAACTCGCCGGGAGCGGGCGCCGTCCGCCCGCCGGAGCGTCCGGCACCCGCCGCGGCACCGGCCACGGCGGCGCGCCTGGTCCTCAACTGTTCCGCGGTGTGCTTGAAGAAGTGCTGGAACACCGGGCCGCCGCAGGTGGCGACGACGCTGATCAGGCCGGCGCCGAGGATCGTGCCGTAGACGCCGAAGGAGGAGGCGAGCTTGGCGGCGACCACCGCCGCCAGGGCGCTGCCCGCGACCTGGGGCACGCTCAAGTCGATCCGCTTGGATTCCACCTCCGTACGCATGTCCGCCTCACCGACGACATCGGGCTTTTCACGCATCCCCGGACCTTGCCTGTCTTTCCCGTACGTGATCGATCAACTGCACGAGAAGGGGACGTACGGCCGAAACCATTGGTTCCGTTTCTGGCGATTCCGTGAAGTACGCCACGCGCCGGGTCGCGGAAACCGCGACGGGGGCGGCCGAGTACCACCTCGCGCTCGAAGTCGGGCGGCGCGCCGATCCACGCAGGTGGTCCGAATGGAGTACTGTTGCGAGCCCTGGGTCCGGACTCCCGACAGGGGGTCCGGGGCCTCGAAGGACCGCCGGGAGGGGGCTAGTTGCACTGGGTGACGCGGTTGGTCACTTAGCGTTGCGAAAAGGTAACCGTGCCATAACGGCGATCCAGGGCCCGCGCCCGACACGCCGGGCAACTCGGCAAGGTTGTGGCAGGCTGCACCCGGGCAGGCCACACTCGACAGAGCGGAAGCAGCGACGCACGTGACGTCGGCAGGCACCACCCGGGAGGTCCCCATGCCCGAACTGCGTGTCGTGGCCGTCTCGAATGACGGCACACGGCTGGTGCTGAAGGCTGCGGACAGCACGGAGTACACGCTTCCGATCGACGAGCGGCTCCGGGCCGCCGTACGCGGTGACCGTCCCCGCCTCGGCCAGATCGAGATCGAGGTGGAGAGCCATCTCCGCCCCCGCGACATCCAGGCACGTATACGAGCCGGTGCGACCGCCGAAGAAGTCGCCCAGATGGCCGGCATCCCCGTCGACCGCGTACGCCGCTTCGAGGGCCCCGTCCTCGCCGAGCGCGCCTTCATGGCGGAGCGGGCCCGCAAGACCCCCGTCCGCCGCCCCGGCGAGAACTCCGGGCCGCCCCTCGGCGAGGCCGTCCAGGAACGGCTGCTGCTGCGCGGCGCCGAGAAGGACACCGTGCAGTGGGACTCCTGGCGCCGCGACGACGGCACCTGGGAGGTCCTGCTGGTCTACCTGGTCGCGGGCGAGCCGCACTCGGCGAGCTGGACGTACGACCCGCCCCGGCGGCTCGTCCAGGCCGTCGACGACGAGGCGCGCGCGCTGATCGGCGAGACCGACGACCTCGCGGCGAACGAGCCCAGCTTCCCCTTCGTCCCGCGCATCGCGCGGCTACCGCGCGACCGGCCGCTGGACCGCACGCTCGACCGGGAGCACCGGGAGCGGCCGAGCCTGCCCGCGCAGCCGTCCGAACCGGCCGAGGAGACCGCGGCCACCGCCTCGGGCGAACGCGAGCGGGACTCGCTGACCAGTCTGCTGGAGGCGGTGCCGAGCTTCCGGGGCGATCTGGTGGTCCCCGAGCGCGCGCCGGAACCGGTGGAGGAGCCCGCCGAGGAACCCGGGGTGGAGGAGCCCCCCGCCCCGGCCGCGTCGGCCGGAGCCGCCTACGCCGACGTGCTCATGCCGCGCTCCGTGGGCAGCCACCGCGACCGCCTCACCGGCTCCACCGACCGCCAAGCCGAGGCCGACGGCGTCCGTCCGGGGCGCCGCGCGGCGGTGCCGAGCTGGGACGAGATCGTGTTCGGGACACGGCGCAAGAAGCAGGAGTAGGCGGGCTCTCCCCCGCACGTGTCCGGGCCGCACCCCGCAGGGTGCGGCCCGAACGCGTTTGCCGGGCCGCCGGGGTCCGTGGGCTGCCGGGGTCCGTGGGCTGCCGGGGGCGTGTGGCCTACCGGGGTCCCGTGGTCCGCCGGGGCCTCACGACCCACCGGGGTCCCGTGGCCCACCGAGGTGCCGTGGCCCATCGGCGCCCGTGGCCTACTGGGGATCCGGTCCCACGGCCACCGGCCGCTCCGGGTCCGACGACCACTCCGACCACGACCCCACGTACAGCGCCGCCGGGATGCCGGCCACCGCCAGCGCCAGCACCTCGTGGGCCGCGGAGACGCCCGAGCCGCAGTAGACGCCCACCTCGCCGCCGTCGGCCGCACCCAGGGTCTTGAAGCGGGCGCGGAGTTCCCCGGCCGGCCGGAACCGGCCGTCCTCCAGCACGTTGTCCGTCGTCGGCGCCGACACCGCGCCCGGGATGTGACCGCCGACCGGGTCGATCGGCTCGACCTCGCCCCGGTACCGCTCCCCCGCCCGGGCGTCGAGCAGCACCCCGGACCGGGCCAGCGCGGCGGCCCCGTCCGCTTCCAGCAGTCCCACCGCGCCCGGCGCCGGCGTGAAGTCGCCCTCGTCGGGCGCCGGGACGTCCACGGACAACGGCCCCCGCCAGGCGCGCAGTCCGCCGTCGAGGACCCGCACGTCCGGGTGGCCCGCCCAGCGCAGCAGCCACCAGGCGCGGGCCGCCGCCCATCCCTGGCCGCCGTCGTACACGACGACCGGCCGCCTGGACGACACGCCCGCCCGGCGCATCGCGGCGCCGAACTCCGCCACGTCCGGCAGCGGATGTCGGCCGTGCTCGCCGGGCGCGGAGGCGAGTTCGCGGTCCAGGTCGACGAAGACGGCGCCGGGGATGTGCCCGGCCGCGTACTCGGCCCGGCCGTCGAAGGGCGGCGCACCGGCCGCCTTCGCGGTGCTCAGCTGCCAGCGGACGTCGAGCAGGACGGGCGGGTGCGCGCCCGCCAGCTCGTCCGTGAGTTCGGATGCGGAGATGATGGCGTTCATGGCCCCATCCTGGCGTACCGAGTGGCCGCCGCGACGATGTCGGGCTACTCTGCCCGCCGGACGGCACCGGTCACCAGGCGTACGGAATCGGGCACAGACTGTACTGTCCGGGTCGCCGGGCGGCCTCCGGGGCACATCCGGGGCACGCGGCACCGGGCCCGGGGCGGCATCGGCACGAGGGCCGCGCGAGGGCCGACAGAGCGCAAGCGGACGCACGGCCCGCGCAGGGCCGGGGAGAGAGTGACGATGACCGATGCACGGGGACCGGCCGGCCGCGGCGGCGAGGCGCACGCCCGGCACACGCCCGGCACACCCTGCTGGGTGAGCCTGATGGTGCACGGCCCGGACGCGACCCAGGAGTTCTACGGAGCGCTGTTCGGCTGGGAGTTCCGGCCCGGACCGCAGCAGCTCGGCCCCTATGCGCGGGCCCTGCTCGACGGGCGGGAGGTGGCGGGCATCGGCCGGCTGCCCCCGGACCGCCAACTGCCCATCGCCTGGACGCCGTACCTCGCCTCCGACGACGTGAACCGGACGGCCGAAACGGTACGCCTGTGCGGCGGCACGGTCGGCGTGGGCCCGCTGGACGCGGCGGAGGCCGGGCGCATGGCCATCGGCTCCGACCCGGCGGGTGCCGTCTTCGGCGTCTGGCAGGCCGCGGCGCACCTCGGCACGGCCGTCACCGGCGTGCCCGGCGCGCCCGCGTGGAACGAGCTCACGACCTACGACGCGGCGGGCGTCGCCAAGTTCTACGAGACGGTGTTCGGCTTCGAACCGGAGCCGGCGGCCGGCGCGGACCGCGACCGCGTGACCCTCCGCCTCGACGGCCGTCCCGTCGCCGGCATCCACGGCATCGGCGACGCCCTGCCCCGCGAACGGGGGCCGCACTGGACGACGTACTTCGAGGTGGCCGACATCGAACGGTCCCTGGAACGGCTGACCGGTCTGGGCGGGCACGTCCTGGAGCCGGCCCGGGACACGCCACGCGGCCGCGTGGCGCTGGTGGCGGATCCGGAGGGGGCGCGGTTCGCGCTGGTGCGGAGCGGGGGTGACGGGCGGGTTCCCGGGCGGCCGGGCACCGGCCTCGGCGGCCCTACGCGGTGACGCGCACCGTCTCCACCCACGCCGGGGGCTGCGGCGCGCCGGCGCCGATCAGGGCCGCGATCAGGCGGCAGGACGGGGTCTCGGCGGGCCAGGGGGTGTAGCCGTCGGTGAGGACGACGACGACGGACGGGCGGTCGCGGGACGCGAGCGCGGCGTCGATGCCGACGCGCATGTCGGTGCCGCCACCGCCGCCGAGGGCGACCTGCTCGGCGGAGGTCACCCGGGAGACGGCGTGCACGTCGGCGTCGCAGGCGAGGACGGTGACGCGGTTGCCGCGCACGCCGACCTCGCGCAGCACACCCGTGATCTCCCCCAGGGCCGCCGCGAGTTCCGCGTCGCCCATCGAACCCGAGGTGTCGACGACGACGGCCACGCGGGGCAGCGGACGGCGCAGGCTCGGCAGGACGACGCCGCGCAGCGCCGGGGTGCGGCGCGAGGGGCGGCGGTAGGTGTAGTCGACGGCCCCGCCGGCCCACGCGGCGGCCTCCCGGACGGCGCCGGTCAGGGCCTGCCGCCAGTCCACCGTGGGTTCCAGGACCTCCTCGGCCCACCGCTGCCAGCCCGCGGGCAGGGTGCCGCGGGCGCGCTGGTGGGCGCGCATCGCCTCGGCGGTGTGCCGGCGCAGCGCCCGGGCCTCGGCCTCCCCGAGCGGGGCGGGGCCGGTGGTTCCCGGGAGCTCCCAGGGCGCCGGGCTGCCGTGGGCTCCCGAGCCGCAGTCGTGCTCCCGTACGTGCGGGGGGAGTTGATCCAGGTACGCCTCGAACAGACGCCCGTCGGGCAGGCCGTACAGGTGCGGCTCGACGCGTCCTGCGGGCAGGCGCAGGCCGTCGGCGAGGAGGTCGTCGTTGATCTCGCAGTCCTGGGCGACGTTGACGCGGTACCGGTCGCGCTGCTCTGCGGCGGGGAGGCGGCCGGCGCGGCCGTGGTGGTCGCGCAGCAGGTGCGCCGCCTCGTGCACCCAGACGCCCGCGAGTTCCTCCACGGGGGTCGCGGCGACGAAGGCGGGCGACACGTAGCAGCGCCAGTGCCGGTCCACCCCCATCGTCGGCACGTCGGGGCAGGGCACGACGGTCAGGGCGTACAGGGCCGACGCCAGATAGGGGCGGTCGTGCGCCGCCCGGTAGCGGGCGGCGAGGAGTTTGGTCGTGTCCAGCTTCCCCGGGGGCGCCGTCATGGCCACGGACCTCACCGGCCGCCGGGCAGGGCCCCGGACATCTGCAACAGCTCCAGGAACGCGTCGATGCCGGGCGGCACGGGCCAGTCCGGTCGGCGCATCGCGGCCAGGTCGGTGGCGGCCCGGGCGGCCACGTCGGGCACGCCCGCGTCCACGGCCTTGGCCAGGACCGTCCAGCCGGCCTCCCAGCGGGGCCGGGTGGGCTCGCTCTGGACGGCGGCCACCACCGCGATCAGGAAGGCCAGTTGCCGGTCACCGCGCTTCGGCAGGGCGAACGCGTCGGGGTCGGCGAGGACCCGCTCGGGGTCCGGCAGGTCGAGGTGCTCCAGGTACGACAGCAGTTCGATGCCCGCGCCGTCCCCGACGGCACCGGTGAGTGCGGCGGCCAGCGCCTCGCGGCCGGCGCCGGTCGCGTAGCCCGTCGCGAGCAGCCGCAGGGCCATCTCCCAGGTGCGCGGCGACGGCCACGACCGGCCCCGGCTCTCGGCGTCGGCGGGTATGTGGTGGACCAGGCCCGGGCGGGCGGTGAGGAAACCGGAGACGGCGCCGCGGGCCCGCGCGACGGCGCCGGGCACCTTCGCCGGGTCGACCAGCGGGACGGCCACCTCCGGCCAGGTGCCGGCCATGCCGCGGGCGACCGTGGCGGGGTCGTGGGTCCAGTGGAGGTGGACGAAGCGGTTGGCGAGCGGCGGGCTGAGGTGCCAGCCGTCGGCGGCGCTGGAGGGCGGGTTGGCGGCGGCGACGATGCGTACGGCGTCGGGCAGGACGAGGCTGCCGACCCGGCGTTCGAGGACGACCCGCAGCAGCGCCGCCTGCACGGCCGGCGGTGCGGAGGACAGTTCGTCGAAGAAGAGCAGGCCCTGGCCGGCGTGCCGGAGCCGGACCGCCCAGTCGGGCGGGGCCATCGGCACCCCGGTCGTCGCCGGGTCGTCGCCGACGATCGGCAGTCCGGCGAAGTCCGACGGTTCGTGCACGCTGGCGATGACCGTCTCCAGCGGGAGGCCGAGTCCGGCGGCGAGCTGCTCCAGGGCTGCGGACTTGCCGATGCCCGGTTCGCCCCACAGGAGGACGGGCTGGTTGGCCGTCACGGCCAGGGCCAGCGCCTCCAGTTGGTGGTTGGCGGCGGGTTCGGTGCGCCGGGTGCGCAGCCGGGCGACGAGGTCGTCCGCGGCGGCCAGCGGGGCCGGCGCGGTGCGGGAGGCGGAGGCGGGGCGGGAGCCGGGTGCGGTGCTCAACTGTCCTCGTCCTCGTCGTCGTGTTCCTCGTTGGCGTCCGTCATCTCGTCCCACCAGTCGGCGCCGATGCCCGGATGCTCCTCCCGCACCCGCTGCCGCAGGAAGGCCAGGTCGGCACGCCCGTACCGGCGGATGATCTGGGCCAGCGAGTAATCGATGTCGTCGACCACGTCGATGCGCGCGCCGGCGGCGAGGAACGCCTCGACCAGGGCCCGGGAACCGCCGTCGTTGACCGCCACGAACAGCGGCGTGCGGCCCCGGCTGTCGCGGGCCTCGAGGTCGAGTCCCGCCTCGAGCAGCCGGGGCAGGAGAAGCCGGTGGTCGACCAGGTGGAGCACGTGCAGCAGGGACCGCCGGGCGGTGTCGCGCACCCGGGGGTCCACGCCCGCGTCGAGGAGTTCGAGCACGCCGTGGGTGTCGCCGTGCTGGGCGCGCAGGAACAGGTCGCGCATCTGGGCGCGCAGGGCCTTCGGCAGCCGGCCGTCCCCCGACGCCCACGTCTGCTGGACGGCGAAGCACCCGGCGACGGCGCCGCCGAACGCGCGCAGGGCCCGCTCGCGCTGCTGCTCCTCGTCGCTGTGCGGCATGCGGAGCAGCCCGTTGCCCGGGCGGAAGCCCACCTCGTGCCACTCGCCGCGGCAGCGGACCCGGACGGGCGCGGGGGCACCGGGACCCGGGGGGCCGACGGTCCCCTCGGGGACCCGGAGGGCGGGGAACAGCGCCTTTCGGACCAGTGGATGCAGGTGCTCCGGCTCGACTCCGCCGACGCGCATCAGGTCGAGGTCGGGGAGCCGGCGCCAGAGCGCCTGGGCGAGGAAGGGCACGCCCTCGGCGTCCTTGCGGTCGACGACGCGGAGCCGTAGCCCCGCGCCGGAGCCGGCCGGTTCCAGCAGGACGTTCACCCGCCAGTCACCGGCGATGAGGAAGCGGTCCCCGACGCCCTCGCCCGTCAGCCGGCGGACCTCCGGTTCCAGACGGGTGTGGTCGAGCGCGAGCTTGCCGAGGAAGGTCTCCGGGTCGGCCTGGTATCGCGCACGGACCCCTGACGGCGTCAGGTCGGCCTCGGTGCCGGCCGCTGCGAAGGCCTCCCGGACCGCGCCCCGCTGATGCAGCAGGGTGGCCCACTCCGCCCGTGCCGCCGCGTCACCGGGACCGGGATCCGCCGTGGGCAGTTCCTCCGTTCCGCGCGGCCTGGCGTCGGGGTGGAAGAACGGCGGCCGGTCGGTGCCGCCGTACCGCTCACGCAGTTCCGCGGTGCGCCGTGCGTCCCACAGGTGCCGGGCGTACCGCCAGTCGTCGGTCCGCGGGCCGAAGACGCCGGCGGCCTTCTCGTCCCGGACCGTGCCGAAGCGCAGGGTGACGCGCTGCGGGCCCTCCCGCATCGGCGGCGTGGTGACGTGGAGGTACGGCGTGGCCCGGGGGCCTTCGGCCGCCCGCACCGGCCGGTAGCGGGCGAGGACCACGGTGCGGCCGGTGTCGAGGGTGGTCCATCCGCCCAGTATCCGGGGCAGGTGCCAGCGCAGCAGGTCGGGGACCAGGTGGCGCAGGTCGTCCTCCAGCGCCTCGGCCACCTCGCGACCACAGTGCTCGGCGACCTCCGGCAGGTCGACGGCGACGTCCACACCGGCCGCCGCGCAGGCTCCGCGCCAGTCGCCGGCGGAGCGGCGTTCGGCCGCGCGCTCGATCATCGTCCGGGGCACCGCGTAGCGGCGGATCCGCCGCCAGCTCGACGCCTCCTCCGGTGGGAAGCACGGGAGGGGAGGGCGTGCGCTCACCGGTAGACACTTCCTATCGCGCTCAGATCGGGGTGGGCCCCGCAGGCGGGTCGCAGGCGCTGGTTCAGGGACCGCTTCACCTTGCGGGGCAGTCCCGGGCCCAGACCGACGTACTCCAGCGGCGAGCCGTCCGGCACGGCGGCCAGCAGGGACTTCGCGCCCCGCCCGGTGAGCCCGGTGTGGCGCAGTTCCAGCCGGCGCAGCGGGCTGCCGCGCAGGGCGGCGGCCAGGGCGCGGGCGCCGTCGTCGCCGGTGGCGTTGGCGGGGGCGCCGAGGCTGCGCTCCGACGGCGGCCGGCCCAGGTCGAGCGCCTCGATGCCGTCCAGGGCCCCGGCGAGGGCGCGCGCTCCGGCGGGGCCGATCCCGTTGCCGCCCAGCCCGAGGCGCACCGGCCGTCCGGAGCCGGCGGCGGCTGCCGCGAGGACGGCGGCGCCCTCGTCCCCGAGGTGGTTGGCGGGCAGGTACAGCTCGCGCACGCCCGCGTCCCGGATCAGCGCCGCCAGCAGCCCGGCGGCGTCGGCGGTGAGGCCGTTCCCGCCGAGGAAGAGGCGTTCCACCGGGCGCGGGCGGCCGGTGAGGGCGTCGAGCAGCGCACGCAGTCCCGTGGTGGTGAGGCCGGTGTTGACCAGGTCGAGGGTGCGGACCGTGGTGTTGCGGCGGAGCATCGCGGCGAGGGCGAGGGCGCCGTCGTCTCCCGCCGGGTTGCGCTTGAGCCACAGGGCGCGCACGGTCGCGTCCGCCGACAGCGCGTCGGCGAGCGCGGCGACGCCCTCGGGGCCGATGCGGTTGCAGCCGAGGTAGAGCGTGCGCAGGCCGTGGCCGTCGCCGAGCGCCCGGGCGACGGTCGACGCCCCTTCGTCGCCGATGGCGTTGGTGCCGAGCAGGATGTGCCGGGCGTGCGGCGAGGCGGCGGCGACGGGCATCAGGCGGGCGGCGCCGGCCGCTCCGAGTCCCTGCTTGCACAGGTCGACGCGGCCGTCGACGCGCAGGGTGCCGAGCGGGAAGGTCTCGTCGCCCTCCACCGCTCGCGCCGACCCCAGCCGGGCCAGGAGCGGTTCCAGGCCGGCGGGGTCACCGATCGGGATGTCCGGGTGCTCGATCGCCGGGCAGCGCACGGGTGTCGGCTGCGTCATCACCACTCCACCGGTCCGTCGCCGGTGCCCGGTGCGCCGAGGGCGGCATCGCCCCCCGCCCGCCCGGGACGGACCGACGCCAATCGACTTCCTCCACGACAAGGGTGGCAAGGCCGGCCGGATTCGAACCGACGTCCTCCAGCTTGATGCGTGGGCGCGACGACCTCTGCGCTACGGCCTTGCCGGGGAGATCATATCCTCGTCCGCTCCGCCGGTGATCGTTTGTTCGACGGGTGGTTCAGCGGCCGCGCCGGTGCAGCGTCAGGTCGGCGACCACGGGGCGGTGGTCCGACGCGTCGGCCGCCACCGTCCCGGCGCCGGTCACGGTGATGCCGGGCGAGACGGTGATCAGGTCGATGCGCTTGACCGGGGCGGTCGCCGGGTACGTCCCGCCCCCGTCGGGAGCGGCGTCCCGCACCTCCTGCCACAGCGGGGCCAGTTCCGGAGCCGTCGGCTCGGCGTTGAAGTCGCCGACGAGGATCTTCGGTCCGCGGTCGGCGGCCAGCACCTCCAGCATGTCGTCCACCTGGGCCGCGCGGACCGAGGGGTCGGCCCGGTGGTCGAGGTGCGTGACGTAGACGTGCGCGTGCGCCCCCTTCACGTTGACCGTCACCTCGGCGAAGCCGGGCGCGGGGGCCGGCACCGGTTCGGAGGTCTGGGTGGAGAGGCGGGTGATCTCGTGGTTCTCCGCGGCGAGGATCGGGTGCCGGCTCAGCACGGCGACGCCGTAGCGGCGACGCTCCGCACCCGGGGTGGCCGGGTCCAGGTCGTAGATCGGCGCGAAGTACGCCCGCATGCCCAGCTTCCCGGCCAGCGCGCGGGCCTCGTCGACGAAGTCGCTGCGCGCGCCCCAGTGCACGTCGACCTCCTGGAGGCCGATCACGTCGGCCCGCAGGTCGCGCAGGGCCTCGGCGGTGCGGTCGAGGTCGAAGACCTGGTCGGCGCCGGCTCCGGCGTGGATGTTGTAGGTGGCCACCCGCAGGGGCACCCCCGGGGCCCGGGTCCCGGGAGCGCCCCCGTCCAGGGCGGACGCCGGCGCCGCCGCGGCGAGGAGGGCGGCGGTGAGCAGGACGGCGGCGGCGCGGTGGGCGCGGGCGGGACGTCGGGAACGGGGCTTCATGCCTTCTCCGATCACGTGGAAGCGGGACGGGAACAGTCACGCGCACCATCTGACGGGTCGTCAACCCCACTGCGGACGTGCCCCTTCGGACCGGGGCGGCGGGCCGCACGTCCAACGCCACCGCCGCCGCGCGGGCCGACGCCGCCGTCGTACGGCGGCGGTGGCGGTGGCGTCGGCGGTGGCGGTGGCGGTGGCGTCGGCGGTGTGTCGGCACGGCACGTCCACGCCGGACGCGCCGGACGCCCCGGGCAGGCTCAGGCGTCGGGCGGCGGCAGGGCCCGGAGCAGGGCTTCGAGCGCTGCCCGGTAGGCGTGTTCCGCCGGCGTGGCGTATCCGACGACCAGACCGTCGCCGGCCGGCACGGCGGCCCGCGGATGGCGGAACCCGGCGAGGCCGTCCAGCGCGACGCCTTGCCAGGAGGCGGCCTTGACCGCGGACGCCTCCGTGCCGGGCGGCAGCCGGAGGACCGCGTGCAGGCCCGCCGCGATGCCGGTGACCGTGATGTGCGGGGCCCGTTCGGCGAGGGCGGTGACGAGCAGGTCGCGGCGACGCCGGTAACGCTGCCGCATGCGGCGGATGTGACGGTCGTACTGTCCGGAGTCGATGAGGTCGGCGAGCGTCAGCTGGTCGAGGACGCTCGCCCACGCCTCCCGCTCGCCCTTGGCGGCGAGCACGCCGTCGACGAGGTGCTCGGGCAGGACCATCCAGCCGATCCGCACGGCGGGTGACAGGCTCTTGCTGACCGAGCCGAGGTGGACGACCCGTTCGGGATCCAGGCCCTGCAGGGCGCCGACGGGCTCGCGGTCGTAGCGGAACTCCCCGTCGTAGTCGTCCTCGAGGACCAGGCCGCCGCTGGTGCGGGCCCAGTCGACGACCGCGGCGCGCCGGGCCGGGTGCAGCGGACCGCCCGTCGGGAACTGGTGCGCGGGCGTGAGCAGCACGCCGCGCACCCGTGGTCCCGCGGCCAGCTCGTCGACCCGGGCCCCTCCGGCGTCCAGGCCCAGCGGCACCGTGCGCACGCCCGAGCCCTCCAGGATCTCGCGGTGGAAACCGAGCCCGTACGACTCCACGGCGAAGGGGCCGCGCAGCACCCCGCCGCCCGCGCCGCGCGAGCCCGCGAACAGCAGCCGCAGCGCGTGGGCGAAGCCGGAGCACACCACGATCCGCTCCGGGTCGGCGCGCACCCCGCGGGCCCGTGCCAGATAGCCGGCGAGCGCGCGGCGCAGCTCGACGCGGCCGCGCGGATCGCCGGGCCCGAAGGCCTCGTCGGGTGCGGCGCCCAGCGCCCGTCGGGCAGCGGCGAGCCAGGCCGTGCGGGGGAAGGAGGCGGCCTCCGGGGTGCCCTGGCGCAGGTTGTGCGCGGGGGCGGCGGGCCGTTCGGGGGCGGGCTTCGGTCTCCGGGGGCGCGCGGGCGGCGCCGCGCGTTCCGCCACCCGGGTCCTGGAGCCCTGGCGTGCGGTCAGCCAGCCCTCGGCGACCAGTTCGGCGTAGGCGTCGGCGACGGTGTTGCGGGCCAGGCCCAGGTCGGCGGCGAGCGAGCGGTAGGGCGGCAGCCGGGTGCCCGGCGCGAGCCGTCCCTCGCGCACGGCGTCCCGCAGGGCGCGGATGAGCACCGCGCGGCGGCTGCCCGGACCGGACAGGTCCAGGTGCAGGTCGCTGCCGATGCGCTCCGCCGAATTGACCCATGATTCCGACATGGGAATGCACCTTAATGGAGGTCTTTCCCGACCGTAGATTCATGGTCATGACGAACAGCACGCACGCCCCGACCGCCGCCCCCGTGACCGCCGACGGCCCCGTCCCGCGCATCGACTTCGCCAAGGCCGCCCCCCGGGCGTTCAAGGCCCTCATCGGCTTCGACGCCGCCGCCCGCGAGGGCATCGACCCGGCCCTGGTCGAGCTGATCCAGATCCGCGCCTCGCTCCTCAACGGCTGTGCCTACTGCCTCCACATGCACACCTCCGACGCCCGCAGGGCCGGCGAGGACGAGGCCCGGCTGCACATGATCGGCGTGTGGCGCGAGGCCCGGAGCTTCTTCACGGAGAAGGAGCAGGCCGCCCTCGCCCTGACCGAGGCCGTCACGCTCGTCTCCCGCGGGGGCGTTCCCGACGACGTCTACGCGCAGGCGGCCCGTCACTTCGACGAGACGGAACTGGCCCGCGTACTCGCCCTGATCTTCACCATCAACACCTGGAACCGCATCGCCCTGAGCACCGGCAAGGTCGCGGGCGAGGACGAGCGGACGGCCCGCTGATGGCCACCGCGGGCGTCGCCGGCCGGGAGCGGGGCATCGCCTCCGGCATGGCGTCCACGGCCCAGCAGGTCGGCGGCGCGGTGGGGCTGGCGGTCCTGGTCGGCCTCGCCGGCCTCGGTGAGCACACCTCGGCGGCCGCCGCGGTGGACGGCATGCGCACCGCCCTCTTCACGGCGGCGGCGGGCATCGCCCTGACGGCGTCGGTGGCCCTCGGCTTCCCCCGCAGGACCACCCGCTGACCCGTGGCCGCCCGCCCGCCGCACCGCCTCACCGCCCGGCCCGGGTCGTCGTGCTCACCGCCCGACCCGGGCCGGGCGGTGAGGTGGTGGGGGGGACCGTACGGCGCTCCCCCCGCCGGGGTGCCGGACCGTTCAGGCCGAGCCGACCGGCAGCACGTCCGGCGACAGGGCCGCCGCGCGGGCCGTCGCCGCCGTCATGCGGCGCCGGTGGTGGCGCCGGCACAGGACCTCGTAACCGACCTCGTCCAGGGACTGGGTGACGTCGCCGACGACCACCTGGGCGCCCTCGACGACCATGACGCCGCCTATGGTCCGGGCGTTGTGCGTGGCGCGGGCGCCGCACCAGCACAGGGCCTCGACCTGGAGCACCTCGACGCGGTCGGCGAGTTCCACCAGCCGCTGCGAGCCGGGGAACAGCTTGGAGCGGAAGTCGGTGGTGATGCCGAAGGCGTACACGTCGAGTTCGAGGTCGTCCACCACGCGCGCGAGCTGGTCGATCTGCTCCGGCGCCAGGAACTGCGCCTCGTCCGCGATCACGTAGTCCGCGCGGCCGCCCTGGGAGAGGTGGTCGACGACGTGCGCGTACAGGTCGTGTCCGTCCTCGACCTCCACCGCGTCCGTGACCAGGCCGAGCCGGGAGGAGAGCTTGCCCTCGCCCGCGCGGTCGTCGCGCGTGAAGATGATGCCCGCCAGACCGCGGGCCGAGCGGTTGTGCTCGATCTGGAGAGCCAGTGTCGACTTCCCGCAGTCCATCGTTCCGGAGAAGAACACCAGCTCGGGCATGAGGGGTTGAGCACCTTTCGGCGAGGGGCGGCGGTGGGGTCAGGAACGTGCTTCGAGCAGGGGGACGAGCTGCTCGGCGGGGGTCATCGAGCCGTGGTTGCCGACCATCGACGACTCCCTCGGCTCCCGCTCGGAGGCGATGAGCAGGACGTCGTCGCGCGCGGCGGCGACCACGTCGCCGATGCGGCCGTACACCCGGTCGTCGACGCGGGGGCCGAACCAGCCGGCCTCGACCGCCTCGTCGCGCGAGGCGACCCAGAACTGCTCGCCGAGCACCTCGCGCCAGCAGGTCAGCACGTCGTCGTGGGCGCCGGGGACGGCGTACACGTGCCGGGCCCGGCCCTCCCCGCCGAGGAGGGCGACGCCCGCCTTCAGCTCCCAGTCCTCGTCGACGTCGATGCGGTGGTCCTCGTCGAAGGGCACGTCGATCATGCCGTGGTCGGCGGTGACGTAGAGGGCGCTGCGCGGCGGCAGCTGCTCGGCCAGGCGCTGGGCCAGCCGGTCGACGTGCATCAGCTGGCCGCGCCAGGTGTCGGAGTCCACGCCGTAGCGGTGTCCGGCGCCGTCGACCTCGGCGTAGTACGTGTAGACGAGGGCGCGGTCGGCGGCGGCCAGTTGCTCGGCCGCGAGGTCCATGCGGTCCTCCCCGGACAGCCGGCCGTGGAAGGTGCCGCCGCTGAGGGCGATCTTGGTCAGCGGGGTGTTCGCGAAGGTCGGCGAGGAGACCTGGGCGGCGTGCACGCCGGCCTGCTGGGCGAGGCCGAAGACGGTGGGGTACGGCTGCCAGGCGTCCGGTGGGGTCCACGGCTGCCAGCGCAGCTGGTTCATCAGCTCGCCGGTGTCCGGATTGCGCACGGTGTAGCCGGGCAGACCGTGGGCGCCCGGCGGCAGGCCGGTGCCGACGGAGGCGAGGGAGGTGGCGGTGGTCGCCGGGTAGCCGGCGGTGATCGGACGTCCGGTGCCGCCGCGCGAGCTGCCGAGCAGGGAGTTCAGGAAGGGGGCTTCGTCCGGGTGGGCCCGCAGCTGCTCCCAGCCGAGGCCGTCGATCAGGAACACGCAGTTCCGGTCGGCGGGGGTCAGTTCCGTGATGGCCGCGGTCATGCCGGGGACGCCGAGGCCGGCGGCCAGCGTGGGCAGCAGGTCGGCGAGGGAGCCCGTGCCGTACTCGGGCACGGGGGCGGAGTCGACGGGGAGCGGTTCCGGGTGGGTGTCCCAGGTGGTGTGCTGCGCCATCAGCGGGGGGAGTCCGCGGTCGCCTCGGAGAGGGCCTGCGCGAAGGCGAGCGCCTGGCGCACCGTCTCCGGGCCGTCCCCGGCCTCGCTGACGCGCAGGCTCAGGTCGTCGGCCGTCGAGCTGCCGGTGTAACCGTGGTCGGCCTCGCAGTTCGGGTCGCCGCAGGCGGCCGGCTCCAGGTCGAGGCGGGAGACGGCGCCCCAGCCGATGGTGAGCACGATCTCGCGGGGCAGGGTGCCCGGCTTGTACTTCTCCGGGTTGGCGACCACGCGGCTGACGACGATGGACGAGATCCGGCCGAGCTTGACGGACTCCGTGGACGTCGTGGCGTAGGGCGTCGGGGAGGTGTCGTCGGCGGCCTGTTCGTCGGTGTGGCTGACGATGAAGCGGTTGCCGGTGAGCACCAGCACGGTCACGTGCCGGCGCACCTCGTTCTGGTCGAACGTGGTCTCCTGGTGGACCAGGTACGACCGGATGGGCTCGCCGCCCACGGCGGCCTCCACCGCCTCGGCCACGAGGGCCGGGTAGTAGCCGCTGCGTTCGATCGCCGCTCGCAGCCCCTGGGTCGTCGTACTGGTCTTGGCCATGCCGTCCATCCTACGGGGGCCCGCTGACTGCGCGGGACGCCCGTGCGGTCCCCGTGCGCTGCCCGCGGGGCCCCCGGTCGGTCCCGGTGCGGCCGCGCGCGGCCGGTGCGCCGGAAGCCTCCGCGGACCCGGGGCCGTCCCCGTGCGGCCGCGCGCGGTCAGTACGCCGGGAGCATCCGCGGGCCGAGGTCGTCCCGGGCGGGCGGGGGCGCGAGGCGGACGGAGGCGCCGAGGACGCTCAGCCCGCGCGGGGCGACGACGACCGGCTCCAGGGTGACCGCGACGACCTCCGGGTGGTCGTCGACCAGCCGGGAGACGCGCAGCAGCAGTTCCTCCAGGGCGGCCGCGTCGACCGGGGCCGAGCCGCGCCAGCCGAAGAGGAGGGGCGCGGTGCGGATCGAGCGGATCAGGGAGCCGGCCTCCCGGTCGGTGACCGGGATCAGCCGGTGCGCCGTGTCGCCGAGGAGCTGGGTGGCCGCCCCGGCGAGCCCGAAGGAGAGGACCGCGCCGGCCGCCGGGTCGATGACCGCCCGGACGACCGTGTCGACGCCGCGCGGCGCCATGCCCTGCACGACCGGCCGCAGTTCCTCGGGCTTCCCGAAGAGCTCGGTCAGCTCGGCGTAGGCCCGGCGCAGTTGTTCCTCGTCCGCGAGGTCGAGGCGTACGCCGCCCAGGTCGGCGCGGTGGCGCAGGTGCGGGGCGGTGGCCTTGAGGGCGACGGGGTAACCGAGCGTGCCGGCGGCGGCGACGGCGTCGTCGGGGGTGGGGGCGGGCAGGGCGCGGTGGACGTGGATGCCGTACCTGCCGAGCAGCTCGCAGGTGTCGTGGGCGCCGAGCGCGAGGCCCTGTCCGCGCGCGAGGTGGCCGGCGATCAGCTCGGCGGCGCCCTTCTCGTCGATGTCGTCGTACTCCGGGACCTTGCCGGGGTCGGCCGCGTCGCGTCGCCACTGCGCGTAGGCGACGGCCTGGGCGAGAGCGCGGACGGCGCGCTCGGCGGCGGGATAGGCGGGTATGAGGCGGGCCCCTTCCGGAGCCTCGACGGCCTCGGCGGTCTCGGCGGTCCCGACGGGTGGCTCCGGCGCGGGGGCGCCGTCCGGGGCGCCCGGTGTCCCCGGGGGCGGGGGTCCCGGGGCGGCCTGCGGAGCGGTGCTCGCCGCGGCGGACAGGGCCTGGGCGAGACCGCCCAGCTCCACGTGCACCACCAGGACGGGCTTGTCGGGCACCGCGGCCGCCGCCGAGCGCAGCGCCTCGGCCAGCGCCGCGTCCCCGGCCGCCCCCTCCCCCACCGTCGGGATGGCGGTCACCACCACCGCGTCGCAGGTGTCGTCGGCCAGCGCCCGGGACAGGGCCGCGTGGAAGTCCTGCGCGGAGGCCGCCGTCGTCAGGTCCAGCGGAGGGTGCGGCCGCAGGCCCTCCGACAGGCACGCGTCATAGGTGAGCAGCCCCAGGGACTCCGAGTTCCCGAGGATCGCCACCCGTGGGCCGGCGGGCAGCGGCTGGCGCGCGAGCAGCAGCCCGGCGTCGACCAGGTCGGTGATCGTGTCGACGCGGATCACCCCGGCCTGCCGCAGCAGCGCGGAGACCGTCGCGTGCGGCAGCCGCGTCGCCCGTACGGCGTGGCCCTGCGGCGCGACGCCGCCGTGCCGGGCGCCCTGCACCACGACCAGCGGCTTGGACGCCGCCGTGCGCCGGGCCAGGCGGGTGAACTTGCGGGGGTTGCCGATGGACTCCAGGTACATCAGCGCGACGTCGGTCTCGGGGTCGTCGTACCAGTACTGGAGGACGTCGTTGCCGGAGACGTCGGCCCGGTTGCCGGAGGAGACGAAGGTGGACACGCCGGTCACGCCGGTGACCCCGCCGCCGCGCCGGTGCAGCCGGGAGAGCAGGGCGATGCCGATGGCGCCGGACTGGGCGAACAGGCCGATCCGGCCGGGGCGCGGCATCTCGGGGGCGAGGGAGGCGTTGAGGCGGATCGCCGGGGAGGTGTTGATGATCCCGAAGGCGTTGGGGCCGATGATCCGCATGCCGTACGTGCGCGCCTGGCGCACGAGGGTCCGCTGGCGTTCGCGCCCCTCGGGGCCGCTGTCGGCGTACCCGGCGGAGATCACGACGAGGCCCTGCACGCCGTGTTCGCCGCACTCGGCGACGACCTCGGGCACGTGCTCGGCGGGCACGGTGACGACGGCGAGGTCGACGGGGCCGTCGATGTCGCGCACCGAGCGGCGGGCGGGCACCCCGTCGATGTCCTTCAGGTCCTCGGGGAAGGCCTTGTTCACGGCGTGGAGGCGGCCGGTGTAGCCCGCGTCCCGGATGTTGCCGAGGATGCTGCGGCCGACGCCGCCGGGGGCGCGGCCGGTGCCGATGACGGCGACGGAGCCGGGCTGGAGCAGGCGCTGCACCGAGCGGGCTTCCGCGCGCTGTTCGCGCGCGTACTGCACGGCGAGCGAGCGGTCGGTGGGTTCCAGGTCGAACTCCAGGCGGACCACGCCGTCCTCGAAGCTCCGCTTCTGGGTGTACCCGGCGTCCATGAACACCTTGATCATCTTGGTGTTCGCGGGCAGCACCTCGGCGGCGAAGCGGCGGATGCCGCGCTCCCGGGCGACGGCGGCGATGTGCTCCAGGAGCGCGGAGGCGACGCCCCGGCCCTGGTGGGCGTCCTGGACGAGGAAGGCGACCTCGGCCTCGTCGGCCGGGGCGGAGGCGGGTGTTCCGCCGGCGCCGATCCGGTCGTAGCGTACGGTGGCGATGAACTCGCCGCCGACGGTGGCCGCGAGTCCCACCCGGTCCACGAAGTCGTGGTGCGTGAAGCGGTGGACGTCCTTGGCGGACAGGCGAGGGTACGGCGCGAAGAAGCGGTAGTACTTCGACTCGTCGGAGACCTGCTCGTAGAAGCTGACCAGGCGCTCGGCGTCATCAACGGTGATGGGGCGGACGCGCGCGGTGCCGCCGTCGCGCAGCACCACGTCGGCCTCCCAGTGGGCGGGGTACTCGTGCCGGTCCGGCGAGGTCTGCATGGGCCCCAGAGTACGGCTCGCGCACGACAACGGCGCGGGGCAGTCTGTGGAGGACGGAAGGTCGGGCCGAGGCCGCGGTCCGACGGCCGACCGGGCGGCGCGCAGCCGTCCGGCCATGCTTCATGATGTGGGAAACTGGTCTAGACAACCTGAACACCTGAAGGGCAGCAACACATGGCTGAGCGCCGCGTCAACGTCGGCTGGGCCGAGGGCCTCCACGCCCGCCCCGCCTCCATCTTCGTCCGAGCCGCCACGGCCACAGGCGTCCCGGTGACGATCGCCAAGGCCGACGGCGACCCCGTCAACGCGGCCTCCATGCTGGCCGTCCTGGGCCTGGGCGCCCAGGGCGGTGAGGAGATCGTCCTCGCCTCCGACGCCGAGGGCGCGGACGCGGCCCTGGACCGGCTGGCGAAGCTGGTCGCCGAGGGGCTCGAGGAGCTTCCCGAGACCGTCTGATGTGACGGCATGCCGAAAAGGCCCGCCCGGATCACCGGGCGGGCCTTTTCCCTGCCCCTTTTCCGGGCAGGGAGAAACGGCCCCCTGAATTGCCTCTCTTTTTGTGTACGGCACCCGTGTTAATTCCGCAGGCTCGTCATGTTCACGGGACGTTGCGCGTTCCTCACGCCGCCCGGGCGGTCGCCGGAGGCGAAACGCAGCCGGTGCGCCGCGGCCGACCGCTCGGCGTGCAGCGCCATGAGCGTCCGCGCGCGGTCGCCGTCGCCCCGCGCCACCGCGTCGACGACCGCGCCGTACCCGGCCCAGCGCTCCACCGCACCGGGCGGCGTGTCCACGACGTACATCCACGCGATCTTGCGGCGCAGCTGGGTCAGCATCGCCGTGAGGGAGGGGCTGCCGGCGGCCTGCGCGAGGGTGTCGTGGAACCAGCCGTCCAGCGCGCGCAGGTCCTCGACGTGGCCCTGCCGGGAGCGTTCCCGGCCCAGCCCGACCAGGCCGCGCAGCACCTTGAGGTGGGCCTCGGTGCGGCGCCGGGCCGCGCGGGAGGCGCCGAGGGGCTCCAGGAGCGTGCGGGTCTCCAGCAGGTCGGCGGCCTCCTGTGCGGTGGGCTCCGCGACGCACGCGCCCGCGTGCCGCCGGGTCACCACGAAGCCCTCGGCCTCCAGGGTGCGCAGCGCCTCGCGGACGGGGACGCGGGAGACGCCGTGGCGGCGGGCGAGCAGTTCCTCGGTGAGCCGGCTGCCGCGTCCGTGGACACCGGCGACGATGTCGTCCCGGATCGCCGTGCACACCGAGTGCGCCGGAATACGCATGCCCGACCTCCGCATTGATCCCCGTGAAACGCCGGCGATGGACGCCTTTTCCGTGACTCTAGGCCAATGCGCCGCGCTTTCGGACGGGCCGCGGAAATTCAGGGATGTCTTTCGGACATCCACGGGCCGGAAACGGAGCCGGAAAAATACCGGAGGCAGGGCGGGAAGACCGGAAGGCCCCGGCTCGGGAGCCGGGGCCTTCGGGATGTCGTACCGTCCGTCGTCAGACGTTCACGCCGTGGGAGCGGAGGTAGGCCACGGGGTCCATGTCCGAGCCGTACTCCGGGCTCGTGCGGGCCTCGAAGTGCAGGTGCGGGCCGGTGACGTTGCCGGTGGCGCCGGAGAGGCCGATCTGCTGGCCGGCGTCGACCGACTGGCCGACCGAGACGCCGATGGAGGACAGGTGGCCGTACTGGGTGTACGTGCCGTCGTGCATCCTGATCACGACCTGGTTGCCGTACGCGCCGCCCCAGCCGGCCTCGACGACGGTGCCGACGCCGACCGCGTGCACCGAGGTGCCGGTGGAGGCGTGGAAGTCGATGCCGGTGTGACTGCCGGAGGACCACAGGGAGCTGCCGGCCCGGTAGGCCGTGGACACGTAGGAGCCGGTGATCGGCGCGACGAAGGTGTTGAGGCGCTCGCGCTCCGCCTCGCGCGCGGCGCGCTCCTTGGCCTCGCGTGCCTCCTCGGCCGCCTCGGCGGCCCGCTCGCGCGCGGCCTCCATCGCCGCCTCGCGGGCGGCGGCGTCCAGGGCTGCCTGCTTCTGCGCGGCGGCCTGGGCGTCGATCTCCTCGGCGATGGAGTCGCCGATGGTGACGACCGGGGTCAGCCCGGTCTGCTCGGGCTCGGGCTCCGCGGCGAGGGCCGGGGCCGCGAGGGAGCCGACGACGCCGGTGGTGGCGAGGGCCGCGACGCCCGCCGCGCGAACGGTGGTGCGGTGCATGCGGCCGGGGCGGCGGTGCTTCCCGGTGGCGCGCGTGAACGCCATGTAGAGGCTGGTCCTTTCCTTCCCTCTCGCCTACCGGGTTAGCTGACGGGTTCGGAGCAGGAAGGTCTCCTACGGACCCCCTCGCCGAAGCGCGGGCGTCCGATTCACCCCAGGGACTGCGATGGGTCCCCGGCTCCCCTGGCTCGCGCCGTACGGGGACTCGGCGATGACTGTCCGGTGCCGCGGGTGCGGCGCACTGCCTGACGAACAGCCCGGACGACGCTAAACGCGGTTGTCTTCAATCCTCAAACGCAACAGGGATTTTGTAGCGCACGCCACAGGGCAGACGGGCAGCCTCTCCCCCAATTCGGACAAAAGACGGCCCCGGTGACGCTCGGGTCGCCGGGGCCGTCGCGCGCGCGTGCCGCTACTCGGCGGCCACCACGGTGACTTCGCCGATGCCGAGGGCCTCGACGGGCTCCTTGATCTGCGCCGCATCGCCGACGAGGACCGTCACCAGGCGGTCCACCGGGAAGGCGCTGACGACCGCGGCGGTGGCCTCCACGGTGCCCGTGGCGGCGAGTTGACGGTACAGCGTGGCCTGGTAGTCGTCGGGCAGGTACTGCTCGACCTGGTCGGCCAGCGTGCTCGCGACGGCCGCCGCCGTCTCGTACTTCAGCGGCGCCACGCCCACCAGGTTCTGCACGGCGACGTCGCGTTCGGCGTCGGTGAGCCCGCCCTCGGCGAGGGTGCGCAGCACCGTCCACAGGTCCTGCAGCGCCGGACCGGTGTTGGGCGTGTCGACGGAGCCGCTGATGGCGAGCATCGAGGCGCCCGTGCCGTCGGGCGCGGAACGCAGGACCTGCCCGAAGGCCCGGACGCCGTAGGTGTAGCCCTTCTCCTCGCGCAGGACGCGGTCCAGGCGCGAGGTGAGGGTGCCGCCCAGGCAGTAAGTGCCGAGGACCTGCGCGGGCCACACGCGGTCGTGCCGGTCGGGCCCGGTGCGGCCGATCAGCAGCTGCGTCTGGACGGCGCCGGGGCGGTCCACGATGACGACCCGTCCGGTGTCGTCGGCGGTCACCGGCGGCACGGGACGCGGCTCGGCGGCGGAACCGGTCCACGCGCCGAGGGTGTCGCCGAGCAGCGCGTCGAGGTCGACGTCGGTGAGGTCGCCGACGATCACCGCGGTGGCCGTGGCGGGGCGGACGTGCTTCTCGTAGAAGGCGCGGACGGCCGCCGCGTCGATGTTCGCGACCGTCTCCTCGGTGCCCTGACGCGGGCGCGACATGCGCGAGTCGGCCGGGAACAGCTCCTTGGACAGCTCCTTGGCGGCGCGCCGGGAGGGGTTGGCGAGTTCGTGCGGGATCTCGTCGAGCCGGTTGCGCACCAGCCGCTCGACCTCGCTGTCGGCGAACGCGGGCGCCCTGAGCGCGTCGGCGACCAGGCCCAGGGCCTTGGCGAGGCGCGAGACGGGCACCTCCAGGCTCAGCCGGACGCCGGGGTGGTCCGCGTGCGCGTCGAGGGTGGCGCCGCAGCGCTCCAGCTCGGCGGCGAACTCCTCGGCGGAGTGCTTGTCGGTGCCCTCGGAGAACGCGCGCGCCATGATCGTGGCGACACCGTCCAGGCCGGCGGGCTCCGCGTCCAGCGGGGCGTTCAGCGACACCTCGACGGCGACGACCTGCTGGCCGGGACGGTGGCAGCGCAGCACGGTGAGGCCGTTGTCGAGGCTGCCGCGCTCGGGGGCCGGGAACGCCCACGGCCTGGACTCGCCGGCCTCGGGCCGGGGGTGGAATTCCATGGTGGCGAGCTCGGTCACTTGGCCGCCTCCTCGTTCTCGTCGGTGGCGTCGTTCTCGTCGGCGGGGGCGGTCGGCTCGTAGACGAGCACCGCGCGGTTGTCGGGGCGCAGGCGGGCCTTGGCGACCTCCTGGACCTCCTCGGCCGTCACCTCGAGCACCCGCTGCACGGCGGTGAGGGCGAGCTGCGGGTCGCCGAACAGGACGGCGTAGCGGCACAGTTCGTCGGCGCGGCCGGCGACCGTGCCGAGCCGGTCGAGCCACTCGCGCTCCAGCTGGGCCTGGGCGCGCTCCATCTCCTCGGCCGTGGGGCCCTCCTCGGCGAACCGGGCGAGCTCCTCGTCGATGGCCGTCTCGATGACGGGCACCTCCACGTCACCGGACGTCTTCACGTCCAGCCAGCCCAGGGAGGGCGCCCCGGCGAGCCGCAGCAGACCGAAGCCGGCGGCCACGGCCGTGCGGTCGCGCCGCACGAGCCGGTTGTACAGGCGGGACGACTCGCCGCCGCCCAGGACGGTCAGGGCCAGGTCGGCCGCGTCGCACGCGCGCGTGCCGTCCTCCGGCAGACGGTAGGCCGCCATCAGGGCGCGCGCCGGGACCTCCTCCTCGACGACCTCGCGCAGCTGCTCGCCCATGACGTCGGGCAGCGAGCCGTCGCGGGGGGCGGGCTTGCCGTCGTGCGACGGGATGGAGCCGAAGTACTTCTCGATCCAGGCGAGCGTCTGCTCGGGGTCGATGTCGCCGACGACGGACAGCACCGCGTTGTTCGGCGCGTAGTAGGTGCGGAAGAACGCGCGCGCGTCCTCCAGCGTCGCCGCGTCCAGGTCCGCCATCGAGCCGATCGGCGTGTGGTGGTACGGGTGGCCCTCCGGGTACGCGAGAGCGGTGAGCTTCTCGAACGCCGTGCCGTAGGGCACGTTGTCGTAGCGCTGGCGGCGCTCGTTCTTGACGACGTCCCGCTGGTTCTCCATGGACTCCTCGTCCAGGGCGGCGAGCAGGGAGCCCATGCGGTCGGCCTCCAGCCAGAGGGCGAGCTCCAGCTGGTGGGCCGGCATGGTCTCGAAGTAGTTGGTGCGCTCGAAGCTGGTGGTGCCGTTGAGCGAGCCGCCGGCGCCCTGCACCAGCTCGAAGTGGCCGTTGCCCTTGACCTGGGCGGAGCCCTGGAACATCAGGTGCTCGAAGAGGTGAGCCAGACCGGTACGCCCCTTGACCTCGTGGCGCGAGCCGACGTCGTACCAGAGGCACACCGCCGCGACCGGGGTCAGGTGGTCCTCGGAGAGCACCACGCGCAGGCCGTTGGCCAGGCGGTGCTCGGTCGCTGTCAGGCCGCCGGAGCCTGCCTGGGCTGTGGCCGTGTGACCCATGGGCATGTACGTCCCTTCGATCGCGGAAATCCGGATGGAAACATCGGGCGGAACCGCGGAATTCCGCCGGTCCTGCCACTGTATGCAAGCGCGCGGGCCGCCGGTGGAGTTCCCGGACCTCGTACGCCGAGAG
The DNA here is from genome assembly GCF_055564355.1 of Streptomyces sp. NPDC029152. Taxonomy (NCBI): domain Bacteria; kingdom Bacillati; phylum Actinomycetota; class Actinomycetes; order Kitasatosporales; family Streptomycetaceae; genus Streptomyces; species Streptomyces sp. NPDC029152. Next base: position 65,861 of record NZ_JBVHWR010000018.1, on the reverse strand, counting down.
CGAGATCGCGCCGACGGCCGCCGGGGACGGGGGCACGGGGCGAGGGCGTACCCTGCGGGCAGCGCCGGGCCGGGCAGCCCGTGACGGGTCCTGGTCGGTCGCTGTCAGTGCCGCGGTCCACAATGGACCCCGTCAGATCACCGTTCACGCTTCAGCAAGGAGCCGGCAGCGATGGCCCGCCGTAGTACGAAGACCCCGCCGCCCGACGACTCGTACGAGGAGAAGATCCTCGACATCGACGTCGTCGACGAGATGCAGGGCTCCTTCCTCGAGTACGCGTACTCGGTCATCTACTCCCGTGCGCTCCCCGACGCCCGCGACGGCCTCAAGCCGGTGCACCGCCGCATCGTGTACCAGATGGCCGAGATGGGCCTGCGGCCCGAGCGCGGCTACGTGAAGTGCGCCCGTGTCGTCGGCGAGGTCATGGGCAAGCTGCACCCGCACGGCGACGCGTCGATCTACGACGCCCTGGTGCGGATGGCCCAGCCCTTCTCCATGCGCGTGCCCCTGGTGGACGGCCACGGCAACTTCGGCTCGCTGGGCAACGACGACCCGCCGGCCGCCATGCGGTACACCGAGTGCCGGATGGCCGAGGCCGCCGGCCTGATGACGGAGTCGATCGACGAGGACACCGTCGACTTCGCCCCCAACTACGACGGCCAGGAGCAGGAGCCGGTGGCCCTGCCCGCCGCCTTCCCGAACCTGCTGGTCAACGGCGCCTCCGGCATCGCGGTCGGCATGGCCACGAACATGCCGCCGCACAACCTGCGCGAGGTGATCGCGGCCGCCCGGCACCTGATCCGGTACCCGAACGCCGACCTCGACGCCCTGATGAAGCACGTGCCGGGCCCCGACCTGCCCACCGGCGGCCGGATCGTCGGCCTGCCCGGCATCCGGGACGCCTACGAGACGGGCCGCGGCACGTTCAAGATCCGTGCGACGGTGTCCGTGGAGACCGTGACGGCCCGCCGCAAGGGCCTCGTCGTCACCGAGCTGCCCTTCGCGGTCGGCCCCGAGAAGGTCATCGCGAAGATCAAGGACCTGGTCGGCTCGAAGAAGCTCCAGGGCATCGCGGACGTCAAGGACCTCACCGACCGCGAGCACGGGCTGCGCCTGGTCATCGAGATCAAGAACGGCTTCGTGCCCGAGGCCGTCCTGGAGCAGCTGTACAAGCTGACGCCGATGGAGGAGTCCTTCGGCATCAACAACGTCGCCCTGGTCGACGGCCAGCCCCTCACCCTGGGCCTCAAGGAGCTGCTGGAGGTCTACCTCGACCACCGCTTCGACGTCGTACGGCGGCGCAGCGAGTTCCGGCGCACCAAGCGCCGCGACCGCCTCCACCTGGTCGAGGGCCTGCTCACCGCGCTGATCGACATCGACGAGGTCATCCGCCTCATCCGCTCCAGCGAGAACTCGGCGCAGGCCAAGCAGCGCCTGATGGACCGCTTCTCGCTGAGCGACGTCCAGACCCAGTACATCCTGGACACGCCGCTGCGCCGGCTGACCAAGTACGACCGCGTCGAGCTCGAGGCGGAGAGGGACCGGCTCGACGCGGAGATCGAGGAGCTGACGCGGATCCTCGAGTCCGACGCCGAGCTGCGCAAGCTGGTCTCCGCCGAACTGGCGGCCGTGGCCAAGAAGTTCGGCACCGACCGGCGCACGCTCCTGCTGGAGTCGGCCGGCACCCCGGTGGCCGCCGTCCCGCTCCAGGTGGCGGACGACCCGTGCCGGGTGCTGCTGTCCTCGACGGGCCTGCTGGCCCGCACCGCGAACGACGAGCCCCTCGTCACGGACGCCCGCGCCAAGCGCGTCAAGCACGACCTGATCGTGTCCTCGGTGCCCGCCACGGCCCGCGGCGAGATCGGCGTGGTGACGTCCGGCGGGCGGCTGCTGCGGGTGAACGTGGTCGACCTGCCCCAGCTCCCGGAACCGCAGCCCGCGCCGAACCTGTCGGGCGGCGCGCCGCTGGCGGAGTTCGTGTCCCTGGAGGACGACGAGACGGTCGTCTGCCTGACCACGCTGGACGAGTCCTCGCCGGGTCTGGCCCTCGGCACGGAGCAGGGCGTCGTCAAGCGCGTGGTGCCCGACTACCCGTCCAACAAGGACGAGCTGGAGGTCATCACGCTCAAGGAGGGGGACCGGATCGTCGGCGCGGCCGAGCTGCGCACCGGCGAGGAGGACCTGGTCTTCATCACGGACGACGCACAGCTGCTGCGCTACCAGGCCTCACAGGTCCGTCCCCAGGGCCGTCCGGCGGGCGGTGTGGCGGGCATCAAGCTCGCCGAGGGCGCCAAGGTCATCTCCTTCACGGCGGTGGACCCGGCGGCGGACGCGGTCGTCTTCACGGTCGCGGGTTCGCGCGGCACGCTGGACGACTCCGTCCAGACCACGGCCAAGCTGACCCCGTTCGACCAGTACCCGCGCAAGGGCCGCGCCACGGGCGGCGTGCGCTGCCAGCGGTTCCTGAAGGGCGAGGACTGCCTGGCCCTGGCCTGGGCGGGCCCGGCCCCGGCACGGGCCTCGCAGAAGAACGGCACCCCAGCCCAGCTTCCGGACATCGACCCGCGCCGCGACGGCTCGGGCGTGTCGCTGCCGAAGACGGTGGCGGTGGTGGCGGGTCCCGCCTAGGACCTGCCGCCCGGGCCGGACCGGCGGCGACGGAGCATCCGGCACACCGCCGCGGAACCGTGTGCCGGGTCCGCGACCGGCTCCGTCGCGGCAGCCGAGGCGGTCGTCCGCAGGCCTTCGGCAGACGGACCGGCAAGCGGCGCGACGCGTCGAGCGGCGCGTCAGCCGCCTCGGACAGCGGCGGGGCGCCGTTCCCCGCCACGGCAGGGCCGCCGGGTCCCGCCGACCGCCGTCACGTCCTCGTGCCGCTCCTGATGCGGCCGTGACCGTCCGACCACGGCTCCTGGCCGGCGGGTGACGCCTTCGGCCCCGGCGTCCCCCCGAAGGGGAGCGCCGGGGCCGAAGGGCTGTGCGGGGAGGCGGGCGTCAGCCGTCGTACGACAGTCCGTGCCCGGCGCGGAAGAGGACCTTGGCCGGGTCGTCGGCCCGCTGGACGGGAACGGGCAGCTTGCCGCGCGGCTCGACCCGGCCGGCGATCACCCGGGCGGCGGCGCGCAGTTCGACCTCGGTCCAGCAGTAGGAGACCAGTGAGGCCGGGACGTCGCCGAGGTGGGCGATGTCGTAGGGGTTGCGCACCGCGAGGTGGACGACGGGGACGCCCGTCGCGAGCAGCCGGGACACCAGGGTGCGCTGGGCGCTGGTGGCGCCGACGTTGTCGGTGGTGACCACCACCGCGTCCCGCCCCCGCGTGGCGGCCACGGCCTCGTCGATCTTCGCCGCGTCGGGCGTCCGGCCGGTGGCGAGGTGGGTGGTGCTGTAGCCCAGTTCCCCGAAGGCCTTGGCCAGCTCGGGCACCGTGGTGCGGGTGTCGTCGGTCGGGAAGGCCGGGCTGGCGCCGACCACGAGCAGCTTCTTCTGCCTGCGGCGCAGCGGGAGCGTCTCGTGCTCGTTGACGAGCAGGGTGGTGGTGCGTTCGGCGATCCGGTCGGCGGCGATCCGGTGCCCGCGGGCGCCGACGACCCGGTCGACCTCCTTCGGGGAGACGTAGGGGCTGCCGCTGAGCAGGCCGACCTTGTCCTTGACCCGCAGGATGCGCAGGACCGACTCGTCGAGCCGCTTCTCGGTGATCTCTCCGCTGCGGACGGCGGCCAGGACGCCGTTGTAGGCGACGTCGATGTCCGGCGGGAACAGCAGCTGGTCGACGCCGGCCTTGAGAGCGAGGACGGGCACGCGGTCGTCGCCGTACTTGGTGCGCACGCCGCGCATGTTGAGGGCGTCGGTGACGATCACGCCGTCGAAGCCGAGTTCGTCGCGCAGCACGCCCTGGAGGATCCTGGGAGACAGAGTGGCCGGTTCGTTGCTGGGGTCGAGCGCGGGGACCTGGAGGTGCGCGGTCATGATCGAGTCGACGCCGGCGGCGATGGCGGCCCTGAAGGGCGGGGCGTCGATGCGCTCCCACTCCTCGCGGGTGTGGGTGATCACGGGCAGTCCGGTGTGGCTGTCCTCCCCGGTGTCCCCGTGGCCCGGGAAGTGCTTGGCGCAGGCCACGACGCCGGCCTGCTGGTAGCCCGTCACCTGGGCCGCCACCATGCGGCCGACCTCACGGGGGTCGGCGCCGAAGGAGCGGACGTTGATGATGGGGTTGGCCGGGTTGACGTTGACGTCGGCGACCGGGGCGAAGTTCTGGTGGATGCCCAGGGCGGCGAGTTCGGTGCCCGATATCCGTCCGGCGGTGCGGGCGTCGGAGAGCGAGCGCCCCGCGCCGAGTGCCATCGCGCCCGGCAGCTGGGTGGCGCCGCTGCCGATGCGGACGTTGGCCCCGTGCTCCTGGTCGATGGAGATCAGGGAGGGGACGGGGGTGGGCAGGGCGAGCGAGGCCCGCTGCACACCGTTCGTCAGGTCCGCCACCTGACGGGGGTCCTGGATGTTGTTCGCCCAGCCCGAGAAGTAGATGACACCGCCGATGTGGTACTTGGCGATGAGCTCGGCCACGGTGCGGACGCCGAGTTCCCTCAGGTTGCGGTCCTGGTCGAACTGGCTGGGAGAGGTCGCCGACGTGCCGTAGAAGTACGGCACGAACAGCTGGCCGATCTTCGCCTCGACGCTCATCCTGGAGATGATCTTCTTGAGGCGGCTGTCACGCCTGTGCGCGACCGCGGGGGTGGCCGTCACGCCCACGACGCCCGTCGCGCTCGCGGCGACCGCGGTCACGGAGGCGAGAACGGTTCGTCTGGACAGGCTCCGGTCCTGCATGCGGGCATGCTCCTTCCAGCCTTGTACGCCAAGGGAGTTGAAGGAAGTGGAAGTGCTCCGGACAGCGGGAAACGTAGCCCGCAGGTCACGGGCGGAGCAAGAGGTCTAGACAAAATAGGTCTAGACTAATGAGGGGGTTCCCCTGTCATATGCGCGGACATTCCGAACTCCTTCCCGGGGTCGAGAAGGACCCGCTCCAGGGCCACCGGAGCCCGTCGGCGGCCGGTCCCGACGCAGAACCCACGGCTCCGGCCCGCCGCGGCGCCGTCCCTTCGTCTCCCCCGAGGACCACCGCCGTCCCCCGTGCGCGACCCGGCCCGCGCCATCGACGCGTTCCGGATCGGACGTCCCGCGGTTCCGCCCCGGAAGCACCGGCCGGTGCGCGTTCGCCTGTGCGCGGCAGACCCTGGGGCTCTCGTCGGCAAGTCGGCCCCTCCCGAACGGCGCGGGCCGCACCGGACCGGCTTCGGTCACCGAAGCCTCGCCCGGTCACGGGCCGGACACGTCCCGGAAGGCAGGCGGCGGTTCCTCGCCGTCCGGCTCCGCCGGGTCGTCGGCCTCCGGGTCCGGCACGTAGCGCAGGACGCCCCACATGCCGTGCTCGTCGGCGTGCGGGGTGTCGCTGCGGCACGCGTCGAGTTCCTTGCCGAGCACGGCCGCGTCGATGCCGGTGCCGATCAGGACGAGCTGGGTGAGGCGGGTGTCGGCGGGTCCCCAGGGCTGCGGGTGGAAGCGCAGGAAACGCCCGACGGCGTGGACGGCGTACCGGTTGCGCGTGTCGTGCGGCCCGAAGTCCACGTAGCCCTTGATCCGGTACAGCCCCTCGGGCCGGCTGTCCAGGAACCGCATCAGCCGGCGCGGGTCGAGGGGCACGTCGGAGACGAAGGACACGCTGTCGTAGGCGGCGTGCAGGTGGCCGGGGTGCGCGTCGCCCGGTGAGTGGTCGTGCAGGTCGTCGAAGGACAGCTGCCCGATGCGTTCCTCGCCGGGCCGGCAGTCGAAGAGGAACTCCGGGTCGATGCGCCCGTGGACCGCGGGGAGCACGGCCGCGCGGTCGGTGAGGGAGCGGACGAGGGTGAGGACGCGCTCGGCGTCCGGGGCCCGGTCGGTCTTGTTGACCACCACGAGGTCGGCCAGCGCCAGGTGCCGGTCGATCTCGGGGTGCCTGGCCCGCGTGGCGTCGAACTCGGCGGCGTCGACGACCTCGACGAGGCCGCCGTACACGGTCTCCCGCTGTTCGCTGGCGAGCAGCATGCGCACGAGCTCCTGCGGCTCGGCGAGACCGCTGGCCTCGATGACGATGACGTCGATCCCGGCGTCGGGCCGGGCCAGCCGCTCCAGGTACTCGTCGAGTTCACCGGCGTCGACGGCGCAGCACAGGCACCCGTTGCCGAGCGAGACGGTGGAGTCGCCGAGGGCGCCGGCCACGGCCATCGCGTCGATCTCGATGGAGCCGAAGTCGTTGACGACGGCGCCGATCCGGCTGCCTCCGCTGCGGTGCAGGAGGTGATTGAGCAGGGTGGTCTTTCCGGAGCCGAGGAATCCGGCGAGTACGACGACCGGGATCTGCCGGGAAGCCGAGTGCTGCCCCACCATGCGTCCTCTCTCTCACCTGCGCGTACGCCGGCCCGCGGCAGGGCGCGTCCGCGGGAACGGAACTGCCCGCCCAGGATACGAGCAGGTGAGGCCGCCCAGAAACGGACGATCGTCTTCCCCTGGCCCGCCCTTCTCAGGCCACCGCGGGCACCCCGGCCGGCGCCGGAGGCCCCACGTACCGCGCCGCCGGCCGGATGATCTTCGAGTCCTCCGCCTGCTCCAGGATGTTCGCGCTCCAGCCCACCACCCGCGCCGCCGCGAACGTCGGCGTGAACATCTCGCGCGGCAGCCCGCACAGCTCCATGACCACGCCCGCGTAGAACTCGACGTTCGTGTGCAGTTCCCGCCCGGGCTTCAGTTCCGCGAGGATCGCCTCCACCTGCCGCTCCACCTCGACCGCGAACTCCACGCGCGGGCCCCCGAACCCCCGCGCCACCTCGCGGAGCAGCCGGGAGCGGGGATCCTCCGTGCGGTAGACCGCGTGGCCGAAGCCCATGATGCGGTCACCGGCGAGCACCCGCTCACGGATCCAGGGGTCGATGCGATCGGGCGTGCCGATCGCGTCCAGGGTGTCCAGCGCCCGGCTCGGCGCCCCGCCGTGCAACGGTCCGGACAGTGCCGCCACCGCGCCGGCGAGGCAGGCCGCCACGTCCGCGCCCGTCGAGGCGATGACCCGCGCGGTGAAAGTCGACGCGTTGAAGCCGTGGTCGACGGTGGAGATCAAGTACTGCTCGACCGCCCGCGTGCGCCGCTCGTCCGGCTCCGTGCCGGTCACCATGTACAGGTAGTTCGCCGCGTACGGAAGGTCCTCGCGCGGCTCCACGGGGTCGAGCCCCCGCCCGAGCCGGTACAACGCGGTGAGCAGCGTCGGTACGGCCGCGGCGGCCACGAGGGTGTCCTGTCGGCGCCGGTCGGCGTCCAGGTCGTACACCGGCCCGAACCCCTCGGCCGCGCCCAGCAGCGACAGTGCCGTGCGCATCCCGGCCAGTGGTCCGGAGCGTTTGCCGGCCGCGGCGATGGCGGGCAGCGCGCTCCTGACCTCGTCGGGCAGCCGCCGCAGCGCCGCGGTCTCGGCGGCGAAGGCGGCGCCGCGCCGGGCGTCCGGCAGTTCGCCGTGGACCAGGAGGTGCCAGACGTCCTCGAAGCCGCGGGTCCGCGCCAGTTCGACGGCCGAGTACTGACGGTAGTGGTAGAAGCCCTCGCGCCCCCTGACGTCGCCGACCTCGGTATCGGTGACCACGACACCCGCGAGTCCTCGCGGAACACTGACAGACATGATTGCCTCCCTGAGATCAATGTAACTGTCTATAGTTGACTAACAATCTGTCAATATTGATTGAATCAATGTATTGGCAGGAGCCGACCGGAGGATCGATACGGTGACCCCCATGCGCGATCAGGAACCCGGCCGTCCCACCGGCGCCGAGCGGCGTCTGACCACCCGGGAGGCCGCCGAGCTGCTGGGCGTGAAGCCCGAGACCGTGTACGCGTACGTCAGCCGCGGCCAGCTCGGCAGCCGGCGCACGCCCGGCGGCCGGGGCAGCACCTTCGACGCCGAGGAGGTGCAGGCGCTCGCCCGCCGCGGCCGGCGCGAGAGCGGCCCGCCCCAGCCGTCCGGTCAGGAACTGGCCGTCCGGACCCGCATCACGCTCATCGAGGAGGACCGGTACTACTACCGGGGCGTCGACGCGGTGGACCTCGCCCTGCGCCACAGCTACGAGGAGGTCGCCGAGTGGCTGTGGACGGGGCGGCTGCGTCCCGGCACCTCCTTCACCGCCCCGGAGGAGTCGGTGGCGGTCGCCCGCCGGGCCGTCGACGCCCTGCCGGAACACGCCGGCCCCGCCGACCGGCTGCGCGTCGCGGCCATCGCCGCCGCGGCGGCGGACCCGCTGCGCTTCGACCTGTCCGAGGACGCCGTGCTGGGCACCGCCCGCGTCCTCATCCCCACCCTGGTCGCCGCGCTGCCGCCCGTGCTGCACGAGCACGCCGGCCGGGGCCCGCTCGCCCACCGCCTGTGGACGCGGCTCAGCGGGCGTGCCGCCGACGAGGCGTCGCTGCGCGTCCTCGACACCGCGCTCTCCCTGCTCGTCGACCACGACCTGGCCGCCTCCACGCTCGCGGTGCGGGTCGCCGCGTCGGCGCGGGCGCACGCGTACGCGGCCGTGTCCGCCGGGCTCGGCGTGATCGAGGGCCCGTTGCACGGAGCGGCCGGCGGGCTCGCCCACCGGATGCTGCTGGAGGTGCTCGACCAGGGCAGCGCGGCTCCGGTGGTCGCGGAGGAGTTGCGGGCCGGCCGCCGGATCCCGGGGCTGGGCCACCGCCTCTACCCCGGCGAGGACCCTCGCGCGCGTGCCCTGTTCACCCTCCTGGAGGAGATTCCCGGGGCCGCGCCCGTCCTCGCGGCGGCCCGCGACGTCGTGGCCGTCACCGCCCGCCACACCCCCCTGCACGCCAACGTCGACCTGGCGCTCGCCGTGTTCACCGTCTCGTCCGGCATGCCCGTCACCGCCAGCGAGACGATCTTCGCGGTGGCCCGTACGGCGGGCTGGATCGCGCACGCGCTGGAGGAGTACGGGGAGCGTCCGCTGCGCATGCGGCCGAGCGGGCTGTACACGGGTCCGAGGCCGCCGCAGCCCCTGCCGGAGTAGCTCTCGAGCGCGGCTGGAAGCCACCGCGCCGCAACTCAGGTTAGGCTCACCTCTGTGAGTACGTGCTCAACCGTCTCCCGCGACCTCGACGAGCCCGTTTCGGGGACGGCACCCGTCGCGAGGACCTGGCTGCTGCTCGAACAGCCCGGCCCCTGGGGCGCCAAGGCGCTCACTTCGAGCCACCTGGATCCCGCGCTGGGCCGCGCCCTGGAAGCGGCCGCCAAGGGGACGGGCGTACGCGTCGCGCTCATCCGCCGCCCCGGCCGCCACGCGGACCGCCACACCCCCGAGGCCCGGCGGGTGTACGCCGCGCACACCACGCCGGGGAACGCGTGGCTGCACGGCGCCACGCTCACGGACCCCCGCCGGCTGCTCGACCTCGACTTCGCCGCGCTCGGCAGGGGCGAGAGCGGCTCCCTCGGCGCGGTGCTCTCCGGCGCTCCCCACACCGGCGATCCGCTCGTCCTCGTCTGCACCAACGGTAAGCGCGACCGCTGCTGCGCGCTCCTCGGCCGTCCCCTGGCGGCCGAGCTCGCCGCCTCCGGGGCCGAGGGCGTCTGGGAGGTCACCCATCTCGGGGGGCACCGTTTCTCCCCGACGATGCTCGTCCTGCCGTACGGATACGCGTACGGCAGGGTCCGGGCCGACGACGTCAGGGACATCCTGCACGGCGTCCGGGACGGTCGGATCGTGGTGGACAACTGCCGCGGGAACTCCGCGTGGGAGCGGCCCGGCCAGGCGGCCGAGCTGGCCGTGCGCTCGGCGCTGGGCGAGGACGCCGCGCAGGTGCTGAGCGTCGTCCGCACCGACGGCCGCGCCCCGCGCTGGGAGGTGACCGTGGCCCACGCCGACGGGCGGCACTGGCGGGTCGGCGTCGCCCAGGGCACGTCGCTGCCGGTCCGCCCGGAGAGCTGCGGGACGTCGGTCCTCGGCTCGCCGGCCCGGATGGAGGTCACGGCGGTCCGTGAGCTGACGGTGACGGCACTGGCGAGCTGAGACCGGCCGGGCACCGGAACCGTCCGGCCGTGCGCTCGCCCACGAGCCCCGTGGGGCGCCGCGCGCGAGATCCGCACCACACCCCGCCACGGCATGTCGTGGCCCCCACGTACCGTCATGGGTATGAGCTCCACTCCCCCCGTTCGCCGCCTGCGCCTCGGCCTGCCGCGGCGGGTGTTCTCCCAGGTGCTGCTGATGCAGGTGGCGATCGCCGCGGGAGTCGCGGTACTCGCGACCGGGCTGTTCCTGGCACCGCTCGGCGACCAGCTGGACGACCAGGCGATGCGCCGGGCCCTCGCGATCGCGCAGACCACCGCGCAGCAGCCGCAGATCGTCCGGGACCTGCGCGGCACCCCTCCGACGCCGGACGGCCCGGTGCAGCGGGAGGCGGAGCGGATCCGCGAGGCGACCAGCGCGGAGTACGTCGTCGTGATGGACCGGCAGGGAGTGCGCTGGTCGCACACCGACCCGGCGCGGATCGGCTCGGTCGTGTCCACCGATCCCGGGCAGGCCCTGGCCGGCCGTGAGGTCATGGAGATCGACGACGGCACCCTGGGCCGTTCCGCGCGCGGCAAGGTCCCCCTGCGCGACGGCGAGGGCCACGTCGTCGGGGCGGTCTCGGTGGGCATCGCGTACGACAGTGTCCGGGCCCGGCTGCTCCACGCCATTCCCGGGCTGCTCGCCTACGCCGGAGGCGCCCTGGCCGTCGGCGCGCTGGCGGCCTGGCTCATCGCACGCCGGGTCCAGCGGCAGACCCGGGACCTGGCCTTCTCGGACATCGCGGGGCTGCTCGCGGAGCGCGAGGCCATGCTGCACGGCATCCGGGAGGGCGTCGTCGCCCTGGACCGCGGCGGCCGGGTCCGGCTCCTCAACGACGAGGCGCAGCGCCTGCTGGGCATCGGCCCGGAGGCCGTCGGCCGCTCCCCCGACGAGGCGCTCGGCGCGGGCCGTACCGCCGACGTCCTGGCCGGGCGGGTGACCGGCACCGACCTGCTGACCGTGCGCGGCCAGCGGGTGCTGGTCGCCAACCGGATGCCCACCGACGACGGCGGCGCCGTCGCCACCCTGCGCGACCGCACCGAGCTGGAGCAGCTCGGCCGGGAGCTGGACTCGACGCGAGGCCTGATCGACGCCCTGCGCGCACAGGACCACGAGCACGCCAACCGCATGCACACGCTGCTGGGACTGCTCGAGCTGGAGATGTACGACGACGCCGTGGAGTTCGTCGGCGAGGTGGTCGGCGACCACCGGGCCACCGCGGAGCAGATCACCGAGCGGATCCGGGACCCGCTGCTCGCCGCCCTGCTGGTCGGCAAGGCGACCGTCGCGGCCGAGCGGCAGGTCGCCCTGCGGGTGTCGGACCGGACGTGCCTGCCGGACCGCCTGGTCGACCCGAGGGGACTCGTCACGGTCGTCGGCAACCTGGTCGACAACGCGCTGGACGCCGTCGCGGGCGCACCGCACGCGCGCGTGGAGGTCGAACTGCGCGCGGAGGGCCGCGCCGTGACGCTCACGGTGCGCGACACGGGGCCGGGAGTCCCCCCGGAACACCGCGAGCTGGTGTTCACGGAGGGGTGGTCCACCAAGGAACCGCCGGCGCACCGCCGGCGCGGCATCGGGCTGTCCCTGGTGCGCAGGCTCGCGCAGCGGCAGGGAGGCGACGCCGTCGTCCGCACGGCGCACGGCGGCGGCGCGGAGTTCGTCGTCGTCCTGCCCGAGGCACTGACCGAGGCGGACCCGCATCCCGCGCCCGCCGCCCCTGCGCGTCCCGGGCCCGGCAGCACCGTCCCCGTGAACACCGCCACCGAGGAAGAGTCCCGATGATCGAGGTCCTGGTCGTGGACGACGACACGCGGGTCGCGCGGGTCAACGCCGCCTACGTCGAGAAGGTGCCGGGCTTCCACGTGGCCGGCGAGGCGCACAGCGCGACGGAGGCGCTGCGCCGCGTGGAGACCCTGCCCCGCCTGGACCTGATCCTGCTGGACCACTACCTGCCCGACCGGACCGGTCTGGAGGTCGTCCGGGAGATGCGGCGACGCGGCCACCAGACCGACGTGATCATGGTGACGGCGGCGCGGGACGTGTCGACCGTCCAGGCGGCGATGCGCCAGGGCGCCCTGCAGTACCTCGTCAAGCCGTTCGCCTTCGCGGGCCTGCGCGCCAAGCTGGAGGCCTACGCGGAGCTGCGCCGCACCCTCGACGGCGGAGGCGAGGCGGAGCAGGCGGAGGTGGACCGCATCTTCGGCGCCCTGTCCGCGCCGTCGGAGCCGGGACTGCCCAAGGGACACTCCCCCACCACCGCCGAGCTGGTGCGCCGGTGCCTGATGGACGCCGACGGGCCGCTGTCCGCCCAGGAGATCGCCGAGCGGACCGGGGTGAGCCGCCAGACCGCCCAGCGCTATCTGAAGCTCCTGGAGCGCACGGGGCGGGCCAGGCTGACCCTCAAGTACGGCGACGCCGGCCGTCCGGAACACCGTTACCAGTGGGCCACCCGCGCCTGAGGGCGCCGGGCGCCGCCCGGGTGGGGCGAAGGTGGCCGTCTCCGGCTCACACGGCGCCCGCCCCCGTCAGCGACCGGACTTCCGTCTCGGCGTACCTGGCCTCGTCGGGGGCCTCCGTCGAGGTGACCGTGCCGAGCCAGCCCGCGACGAAGCCCAGCGGGATCGAGACGAGGCCGGGGTTCTGCAGGGGGAAGTACTGGAAGTCGGCGTCCGGGAACAGCGACTGCGCGCCGCCCGACACCACGGGCGAGAGCAGCACGAGCACCACGGCCGGGATCAGCCCGCCGTAGACCGCCCACACGGCGCCGCGTGTGGTGAAGCGGTGCCAGAACAGTGAGTAGAGCAGCACCGGCAGATTGGCGGACGCGGCGACGGCGAAGGCCAGTCCCACCAGGAAGGCGACGTTGAGGTCGCGGGCGAGCAGACCGAGGGCGATCGCGACGGCGCCGATGCCGACGGCGGCGACGCGCGCCACCGCGACCTCGCTGCGCGGCCCGGCGTCACGGCGCCGCAAGGACGCGTAGAGGTCGTGCGCCACGGATGCCGAGGAGGCCAGGGTGATGCCGGCGACCACCGCGAGGATGGTGGCGAAGGCGACGGCGGCGACGACCGCGAACAGGACCGTGCCACCGGTGGAGTCCGCCCCGCCGCCGAGGTCGAGCGCCAGCAGCGGTACCGCGGTGTTGCCCGCCGCGTTCGACGCTCGTACGGCGTCCGGCCCGACGACGGCGGCGGCACCGAAACCGAGCACGATCGTCATCAGGTAGAAGCCGCCGATGAGACCGATCGACCAGACCACCGACCGCCGCGCCGCGCGGGCGGTGGGCACGGTGTAGAAGCGGGACAGGATGTGCGGCAGTCCGGCCGTGCCCAGGACCAGGGCGAGTCCGAGACTGATGAAGTCGAGGCTGGAGGTCCAGTCACCGCCGTACGCCAGTCCGGGTGCCAGGAACGCCTCGCCGTGACCGCTGCGCTCGGCCGCCGTGCGCAGCAGCCGGTCGGCGTCACCGTGGAAACGCACCAGGACGAGTGCGGTCAGTGCCATGGTGCCGCCGAGCAGCAGAACGGCCTTCACGATCTGGATCCAGGTGGTGGCCCGCATCCCGCCCAACGACACGTAGATCACCATCAGCGCGCCGACGCCGATGACGGTCCAGGTCCGCGCCGCGTCACCCGTGCCCCCGAGCAGCAGTGCGACCAGGCTGCCCGCGCCCACCATCTGCGCCACCAGGTAGAGGACGGACACGGTGACCGATGAGGTGCCCGCCGCGATCCGCACCGGCCGTTCCCTCATGCGCGCGGCCACGACGTCCGCGAGGGTGAACCTGCCGCAGTTGCGGACGAGTTCGGCGACCAGGAACAGCACGACGAGCCAGGCGACCAGGAAGCCCACCGAGTAGAGCATGCCGTCGTAGCCGTAGAGCGCGATGAGGCCGGAGATGCCCAGGAAGGAGGCGGCGGACATGTAGTCGCCCGCGATGGCGAAGCCGTTCTCCATCGGGGAGAAGAGGCGGCCCCCCGCGTAGAACTCCTCCGCCGATCCGTGCCGGTGGCGGCTCACCCACGTCGTGATCCCCAGGGTGACGGCGACGAAGGTGCTGAACAGCAGCAGGGCCAGCGTCTGGTGGTCACCCGTCATGAGGCACCGCCTCGGACGCCGCGGGTCAGTTCCTGGGTGTCCCAGCGCAGTTCGAGCGCGGCACGGTCCCTGCGCAGCCGGGCGTGCCGGGCGTACGCCCAGGTGAGCAGGAAGGTCGTGAGGAACTGTCCGAGCCCCGCCAGCATCGCCACGTTCACGGCCCCGGCCACCGGACGGGCCATCAGTCCGGGCGCCGCCGTGGCGGTCACCACGTAGGCGACGTACCACGCGAAGAAGGCGGCGACCGCCGGCACCACGAACCTCCGGTACCGGCTGCGGACCTCCTGGAAGGCCTCGCTGCGCTGCACCTCCAGGTACACGTCGGCCGTGTCCCGAGGGGCCTTCCCCGCCGCACCCGGGCGCATCGGGGGCACCGCCGCCACGGGAGCTCCCGCGCCCGCCGGCTCGCCCCAGCCGGAGGCGAGGGCGTCGTACCAGGGGTCGTCGTACCTCGGGCTCGCGGATACCTCGGCACCGGCCCGGTCCCGGCCCTCGCGGTGGTCGACCGCGACGTCGGGGCCGTCCCCGGCGTCGCGGGGGCGATCATTGCTTGACTGCATGCCCAAGGATGGACAGAACGGGAAGATCCCCGACTCTTCTTCCTCATCCACTTCACCCCATCAGGTGACCCGCACCGCTGGTGGTCACACGGGCCCGGGCCCGGGGGACGGCTAGGCGTCGATGCGCGACCGGTCCAGCGTCGCCGCCGAGTTGGAGATGAACTCCTTGCGGGGGGCGACGTCGTTGCCCATCAGCAGATCGAAGACCTGCTCGGCGGATTCCAGATCGGTCAGGTTGATCCGGCGCAGGGTACGGCGGCGCGGGTCCATGGTGGTCTCGGCCAGCTGGTCGGCGTCCATCTCGCCGAGGCCCTTGTACCGCTGGATGGAGTCCTTGTACCGGATGCCCTTGGTCTGGAACTCCATGAGCTTGTCGCGCAGCTCGCGGTCCGAGTACGTGTAGACGTACTTGTCCTGGCCCTTCTTCGGCTGGCTGAGCTCGATGCGGTGCAGGGGCGGCACCGCGGCGAAGACCCGGCCGGCCTCGACCATGGGCCGCATGTAGCGGTGGAACAGGGTCAGGAGCAGCGTCCGGATGTGGGAGCCGTCCACATCCGCGTCGGTCATCATGATGATCTTGCCGTAGCGGGCCGTGTCGAGGTCGAAGGTGCGGCCCGACCCGGCTCCTATGACCTGGATGATCGCGCCGCACTCGGCGTTCTTCAGCATGTCCGTCACGGACGACTTCTGGACGTTGAGGATCTTGCCGCGGATCGGCAGCAGGGCCTGGAACTCGGAGTTCCGGGCGAGCTTCGCCGTGCCCAGCGCGGAGTCGCCCTCGACGATGAACAGCTCGCTGCGGTCGACGTCGTCGCTGCGGCAGTCGGCGAGCTTCGCGGGCAGCGAGGAGGACTCCAGGGCCGTCTTGCGGCGCTGTGCGTCCTTGTGCTGGCGGGCGGCGATGCGCGTACGCGCGGCGGCGACGGCCTTCTCCATGACCACGCGGGCCTGCTGGGCCGCGTCTCGCTTGGTCGAGGTCAGGAACGCCTTGAGTTCCTTGCTGATCACGTTGTTCACGATGCGGCGGGCCGCCGAGGTGCCGAGGACCTCCTTGGTCTGCCCCTCGAACTGCGGCTCGGCGAGGCGGACCGTCACGACCGCAGTGAGGCCCTCCAGGGCGTCGTCCTTGACGATGTCGTCCTCGGCGACGCGCAGCAGTTTCTTGGCCCGCAGCACCTCGTTCATCGTCTTGGCGACCGCCTGCTCGAAGCCGGCGACGTGGGTGCCGCCCTTGGGCGTGGCGATGATGTTGACGAACGACTTGACCGTGGTGTCGTACCCGGTGCCCCAGCGCATCGCGACGTCGACCCCGAGCTCGCGGGTGACCTCGGTGGGCGTCATCTGCCCGTACTCGTCGAGGACCGGAACGGTCTCCTTGAAGGTGCCCTGTCCACTGAAGCGGAGGACGTCGCAGACGGGCCTGTCGCCGGCCAGGAACTCGCAGAACTCGCTGATGCCGCCGTCGAAGCGGAAGGATTCCTCGCCCTTGCTGCCGCCGTCGCCGAGACCGAACTCGTCACGGACGACGATGGTCAGTCCGGGCACCAGGAACGCGGTCTGACGGGCGCGCTGGTGCAGCGTCTCCAGGGAGAGCTTGGCGTCCTTCAGGAAGATCTGCCGGTCGGCCCAGTACCGCACGCGCGTGCCGGTGCGGCTCTTGGGGATCTTCTTGGCCTTGCGCAGTCCGCTCCCGGCCTCGAACCCGGCGTCCGGGCCCGCGCCCGCGAACGCGCCCGGGACCCCGCGCCGGAAGCTGATGGCGTGGGTGTTCCCGCCGCGGTCCACCTCGATGTCGAGCCGGGCGGACAGGGCGTTCACCACGGACGCGCCGACGCCGTGCAGGCCGCCCGAGGCGGCGTACGAGCCGCCTCCGAACTTGCCGCCGGCGTGCAGCTTGGTCATGACGACCTCGACACCGGACAGACCGGTCTTGGGCTCGACGTCGACCGGGATGCCCCGGCCGTTGTCCCGGACCTCCACCGACGCGTCGTCGTGGAGGATCACCTCGATGTGGTCGCAGTAACCTCCGAGAGCCTCGTCGACGGAGTTGTCGATGATCTCCCACAGGCAGTGCATCAGGCCACGGCTGTCGGTCGATCCGATGTACATGCCCGGACGCTTGCGCACGGCCTCGAGCCCCTCGAGGACGAGCAGGTGCCGCGCGGTGTAGTTGGATCCGTCCCGGTCTGCTCCTGCCAGCAGCGCAGTGGACGGCACGGACGTCTCGGCGGTCACGCGGTTCGCTCCTCGCTGAATTTCAGATGGGGCCCCGCTGGGTAAGGGCGCGGCTCGGTTCACCGGTCAGAGGGTACCGATGCCTGGTGGAGCCGGTGTAACGCCACCCTCGCGGAAGACTCACCCTAGTCCACGGTCGTATACTTGTTCGATACCTCGATGGAGTGAAGTACACATCACGTTCCCTTCGAGGCATGAACCATTTAGGCTCCGGGCACGTCCTCTTGAACAAACCGGCAACCCAGCCGGCGGGACCGATCCACTGACCGACTGTGCGAACCCGTACGACACAGAGACACGCAATACGGCACATTCGCCGCCAACCGGCAACAGCCGGCCACTCGGAAGAAATTTTTTCGAGGAAAAGCCACGAGCGGGAACGTTTTGGGGCTGGTTGGATGTTGACCCTGGTACGACAGCTCGTCGAGCTAGAGAAGAGGCGACGTGACTACTGTTCTGACTTCCGCGAGCCCGCTGACGGCCGCCGATCGCTGCGACCGCTGCGGCGCCCAGGCATACCTGCGCGTCGTTCTGCTGAGCGGCGGAGAGCTGCTCTTCTGCGCCCACCACGGTCGCAAGTTCGAGCCGGAACTCAAGAAGATCGCCGCTGAGATACAGGACGAGACGGAGCGGCTGACGGCCGTTCCCGAGTCTTCCCCCGAGGAAGACCGCTGACGCTGCGCGCCCAACGACGAGCGACTCGGCACAGGCCGAACGGACGGGCGGCCGCCTCCGGCACGGAGGCGGCCGCCCGTGTTCGTGTCCGGTGAGCCCTTCGGAGCGCGTCAGGCGCCCTGGCCCCGGTGGGGGGTCCTGTCCCAGCCCAGCACCCGCAGAGCGGCGGAGATGCGCGTGTACACCCCGGGGTTGCCGGGACGCCCGCACCCTTTCCCCCAGGACACGAGTCCGATGAGTCTCCCCCGGGCGACCAGCGGTCCCCCGCTGTCCCCCTGGCACGCGTCGCGACCGCCGGCTTCCACTCCGGCGCACAGCATGCTGCTGGGCAGGTACCTTCCGTCACCACCCCCCGGGTACGCCCGTGCGCAGAGGGTGTCGGACAGTACGCGCACGCGTGACGCCCGCAGGCTGTTGGCGTAGTCCCCCGCGCCCGAGGTGTCCCCCCACCCGTAGACCAGCGCTCCGGTCTCCGGTCCGTAAGCGGGGTCCCCGTCGGCCGCCATGCCTATGACCGAGCCGGCGGGAAGGGCCCGGGAGAGGGTGAGGACGGCGAAGTCGCCGGCGTTGCTGATCTCGTCGTGCGCCGGGTTCACCCAGACGTCGCGCACGGGGATCTCGTCCCCCTCGTCCGAGAGCAGGTCCGTGCGCCCCGCGATGACCTTCAGGTCACGCACTCGTTCGGGCGGGGATCCCAGGACCTCCTCACCCAGGCAGTGGGCCGCCGTGAGCACGGTGGCCGGGCCGACGGCGACTCCTCCGCAGAACTGACCCGCCCGTGTACCCCCGAACCGGTCACGACTGGACAGGGCCACGGTCCACGGACTGTCGGACACGTCGACCGGAAAGCCTCCGACGACGATGCTGTCGGTGGAGGCGGAAGCAGGGGCGGAGGCGGATGCGGGGGCGGCGGACGCCAGCGGTATCGCGGTCGCCACGGCCGCCAGGACGAGCGGCCGGGTCATTGCCCGGACGAAGGGGCGACGCATGCGGACTCCTCACTGAGGGTGTTCAGGGAACACCCAGAGTGATCCACTCCGTCGCGCCTCGCACCCGCTGGTCAGCACGAAGGCCCGGTCCCCACCGGGGGACCGGGCCTTGCCGGACGTACGCCCGCCTCGGCGGGACGTGCGGCCGCTGCCTAGTCGAGGTAGTCGCGCAGCACCTGGGAGCGCGACGGGTGACGCAGCTTCGACATGGTCTTCGACTCGATCTGGCGGATGCGCTCGCGCGTGACGCCGTACACCTTGCCGATCTCGTCGAGGGTCTTCGGCTGACCGTCGGTGAGACCGAACCGCATGGAGACGACACCCGCCTCACGCTCGGACAGGGTGTCCAGGACGGAGTGCAGCTGCTCCTGGAGGAGCGTGAAGCTGACGGCGTCGGCCGGGACGACGGCCTCGGAGTCCTCGATGAGGTCACCGAACTCGCTGTCGCCGTCCTCGCCCAGCGGGGTGTGCAGGGAGATGGGCTCGCGGCCGTACTTCTGGACCTCGATGACCTTCTCCGGGGTCATGTCGAGTTCCTTGGCCAGTTCCTCCGGGGTGGGCTCGCGGCCCAGGTCCTGGAGCATCTGGCGCTGCACACGCGCGAGCTTGTTGATGACCTCGACCATGTGCACCGGGATACGGATGGTGCGGGCCTGGTCGGCCATCGCGCGGGTGATCGCCTGCCGGATCCACCAGGTGGCGTACGTGGAGAACTTGTAGCCCTTGGTGTAGTCGAACTTCTCGACCGCGCGGATCAGACCGAGGTTGCCCTCCTGGATCAGGTCCAGGAAGAGCATGCCGCGGCCGGTGTAGCGCTTGGCCAGGGAGACCACCAGGCGGAGGTTGGCCTCCAGGAGGTGGTTCTTGGCGCGGCGGCCGTCCTCGGCGATGATCTCCAGCTCACGCTTGAGCTTGGGCGCGAGCTTGTCGGAGTTCGCCAGCTTGTCCTCGGCGAAGAGACCCGCCTCGATGCGCTTGGCGAGTTCGACCTCCTGCTCGGCGTTGAGCAGGGGGACCTTGCCGATCTGCTTGAGGTAGTCCTTGACCGGGTCGGCCGTGGCGCCGGCCGCGGCGACCTGCTGGGCCGGAGCGTCGTCCTCGTCCTCGTCGGACAGCACGAAGCCCGCGTTCTCGGTGCCCTCGGGCTCGTCGGTCGCGCCCTTCGGCTCCTCGATCACCTCGTCCTCGAGGAGATCGCCGTCGTCCTTCTTGGCGGTCGTCTTCTTGGCCGCCGTCTTCTTGGTGGTCGCCTTCTTCGTCGCCGCCTTCTTGGCGGTCGCCTTCTTGGCCGCCGCCTTCTTGGCCGGCGTCTCCTCCTCGACCGCGGCGTCGGCGGCGGGCGCCGCCGAAGTGGCGGGGGCGGCGACCTTCCGGCTGGTCACCGTCTTCGCCGCGACCGTCTTGGTGGCGGTGCGCTTGGCGGGGCTCTTCGCTGCGACGCTCTTTCGGGTGCGCTTGGGCTCTGCGGCACTGACCATCAGCGTCACACCCTCTTCCTCGAGGATCTGATTGAGGCTGCGCAGTACGTTCTTCCACTGAGTGGCCGGAATCTGGTCAGCTTCGAAGGCCCGACGCACGTCATCGCCGGCGATCTGCCCCTCAGCCTTTCCCCGCTCGATGAGCGCCATGACAGAGACGGACTCGGCGATCTCCGGCGGGAGCGTACGGGATGTGCTGGCCGACACGAACAACCTCTCGGAACGTTGGAAAACGGCTTCCGGCCCTGTCCACGGCGGACAGGAGCCGACCGCCGGCTTGGGGATGGGCCGACGGCGCGGGCGGGGGCCGGGGAGATGCACAGCGCCGTGAACGGCGTCCGTATTCCCTCCGCGGCTGTCACCTCTTAGGTCATCGCGTTGTCCCCACGAGCGTTACGCCCAATCCGCGTGGCCCGAGTCACACCCCGTAAGCATTCAAAACCTGTCAATCAGATACAAAGGAGGTCACCAAACGCTCCCGTCCGACCGCGCATGGGGTCGACCACGCATGGGACCCGAGCGTTTCGTCACATCGTCGGAACGGAACACCGTCGGACCTCGCGGGGACCCGAAGATCCCGCGAGGTCCGCGGCGGCGGCGAACCGGCCGGCCGCACCGGAGGAGGGGGCCGGTGCGGCCGGCACGCGCCGTGCCGGCGGAGCGCGGTCAGTGCTCGCGCGGGGCGGGCACCACGCGGTCCACCTCGGGGTGGACGGTCAGGAGCTGGCGCATGGCCGACTCGGCCGCCGCGCCGTCCCCGGCCGCCAGGGCCTCGACGATGCGGCCGTGCTGCGCCAGCGAGGCGTCGTTCGGCCGGTCGCAGCCCGTGACCGGCCCGCCGGAGACGTGGAGGGCGGCGGACACGATCCCCGAGAGGTGGCCCAGCATGCGATTGCCGGCGACCTGGATGAGCAGCGTGTGGAACTCGGCATCGGCACGCGAGAAGGTGAGCGCGTCGCCCTGCCCCATGGCGTGTCCCATGATCCCGACCATGTCGCCCAGCCGCTGCTGGACGTCCTCGCGTCCGTGCCCGGCG
This sequence comes from Streptomyces sp. NPDC029152, assembly GCF_055564355.1. Classification (NCBI taxonomy): domain Bacteria; kingdom Bacillati; phylum Actinomycetota; class Actinomycetes; order Kitasatosporales; family Streptomycetaceae; genus Streptomyces; species Streptomyces sp. NPDC029152. The sequence continues at coordinate 44,687 of NZ_JBVHWR010000018.1, read as the reverse complement.
GCCAGGCGTGCGGCGAGCGGCTCGATGGTCCAGCGCAGTTCGCTGAGCTCGCGGCGCTGGTCGTCGCGCTGCGGCCCGAAGGCACGCCATTCGATGATGTCGGGGTCGAGGAGGTTCCAGTCGCTGACGGGGCGTACCCGCGTGCCGACGTTGGGACGGGCACTGACCAGGCCCTTGGCCTCCAGGACACGGAGCGATTCACGGACGACGGTACGGGAAACCTCGAAACGCTGGCCGATCTCCTCGGGCACCAGGGGGCGGTCGGCCCCCAGATCGCCCGAAACGATCATCTGGCCGAGCTGCTGGACGAGTTGCCCGTGCAGTCCGCGTCCGCGGCTGCCCGCGGCGCGCCGGCCCACACGTCCCAGCTCGGGCTCCACGCCTTCCCAGGCGGGGACCCCCACACGGTCGGCGGCGGGCGTCTCGGCGAAGGGATAGCGGTCGAGTTCGCCCGGGTTCGTGAGGCCGGAGTCGGCGGAGCGGGCGGCGGTCATCATGGTGTGCGCAAGGGTAGTCACGCATCTTTTGTCGGCCGCGTCCCCAACTCCCTTGAGGGCTTTGGTGAAAAGCACACGAAAGGGTGATCGCTCACACCGTCGCAATTGACGCCTTATCGGAAAGAAATGGGCTTTCCCCGGGGAGTTGCGCACACGGTCGAACCGGAAGGGAACGGACGGCTGTCATCGGGTCCTGCCGCGCAGGGTCAGGAACAGATACGCGCAGAGCAGAGCCGTGAGCGACAACGTCATTGCGCTGCCCACGGGTTGGGCGAGCACCCGCAGGGCTTCGCCGAGGTAGCGCTGCCCGCCGAAGGGCCACTGCGTCAGGAGCACCTCGCGCAGCCTCATCGGGAAGCCGACGGCGGTCCGCACGGACGGGCCCTGCCAGACCTTTTGTACGAGGGGTACGACGAGGACGGGAACGGCGACCACCGCGGCGAGCCCGGCCGTCGTGGACCGGAAGATCCCCGCGGCCAGCACACCGGCCCAGGCGCATCCGACGCAGAGCCCGAGCCAACCGGCGCACAGTACGGGCCAGCCGGCGGGAGCCCGTGAGAGCTCCGGTCCGTAGAACAGGTGGAGCACCTCGGCGTCGCAGCCCACCGTGAGGGCGGCCAGCACGATCGCCGTGGCCGCGGAGACGACGAGTTTGGCGGCCAGCAGCCCCAGCCGGCGGGGCACGGTGCCGCGGTCCGCCGCCAGGGCGGGGTGACGGAACTCGTCGCCGAAGGCCAGCGCACCGAGCAGTCCCGCGCCGAGCGCGGTGGGCGGCAGCGGCAGCTCCCGCGGCCACGCGGCCAGCAGGCGTGGCTGCGGGGTGTGCCCGACGCGGGCGAGGACCACGGCGATGACGGCGGACACGAGCAGGACGACCGTCCCGGTGAAGAAGCCGGTGCCGATGCCGGTCGCACGGCGCAGCTCGTACCTGAGCGGGCGGAGGGGGCTCGGGGCGGAGCGGACGGAGATGGGGGGCGGGAGGGGGGACGGGGGCCGGCCGGAAGCCGCTGCGACGGGGGCGAGCGCGGCACGCGTTCGCGGTGCCGGTGCCCCCAGGGGGGCGGGAGCCGTGTGCACGGGTGCGGGGCGGGAGGCGTCCGGCGCCGGGGTGGTCTCCCCGGCCTCCGGTTCGGCTTCGTTCCCGGCCCGGGGAGCGTCGTCCGGCACGGACACCTCGGGAGCCGAAGGGCCCGCTTGGACGCCGGGGGACGGCGCCTCGTCGCGTGCGGGCCCGGGCTCGCCGGCGCGACGGGACGGTTCGGTGGCGGCGGATCTGGGTGCGGCGGCCCGCGGAGCGCCGGCGGGGCTGGGAATCCGGTACGGGCCGGCCGTCCCTGGCGCGTCGGCGGGCACATGCCGTGGGTCGGCGGGTGAGGGGCAGGCGTCCAGGGTGGTGGGGTGGATGCCCGGGGTGGAGGGGACGGCGTCGGCGGCCGAGGGGTTCGTCCCGGTGGCCGACGGATCGGCGCGGGTGACGCCGGGGCCCGTGCCGGTGGCCGACCGACCGGCGTCGGTGGTCCCGAGGCCCGTGCCCGTGCCGGTGCCGGTGCCGGTGGCCGGAGAACCGGTGCCCGCGGCCGAAGGGTCCGATCCGGTCGTCCGGCGGGAGCCCGGGGACGGGCTGCCCTCGACGGCCCGATGCCACCGGACCGGATGCACCCGTCCCGCGGGCGACGCGTCCGCTCCCGGCCCCATGTCACCTACCTCGTCGGCCAGTTGGTGCACGAGGATGCCGTGCCGGAAGGCGGTCTCGCCGATGTCGGCGCACGTACTGCCGTACACGGCGAGACGATTGCCGCTCTCCTGCACGACCTCGACGGAACGACGGCCCGTGCGGGCCTCCTTGACCAGGAGGGCGGCGAGACGGGCCGCGTGCGGGCTGCGCACGGCGACGCGGGGGCGCAGGCGGGTCCGGGAGAAGTCCGCGGCCTCCTGGTCGGCGACGACCCTGCCCTTTTCCAGCGTGACGACGCGGTCGGCGGTGCGCGCCGCCTCCTTGGGGTCGGAGGTGCTGAACAGGACGGTGCCGCCCTGCGCCGTGTGGGCGCGCAGGGCGCCGTGCAGCCAGCGGGCCTCGCCTGGGGAGAGCGCGCCGGCCGGATCGTCGAGCACCAGGGTGTGCGGATCGGCCAGCAGCGCGCAGGCCAGGCCGAGGCGCCGGTCCGCACCGCGCGCCAGGGTGCCGAGGCGTTCGTCGCGCAGACTCACGAGGCCCACCGACTCCAGGACTTCGTCACCGCGCCGGACGGGGACACCGGCAGCCGCGCACAGCATCCGCAGATGACCGCGGACGGTGCGGGACGGGTGGCCCGGCACATCGCCCAGCAGCACGCCGACTTCGCGCGAGGGGTGGGCGATGCGGTGCAGGGGGCGGCCCCTGAAGTAGGTGGTGCCACGGCCGCGTTGGAGTTCGAGCATGAGTCTGAGCACCGTCGTCTTGCCCGCGCCCGGGGCTCCGAGCAGTGCGGTGACGCGGCCCGCGCACGCCTCGAAGGAGACGTCGTCGACAGCGGGGGGATGCTCCTTGCGGGGGGTGCTGGTCAATCCGAAGGCCTGGATCACCCGCAGCAAGATAGCGCGCCATGCTCTTCTTTTCGGGCACCGCGCGCATTTTCGTACATAAGTGGTCGATCATGCCGGTCCGTCGTTCGCCCTTTGCTCCGGGGCCCGTCCCGAGCTCCGGCGTCACGCCTCGGGGCGCAGCATCGGGGGGTTGAGGAGCGTCGCGCCGCCGGCTCGGAAGAGCTGGGCCGGACGGCCGCCCTGGCGGGTGGTCGTACCGCCGGTGGGCACGAGGAAGCCCGGGGTGCCCGTCACCTTGCGGTGGAAGTTGCGCGGGTCGAGGGCCACGCTCCACACCGCCTCGTAGACGCGGCGCAGCTCGCCGACGGTGAACTCGGGCGGGCAGAACGCGGTGGCCAGCGACGAGTACTCGATCTTGGAGCGGGCCCGTTCCACCCCGTCCGCCAGGATCTGGGCGTGGTCGAAGGCGAGGGGCGCCACGGGCTCGCCGTCTTGACCGTGGCCGCCCTGCTCCAGCAGTTCCTCGACCGGTGCCCAGCGCGCGTCGCCGGCGTCGCCGCCCGCCCGGGGTGCGGGCAGGTCGGGGGCGAGCGCGAGATGCGCGACGCTGACCACGCGCATCCGGGGATCGCGCTTCGGATCGCCGTACGTCGCCAGCTGCTCCAGATGGGCTCCGTTGTCCTGGACGGGCGCGGCGGGGTCGTGGACGCGCAGCCCCGTCTCCTCGGCCAGTTCCCGTGCCGCCGCCTGCGCCAGGTCCTCGTCGGCCCGCACGAAACCGCCGGGCAGGGCCCAGCAACCCCGGAACGGCGGCTCGCCCCGGCGCACCGCCAGCGCGCACAGGGAGTGGCGGCGCACGGTCAGCACGACCAGGTCCACGGTGACGGCGAAGGGCGGAAAGGCTGACGGGTCGTAGGGCATGCCGCGATCATAGTCGTCTGCCTGACGATAAACACTCCCTTCGATGGCCGTCCACTCCGGTGCGGCGCCCCTCCCCCGTCTGCGGCCCGATTCCGCACGGGTCGCGTCGTACCAGGTCAAGCCGTTGACCGCGGTCCGTCGGCCACCTCTTCGCGCATGACCGGGACAGCCGCCCCCTCCAGGGTGCGGGGCCCGGCACCGGGACGGATGCCCGGCGCACCGGGCCGTCGGCCGCCCGCGGCCCTGCGGCGACGGACGCCGTTCGGTCTCGCCGTCTACTCACCCCCGGTTCCGGGCCCACCCGCACCCGTGTCCGCCGGGCAGGTCCCCCGCCCGTCCGTGGTCTCCCTGTCCGAGGCCCGGGGGCGCGTACGGCTCGGCCGCGTCCCGCCGGGGCGGGCGTCGCCCACCGGATTCCCGGGGCGCACCACGGCCGCCCCCGGCTCACGGCCCTGAGCCCTCACCCGGCGGCGGACGGTGCCGCCGGCCGCGGCATCCGAACGCGTCCGGCGGCGACGGGCGGGGCGCGTCCCCGGTGCCGTCGGGGCCTCGGCCGTCGCACGACGCGCCGGCCCGTCGGCTCGCTCCTCCCGCTCCCCGTCGTCCGGCCCGCCGCCGGCGCGCTCGGCACGCAGGCAGCGCCGGACCGACTCGGGGTCGAGGCCCTCGTTGCAGGCCTGGTGCAGGAGCCGGGCGAAGAGGTAGTCCGGGTCCGCGCCGAGCGCCATGGCCAGGGCTTCTCGGGCCTCCAGTTCGTCGCCGGTGGACCAGGCGACCCATCCGGCGAGGGTGAGGGGCGCGGCGGCGTGTTCGCCGTACGGCCCGACGCAGCGGCGGGCCAGTGCTCGCCACAGGCGCAGCGCGGGGCCCGCCTCGTCGCCCTCCATCCACGCGGCCGCGCGGTCGCGGGTCGTACGGTCCTGGAGGCCGAGGATCAACGCCGCGGCCTCGTCGTGGCCGAGCAGGCGGTCGTCCCGCAGGTCCTCCGCGGACACGCCGGAGACCGGCGGGGCGGCGGCCAGGCGGCGCATGACCCGTTCGGCCAGGGCGAGCGTCTCTTCGGCCACGTCCGCGCACCGGGCGTCGTCGAGAAGCCGGGAGACGACCGTCATGCCGGCGGAATCCAGGGCGGCCTCCTGTTCGCGTGCCGCGGAGTTCTCCCACGGGAGCAGCCTGGCCCGCAGCTCGCGCAACGAGCCGCGTACCTGGATCCCGGCATAGGTGGCCGCCGCGGCCAGCACGGACGTGCCCGCCAGTCCCATGGGGACGCCCTCGGACGAGCAGCAGGTCTCGTCGTCGCAGCAGTACGACCAGAAGCGCCCGTCCGAGATGCACAGTGCCTCGACCACCGGTACGTCGAGGGCACCGCACTCGACGCGCAGTTTCTGGGCCAGTGGCCGCAGGCGCTCCATCACCTGCCGGCCGGATTCGCCCCGGGACGGTTCCTGGCAGAGGTAGGCGACCATCTGCTCGGGCCGGGCGCCACGGCGCTCGCTGCCGGTCACCAGGCCGTGGACCAGCTGCCCGGCCGCGCTCGTCCAGTCCTCCTCGTTCGCGGGGATGCCGAGGCGGGCCCGGCCGCCGAACCGGCCCCGCCCGTCCCTGTCGCGCAGGGCCACCAGGACGATGCTGTCCTCGGGGCGGTACCCGAGCAGGTAGGGCAGTGCGTCCGCCAGTTCGGCCGGGGTGCGCAGGGTCACCTGGGGCTCGTCGACGGGGCTGTCGTACGAGGTCCGTGCCGTCCGGTCCAGCCGGTTGGGTCCGGTGATGCCGCCGTTCTCCGCGGATCCGGTCGTTTCGCTGTGGTTCGTCATGGCCCGACGATCTCGCGGATCGTGATGTTCCGCTTCGGTCTGTGGATAACCTCGATCAGGGACACGTCACTCCAGTCCGCCGTCCTCCCCGTCCCTCCCGCCCGTCGCACCGGCTGTCAGTCCCGTCCTGTTGTATGGAACGCATGGAGCACACGAACAACGCGGACCTCCGGACAGCGGCCGACACCGTCCTCGCCCGCCTCGTCGGGGACCCCTCCGGCACCGCCCGCCTGCGGGAGGACCAGTGGCTGGCGATCGAGGCGCTGGTCGCGGACCGGCGCCGGGCCCTGGTCGTCCAGCGCACGGGATGGGGCAAGTCCGCGGTCTACTTCGTGGCCACCGCGCTGCTGCGGGACCGGGGCAGCGGTCCCACCGTGATCGTCTCCCCGCTGCTCGCCCTGATGCGCAACCAGGTCGAGGCCGCGGCCCGGGCCGGTATCCGCGCCCGAACCATCAACTCCTCCAACACCGAGGAGTGGGGCGCCGTCCAGGACGAGATCGCCGCGGGTGAGGTGGACGTCCTGCTGGTGAGCCCCGAGCGGCTCAACAATCCCGACTTCCGCGACCAGGTGCTGCCCGAACTCGCCGCCGCCACCGGACTGCTCGTGGTGGACGAGGCGCACTGCATCTCCGACTGGGGCCACGACTTCCGCCCGGACTACCGGCGGCTGCGCACGATGCTCACCGACCTCCCACCGGGTGTGCCGGTCCTCGCGACGACCGCCACCGCCAACGCGCGCGTGACCGCCGACGTCGCGGAGCAGCTGGGCACCGGGGGCACGTCGGACGCGCTGGTGCTGCGCGGACCGCTGGACCGGGAGAGCCTCAGCCTGAACGTGCTGCGGCTGTCCGACGCCGCGCACCGGATGGCCTGGCTCGCCGACCACCTCCACGAGCTGCCCGGCTCCGGGATCGTCTACACCCTCACGGTGGCCGCCGCCGAAGAGGTCACCGCCTTCCTCCGGCAGCGCGGCCACGCCGTCGCCTCCTACACGGGGAAGACGGAGAACGCCGACCGGCAGCAGGCCGAGGACGACCTGCTCGCCAACCGGGTCAAGGCCCTGGTCGCCACCTCGGCGCTGGGCATGGGGTTCGACAAGCCGGACCTCGGTTTCGTGGTGCACCTCGGCTCGCCCTCCTCCCCCATCGCGTACTACCAGCAGGTGGGTCGCGCCGGACGTGGTGTCGATCACGCCGAGGTGCTCCTCCTGCCGGGCAAGGAGGACGAGGCGATCTGGGAGTACTTCGCCTCGCTGGCCTTCCCGTCCGAGGAGCTGGTGCGCCGCACCCTCGACGTCCTCGCGCGCGCCGAGCGGCCCCTGTCGCTGCCGGCCCTGGAACCCCTGGTGGAGCTGCGCCGCTCCCGTCTGGAGACCATGCTCAAGGTCCTCGACGTCGACGGCGCGGTGAAGCGGGTCAAGGGCGGCTGGATCGCGACCGGCCGGCCGTGGACGTACGACGCCGAGCGCTACGACTGGGTCGCACGGCAGCGCAGGGCCGAGCAGCAGGCGATGCGCGACTACGCGTCGACGACGGAGTGCCGGATGGAGTTCCTGCAGCGCCAGTTGGACGACGAGGGCGCCAAGCCCTGCGGCCACTGCGACAACTGCGCGGGCCCGCGCTTCACGGCGGACACCTCCCCCGCCGCCCTGGACGCCGCGCGGGCCGATCTGGGCCGGGCCGGCGTCGAGGTGGAGCCGCGCCGCATGTGGCCGACCGGTCTCCCGGCGATCGGCGTCGAACTGAAGGGGCGCATCCCCGCCGGCGAGCAGGCGGCGACGGGGCGGGCGCTGGGGCGTCTCTCCGACATCGGCTGGGGCAACCGGCTGCGCCCGATGCTGGCGGCGCACGCTCCCGACGGCCCGGTGCCGGACGATGTCGCGAGGGCCGTCGTGACGGTGCTGGCCGACTGGGCGAAAGGGCCGGGCGGCTGGGCCTCCGGCGCGGCCGACGCCCCGCCGCGTCCCGTCGGCGTGGTGACGGTCGCCTCGCGCTCGCACCCGCGGCTGATCCACTCGCTCGGCGCGCGCATCGCCGAGGTGGGCCGGTTGCCGCTGCTCGGATCGGTCGAGCACACGGGGGAAGCGCAGCCGGTGTCCCGCAGCAACAGCGCGCAGCGCCTCAAGGCGCTCGACGGGACGCTCACGGTGCCGCCCGCCCTGGCCGGCGCGCTCAGCGGTCAGGAGGGTCCGGTCCTCCTCGTGGACGACTACACGGAGACCGGCTGGACCCTCGCGGTCGCCGCCCGGCTGCTCCGTCGCGCGGGCGCCCCGGGGGTGTTGCCACTGGTCCTGGCCGTGCAGGGCTGACCGCCCGCCGGTGCGCGCACGGCCGGGCCGGACCGCCCGCCGTCACTCGGGGCGGTGCGCCCCATGCGTCGCCGGGCGTCTCTGCGGGTAGGGATATAGGACGCGCATCATCCGATAACGGTCGACGGCTCCAATTGCTCGTTGCCGCATCCCAGTTCGACAGGAAGAATTGAAGTCCGCTCCCCGCACGGCTCGTCCGTGTCCCGGCAGGGCTTCACTGCGGTGCGCGCTCCCCCGAATCCGACCCCGCCCGCAGTGTGGGCGCGTAGCCGAAGGGAGGAACGTGACCTTCGGATTCGCCTCGTCCTCGGCGGCGTCTTTGTCGCCGCCCACCGCCTCCGCCACCCGCCTGCTCGAACCCGCGGAGTGGGCCTCGGCCGGAATCCCACTGCTGCGCGATCCGCGGGAGGTCGTCAGCGGACTGCACTCACGGCACCGTCCCGAGCCGGCGACCGCGATCGTGGCCGTGCTCGATCCGGACGAACGGCTGTGCGCGAGCGCGTCGTTCACCGCCCGCCGCGCACCGGCGGACGGATGGATGTTCCGCAACGCGCTGCTCGCCCAGCTCCGCCGGGTCATTCCGCACGATCTGCGGCGCCGCACTCCGGTGCGCACCGCCGTACTGCTCTACTGCCGTGAGGGCGACGCGCGCTGGACGGAGGAGGACGGCGCGTGGATGTGGGGGCTGCGCGACGCCTGCACGCTGCACGGACTGCGCTGCGGGGCGTACATCACGCTGACCCGTGACGGATGGCAGGTCCTCGGCGAGGGCCGCGGCGGCCGCCGGCCCAGCGCGGTGTCGGCGCCGGAGCCGTTCGCCACGTCGGAGGCACCGCTGCCGCCGCCGCGTACCGGCGGCGTCGCCTCGGACGTACTGCGCCGCGCGGCGGCCCGCTGAACGACGGACGACCCGGTGCGCCGCTTCCGCGCACCCCGGGAGCCAGGTCCGACGAGCCATCCGGCACCGCCCGTACCCCCCTCGCCGTCCCGGACGGTGACCGGCCGGCCGCACCACGGCGGGGACCGGCCCGCGCCACGCGCGAGCGGCGGTGCGCCCCGGCTGACGTCGGCCGCCGGAAGACGCCGACGCCGTCACCGGGAGCGTGCCGACGAGGCGGTCGCCGGAGCCGTGCCAGGCCTCCGTGGTCCGGAGCCCCGGGCCCGGCACCCGTGACGCGAACGGCTCAGGCGCTCGCGCCCAGCACCGAGTTGATCCGCTGCGGGTCACCGCAGACGATCAGCAGGGCGCCCGCCCGCGAGTGCGCCGCCGAAAGGGCGGTGACGGCAGCGGCTTCGGGACCGCCGTTGAGCGCGACGACGACCACGGGACGCGCCGCGGCACGCTCGGCGACGGCGGCGTCCGCGTAGAAGACGTCGTCGCCCGCGTCGTGCTGCGCCCAGTAGGCCGCGTCGCCGAAGGACAGTTCGTGGGCGGCCCACGGGTGCGGTTCGCCGGTGGTGACCACCAGCACGTCACCAGGGGTTCGGCCCGAGTCCAGCAGCAGGTCCACGGCTTCCTCGGCCGCGTCGAGCGCGCCCTCGGGAGAAGCGGGGATCAGCTGGATCTGCGGGCCGGCCGGGGCGGCGGGAGTCGCCGGACCCGACGGTCCGGGCTTGGCCGGGGCCGCGTCGCGCGAGGTGCGCTGCGCCGGCGGCGTCGGCCGCAGAGGGCCGGGGCGACCGGGGCGCGGCGGAGCCGCGGGACGGGGGCCGGGTACGGGGCGGGGGGTCGGCGCGGTGCGGCCGCTGGCCGGAGTGGCGCGGGGACCCTGGGCCTTCTCGTGAATCTGAGGCTCCTCGGGAATGAGAGGCATGAGCTGATTTTTATCAAACATTGGTGCGGCTCGCGTCGGCGGGTGGCGCATGCCTGCGAGCGGAACCGTCAGAAATCGAAGCCGAGCTGACCCTCGATCTCCGGAACGTTTCCATCCACCCAGCCGCGGACCTTCTTGAGATGCCGCCACTGGGGCAACGCATCAAGATACGCCCACGACAACCTGTGGTACGGGGTGGGGCCCCGCTCCGCCAGTGCGGCCTTGTGCACGGGCGACGGATACCCGGCGTTGTCCGCGAAACCGAAGTCTGCATGGTCGATGCCCAGTTCGGCCATCATTTTGTCGCGCTGGACCTTGGCGAGCACCGAAGCCGCCGCGACCGCCACGCACGACCGGTCACCCTTGATGACCGTACGGACCCGCCAGGGCGCCCCGAGGTAGTCGTGCTTGCCGTCGAGGATGACGGCGTCGGGACGGACCGGCAGGGCTTCCAGGGCGCGTACCGCGGCCAGTCGCAGCGCCGCGGTCATCCCCCGTGCGTCGATCTCCTCCGGAGAGGCGTGCCCCAGGGCGTAGGAGGTCACCCAGTCCCGCAGTTCCGCGGCGAGTTCGGCCCGCCGTTTGACGGTGAGCAGCTTGGAGTCGGTGAGGCCCACCGGGGGCCGCCGCAGTCCGGTGACCGCCGCGCAGACGGTGACCGGGCCGGCCCATGCACCGCGCCCCACCTCGTCGACACCGGCAACGATCTTGGCTCCGGTCGTGGCGCGAAGAGAGCGCTCGACGGTGTGAGTGGGTGGTTCGTACGGCATGACGCCCATAGCCTACGCCGCCCCGGACCGCCCTCGACACCCCACCTCCCCGAGCGGCGCCGGACCCCTCGAAGCCAGGGTTCAGGCGCCTTCGGGCCGCAGCAGCGGGACCATCAGTCGGTCGATCATCTCCTCGACCTCCTGATCCGTCCATTGACTACCGCAAATCTTTGCTCGATACATCATCATCGCCGGAACGGCGTCGAAGACGTAGTCGTCGGCCGCCCCTTCACGAACCTCCCCGCGCTCAATTCCCCGGGTGATGACCTCACGAAGCATCTTGATGGTCGGTTCGACGACCCCTTCGAAGATCACCGCATGGAACCGCTCCGCCTGCGCGGCGTCGCACTCGTGAATGACCGCCCGCAAGGCGAAGCCGGGACGCGAGAACATCGCGTCGCGAGCCCGCCGGCACAGCGCCAGGAGGTCGTCGCGCACGCTCCCGAGGTCGGGCACGGTGTCGAAGCTCGGCAGCCCGGACCGCAGGGCGTCCGCGACGAGCTCCTCCTTGGACGGCCAGCGACGGTAGACCGCCGCCTTGCCCGTCTGGGCACCGGCGGCCACGCCCTCCATGGTCAGGCCGTTCCAGCCGACGGTGCCGAGCTGCTCCAGCGCGGCGTCGAGGATCGCACGCTCGAGGACCGCACCGCGCCGGCGGGAGGGCGTCCGGGCGGAGGCGGCCCAGGGCGAAGAAACCATTCGGGGATCTCCAGGAAGCGATGAGCGGTTTTCGGGGACGGAGACGCGACGCGCGCCCACAACGGGGGACGGAGCACGCGACGACGGTGCGAGTGAACGCTTGCGTTCACTGTCGGGGAGTCACTACCGTTGACGCAACAGTGAACGCGAGCGTTCACTAAGTCATTCGTGGGGGACACATCGTGACGACCTCTTCCTTGATCAAAGACCAGAAGCCGGGAACCGCCCGCCGGGGCGGACACCCCGGCATCGCACTGGCGGTCATCGCGGCCTGCCAACTCATGGTGGTACTCGACGCGACGATTGTGAACATCGCGCTCCCGCACATTCAAGAGGCACTCGCGTTCAGCACCACCGACCTCACGTGGGTCGTCAGTGCCTACACGCTCACCTTCGGCGGTCTGCTGCTGCTCGGTGGCCGGGCCGGTGACATCCTCGGCCGGCGCCGCGTCTTCGTGACCGGCATCCTGCTGTTCACCTTCGCCTCGCTGCTCGGCGGCTTCGCCCAGGAACCCTGGCAGCTGCTGGCGGCACGCGTCCTGCAGGGAGCGGGAGGCGCGATCGCGTCGCCCACGTCGCTGGCGCTCATCACGACCACCTTTCCGGAAGGACCGGAGCGGAACCGGGCCTTCGGCGTCTTCGCGGCCGTCTCCGCGGGCGGCGGCGCCATCGGCCTGCTCGCGGGCGGCATGCTCACCGAGTGGCTCGACTGGCGCTGGGTGCTCTTCGTCAACGTGCCGATCGGCGTCCTGATCGCCGTGCTGACGCCGCTCTACATCAGCGAGTCCGAGCGGCACTCCGGACGCTTCGACATCGCCGGTGCGGTGACCTCGACAGCGGGCATGGCGTCCCTCGTCTACGGCTTCATACGGGCCGCGGACGAGGGCTGGCGGGACACCCTCACCATCGGTTCCTTCGCGGCGGCGGCGGTGCTGCTGCTGGCCTTCACGCTCATCGAGTCGCGGGCCAAGGAGCCGATCACCCCGCTGAGGATGTTCGCCGACCGCAACCGCTCCGGCAGCTACGTGATCATGCTGTGCCTGGCCGCGGCGATGTTCGGCATGTTCTTCTACATCGTGCTGTTCGTCCAGAACGTGCTGGGCTACACCCCGATCCAGGCCGGCCTCGCCTTCCTGCCGGTCACGGTCGTGATCGCGATCGGTGCGGGTCTGTCGCAGCGCTTCCTGCCCGTGTTCGGCCCGAAGCCGTTCATGCTCGTGGGCTCGGCGCTCGCGGCGCTCGGACTGGGCTGGCAGGCCCTCATCAGCTCGGACAGCTCCTACGTGGGCGGCGTGCTCGGCCCGATGCTGGTCTTCGGCTTCGGCATGGGCCTGAACTTCGTGACGCTGACGCTCACCGCGGTCTCGGGAGTCGCCCAGCACGAAGCCGGCGCGGCGTCCGGGCTGCTCAACGCGATGCAGCAGGTGGGCGGATCGATCGGTCTGGCCATCCTGACGACCGTGTTCGGCACGGCGAGCAAGGACGAGGCGGCCAAGGTGCTGCCGGACTTCCTCGCCAACGGCTCGGCCGAGCAGAAGGCGGAGTTCGCCAGGACCCACCAGCTGCCCGCTCCCTGGGGGCACGAGGTGCTGGCCGAGGGGATCTCGGCGGCCTTCGTCCCCGCCGCCGCCATGGCCGTCCTCGCCCTGGCCACGGCGTGGCTGGTGATCCGGGTCCGCAAGAGCGACCTGGAGGCCCTCTCCGGCACGGCCGGGCCCGGGATGGGCTGAGGGCGCTCCCGGACCGGCCCGGGCGGACGGGCGCCGAGTGCAATCCGGCGGCCACCGCCTCCCCGGCCCGGGAGGCGGTGGCCGGCGAGTCACCCGGCCGGCGAGTCACCCGGCCGGCGCGTCCGCGCCGGCCGTCCAGCTCGGCAGCGCCTCGGTGCGGGCCACCCACTCGGCCGGCGGCGCGCCCGCCCGACCGGCGGCGACCACCCCGCCCACGATCGCGCAGGTCGTGTCCACGTCCCCGCCGACCTGGGCGGTCGTCCAGAAGGCGTGCTCGTAGTCGCCGAGGGCCCGCGCGGCGGACCAGAGCGCGAAGGGGACCGTGTCGTGGGCGGTCGTACGCCTGCCGCAGCCCAGTACGGCGGCGACGGTGGTCGCGTCGCCGTAGTCGAGCATGTCCCGGGCGCGGCGCAGCCCGGCGGCGACGGCGCTCTTCGGTACCAGCGCGATCACCCCGTCGAGGAGCGCGTGCGCCTCGGGCGGGCCGCCGGCCGACGCGGCCAGCGCGGCGGCGGCGGCGACGGCCATGGCGCCGACCACCGCCTCGCGGTGCTGGTGCGTGGGGTAGGCCGAGATCTCGGCCTGGTGCGTCGCCTGCTCCGGGTCGTCCGCGTACCAGGCGCCCAGGGGGGCGATGCGCATCGCGGCACCGTTGCCCCAGGACCCCTGGCCGTTGAAGAGCGCGGCGGCGAGCTCGCGCCAGTCACCGCCCTCCCGGACCAGCCGCAGCAGCCGGTTGACCGCCGGTCCGTAGCCGCGGTCGAAGTCGTGGTGCTCGGCGAAGGAGCGTGCCAGGGCGTCCTGGTCGATGCGGTGGTGGGCGGCCAGGACGGCGACCACGGAGGCGGCCATCTCGGTGTCGTCGGTCCACTGCCAGGTCCCCGGCGGCAGCTCGCGGCGCCCCAGCAGCGGATAGTGCGCGGGCACGAAGAACTGTGAGCCCAGCGCGTCCCCCACCGACAGTCCGCGCAGGCTGGCCAGCGCCCGGTCCAGGCGCTCGTCGGAAGAGGAATGAGCGGTCATCGCCCTGTCACCCTATCCCGTGATCCCGTACGGTTCCGGCTCCCGCCACCGCTCGAAGGGCCGGTCGAGCGTGTACTTGCCGTCCTCGCCCAGCACGAGCATCCGGACCTCCCCGTTCCCGGGGTTCGACAGCGACTCGAACTCCGCGACCGTCCAGTGGAACCACCGCATGCAGAACAGGCGCATCGCCAGTCCGTGGGTGACGATGAGGACGTTCGGCGGGTGGTCGGGGTCCTCGAAACTGCGGAACAGGCTCTCCAGGAAGCCGCCGACCCGGTCGTAGACGTCGGCGCCGGACTCGCCCTGCGCGAAGCGGTAGAAGAAGTGCCCGTAGGCGTCGCGGTAGGCCTTCTGCAGGCGCACGTCCTCGCGGTCCTGCCAGTTCCCCCAGTCCTGCTCGCGCAGCCGGGGCTCCTCCCGTATCCGTATGAGCCGGGGGTCGAGGTGGAAGGCGCGCAGCGTCTCGTGCGTGCGACGGTACGGGGAGACGTACACGCTGACGCGCTCGCGGCCGAACACCTCGCGCAGCCTCTTGCCCGTCTCCTCGGCCTCCGCCCAGCCCCGCTCGGTCAGGGCGAGCGCGTGGTCGGGTTCCCGCTCGTAGACGGAGTCGTCGTGGTTGCCGACCGACTCGCCGTGCCGGACGAGAACGATGCGCCGTGGTCGTGCCATGCCAGAACCCTAGATCGTGGAACGGGGAACCGAGGACTCCCGCCTGCCCCGTACGGCACAGGTCACACGGTCCAGGAGGGTTCCAGCTGCACGATGTCCCCCGTGAGGGCCGCGATGTCGGCCTCGGTCTGGGCGCGCAGGGCGAGCCGCTCCACCCTCTCGGTGCGGTACTTGCCGTGCTCGGCGGCCGACCTCCACATCGACAGCACCAGGTACTCGTTGCCGGGCGCCTCGCCGAACAGCCCGCGGATCATGCCGGGCGAGCCGGCCATCGCGGGGTTCCAGACCTTCTCCTGCATCAGCACGTAGTGCTCGGCCCGGTCCTCGTGGACGCGGCAGAGCGCCACCCGCAGCAGGTCGGCGTCCGTGAAACGGGGTTCGAACCCGGTCTTCACGTCGAACCGGTGGTCGAAGAGCCTGACCTGGGCGTCCTTGAAGGTGCCCGCCTGGGCCGAGGCGAGCCGGTCGTGCGAGCGCGCCATGAAGGAGTCGTAGAAGGCCCTGCTCTCCCAGAAGGCGAAGACGTGCGCCACGTCCGGCCGCCCCCTGCTCCAGCCACCCCCCTGCCCCCGAAAACCCGGCTCCCCCGGAAGCCCCGCCCACTTCCGCTGCCCCCGCTCGAAACCGCGGCGGTCGACCACGGTGCAGCGAATCCACTTGACCAGCACCGCGCCATGGTAAGGCCAGGGGGCGTGGTGCCGGTCGCTCTCCGGCGGACCGCTCTCCCGCTGCCGTGTCCGGGCGCATGGCAGGATGGACAACCGGCCGACACCGCTCGGCAGTTGGGGCGGCGGCACAAGGCAGTACCGGGGAAGGGGAAGTCTGTGAACGGCCTCAGCAAGGGGATCCGCAAGGTCGAGGTCGCGCTGCGTTGGGACCCGAGTCCGGCGGGACAGCCACCCGCCGACCTGGACGTCGTCGCCGGAACCTATCCGGCGGACGATCCGTACGGCACTCCCTCCTACGTGGTGCACTTCGACAGCCGCTCTCCCGACGGCACGATCTATCTGAACCGGGACAGCGAGGACGGCAAGGGCTTCGGCTACGACGAGGTCATGACGCTGGAGCTGGAACGGCTCGACGCCCGGTACGCGCGCGTGGTCGTCGGAGTCGTGATCCAGCAGCGCTCCGGGCAGCGGACCTTCGGCGGCGTGGCCAACCCGGGCCTGCGCATCCGGGAGGGCTACACCGTGCTGGCCGAGGACGGCTTCGACGGTGTTCCGGCGGCGACGGCGGCGACGGTCGCGGAGTTCGTCCGGGACGGGACGGGGGCGTGGGAGTTCCGCGCCGGTGTCCACGGCTTCGAGGGCGACCCGGCGACGTTCACCGACGTCATGGGCGCGGCCCGCAGGCCCTGACCCGGTGGAACGGGTGAGGGGCGCCGGCCTTGGCCGGCGCCCCTCACTCATGGGGTCCTACCGATCAGCTGCAGCCGCTGGTCGAGCCGCAGCCCTCGCAGATGTAGCAGGAACCGGCCCGCTGCATCTTCGTGCCGCAGGAGAAGCACAGCGGGGCGTCGGCCTGGATGCCCAGCTGCATCTCCACCAGCTCGGCGCTGGTGTGCGCCTCCTTCGGAGCGGGCTTGGCCACCTCCGCCTCGGCCTTCGGCGTGGCGACCGCCTTCAGCTCCTGGGCGCGCGGCGCCGACTGGGCCAGGCCCTCGACGTCGACCTCGTCGTCGGACGGCTCGTACGAGCCGGTCTCCAGGTGCCGCTGGCGCTCCTCGGCCGAGTGGATGCCGAGGGCGGAGCGGGTCTCGAAGGGCAGGAAGTCCAGCGCCAGGCGGCGGAAGATGTAGTCGACGATCGACTGCGCCATCCGCACGTCAGGGTCGTCCGTCATGCCGGCCGGCTCGAAGCGCATGTTGGTGAACTTCGAGACGTACGTCTCCAGCGGCACGCCGTACTGGAGGCCGACGGAGACCGCGATGGAGAAGGCGTCCATCATGCCCGCGAGGGTGGAGCCCTGCTTGGACATCTTCAGGAAGACCTCGCCGAGACCGTCGTCCGGGTAGGAGTTGGCGGTCATGTAGCCCTCGGCGCCACCGACCGTGAACGAGGTGGTGATGCCGGGACGTCCCTTCGGGAGGCGCTTGCGGACCGGGCGGTACTCGACCACCTTCTCGACCGCGGCGCGGATCGTCTCCTCGGCCTTCTCGGTGACCTCGGCCTTCTCCGTGTCCGTGGCCGACTTGGTCTTCGCGGAGAGCGGCTGGCCGACCTTGCAGTTGTCCCGGTAGATCGCGAGCGCCTTGACGCCGAGCTTCCAGGCCTCGTAGTAGATCTCCTCGACCTCCTCGACGGTCGCCGTCTCCGGCATGTTGACCGTCTTGGAGATGGCGCCGGAGATCCAGGGCTGGATCGCGGCCATCATGCGGACGTGGCCCATCGGGGAGATGGCGCGCTCGCCCATGGCGCAGTCGAACACCTCGTAGTGCTCGGGCTTGAGGCCGGGGGCGTCGATCACGTTGCCGTGCTCGGCGATGTGGGCGACGATCGCCTCGATCTGCTCCTCCTGGTAGCCCAGGCGGCGCAGGGCCTGCGGGACGGTGCCGTTGACGATCTGCATCGAGCCGCCGCCGACGAGCTTCTTGAACTTGACCAGGGCGAGGTCGGGCTCGACACCGGTGGTGTCGCAGGACATGGCCAGACCGATGGTGCCGGTCGGGGCGAGCACGGACGCCTGCGAGTTACGGAAACCGTTCTTCTCGCCGAGGCGCAGCACGTCCTGCCAGGCCTCGGTGGCGGCGGCCCACACCGGGGTGTCCAGGTCGTCCATGCGCACGGCGGTGCCGTTGGCGTCGGAGTGCTGCTTCATGACGCGCTGGTGGGCGTCCGCGTTGCGGGCGTAGCCGTCGTACGGGCCGACGACCGCGGCGAGCTCGGCGGAGCGGCGGTAGGCCGTGCCCGTCATCAGGGAGGTGATGGCGCCGGCGAGGGCGCGGCCGCCGTCGGAGTCGTAGGCGTGGCCGGTGGCCATCAGCAGGGCGCCGAGGTTGGCGTAGCCGATGCCGAGCTGGCGGAAGGCGCGGGTGTTCTCGCCGATCTTCTGGGTCGGGAAGTCCGCGAAGCAGATCGAGATGTCCATCGCGGTGATGACCAGCTCGACGACCTTCTGGAAGCGCTCGGTCTCGAAGGACTGGTTGCCCTTGCCGTCGTCCTTCAGGAACTTCATCAGGTTCAGCGAGGCCAGGTTGCAGGACGTGTTGTCCAGGTGCATGTACTCGCTGCAGGGGTTCGAGCCGTTGATCCGGCCGGACTCCGGGCAGGTGTGCCAGTGGTTGATCGTGTCGTCGTACTGGATGCCCGGGTCGGCGCAGGCCCAGGCGGCCTCGGCCATCTTGCGGAAGAGGGACTTGGCCTCGATCTCCTCGATGACCTCGCCGGTCATGCGGGCCCGCAGACCGAACTTGCCGCCCTGCTCGACGGCCTTCATGAACTCGTCGTTCACGCGGACCGAGTTGTTGGCGTTCTGGTACTGGACGGACGTGATGTCGTCGCCGCCCAGGTCCATGTCGAAGCCCGCGTCGCGCAGGGCGCGGATTTTCTCCTCCTCCTTGACCTTGGTCTCGATGAAGTCCTCCACGTCGGGGTGGTCGACGTCGAGGATGACCATCTTGGCGGCGCGGCGGGTGGCACCGCCGGACTTGATGGTGCCGGCGGAGGCGTCGGCGCCGCGCATGAAGGAGACCGGGCCGGAGGCGTTGCCGCCGGAGGAGAGCAGCTCCTTGGAGGAGCGGATCCGGGAGAGGTTCAGGCCGGCGCCGGAACCGCCCTTGAAGATCATGCCCTCTTCCTTGTACCAGTCGAGGATCGACTCCATGGAGTCGTCGACGGACAGGATGAAGCAGGCGGAGACCTGCTGCGGCTGGGGCGTGCCCACGTTGAACCACACGGGGCTGTTGAAGCTGAAGATCTGGTGCAGGAGGGCGTAGGCCAGCTCGTGCTCGAAGATCTCGGCGTCGGCGGGCGAGGCGAAGTACTTGTGGTCCTCACCGGCCTTCCGGTACGTCTTCACGATGCGGTCGATGAGCTGCTTCAGGCTCACCTCGCGCTGCGGGGTGCCGACGGCACCGCGGAAGTACTTGCTGGTGACGATGTTGACCGCGTTCACCGACCAGAAGTCGGGGAACTCGACGCCGCGCTGCTCGAAGTTGACCGAGCCGTCGCGCCAGTTGGTCATGACGACGTCACGACGCTCCCAGGCCACCTCGTCGTAGGGGTGGACCCCGGGAGTGGTGTGGACGCGTTCGACGTGAAGCCCCTTGCCCGCCTTGGTGCCCTTGGCGCGGGAGCTCCGTGCCGGACCGCTCGCCGTCTCTGTCATGCCGCCTCCCATGTACGGGCGAAAACGCCCTGAAGTGCCCCGATTGTTCCCGTGGCACGGTGTTCTGTCTGGTGTCGCGGGCCCCTCTGACTCCGCCCGCGACAGGTCTTTCTCACTCGCCGCCGCCCGCCGGACCCGGTTGCTGCGCCCGGGTCCGGCCGCCGGTCAGTCGGCGGCGCCTGCGGGTTCGGGGACCTGTGCCGCCCCCGTGGGCCCGCGGTCGTCTTCCTGGCCCCCCGCGCCGGCCTCGTCGCCGCCCTCGCCGGGGTGCCCCGTCGCCTCCCTCAGCTCCGCGATCGCGGCCTCGAAGTCATCGAGCGAGTCGAACGCCCGGTAGACCGAGGCGAACCGCAGATAGGCGACGAGGTCGAGTTCCTGCAACGGGCCGAGTATGGCCAGCCCCACGTCGTGGGTGGTCAGCTCGGCACTCCCGGTGGCCCGCACCGCCTCCTCGACCCGCTGGCCGAGCAGGGCGAGCGCGTCTTCGGTGACGGGCCGGCCCTGGCAGGCCTTGCGCACACCGTTGATGATCTTGATGCGGCTGAACGGCTCGGTGACCCCGGACCGCTTCACCACCATCAGCGAGCACGTCTCCACGGTCGTGAAACGACGGGAGCAGTCGGGGCACTGGCGGCGCCTGCGGATCGACGTGCCGTCGTCGGTCGTACGGCTGTCGACCACGCGGCTGTCGGGGTGCCTGCAGAAGGGGCAGTGCATGAATTCCCAACCCTCCTCACAGCAGACCAAATAACCCCAGGAGGCCCTTCAGGCCCCTCGAAGCAGCCCCAAGCATAGGCGATCACAACGGGCCCGAAGACCAGGGGCACCACAACTTGTGGGCTGCTCTCGTAATCCAACCACTACATGTGGTGCTTGACGCATACATTCACGCCTCGCACGCGTGTCGCCCCCGTGCACACGGGGGCCGCGGGCCCTTCCGCGGCACGGGGAGGCGCGCCGGGCGCGTCCGCACCGCCCCGGCGCATGCGGAGATACGGTGGGCGCCGCGGGGAGGGGCCGTGGGACTACCGCGCAGATGGGCGTCGGCCCCCCGCCGGACGGGATGCCCGATGACAGACTGGGGCGACGCTCGAGGAGGTCGCCACCCGGCGGCGAGGGTACAGCAACGGGCCCTTCCGCCCGCCGGGCGCCGTGATGGCTATACACCCAGACCTCTTTTCCGGACGGGCGATTCGCGTTTTTTCACTCGAACGTGTGTTTGGCGCAACCTTTCGAAAGCCACTACCGTTGTGCAGCAGGGAGACCATCGAGAGGGGCCGACGTGACCACCACCGCCGACAGTGCCACCATCACTGCCCAGGACCGCCCCCAGGGCCGACCTGAGCCGGTACACGCGATGAGCGACGCCATGAATCCCGAGGGGCCCAAGCGCTCCCTGCCCGGCCGGCCTCCCGGCATCCGGGCGGACAGCTCGGGACTCACCGACCGCCAACGCCGTGTGATCGAGGTCATCAGGGACTCCGTGCAGCGGCGGGGCTACCCGCCGTCGATGCGGGAGATCGGCCAGGCCGTCGGCCTCTCCAGCACCTCCTCCGTCGCGCACCAGCTGATGGCACTGGAGCGCAAGGGCTTCCTGCGCCGCGACCCGCACCGCCCGCGCGCCTACGAGGTGCGCGGCTCCGACCAGGCCGCCAGCGTGCAGCCCACGGACACCGCCGGCAAGCCCGCCGCTTCGTACGTCCCGCTCGTCGGGCGCATCGCCGCCGGTGGTCCGATCCTCGCCGAGGAGTCCGTGGAGGACGTCTTCCCCCTGCCCCGGCAGCTGGTCGGTGACGGCGAGCTCTTCGTCCTCAAGGTCGTCGGCGACTCGATGATCGAGGCCGCCATCTGCGACGGCGACTGGGTCACGGTCCGCCGCCAGCCGGTCGCCGAGAACGGCGACATCGTGGCCGCGATGCTCGACGGCGAGGCCACCGTCAAGCGCTTCAAGCGCGAGGACGGGCACGTCTGGCTCCTCCCGCACAACTCGGCGTACGAGCCCATCCCCGGAGACGACGCGACCATCCTCGGCAAGGTGGTGGCCGTACTGCGCCGCGTCTGAGTGCCACACCGGACGGATCCCGCACGACAGCGACCCGCCGGTCCCGACCGGGCCCCGGAACCTCTGCGCCGGTTCCGGGGCCCCGCGCTGTCCGGGCCTCCTCAGTCGTCCTCGCCGTCTCCTCGGCCGTCTTCCGTCTGCCGCGCCGCCGCGTCGATCGCAGCCAGCGACTTGCGCACCTGGTTACGGTCCGTGGTGAACCAGAAGTCGGGCAGTGACGCCTTCAGATAGCTCCCGTACCGGGCCGTGGCCAGCCGCTGGTCCAGGACCGCGACCACGCCGCGATCGCCCGACGCGCGGACGAGGCGTCCGGCGCCCTGCGCCATGAGCAGCGCGGCGTGCGTGGCCGCGACCGCCATGAAGCCGTTGCCTCCGGCCTCCTCGACCGCCTTCTGGCGGGCGCTCATCAGAGGGTCGTCGGGGCGCGGGAACGGGATCTTGTCCATGACGACCAGCTGGCAACTGGGGCCGGGGACGTCGACGCCCTGCCACAGGGACAGCGTGCCGAACAGACAGGTCTTCGGATCGGCGGCGAAGTTCTTGATCAGCTCACCGAGCGTCTCCTCGCCCTGGAGGAGGATCGGGTACTCGGGGATACGGGAACGCAGCTCTTCGGCGGCCAGCTGGGCCGCCCGCATCGAGGAGAACAGGCCCAGCGTGCGGCCGCCGGCCGCCTGGATCAGCTCCGTGAACTCGTCGAGCATGTCGCCGCGGTCGCCGTCCCGCGCGGGCCGTGCCAGGTGCTTGGCGACGTACAGGATGCCCTGCTTGCGGTAGTCGAAGGGCGAGCCGACGTCGACGCCCTTCCACTGGGGGACGTCGTCGCCCTCCGTGCCCTCGGGGGCCAGACCGAGCGAGGCGCCGACACCGTTGAAGTCGCCGCCCAGCTTCAGCGTCGCCGAGGTCAGCACGACGGAGCGGTCGGTGAAGAGCTTCTCGCGCAGCAGGCCCGAGACGGACATGGGTGCGACGCGCAGGGACGCGCCGAAGCGGTCATGGCGCTCGTACCAGACGACGTCCCACTCGGAGCCGTTCGTGATCCGCTCCGCCACGTCGTGGACGGACTCCACCGAGGCCAGTGCCTGCTTGCGGACCGCGTCCTCGTCCTGCACGGACTTGTCCCGCGTGGCGCCGATCGCGGAGATGACCGTGCGGCAGGCGTCGCGCAGCGCCATCAGGGCGTAGCCGAGGTCCTCCGGGATCTCCTCCAGCCGGCCCGGCAGGGCCAGCTCCATCAGCCGCTCGAAGCCCTCGGCGGCCGTCTGGAGCTGGTCGGCGGCCTTCTCGTCGACGAGCTTCGCGGCCCGCCGCACCGCCCGGTTGACCTGGCCGGGGGTGAGCTCGCCGGTGGCCACGCCGGTGACCCGGGACACCAGCTCGTGCGCCTCGTCGACGATCAGCACCTCGTGCTGCGGCAGTACCGGCGCGCCCTCGATGGCGTCGATCGCGAGCAGTGCGTGGTTGGTGACGACGACCTGCGCGAGCTTGGCCTGCTCCCGGGCCATCTCCGCGAAGCACTCCGCGCCGTAGGCGCACTTCGAGGCGCCCAGGCACTCCCGCGAGGACACCGACACCTGCGACCAGGCGCGGTCGGAGACGCCGGGCGTGAGGTCGTCGCGGTCGCCGGTCTCCGTCTCGTCCGCCCAGTCCCGCATCCGCAGCAGGTCCTGGCCCAGCTTGCTGGTGGGCGCGGCGGCCTCGAACTGGTCGAACAGGCCCTCCTCCTCGTCCTGCGGAACGCCCTCGTGGAGGCGGTGCAGGCACAGGTAGTTCGACCGGCCCTTGAGCATCGCGAACTCCGGCCGGCGGCGCAGCTGGGGGTGCAGGGCGTCGACCGTGCGCGGCAGGTCCCGCTCCACGAGCTGGCGCTGCAGGGCCAGCGTCGCGGTGGCCACGACGACGCGCTCCCCGTGCGCCAGCGCGGGCACCAGGTAGCCGAGCGACTTGCCGGTGCCGGTGCCGGCCTGGACCAGCAGATGGGAGCCGTCGTCGATCGCTTCCGCGACGGCTTCGGCCATGGCCACCTGGCCGGGACGCTCCGTGCCGCCGACGGCGGCGACGGCGGCGTGCAGGAGTTCGGGGAGTGAGGGCTTCGTCATAGCGCGACCACCCTACGGCCCGGGACCGACAAACGGGTGACGGCGGCGCGCGGCGGGGACGGAAGTGACCGGGGTGACGCCCGAGCGCGCTCCGGTGTTCTGCGTGGACGAGGAGTCGCAGATCCAGGCTCGGGACCGTTCCCAGTCGGTGGTCCCCGGCGTCCCGCAGCGGATCACTCACGACGGGGCGCCTTCTGGATCAGGCCGACTCCAGGCAACGGTGCCTTGCAGACCGGCCCGAGCGGGGTCCGGTGCGTGCGGATGCAATGCGGAGGAGGACGCCGGGGCGGAGCCGGTCCGGCTGCGGAGCGTTCCTCTCGTGCGTCCTTCATTCACTGGGCGACGTAGGCGTGCCTGCTCGTCTGTCGAGGAGGGCGCGGATGCCGGGAAGGGGGACGTCCCCGTCCCCTCGGTGCGGTCGAGTGCAACGAGGGAACGGGGACGTGTCGTCCATCCGAGTGATACTCAGACGATCCAGTGGTCACCGGAACCGCATTCGGCGATTTCCAGCCGGGCGTCGTTGCCCGCGGCCGCGCCGCCGGTCGGGCGCAGGCACAGGTCGTTGCTGACGGCGTTCCGGATCCAGTTCGTCCCGTCCCCGCGGGGGTCGAGCCACCAGAGCTGGTTGTCACCGGTCGCGGCGCAGTGGAATTCGCCGACCTTCGTACCCGCCGACCTCGCCTTGTAGTAACCCAGGTCCAGGCAGAGTCCGTCCTTGCTGTTGCGGATCAGGAAGAGCGGGGCGTTCTGGGGCCCGCCGTTGCTGCTCACGATGTCCAGGCTCCACAGCTGGTTGTCAGCGGCCGTGTTGTTGCACGGGAACTGGTTGACGGGCTCGTTGATCTTGCCCGCGCCGTAACCCCCGATGTCCACGCACTGGCCGGTCGCCGCGTTCTTGATCACGGTGTTCTGCACTCCGGAACGGCTGTTGGCCCAGCGGCGGAGCTTCTCGGCTGGGGTCAACTCCACGGCCGCGGCCTTCTTCTTGGTCGCGGAGGCGCTCGGTGACGGCGCGGGCGTCTCCTTGCGGACCACGGGAACGGGCGGCGGCTGCTCCTTCTCCTTCTCCTCCTTCTCCTCCTTCTCCTCCTCCTTTTCCTCCTTCTTCTCCTCCTTCTTGCTCGGCTTGACGGAGGGCGTCGGTGACTTGCTCGTGTAGGTCTCCGGAGCAGTGGAGCGTTCGGTGTCCAGGACCGTCCCGGCGGCGTTCTCCGTCCGGGACCGCTCGGGCTTGCGCTCGTCCTGCCCCGCCACGAGGAACGGGACCGCGATGAGTATCGCGCCGACGATCGCCGCCGCCGCCAGCATCGGCTTCTTGGGGCGGCTGCCGGGCGGTTCGTCGCCCGGGTGGCCACTCGCCCCCGCGCCACCGCTGCCGGCCACTGACGCGGCCGTCACGGCGTCCGGGGACGCGCCCGTGGTGCTGACGGTCGCCGACCCTGCGGCCGGGGCGGAAGAACCGGCGGACGGTGTCGACGCGGAGGCCACCGAAGCGACCGCGCCCGTCGCGGAGCCCGAAGACGACCGGGTGGCGCCGGAGTCGTGCGTGGATACGCCTGGTTCAGACGTTTCCCCGGCGGACGGCCCCGGGGCGCCGATGCCTCTCGCGGTGGCGGTGGCCGCGGTGGCACCCGTCCGCTCCGTCGTCCTCTTCCGGGCTCCGTCGTTCTCCGGTTCGCCGGTGCCGGGGTCCTGGTTCGCCGGGTCGTCGTCCGCCCGGTTCCCCGCGCGGGCAGTCGCGTCCGGTCCGGCCGCGGTGGACGGCGTGCTCGTGCGGCCCGGCCGTCCGCCGCCCGGAGCGAGAGCGCCACCGGGGTCGCCGGTCACCCCGCGCATCGTCACCGCCCGGCGGACCGACACTGGTGTGCTCCCGGCTCTCCCGGGGTCTCCCGCGCCGGCGGACGTCCCCGACGGCGGCGGTACACGATGGGAAGGATCATGCTCACGCGCCATGCAATTTCCTTACTCATGTCTGGGTTCGGTGTCGTGTCACGGCCCGGCACCCACGGCACCCGCGCAGCGCTCCGGCCAATGGCCGGTACCCGCAGGTGTCGCCGAGCGCCCGCGCACGGCGTCATCCAGCCGGGCGAGTACGGCTCGGTCCCCATCGGGATCGGGCCTGGTCGCCGCAGCGGGACCGGTCAGTTCACGCAGATAGAGCTGTACGCCCTGGCCGTCGCGACGGACGTCCAGTACCCGGAAAAGGGTCCCCGGGGCGAAGACCACCTCGTCCGGCCCCCGGCCGTGGTCGGACAGCTGCCGTACACGACGGCCCGCCACCGACCAGATGACGTAACTCCCGCCCGGCATGGCCGCCGTGCTGGTGGGGTCGAACGGGGTGGTACTCAGGAGGGCCGCGTCGCGCAGCAGTGTGCCGGGGCGGGGAAGAGCGGAGACACCTCGGCCCTCGGCGTAAGGATCACTGCCCGTGCCGCGCAGCACCGCGCCCCGGTAGGACGGGAGCCGGTTCAGAGCCGAGGCCACACAGGCACCGTACGGCAGCATGCCCGGTTCGTACTCGCGCAGAGCCCGCGTCAACGCGCCGTGACTCAGGGGGCCTTTGGAAACATGCAGGTACATCCGCAGCGCGATCAGATCGGCGCGCGCCGCCTCCTGCTCCTTGCCGCGCAACGCGGGCATGCGGGCCAGGGAGCGGGCGACGGCCGCACCGTGCCGGTCCCACATCCCCTCCGCGAGCGTACGGAAGGCGGTGCGTTCCGCTTCGGAGCTGCGGTGGCCGGGGTCGAACGGCACGGGCGGAAGCGGGGTCGGCTGGAGGTGAACCTCATCGGCCTCGGCTTCCGCTTCCTCCGCGGCGCCCGGGGTCCCGGGGACGCCCGGAGTGCCGGGTATGTCCGTCACCTGCGGAGGAACAGGAGTGGTCACGGCACCGGAATCCCCCGCTCGGCCGGATTCGTCCGGTCCGCGGGCAGCGCCCATCGCCGTTCCCGTTCCGCCCTGTTCCGCCGGGGCGTCCGGCTTCTCGGGCGCCACGTCCCTGGAGACCGTGGCCCCCGGCGAGGTGGGGGGCGTGGCGGGCGCCGGGTCGGCCGGTGTCCCGGATTGCGCGCGCATCGGTGTCGGCGGGGGCACGACGTCGGTCCGGTCAGAGGCATCCGGTTCGTCCCGGAGCGAGTCCCCTGCGGGTTCCGCGGCCGGTCCCCCCTCGGCCGCCCGTGCTCCCTCGACCGGGGGCGCACCCTCGGCGGCCGGGCCTGCGCCGTCCTCCGAGACGGGGGTGTCCTCGGACGGGGTCCCTCGTGACAGGGCATCTTCCGCCGGGCTGCCCTCGGCCGACGTTCCTTCCGCCGGGCCGCGGTCGGCTCGAGTACCTTCCGCCGGGCTGATCACGGCCGGGCCGTCACTCCCACCGAGGCCACCGGCCGGGGAGTCGCCGCCCCGGGAACCGCCGGCCGGAAAGCCGTCGGCCGGGGAGTCGCCGGGCGCGTCGGACCCGTCGTTCCGCACCGGGCCGTCAGGCTGCGCCGGAACACCGGTCACCGCCGGACCGTCGTCCGTCCCGGCGGCCTCGCCCCGCACAGGCCCGTCCGTCGCGGCGGGACCGGCGGCCGCGACGGGCGCACCCCGCCGCCCGGATGCACCGGATCGGCCCGGCGCACCACCGGATCGGCCCGGCTCCGCGGCGGGGGACCGGAGCGCCCGAGGGGCGCCGGATCCCTCAGCCGTGACCGTGCCGGGGGCACGGCCGGGCGCCCCTGCGTTCGGCGGCTCGTTCACGCCCGCGATCGCGCCGGCCATCGCTTCCCGGAGCTGGCGGGCGCGTTCGGCCCGTGCGGCCCGTCCAGCGCCTTCCGCCGGCAGGCCGGGTCCGATTCCGGCAGTATGTCCCTGCTGTGACGGCGGCAACGGCCGTGACGGCAGGCTCGGACGCACCGACGGCACGGGCTGCTCGGCCTGTTGCGGTCGCAGCGGTCCCCCCTGCGGTTGCGCGGGCCCGCTCCGGGTGCCCCGGCCCGGCTCCGGTCGGCCTGCCGGCGCGGCGGCACCGGCCGGGCCGGTCCCCGTCACAGCGGGCCGCATCGGCGCGGGCGGGACCGATGCCGCCGTCCGGGTGGGCAGCGCCTGGCCCCGGGCCGTGGGCCTCGACCGAGTCGGGGCGGGAGCGGCGTAGCGCAGGGTGCGCAGCCCGTGCTGTGCCGCCAGCCGGCGCAAGCCGCGCCCGCCGTCATGGGGCACGCCGTGCACATGGAGCGTCGCGCGCTCGCGCAGGGCCGGTGCCAGGGCTCCCAGCAGGCGCGACAGCGCAGGCGACAGCGATGCGTCCATGGACTCGCCCGGCATGCCCAGCTCGATCACGGGGCCGCCGGCGTCCACCTGACGCGCCGTGGGGGACATGGAAGGTCCGCCACTGCGGCCGACCCAGAGGCCCGCCCTGGTGACAGTGACCTGCCAAGCGTCCGTCAGGCCGGTCACGCCCGCCTCCGGACGCGCGGGCCCCGGCAGCGGGGGGCTCCAGCGCAGCAACAGGGGGGGCCGGGCACGGCCTTCCCCGTCCGGTGGCCGGCACAGGACGGCGTCCACGAACGGCAACCACGTCGGCGTACCGTCCGGCGCGGCGAGGACCGACCGTACGGAGTACGAACCCAGCGGACGGGCCGCCGCGACGAGCGGCAGCCCGGTCATCACCTCCACGTCGGTCTCCAGCCGGTCGCACACCGACTGCGCCAGCCCCAGCACGTCACGCCGCCCGCCGGGCGCGAGCCGCACGCCGGACCTGGCCTCCTCGGGCAGAGCCGCCAGCACCTCGGCGACCTCCTCGGCCGATACGTCCTCGCCGTAGGGCACACCGACCACCACGGCCGGGCGCCGGGGGTCGACCGGGACGGCGTGGTACAGGTCGCCGGGCTGGGTCGCCGGGGCCCCGACGGGGCGTACCAGCAGTCCGGCGGGGATGTGCTCCACCACGCTGCCGCCCGCCGTACCCGAGGGCACGCCGCGCAGCGCGGACTGCCAGGAGGGCTCCGGGCTGCGCGGGCCCAGTGGTTCGGGCTCGGCGCCCGGGGCGAACCGCCACCAGCCGCCCTCCGCCGGTCTTCCGCCTGCGGAGGGGACGGGCGGGACGAAGAGCGAGCCGCCGGGTACGACGAGCGGCACCCCGTCCGGGGCCTTGACCTCGACCCCCCAGGCGTCGGCGATCCGGCGCGCGGTGCCGGGCCGGTCCTTGGCGTCCTGCCCGGCACCGGCCATGACGAGCCGTACGGTGTCGGCGCCGGACTCGCTCAGCGAGTCCAGCAGCTCGCTCAGTCTCGGCCAGAAGGCGGCGGAGTCCATGCCTTCGGCACCCGCGATGACGGTCACGGTCCCGTCGTCCGTGCGCGCGGCGCGTGCCAGGTCGGCGACGTCGGCGGGGGTGAGCGTGTCGTCCGACGGCGTCCGGAGCAGCAGCAGGCCGTCGTGGTCCTCGACCAGAAGTCCTTCCGCTGCCGTGCCGTCCGGCCCGTCGTCGGCGGGCCGGACGGTGGCAGGCCGGCGCCCGGCCGGGGCCGAGGACCGGCCGCCACGGCGCCGCGCGAAGGGACCACCCCGGCGTATCACTCGCGGGGCCCCCTTCCGGCTGCGGCCTCCGCCGCTTCGGGGGCGTCGGGCGCGCCGGCCCGGCCGGAGCCGTCTTCCGCGCCGGCCGGGGCGGTGTCCGCACCCGTACCCGTGGCCGCTCCGGAAGCGGCGGCCGCCGCGTCGGCCGGTTCTCCCACGCGTACGGCGTGGATGCGCGCGGTGCTCACCGCCCCCGGCGCGTCCTCGCTCACCGGGCGGCTCTCGCCGCGCTCCTGGGCCGCGATCTCCTCGGCCAGCGCCTCGGTCTCCATGACCAACCCGGCCGGTCCGGTCGGGTTCACGTAGAGGGAGTGCCCCTGGGGCAGTCCCGCCACCACGTCCGCCACCGGGACCAGCCGCGCGGCGAACGCGTCGACGACGCGGTGGTACGCGGGGCTGGTGAAGACGGGGACGACCGGTTCGTCCTGGGCCGACCGCAGGGCGGCCGGCTCGCCGTCGGGCCCGACGAGCACCGCGACCCGAGCGGCGGCCAGCGTGCGAAGAACCTCTCCGGCGGGACCGTAGCCGGTGACGGCACGCTGGATCGCGGATTCGACGGGATCGGTGGCCCTGGGCCAGCCGAGCGCCTCCGGGGAGGGGCGGTACCGCTCGTTGTCCTCCCAGGCCACGATCGTGCCCGTGGCATCCGTACGCCACCGGCCGGGGACCGCCCAGTCCGGTGGCGTGCCCGCGCCCTTCCACGCCGGGTCGGGAACGCTCAGCCAGCGGTCCGGCAGGCCGCGGGCCGCCTCCACCACTTCGGGAGGCGGTTCGGGCAGCGTCCCGGCCCTGTCGTCGTCCGTGGCCGGCCGCCCGACGGTGGCGGCTTCGGCACCTACGGTCCCGATCCGCCCGTGCGCCGGTATCGCCCCGGGGTCCTCGGCTTCGGGGGAAACCCCGGGCCGGGGCGTGGGAGGCGTCTGTGGGACGGACCTGTCGTCGTGCTCACTCACCGGCGGGCACTCCAGAAACAGAAGACACGCTCCATCCTTTCGAACTCTCCCTCATCAGTTGACAGTCCGGTGGTGCGGACCTCTGAGACGGGGTTCCCTTCCATGCGGTGCCGGGTGCGGAACATGACGCCGTGCGACACGGCGGCCGTGGTCCGGCCCGGGGACCGCTTCGCCCCCGGGAACCACCGCCCCCGCGAGACCGTCACCCGCCGCGGCCGGGGGCCGCGTGGGACGACGGCTCGAAGATACGTTCAAGCGTCAACGGTACAGGTAAGAAGGCGGGTTGGTCGGCCATGCGGAGTCCTCGGTTCCCACACGTCCGCCGGACGCCTGCCGTACGCCGGCCGTGCCTCCGCCCGATTCCTGCCGTACGCCCTCAGTGGCGTCCGTGGCCCGGTGCGGGCCACCCGAACAACCCGCGCGTCAGTCCCCGTCCTCAGCCCCGCGTCCGGGCCGGTCCCGCCCCTGCGCGGTGTCCGCGTCGGTACCGGAAACCTCCTCCGGTCCGTCCACCTGCGGCAGTCGGCCCGCGGTCATGAAGTCGGGCCGGACGTCCCCGGGTCCGGTGTCCCGCTGATCCACGCCCGCCCCGGGAGCGCCGTCGGCCGGTGTGGGCCCGGGCGGCCACGCGTCGGAGTCGTCCAGAGCCGCGAACCTCTCCAGTTCGGCCATGGCCGCGCGCAGCGCGCCCGGCGTCACGAGCTGCCCCACCGGGGCGGAGGAGCTGAGGAAGAGCACCTCCTTGCCTTCCGGCAGCCGGTCCAGCAGATCGGGAACGAACATCACCTCGTGCGGGGGCAGTTTGTCCTGCTCCAGCTCCGGTGACGTCGAGAAGACGGGTACGGCCTCCGTACCGTCCTCCGCGTCGGTCACCGCCAGGCCGCCCTGACCGTCGACGCAGACCGCCACCTCGGCGTCGGCGAGCATCAGGGCGAACAGGTCCTCCGAGGCGTACCCGGTGGCGACCAGCTGCACGGCGGCGTCCACAGGGCCGACCGGCGGGGCCCAGCCGTGGGCGTCGGGTGAGGGCCGGTACTCGTCGTTCGGCTCCCACTCGACGATCTCCCCGTTCCCGTCGCTGCGCCAGCGTCCGAGACTCGCCCAGGAGGGCGGGGGCTCGCCCTCGTCACCGCTCCAGTGCCGGTCGATGACGGACAGCCAGTGGTTGGGGGCCACCTTGGCTGCCCTGACGTACTCCTCGGGCGGTTCACGGTACCCGGGTCGGCCCTTCAGCACAGCGGACGGGCCGCCCTGTGCGGCGGAAGGACCGGGGGCCTCGCCGGCGGGCCTGTCCGCGGCGACCGCCTCGGCGGGGTTCTCGGGCTCGGGTTCCGGAGTACCGGAAGGGCTCGTCATACGGGGCAACTCCATCGATGGGCGGTCGTGCGACGTGCGGTGTCGGGTGTGCGGTGTCGGGTGGTGCGACGTGCAATCACGCGCCGGGGCCGGCGACCGGCTCCGGACCGGCCTCGCCCCCGGCCCGGGCCGGGGTGACCGGGTGCTTCGGCAGGTCCGCGCCTCCGGCCGTCGAGGAGCGCGCGGAGGCCGACT
The DNA here is from genome assembly GCF_055564355.1 of Streptomyces sp. NPDC029152. Classification (NCBI taxonomy): domain Bacteria; kingdom Bacillati; phylum Actinomycetota; class Actinomycetes; order Kitasatosporales; family Streptomycetaceae; genus Streptomyces; species Streptomyces sp. NPDC029152. The sequence goes on along the minus strand of NZ_JBVHWR010000018.1, from coordinate 13,368 downwards.
GCTCTGCGGACTCCTCCGCCTCGCCGGTCCGAGCCGTGTCCCGGGCCGCCTCTTCGAGCGCCTGACGCAGGGCATCGGTCTCCACGGCCATGCCGACCGGCCCCGACGGGTTGAGGTAGAGCACATGGCCTTCCGGTATCCGGTCCACCAGCTCGCGCACCGGCGCCAGTTCGTAGCCGAAGCGCCCGGCCGCATGCAGGTACGTGGGCGAGGTGAAGACGGGCACGACCGCCGCTCCGTCGGGCGAGGTGGCCGACACGGGGACACCACCGGGGCCGAGCAGGACGGCGACCTCCGCCACGGCCAGTGTCCGCGGGACCGCCTCGCCCGGGCCGTAACCGGTGGCGGCGAGCTGGACCGCCTCGTCCACCGCGTCGGTCGGCGCGGACCAGCCGAGCGCCTGGGGCGAGGGGCGGTACTCCTCGTTGGGGCGCCACTCCTCGATGTCACCGTCCTGACCGGACCTCCACCGGCCCACCACCGCCCAGTCGGGCGGTTCGCCCTCCCCCGCCCAAGCGGGGTCGACCATGCCCAGCCAGTGGTCGGGAGCGAGCCGGGCGGCCTCCTCGATCTCCTCGGGGACCGGCGGCGCGGTGTCGTCGGCGGCTGCGGCCCCGGCGGTGTCGTCGTTCATGGGCTCCTCACTGGGATGTCATGCGCGGTCGTCGTTCAGTATGCGGTGGAGCCTGTCGGCCAGGGAGCCGGCCGGGGTCAGGTTCCGGGCCCGGAACCAGGCGTCGACCAGGCGCTCCAGCCGGTCGGCGGTCAGGACACCCCCGTCCGGGCCGGGAAGGGCGTGGGGAGCCAGGGCCGACAGGACGGCCAGGACGTCGTCCAGGACGTCCTGGCGGTCCGCCGACCACTCGGCCACCGCCGGATCCGCCGGATCCGCCGGCCCCTCGTCGGCCGGCAGGCCCGCCGCGTCCAGCGCGTGCTCGTCGGGGAACCTGCCGCCGACGGCCACGTGTTCACGCAGCTCCGCCTCGGTCAAGGGGGCGAGACGGCGGTAACGGCCCCAGTTGTCCACGTAGTCGAGGTCGGCCGGCTCCGCTGCGCCGCTCTCCCTCAGGCGGTCGAGGACCAGTTGGGTGCCCCGCATGATCTCGTCCAGGGTGTGGTGCCTCCCCTGCAGCATCTCGGCCAGCAGCGCGATCCGCACCAGGCCCAGGTCGACGTCCAGGCCCCATGCGTCGCGCATCTTCACCGCCTGCGCCATCAGCCGGTGGGCCGAGCCGGAGGTGCCGGCCCGGACCAGGGCCCCCCTCGGCTCCGCCTCGGACTGGGGAGCACTGCTCATGGCGATGTCGTAGCGGTTCATCCCCGGCACCCACGGGATGTCCCCGTCCGGCATCAGGGCCCGCTCGCCCCCGCTCAGCGGGGGCGACAGGTCCTCCGGGCGCAACGGTATGCGCAGCGCACGCTCGGCGCGGGCCAGCCGCTCCTGCTCCTCGGGCGTTCGGTCCGGCCGTCCGCTCAGCTCCCGGTAGGCGGTCATCGTCTCAGCCGGCGGCCGGGAGGACCGGTACTCCTCGGTGATCACCTCGGGGTTCGGGTCGGGGCTGCCGAGCAGGTCGGAGATCAGACCGCCGTGCCCGTCCGGTGACTGGGAGCCGATCCACAGCATGGCCATGCGTTCGCGCAGGTTGCCCGAGTCCGCCACGGCCTGGAGCCGGTCCCGGGAGGTGCCCACCGCGCCGTCGACGGTGGCATCGTCCGAGCCGAGTTCCGTCCAGCGGCCCGCTGCCACGGCCCGGGTCCAGAGTTCCGCGGTCATCACGCCGAGCTGGTTGTTCGCCGCTTCGTTACCGCCGAGGTACCGGCCCAGCCGCTCCTCGAAGCGTGCCGCCTCCGCCATGTAACGGATGCGGGCCAGGACCCACTCGGGTGCCTGCCGGGCCGCCGCCGGGCGCAGCACGGACACCGGCGCCGAGGACAGGGCGTCCACGACCCGGTTCAGCCGTGCCCCGCTTTCGACGGAGGTGTCGCCCGGCCCGTCGGCGAGTCCGGCAAGATGGCGGACCCCGTCATGGACCAGCAGGGCGGGGGGTGCGGCGCCGGTGCGGTCGCCGTGGAGGGTGACCTCGCCGTCGGGACCGGCCACGGCCACGATCACCCCGAGCCCGCGTGCCGCCGCGGCCGCGAGCGGCCCCACCGGCAGGGCCGCGCCTTCGGCGCCGTAGGAGGAGTCGGTGAGCAGTACCCGAAGACGCCGGGCGGGGCTCAGTTCGACCCGTGAGGCCGGCAGTTTGTCGCCCAGGAGCATGCCCTCCGTGCGCCGGGAGACGTCGAGGGGTGCCCCGACCTCGTCCAGGAGGCTCAACGGAAGATTCCGGCTCTCGTCGAGCGGGGGCACCTCCGCCTCGGACACGTCGTCGTCGGTGAGGACGCCGTCCAGCCAGGCGCGGAGGTCGTCGGCCGTGTCGACGCCCGCCCGCTGGAGCGCGTCGGCCGCGGCGTAGCGGAGGGCGAACAGCAGGGTGGCCAGGGTCCGGTCGCCCTCTCCCGGTGACTCGTGGAGGGCGAAGACGGTGCCGTCGAGTTCGGCGGCGTACGGGCCGGTGCGCCGGTAGCCGTCCGGGGGCGCCGGGGCGGCGGCCTCCGGGGCGGTGGCCTCGTCGCCGGTCTCCGGCGTGGGGCCCTCGTCGCCGGTCTCCGGCGTGGGGCCCTCGTCGCCGGTCTCCGGCGTGGGGTCCTCGTCGCCGGTCTCCGGCGTGGGGTCCTCGTCTCCGGTGAGCTCCACGATCCGCGGCGCCGGCCAGTCCTCTGCGTTGTGGAGGACCGGGGGCGGGTAGGCGGACATCTCCTGGAACTCGTACTCGGCGAAACGCCTGCCCGTCACGTTGTCCGTCTCGATGTCGCGGCTGAGGATGCGCATCGCCGTGCCCGGTGGGTAGAGCACCTCCTCCTCGCCGATCCATGCGGAGAACGGTGCCACCTGGCGAGCGGTGGAGTGCGCCACGTACCCCCGCATCGCGTGCCGGTCCTGGGCGTCGCCCATCTCCCCGAGGTCGCCCTGTGTGTACCCTCCCGCCGTGCCCCAGTCCTCGGTGGTGCTGCGGAACCGCGGGATGTACAGCGTGGCCGGGGTGAGGAGTGGCCCCTCCTGCGCGGTCGCGTCCAGGTGTCCCGGGAGCCAGCCGCCCCAGTAGACCGGGCCGTTCACCGGCGGAAGGATCTCCAGCGCCTCGACCGCCATGTCGACGTGCATGGCCATGTCGTCGTACAGCCGGTCGGCGATCCGGTCCACCCGGCGGCGGACGGCTCTGGTCTCCACCCGGGTCTCCTCGTCGGTCGCCTCCGCGTCCAGGTCGCGCAGATCGGATATCGCGTCGCTCAGGCCGTCGTGCGAGTCCAGCAGTTCCGGCAGGCCCTGGCCGGCTTCCACGACGTCTTCACGCACGTACTGCCAGACCCGCTCCCTGAACATCCAGCGGCCGGCGGCGCCGAAGCGGCTCGCGGTGACATAGGTCTTGAAGAGCTCGTGGTCCTGGCTGGTGTACAGGAACAGCGCGGTCAGGTGGCCGGGAGCCAGGGCACGCAGGGACGCCCGGCCCCGCTCACCGAACCGCTCGAGCCACCGGGTGGCCGCCTCGACCCGTTCCACCAGTTCCTGAGCCACGGGCGCCCCGGTCTGCGCCGCGCTCAGAGCCTCGGCGATGTGCCCGGGAACGACGACGTCGTAGCGGGAGACGAAGCGCGTCCTGCTGTCGTAGACGTGGTGGTGCGGCAGGACCGGGCCGATGCCGAAGACCTGCCCGGCCACCCGGTGCAGCCGGGCGCCGTCATGGGTGAGCGCGATCCGTTCCGCCTCGATGCCCACGCCGGCCATGTGGGAGGCACGCAGCACCTCGTGCAGGGACTGGGTGTCGGTCAGGATCGACCAGGCCAGCAGTGCCTTGCGGAAAGCCATGAGCTCCGGTCCGCTCGCTCCGATCGTCCGGTAGGCGTCCAGCAGCCACAGGGCCGGGCCGACCACTCCGCCCACGTACCGGAATCCGCGTGGGTCGTGCGCGGTCCGGTACGCCCCCTGCCGGGGTCCCCGCGGCCGAGTGAGCCGCGGTGGCCGGAGCCGGCCGGGCAGGGTGCGCTGCAGGGTGACGGGCCCCGCGTCGCCGTACACCGCGTTACTGAACGCCTGGATCAGGTGGGGTACGGACGGTCCGGCCTGCAGGAACCGCTGGACCGCGTCCGGTGCCGCGAGCCACTGCCCGGCCTCCGGCCCCTGGAAGAAGGCACTGTCCGCGGCGAGCGCGCCGTGCCGCTGCGCCAGGAAGTGGTGGAGCCGGCTGAGGGCACGCGCGGCACCCTGGACGGCCTCGGGATCTCCGGTCAGCTTCTGCGCCAGCGTCCACTCGAACTGGAAGCTGAGGTTGCGCCACGCCCGGTCCCGGTAGAGACCGGCGAAACGTACGGCCTCAACGGCTCCGGGGACCCGCCATCCCGGAACGGACCAGGGCGGGTCGGCCGGCGTGCCGGCGGGGGCCTCGGCCTCCCCCGGCCCGGGTCGGCCGAGGTCCCCGCCGGCCCGGGAAGCCGGGGTGACGCGCAGCATGGCCGTGGGACTGCCGTCGGCGGCCTCCAGGAGGTGGATCTCGGCCGTCGGCCGCCCGTCCTCGTCCTGACCAGGGGTGATCGCCGTGCGGCCGGTGTTGACGAACACGTCCAGGCCGGTGAGGTCGGCGATGCCCCGGGCCCGCCGCACGGCGCGCTGCAGGCTGTCGCCCCGGGCTGCGGTGCCGGTGGGCACGCCGGTGCCGGTGGCGACGTCGCACGCGAGAACGGTGATGGTGGTGAAGCCCGCCGCGGCGAGGTCCTGACCGAGCAGACGCCCCACCATGGTGCTGTCGGCACCGACCCGCTGGTCGTTCCCCCCGGCGACGGCATAGCCGTCCGCCCCGCCGTGGGAGGTCCAGAAGAAGGTGCCGGACTCCGTCGTGGCGGGCAGCGGGCGCCGTTCGGCCACGCGTTCCTGGGCGGGGCCGCGGCTCCACCGGGTGTAGTGGGTGGCCTCGGGCAGGCGACCGTAGAAGGGCTCGCGCAGCGCCCAGTCCCGACGGGTGAAGGAGGCCTTGCCGACCGTCCTGCCGTTCGCGCGGATCTCCTGGACGACGATCCCTTCCGGGGAGGGCGCGGTCCCGTGCCCCTCCCACGGGGCGTTCCAGTAATCACGGTGCGGATAGGCGCCTGCCGGTGAGCCGTCGTCGCCGAGGCCGGAGCGTGCGTCGGGGCCGGCGTGGCCGTCGGTGTCCGACAGACCGGCGTCGGACGTGTCGGAGTCGGTCTGGGGGCCCAGGTCGAACAGGTCGTCCGCCGAGTCCTCGAACACGGCCGGGGTGAAGGGAAGCGGGCCGGCCGGCCACGTCTCGGGGAGGCCGTCGGGCAGCGGGATCGCCTCGTCGACCACCTCGTGCAGCATCGGGGGCCGCCCACGGGTCTCCAGGAGCCGTCGGTCGACGACGTCGAACTCCATGCCCGGCGGGTACAGCGCCTCCCCTTCCGAGAGGTGCTTGAGGAAGGGGGTGCCGTCGCGCGCCGTCGAGTTCCTGACCTGGACCAGCTTGCGGTGCGAACCGGTGGGGACCGCCCTGTCGCCGAGGGCGAACTCGATCGCCTCCGTGGTCTTCAGCGAGGTGCTGCGGAAGTACGGCACGCGGATGGCCCGGGCGCCGTACACGGGGCCGTTCAGGGCGGGCCGGTCGATGGGGCCGGGAGCTCCCCGCTCGCCCCACCACGCGGTCGCCTCGACGGACGGCAGGATCTCGAGCGCCTCGACGGCCATGTCGATGTGCAGTCTCAGCTCGCGGTGGAGCCGGTCGGCCATCGTGTCCGCGCGGCGCCGCAGCCGGCCCAGCTCCGGGCTCGGTGCGTCGAGATCGGGCAATTCGGTCAGTTCCTCGTACAGGTCGGCGAACTCGGGTTGGCCGACCAGGGTGAGCGGCGCCATGTCCAGCTCCTCCTCGCGGGCCGACTCCAGGAGGTAACGCCAGCTGTGGAAGCGCACCAGGTGACGGCTCAGACCCTGCCCCAGCCGCTCGCCGTTGAGCAGCGCCTTCATCAGCCGGTAGTCGTAGGAGCTGTAGAGGTACAGGGCCGTGATGTGGCCCGGGGTGAGCCGCCTGAGCGCCTCGGCGCCCCGGTCGCCGTACCGCTCCAGCCATTCGGCCATGACCTGGAGCCGGGGGGCCGGGCGGCGCGGCAGTGCGCCGGCCAGCGCGGCGTCGGCCATGGTGACGAGGGCGTCCGGCACGTCCATCGTCCCGGTGAGCTCGAACGGGAAGCTCATGCGCTCCTGGTAGAGGGCCTGGTGCGGCGGGGTCAGGGCCGCGAGCTCCCTGCCGTCCTCCTCGCGCGGCAGCAGTCCGTCCGCCGTGAACCGGCGCACCGTCCAGGTGTGCAGCGCGGCACCGTCCCGGGTGGCTGCGGCGCGTTCGTCGGCGGCGCCCATGCCGATCAGGTGGGAGGCGCGCAGCACTTCGTGCAGCGACTGCAGGTCGTAGGGGATCGTCCAGGCGGCCACGGCGGCGCGGAACACCGGCAGTTCGGTGGACGGCAGGCCGAGCGCGGCGAACATCCGCAGCAGGCGCAGCGCGGGACCGCGTTCGCCGTCCACCCGGCGGAAGCCGCGGCTGTCGTGCACAGCGCGGTAGGCACTGTCCGCCACGAGCCGCGCGCCGTCCGGGGAAAGGGCCTCCTCGACCCGGCGGGGCAGCCCGGGACCGGCGTACGCGGCGTACACGAGGGCCCTCATCAGCCCGTCCAGGGCATCCGGCCCCGGCTGCTCGTCGAGCAGACCCTCCAGTTCGGCGACCGGGTCCTCGGGCGTCGCGTCCGGGGCGAAGAACGCGCGCGCCGCCGCCCGGTCGCCGTTGCGCTCGGCAAGCCGCTCGTACACCCCGCGCACCGCCAGCCCCGCCGTCTCGGCGAGTTCGGGGACGTCGCTCAGCGCCTCGGCGAGGGAGTCCTCCCAGTCGACGCTCGCCTGCCGCCACGCGCGCTCCTGGTAGAAGCCCGTGAACCGCGGCGTGCCCGGGGCCCCGGCGGGCCGCCAGGCCGACACCGACCAGGGCGCTCCCCCGGCGGCGTCGGCGGCGACGAGCTGCTCCGGCGTGGCGTCCCGCACGCTGCCCGTGACGTTGGACAGGCCGGGGGCCGGGTAGCCGAAGGGGGCGCGCCTGCCGGTTCCGGCGCCCGGGGCGGGCACGCGGGGGCCCGTCCAGCCGTCCGGGTACTCCGTCACCCAGTACGTGGCCCGCCCCTCGGCGTCCTCCAGCAGGTGCGGCAGCCCGTCGGAGACCGCCACGCGCCCCACCGGGAGATGGGCCGGCAGTCCGGCACCGCCGGCGATCCTCCTGGCGCGCGCCCGGGCCTCGGCCTCGCTCTGCGGTACGTCACCGGGACCGCACGCGAGCACCGTCACGCTGCGGAAGCCGCGGTCCCGCGCCGAGCGCAGCAGCCGGCCCGTGTACGCCCCGTCGTCCCGCCGCACGCCACCGTCCCCGGTGACCAGCGCCAGCCCGTCGCGGCCGCTGTGCGAGGCGAAGAAGAACGTCCCCTCGGCCGTGCCACCGCCCGGCAGCGCCCGCTCCACCGCGGCCGGCCGGCCGGCGGCGTCCCGCTCCCACGACACGAAGCCCCGCGCGCGGTCCAGCCTGCCGTACTGCTCCTGCCGCTCCGCCCAGTCGGTGTCGTCGAACGAGGACACACCGATCAGCTTGCCGTCCTGCCCGTGCACGGGCCGCATCAGCGGCGCGGGCCGGGTCCCGGCGTCGGCTGTGGCGGCCGGGGGACGGAACCCGAAGAGGTCTTCGGGCGTACCGGGTTCCGTGATCCGGCCGGTGTCGGCGGGCGCCTGCCGAGGGACCGTCACCTCTTCGGCGCGGATGAACTCGTACGGTTCCGTGCGCGCGTCGCCGGGGACGACGGTCCGGGTGGTGATGTCCACGGAGGCGCCCGGCGGGTACAGGACCTCCGTCTCCAGCGGCAGGGCGGCGAACGGGCTGATCTCCCGCGCCGTGGAGCGGGACACGTGCACCAGCCCGCGATGCGCGTCACCGGGGACGCCCTTGCTGCGGTGCATGAAGCCGAGTGCTTCCTCCTTGCTCCGCGCCGTGCTGCGGAAGACGGGCATCGTGATCCGGTCCCTGCCGTAGACCGGACCGTCCGCCGGGGGTGCGCCCAGCGCCCCGGGCACCCCGCGGTCGCCCCACCAGACGTCGCCGTTCAGCGGGGGCAGGATCTCCAGCGCCTCGATCGTCATGTCGACGTGCAGGGGCAGTTCCTCGTACACCGCGTCCGCCATCGCGTCCAGATGACGCCTCAGACGCGCCACCTCGGGGGTCGATGCGTCGAGGTCGTCCACGTCCCCCATCGCGTCGAACAGCGTGGCGAAGCCCTCCTGGCCGCGGAGCGTCGTGGGAAGGAGGTCGGCGGCGCCGACCTCGGCCATCTTCCGGGTCATGCTCCAGGTGGTGAGCCGCACCAGGCGACGTCCGAGCCCCGCGCCGAAACGCTCGCCGTTGAGGAACGCCTTCATCAGCCGGTAGTCCGCGCCGCTGTAGAGGTGCACGGCCGTCAGATGCGCAGGGTGCAGCCGTACCAGGGCCTCCCTGCCCGCGTCGCCGTAACGGCTCAGCCAGTCCCGGAGCGCCCGGCCGCGGTGCGTGTCGGGCAACGGGTCCCCGGCGAGCGCGGCGTCGAGCAGGTCCACGAGGCCGCCGGGGAGGTCCAGTCTGCTGCGTGTGATGTCCCGGCCGAACGTCATCCGCTCGGCATACAGCGCGCGGTGCGGCGGGACGAACGGTCCGTCCCGGTCGGTCCGGGTGGGTCCGGCCGCCCCGACCGAGTCCGCCACCCACGTGTGGAGCCCGGCCCCGTCGCGCAGGGCGAGTTCGCGTTCCCCGGCGGTTCCCAGGCCGACCCGGTGGGAGGCGCGCAGGATCTCGTGGAGCGACTGGAGGTCGGCCGGGACCGCCCAGGCGATGAGGGCGTCGCGCAGCGCGAGCAGCCGGCCCGGCGTCGCGCCGAGCGCGGCGTAGGTCCGCAGGAGCCGGAGTGCGGGGCCGTGTTCGCCGCCCACCCGGCGCATCCCCCGGCTGTCGTGCACCTCGCGGTAGGCACTGCCCGGCGCGTACCGCGCGCGGCGGCCGGCCGGCCGGGACAGGGCCTCGGCCGTCTCGCGGGGCAGCCCGGTTCCCGCGTAGGAGGCGTACGTGAGCGCGGCCATCAGCGCGTCGAGGGCGAACGGCCCCGGGGGCAGCGCCGTCAGCCGGTCCAGCTCCGCGCCCGCGTCCGCGGGAAGCGCGTCCGGGGCGAAGAAGGCCCGCCGCGCGGCGTCCTCGCCGTGGCGCGCGGCGAGTTCTGCGCGCATACGGGACACCGCGTCGCGCACGGAGTCGACGAGCCCGCCGGTCCGGCCCAGGTGCTCGGCGTACGCGAACTCCAGGGCCGCGCTGCGGCGTCGCCACTCACGGTCCCGGTACATGCCGGCGAACCTCACCGTGCCGGGCGACCCGGCGGGACGCCAGGACGGGACCGCCCAGCCCGGCCCGTCACCGGAGGCGTTCCGCAGGCCGGTGGTGCCTTCGTCCGGGGTGCTTCCCGGGCCGGCCGGGGACACGGGGGTGGCGTTGATCCGGGCGGCGGACGGATAGGCGGGACCGGGCCGCCCGCCCGGTTCACCGGTGCCGGGACCCGCGAAGTGGAACGTCCCGACGCCCGAGTCCTGCGGGGCCGACGGTGTCGGCCAGAGGGGGGCGGCTGCCGGGGCCGTGGTGACGCCGGCCGGGGACCAGGGAAGTACGGGCCTGGCCTTCCAGACGGTCTTGGTCCACTGGCCCAGCTTCTTCTCGCGCAGGGCGGTGACGGCCAGCGGGCCGAACAGGTCGTCCTCGACGAGGTCGAGGGGGCCGGTGTAGCCCCACGCGTTCCGGCCGGTGCGGTCGGAGAACGCCTGCAGCCGCTTCGCCCCTCCGGCCGCGAACTCGGGCATCGGGAACAGGACGGGGACGTCCACGGGCGCTTCGGTCACCAGCGGGGCGAGGTCCAGAAGGGCCCAGAGTTCCGCGTCGGGTATGCGCAGCGGGGAGTGGCCGGGCAGGTGCACGACGACCGTGCCCCCGTCGGTCCCGGTCCAGATCACCCTGGTCCGGCCGGGTGGCTCCGTGGACTTCCACTGTGCCGGGTGAGGAACGGTGAGGATGTCTCCGTTGCTCTTCAGCCGCGCGTACCAGCGGTCCACGTCCACGCCGTTGGGGGCCGGACGGCCGCTCCAGTTGTAGCCGGTCGGTTCCGTGCCGTCGGTGAGGACCTGTGCGAAGGCTCCCAGTTCACCGAGGTGGTAGGCGGCCAGCAGATACGGGTCGGCGATGTCCAGGCCGCGCGCGTGGGCCCGGGTGGCCAGGAGTGTCAGCTCCATGATCCGGTCGTCGGTCCAGGGGTCGGTGTCCGCCATGTGGAGGACACCGCGGCCCAGGCTCTCCTGGTCCACCGGTGACATCCGGAACAGGATCCGGTCGGCCGCGGCCACCGTCGCCCAGAAGGCCCGTGCGGTCTCCTTCGGACTCGCCGGCACGGAGTCGGGCAGGTCCAGCGCGCTCCGGACGACGGTCATGCCGTCGGCGCCCGACAGCTCCTCGACGGCGTAGGTCAGCGCGGTGTCCGGAACCATCTCGCCGAGCCGGGCGCCCGGCCGCTGGGCCACCAGGTCCCGGGCTGCGTCCAGAACCGCCACGTAAGCGGCCTGGTCCGGGGTGTCCCCGCCGACCCGCCGCGCGAGGAAACTCCACAGGTCCAGCCGGAACGGCGTGAGCGAGCGCAGGCCGGGGTCGTTGGCGCGCAGGGTCTCCAGCGCGCCGATGCCCTTCAGCACCCGCTCGTACCGGCCCGCCGGGACTCCGCGGTCGTCCTCGACGACCTGGCCGAACGCCTCGCGCAGCGCACGGACCAGCAGCAGTGTGGTCGCCCGGACCTCCGGCGGTACGGCGCCGGGGGCCGTGTGCAGGCCGGCGTCCCGCGCCAGTTGGTCCAGCTGGCTGTCCAGGGGCTCCGGCCGGACGCGCTCCGTGCGCCCGATCACGCCGCCGGGGGTGTCCTCGATCAGGAACGTACCGCTGTCCATGCCCTTGGTCATGGACGTCCCGTCGACCTCCATCCGGCTGACGTTGGCCGTGTGCTGCGCGAGCGACACCTCTTCCAGGGGGTCTTCCACGCGGGGGACCGCGCGGCCCTCCTGCAGGTGGCCGCGCGGGTCGCCCGCCGACCCGGAGTAGCAGACCTCCAGCCCCAACCGGTAGCCGGGTGGCAGCTCGCGGACCTCTCGCAGCCCGCCGATGTACCGCCCGCCGGCGGCCGCGTCCAACCGCACGTCCGTACCGTCGCGCAGGACGAGCGCCAGGACGCCCGGGAGGCCGTGCGCGTAGAAGAGGTAGACCCCGCGGTCGGGGACGAACGACTCGGTGGTGACCGGCCGGTCGCCCTCGCCGGTGGCCACGTAGTGCATCAGTCGCCGGTTGTCGAAGTAGGACCGCAGCAGCGCCTCGCGCCTGGCCATGGTGTCCTGCATGGACATGCTGCCGAACCGCTCGCGGCGGTCGAACACCAGGGGCCGGACGGCCACGTCGCTGTCGCGGAACCTCCTGCCCTCTTCCGAGACCCACTCCCGGTCCTCGAACGGCGCAGGCGCCGCGGGCGGGTCGAACGGCACCCAGTCGCCGTGCCAGTCCCCGGGGTCCCGGACCGTCATCGTCGGCACGTGGGCGCGCAGGCCGGAGTCGTACCGAAGCCGCCCGTCACCGCTCGGCGCCCACACCCGCCGCCCCAGCCTGACGGCGACCGCGCGCATCAGGTCCAGGTACTGGGAACCCGCGTACGGGATCGCCAGCACGACCGGCACGTGTCCCGGCAGTCGCGCCAGTTCCGGATCGCCGGCCAGCAGCGCCGCGAACGCCTCCTGGTCCGCCGGGTCCTCGTCGAAGGTCAGGTCCCCGACCACGTAGGCTTCGCCGCCCCAGGGCGCGGGCAGGTCCGGTTCCCACACCTCCGGCGCGAACCCGCCGCCCGTGACCACCCGCACCCGGTCGACCCGTACCTCGTCGATCCGCTCCCCCGACAGGTCGCGTCCGCGCACCGCGCCGGAGCCGTCCCGCAACACGGTGTCCGGGTCCTGCAACGGGTCCGCTGTCCACGTGGTGGGAAGTGTCGTGGTCGTCGGTCCGAAGAAGACCGGCCTGCCCCGGGTGGTGGCGGCGGTGCCCGGCTTCCGGGTGGCGGCGGTCCAGCGGCCCGGGGCGCCGGTGGCCGGATCGGGCAGGGCGAGGATGTGGAGCGGGACGCCGGGGACGGTTTCGGTGAGCAGCATGGGTGCGCTGTAACCGTAGGCGGGGCGTCCGGTTTTCTGCGAGAACGTCTGCACCAGCTGCGGGCTCAGGGCTCCGGGGCCGGTGGTCAGGAACAGCACCGGAATGCCCAGAGCGGCGGTACGCGTCGCCGGGCTCATGTCCAGCAGGGCCAGGAACTCGCGTTCGGGGACGGGGACGGGTGTGCGGCCCGGGAGGTGGAGGACGAGGGTGCCTGCCTGGTCGACCTCGATCAGGGTCAGCATGGGCATGAGTTTGCCCGGGCCGGTCCAGTCCGGCTCGACGGAGCTCAGGGCGGCCCCGTCGGGCCCGGAGGTCATCCGGCGCACGGTGCTCCAGTCGACCCCGGCGGGCGCGGGGGTCCCCGACCAGTTCACGCCCTGGATGCTGGGTCCCTGCCGCAGCACGGTGGCCGGACCGAAGGCACCGGCTTCCTTCAGGTGGTAGGCGGCCAGCAGGTCGTGGTCGGTGACGTCCACGCCCTCGGCGATGGCCTTGGCGACGACCGCCCACAGGGCTTCCTGCTGTGACCGGTCCCAGGTCGTGGTGCTGTCGAGGTGGAGGACCTTGCGGCCCATCGCCTCACGGCCGGCGGGTGTCATCAGGGCGAAGACCTGGGCGGCCCGGGCCGTGGCCCACAGCGTGGACGCCACGTGCCGGGGGGTGACCGCCGCCGAGGCGGAGAGCGACTGCACGTGCCGGATCGCCCGCTCGCGCTTGTCCGCCAGCTGTCGGAGGGTGATCTGGACTGCCGGTGACGGCACGACGTCCGTGAGGCGGGCGGTGGGGTCGGCCGCCACCCGGGCCGCGGCGAAGTCCAGGAACGTCGCAAAGCCCCGGAGATCGGGTGCCTTCCCGGTGTGTTCCTGCACGTAGAAGTTCAGCAGGTCCATGCGGAAGGGGGTGAACGGGCTGAGTCCCGGGTCGTTGGCCCGCATCCGTTCCAGCGCGCCGATGCCCTTCAGCACGCGCTCGTAGCGGCCGCCCGGCACGCCGCGGTCGTCCTCGATCTCGT
>NZ_JBVHWR010000017.1:0-151153 GCF_055564355.1 Streptomyces sp. NPDC029152 | reverse complement strand
GACCGGTACGGCGAGACCTCGGCCCGGCGCCTGTTCACCAGCACCTTCGTGGACCAGGCGCAGCGCCTCGCGGGCCTCGGGCACCTGGACCTCGGTTACACCACTTGGGGGCAGGCACGAGCGGCGGCGAGACCTCTGGCATCGAATGCAAAAACCCGAGTCACCCGGGCGCTACCACTTCCGCCCGTACAGGTGATGGAGCAAGCGGACCAGCCTTGGAAGGGTAGACGAGACATCCCTTCGCACCGGACAGGAAATCCCACCCCATGCTCCAAGCCACGAAGAAGTGCGCCGCCCGAGCAGTTGCGGCGGCCCTCTGCGCAACAGCCCTGACCCTGGGGCAGGCGCATCCGGTCGCAGCGGCGGAGAAAAAGGTGTCCTTCGCCTTCAAGTACCGGATGGACACGCAGACCTGGACCCAGAAGCGGGGCAAGGTCTCCGTGCTGTTCACCTGGTGCGACAACCAGCGCTCCTTCCATGCGCTCCTTGTCCGGCAGAAGATCGGCAAGGACACCGGCATGGAAGGCCACACGCTGAACTGCATCGAGGGCAGGCGTGCCTACTTCGACGCGCCGATGGACGGCACCTACTACTTCACCTTCACCAAGGCGGACGACGGGGAATACGTCGAGGGCAACGCCACCATCGGCTACCCGGCAGCCTGACGGCAGACACTGGCGCTCCCCGATGCTCGTTCCTGACAATGAGACAACGAGCGATCGGGGAGCGCGCATGGAATTACCCCCCGGACGCCGACGCCGTCGTCCAGGCCGAGCTCGCAGCCGAGCCGCGGCCGCCGCCGACCGCGAGGCCGAGCCGTGCGGAGCCGCCAGGGTCGCGGCCCGCGCCGACGGACTTCAGGTACTGCGCGAGCTCGGCGCCCTGGAGCAGACCGAGCCACGCGACGGCGACAAAGCCGCCCGGGACGGACTCACGCGGCGAGCCGGCGGGTACGTACAGGCCGACGCCGACGCCGACGCCTGGCTCGCGCACGCCCTGGCCGCGCACCGCGGGCACTACCGCGACCCCGTCGCCCGCGAGGAAGCCGCTGGCCTTCTCACCCCGCCGGTCCTCGCGCACGCCGCGCTGCTCGCCGAACTCGCCCGCCTGGTCCCCGGCGCCGCCGTCGACGAGCTGACGTTCGCGGCCCGGCTCGCCACCACCGAGCCCGAAGCCGCCGGAGCCCTCGCAGCCTTCGTCCTCTGACAGTGATGCTGGATCGTTTGCCATCGAAGTTGGACCGCTGGTGTCGAGCGACGAGGAGCCGGGGGCTATGCGCGGAGTCCGGTGGCGAAGCGGACGAAGCCGGCGATGCGCGGGCTGAACGTCAGCGTGCACTCCTCGCTGAGAGCTGAACGCACGCCCGCTGCCACATCAGCGTCCGGTGCCCCGAACACCTCGAAGCGCTCCACCTGGCAGTGCTTCATCACCTCTTGGATGTAGGGGTCCGCCAGCTTCCAGTGGAGGCGGACCGCATCGGAGTCCTGATAGAGCTGGAAGCTGTGGGCGAGCATCCGCTCCTCGTCCACGAAGGTCTCCACCATCAGCTGAGGCCCGTGCTGCTCGGCGAACGCAACTGCCCTGGCGATGGCGTCGCGGAAGCCCTCCAGGTGACCGTCGGTGATGCGCATGGTGTTCCGGAAGAGGAGAATCCTCGAGTCGTGAGTGGTCATGACTCGACGCTCCCCCCTCAACCATGGTTGAGGTCAAGCATGGATTTTTCCTCGGCGCCCTCCTCAACTCCGTAGGCGTCGCTCGGGTCAGGCAAGGCGCCGACAGTGATGCCACGGCTGTGGCCTCTCAGCCCCCGATCCAACTTTGCTGTCACGAACCGAACGGCGGTCCAACTTCGGTGGCAGATGGTCCAGGTTCGCTGTCACCGGACACCCGCGCCCGCCCCACCTGCTGATCACCAATGGTGTCTGTCACGCTGTCGCGCGCCCTCGTTCCGGCTGTGACGCCAGGGTGTCACGCTGCCAGTCGAGCCCGTGATCACGGGGTCGACCCCCGGATCTCGGCCTTGCACCGAACAGAGTGACACCTCGCCGGGTGCGACCACGGAGCGCAACCGATACCTAATTCAGCCGGAGCGGTCTCCGGCCCGGCTGCCCGGGGATACCGTGGTGAGCAACGCCAGTTCTGCCTTCTGGAGCCCTCGATGAGCGAACAGCCGGCCCCCGCCGACACCGCCGCCCGGCAGTTGGAGTCCGCGGCCGCCGATGCGGTGCGCGCGTACGCGGCCAAGATCCGCGCCGACGCCGACCGGTTCGCCGCTGTCCTGGAGGACATCGCCACCAACGGCCTGCCCGACCCCGAGCAGTGCACCCCGTGGGAGGAGCTGCGCGAGGCCCACCTCGCCCGCCTCGCCTCCCAGCGCCCGGCCGTCGCCTGATGGCCCCGCAGCACGGCCCGCGCCGTGCCCGGATCGCGTTCTCCGACGCCGCCGCCAAGCAGTTGGAGAACCTGACCAGCGAGGCGGAGATCCACGCTCTGGACCGCGCCCTGGTGGTCATCTCCGTCGATCCCGACATCGGCGAGCCGATCCCCGGCGACACCGCCGACCCCCGACTGCGCGAGTACGCCGACGAAGTCGAGCGCGTACGCCTCTTGTACTGGGTCACGGCGCTCCGCACGGTAGTTGTCGTCGCCTACCTCGAGGTCTGACCCGCGAAGGAGCCGGCTGTACCGTCGATCGTCCAGAAGCTCTCCGGCCACCGCGAGCTCGGAGGGCTGCGCACGATGGTGGAGTGCCCGTTCAAGGCCACTGTGCTCCGCGAAGGCCCGGCGCAGGCCGCCGGGACGGGCGCGGCCTGGCTCGTGTTCCTGTGCCCGGCGCACACCGTGGACCTGGACGGGTGGCCCGGCGCCGCGGATCACCCGGACACCGGCACGATGCCGTGCGGCGCAGTCCTCGACTTCCGCTCTCCCGAAGGACGGCTCCAGTCGCACGCCCGACCTGTGGCTGACACCGCTGACCGGCGTCGACCCGGCCGCGTACGGCGGTGCGTGGGCCGACGTCCTGGACCAGGCCGACCGGGTGCTGCTCGCCCGGGTCGAAGAGGCGGAGGCCGTCGGCGAGGACAGCCCGCTGCAGAGCATGCTGGTGATGATGGACGTGCGGCACGGCGGTCCGCAGCCGAGGGAGATCTCGGAGTGGCGGCGACCGCCCTCGGGTACTGCGAGACGCTCGCCCAGAGCCTCTGACCTCCCCCGGCATCCCGTCCTGCACCCTTGCCCCCCGGCCCCGGGCATCGCTCCGCGGGCCGGGACCGTGTGCCCGTCGCGAACGGCTCCGCAGACAGCCTTGCACCCCATTGGTAGGTAGTACAGGTAGTGCCTATGCGCGGGTTGTGAATCTCCCCCTGAGAGCGAAGCCCGCTGCCGCCTGTGCCGATACCCGACCCGGCCCATTCGCCGCGCATGATCCTTCCCGTCCCTGCGCAACCGTCTGTGGCGTTCCGAGCCCTTCGAGCTCGAGCGGCGATCAAGACACCCAGAGGCGCCCACAGCGGCGCACAGCGGTTCGTGCGGGCGCCGGGCGCCCGGGCCGACGGCGACCATGTCCTCTCCCGTACCTCGTCCTGTTGCTCCTGGCCCGAGTTCTGTTCTCAGGGGGATCTACGACCGCGCATAGGTACTACCTGTACTACCTACCAATGGGGCGCAAGGCCTGCTCGCTCCCACCAGGCCGCAGCCGCCGACGGTGGCCACCGGCCGGGCGCAGCACCTCGTGCTGCACGGACGCGACGTCCTGTTGTTCCTAGTGGTGAAGGGTGCAAGACACGTGCTGCAAGTCCGCTCGGGAGTGCAGCGCAGTATTCGCACGGTCCAGACGGCACACGGGTGCTGCATATGTAGCAAGGCCGGCCCACCCCGGTGCAGCGCCAGCACGCGAGCGGCCGGACCCAGCTGCTGCATGCAGCGGGTCCGCCGACGTCGTCGCCGGTTGTTCTGCTGCTCCAGAACAAGGCGGCTTAGATAGGACTTGTCCGGGGGATCTCTGAGGGCAGCGGCGCCCAACACCTGTGAATCTCGTTATTGAAGGTCTTGCCGAGTGAGGTAGAAGGGCGGCATGGATACCGCCGTACTTGAGCAGATGCTGGACGAGGTCTTCGATCACGCTGTCGTGCACCACGGATACACCAACTACATGCGCGACTATGAGGTCGTTGTCTACGCGACGGCCGATCCCCCTACCGGCAGCGCGCCGACCCATCTGCGGTATCTCTTCCGGTACTGCGTTGAGGCCCGGTGTGAGACGTCAGTGCCGGCGGAGCGGAAGCCTTTCATCGCGTGTTCGCGCTGCCGCGTGGGCTGGTGGCTGTTCTCGGCCCAATTGTTCAGGCTCTTGTGCGAGCGGTGCTCCACCGACGGCATGACCTCACGATGGGCGGCGCCGTAGGAGCGGAGTTCGTCGGTGACCACCACCCGCGGGGCCGCACGTGTCTTCTTCATCAGGCGGCAAAAGAAACGCCTGGCGGCGGTCTTGTCCCGCCTGTTCTGCACGAGGATGTCCAGGACGTTGCCGTCGGCGTCGACGGCCCGCCACAGGCACGTCAGCTCCCCGTTGATCTTCACGAACGCCTCGCCCAGATGCCGTTTGTCCCCGGGCCGCGGCCGGCGGCGGCCCGGTCCGTCCGCATAGGCCGGCCCGGACTTCATACACCACCGACCCACGGTCTCGTACGAGACGATCACGCCGCGCTCGAGCACCAGTTCCTCGACCTCGCGGCAGGACAATGGGAAGCGGAAGTACAGCCACATGCAGTGGGAGACCATCTCGATCGGATACCGGTGCCCCTTGTACGACGGCGACCCGCTGTCCACGGACGGTCCCCCTCCACCATGACCAACCCAAAGGTCATCCCGCCCGGTCAGCCAACGTGACAGCACCCGTCGAGGGCCTGTTCGAAGTCACGGGATGTGGCGCTGGTGGCGGCCATGAGCCCATCGAAGCGCCGTGGAGAACCTCAGACTCCCGATCTTCATTTCTGGTGACAGAAAGACTGCTGAATGAGCATCTGTGACACGTCGGATGCCTCATGTGTGACAACCAGGCTGCCTTGGCCGTCCCCATTCACCAGCTCAGCCGGTCCCGCCAGTGACAACTCCTGAGCTTCGGCTCATTCAGGTGGCACGGGGAGCTGCGTTCGACCGTTCATGACGTGCGTGAGCTCACGCCTGGTGGGCGGCCTGCGGGGAGACCGGCCGCTCGAAAAAGGTCTCCAGTACAACCGTTGCCTGAGTCCCGCTGACTCCGTCGATGGCGTAGATCCGGCGCAGCACGTCCTGTAGTTGCTCTGTGGTCGTGGTCCTGACTTTCACCAGCACCGAGGCGCTGCCGGCGATGATGTGCGCCTCCAGAATTTCGGGAAGTGCGGCGAAGTCCTTCGCCGAATCGCCCATCCAGGCGGTCGAGTCGACCATCACGTAGGCCAGTACGCCGCCGCCCACCGCTGCCGGGTCCAGTTCGGCCGCGGTGCGCCGAATGACGCCGCGCTCCCGCAGCTTCCGCACGCGCTCATGAGCCGCGCCTGCGGACAGGCCCACAGCCTGGCCCAGCGCGGCGTAGGGCTGGGTGGCGTCCTGCTGGAGCTGTGCCAGCAGGGCACGATCGATGTGATCCACAACTCTCCATTCGGAATAACCTTGCATAGACTATACGTCATCTTGCAATCTCCTTCTTAAGCCGAAGCTTGTTCGGTAAAGGTTCGGCGCATCTATAGGGAGGGGATCCATGACCAGCGAGCGCCCTGCGCTGTACGAAATGCTCGACGATCGGTTCCGTACCGGGCGGTGCATGAACGGTGATGACGGCTTGGAGGTGCTGTACACAGGCTGCCGCTGGGCCGAGGGACCGATCTATCTTCCTGCTTGGCGGCAGGTGATCTGGAGCGACATCCCCAATGACCGGATGTTGCGCTGGGACGAGGAGACCGGTGCCGTCAGCGTCTTCCGCCGTTCCGCGGGGCACACCAACGGCAACACCCTTGACCGCCAGGGCCGGCTGATCACCTGCGAGCAGGGCAACCGCCGAGTGACGCGAACCGAGCATGATGGCACTGTCACGGTGTTGGCTGATCGCTGGCAGGGCAAGCGGCTGAACAGCCCGAACGACGCCGCGGTGAAGTCGGACGGCTCCGTCTGGTTCTCCGATCCGGACTTCGGCATCACCAGCGACTACGAGGGTTATCGCGCCGACAGCGAGATCGGCACCAACAACGTCTACCGGATCGACCCGGACAGCGGTGAAGTACGCCTGGTCGCCGACTGCTTCGCGGCGCCGAATGGCCTGGTCTTCTCGGCCGATGAGCGACAGCTCTTCGTCTCCGACACCAGGGCCGGCTGCATCCGGGTCTTCGACGTACAGGATGACGGCACACTCTCCGACGGCAAGGTCTTCGCCGACTCCGCATCCCGCCAGAACGCCCGTTTCGACAACCTCCGCTTCGATGACGGCGGACGGCTCTGGGCAGCCGCGATGGACGACGGGGTGCACTGCTACGACCCCGACGGCACGCTGATCGGACGGCTCAACATTCCCGAGACGGTGGCCAACATCTCCTGGGGTGGAGCCAAGCGCAACCGTCTCTTCATCACCGCGCAGACCAGCCTCTACTCGGTGGTCACGGGCGTCACGGGCACGCATCCGACCGGCCCGGGACACCAGCCCTGGCCGGTCCCGAAGTCCCGGTGACCTCCGACCGAGCGATCAGCGTGGCTTCGGCCTTCATCCCACGTTGTACTGATCTTTAAATAGTGTTGTCGGCCAGGGTGGCTTCGAGGGTGAGGCCGGGTCCAAGTGAGGCATCCGTCGATGATGTCGGGCTGGTACTGGAGTGATTTCAGCTTGTGTTTCACCGCGCGGAGGAGTTCGTCGAAGGTCTGGGCCGTGAGGTTGCCGAGGTCGCGTTTCAGGAGGGACTAGATGCCTTCCTGCGGGTTCAGATCAGGTGCGTGGGACGGCAGTTGGACCACGGTCAGCCAGTCGGCCCTTTCGATGACCTCCCGTAAGGGGCGGACGAGGTGGGTGGCCAGGTTGTCCCGGATGAGGATGACCGGGCCGCCGAGTTGTTGGTGGGCCCGGCGGATCAGGTCGCGGTAGTCGCGCCAGGTCAGGCTCTTCGGCTCGTTCCTGCGACCACGGTGGGTGCGGATGTGGTGGAAGAAGCGGGACCGGTGTCCCGGTTGGTGGCAGACCATGCCGGCGACGTGGATCCTTCCTCTTCCGCCACCGCGGACCTTCACGACCGGGGTGACGCCCCGGGGCGCTCAGGTTTTCGCACGAGGCGGCCTCATCGACTGCCCGGATTCGTCCTCGAAGGGGATCCAGGCCCCGGAGACCGCCGCCATCCTTCTACCTCCGGCCAGGTCTCCTCCTTTCACACCTCCACGGCCTCCTCGTTCCGCTCGGTGGCCCGGCGGACAGGCTGCTGCCAGGACCAGCCGTGCCACCGCAGGAGCTTCCACGTGCCCTCGAGCGTGTAGGCGACGTGGAACAGTCGGCCGATCATCGTTCTCACCCGGGCCAGCGTCCACCTCTGGACGGGCCAGCCATGGGCCAGCGGACCACGAGCCAGCTCCCGTTCGAGCCTGGCGATCTGCTCGCCCGACAACCGCGGCCGGCCCGGCGATCCCTTCGACACCAGACCGGCCTCACGCCGTTCCCGCCATACCTTGCGCCACCGCTCGACCGACCGCACCGAAACCCGCAGATCCGCCGCAATCCGAGCGTTCGCCTGCCCCGCCTCGAACCGGGCCCCGGCCTCCAGCCGGACCCGTTCCCAGGCCACCCGCTCCCTGTCGGACAGCCCACCCCCTTGCGCATATCTCACACCGCATTGAGACAGCGCACACAGCAGTTGGCTGTCAGCCGAACCGGGACGACATCACCCGTTCAAGGTCAGTAATTCACAACGACAAGGCCCACAGCATCCGAACTGATCATGCCGTGGGCTTTGTCGTGTGGTGCGCGCGCCGAGGGGATCAGACGCCCAACACCACGCACTCCGCTGCGACCCAGCCATCACGGCCGTTGATTGAAACGGTCTTCCAGCAGTTGGCCGTGCCACCGCACACTGTGCAGGTCTGTCCGGTCACGGAGCCTTGACCGAGGCTGCCGCAGGGATAAGGTCGATCCGTCTCTCATGGCCCGGGGCGAGCCGCCTCCGTCAACCGATGGGCAACGGCTCGACAGCTCTGCGCTGGTCATCATTGTCTCCGTCGGTAGGCCAGGATGATCCCGACTGCAGCCAAGACCGCAACCGTGATGACAAACCACGTGGGCATCAACTCAAGCCCCTTGTATGCAATAGGGACGG
This sequence comes from Streptomyces sp. NPDC029152, assembly GCF_055564355.1. Taxonomy (NCBI): domain Bacteria; kingdom Bacillati; phylum Actinomycetota; class Actinomycetes; order Kitasatosporales; family Streptomycetaceae; genus Streptomyces; species Streptomyces sp. NPDC029152. Next base: position 142,832 of record NZ_JBVHWR010000017.1, on the reverse strand, counting down.
CCACAGGATTCGAACCTCCTTGAGTGAGGGCAATCTTCTCATGCCCTCACTCAAGATCGAGATGTGCAGCCTTGTAAGCGCGTCGCTGCGAAGCGGCATGGAGTTGCGGTACAGCAGCGAAGTACAGCAACCACCACGACTGCAACCGATCGCCACCGGCTCCCGGAAGCTCGCTGACCAGCTCGGCAGACCTCAACGACCGTCCCGCCCGTAGTTCGCATCGAGGGGCGCACCGACGACTCGCCTCGGTCGTTGAGGCCTCGCCGGCCGATCAACGCTGGGAGTACCAAAGCCGGGTCTCTCCCGAAATGCGATCGGCTAGGATCCCCGCCGGGCGAAGCCGTAGCGCAGAGGTCGTCGCGCGCGGTCTCTAAAATCGCGAGGACGCCGGTTCGAATCCGGCCGGTTTCGCCCGTGCCGACCTCACTCCTTGGACGCGGTGCTCACATGACGCAGGAGCCGACGCAGTGACGGCAGCGCTGACGGCAACGACTGCGGACGTCAGCGGCCCTGCGCGCTCCGGCACGGTAGCTGCAGAGTGCTGGCGGGCCATCCTGCCAAGGTGTGCCCGCATCTTCTATCGGCAGTGAGAATGTGACTGGTGGTCCTGCTGGTGAGCGTGACTCACTTACAAGTCATCTCATTTGGTGAGCCTGCGGTAGCAGATGAGGGTGCAGGCGAGGCTGGTGAAGGCGAGGAAGTGCTCGGCCGTGCGCTCGTAGCGGCGGTGGAGTCGGCGGCAGCCGGCGAGCCAGGCCATGGTGCGTTCGATGGTCCAACGGTGCCGCCCGAGTCGTTGTGATGTCTCGACGCCCTTGCGAGCAATGCGGTGTCGGATGCCTCGCTGGGACAGCCATTGCCGCAGGTGGCGGTAGTCGTAGCCCTTGTCGGCGTGGAGCTTGGCGGGCTTGCGCCGACGGGGTCCTCGGCGGGACCGGATCGGGGGTATGCCCTTCACGAGCGGGATCAGGGCCCGGCTGTCGTGGACGTTGGCGCCCGAGATGCCGACGGACAGGGGCAGACCGGTCCGCTCGGCGATCAGGTGGATCTTCGAGCCGAACTTGCCCCGGTCAACAGGATTCGGACCCGTCAGGTCCCCCTTTTCAGGGCCCGCATGTTCACCGAGTCGATCGCACACCGCGACCAGTCCAGGTCGCCACGGGCACCGAGTTCGTCGAGGACCAGGCGGTGCAGCTTGGCCCAGACTCTGGCCTTCGTCCACTCAGTGAACCTGCGGTGGGCCGTCGCGCCGGACGGCCCGAAGGATGCCGTCGGCAACTGCTGCCATGTGCAGCCCGAGGTCGCCACGAACACGATCGCAGCCAGCACCTCACGGTCGCCGTGGCGCCGGCCGCCCCCCTGCGGTCGTGACGGCGCCTCCGGAACCACCCGCTGGAACAGCTCCCACAGCTCATCCGGCACCAGCCGTTCAACGATCCCCACGCTGAGAGGCTACCGACCCTAACGGAAAGATCCGTGGTCAGCGGCCCAAGCGGCGCTGTTTGTCGAACCGAAGCAGCACCCGCACAAGACGCCACACTCCGGCCACCGCTCCGAGCAGCACGCCGCCCACCAAAACGTGTCTCTCTGCCGATCCAGAGAAGTCAGGGATCAGGGTGAAAGTCCAGGCAACGGCAAAAATCAACCCAGCCAGCACGGCGGCAGTCACCAGGGCGAAGACGATCTCCACCGTCATCGCGTCCTTCTCCCACCGCGACTCACGCCCCATGTCCATGCTGAAAGTCTCACATCACGGTCAAGCCCTCGCGCCTGCGCCGCACTCTCACGGGCGGCGCCTTCGCCAATTGAGATGACCTCTTACTGACAGTGGGCAGTGCTGGAGCCGTTGTTACCGAAGGGCGCGAGGGCGGGACGGCCGCCTGTCTGGCCTCGGCGGCAGTTGACCGACGGCATACGGTTCCGTGTTCGGACCGGTGTGCCGTGGCGGGACGTACCCGTCGAGTACGGACCGTGGAGCCGGGTCCACGACTTGTTCCGCCGGTGGCAGCGGAACGGAACCTGGCAGCGGATCCTCACTCGGCTCCAATCCCTGGCCGACGCGAGAGGCGCGATCGTCTGGGACTTGAGCGTCGATTCCACGGTCTGCCGCGCTCACCCGCTTGCGGCCGGGGCCCGCAAGCGGGGTGACCTGCAGAAGGAACCGCCGGGCGGTGTGTTCACCGAGCCCGGAGATCACGGGCTGGGAAGGTCACGCGGCGGGTTCACCACCAAGTTGCACCTGGCGGTCGAGCAGGGCCAGAGGCCCATGTCGGTCGTGATCACGGCAGGGCAGCGTGGTGACTCGCCACAGTACGAGCCCGTGCTGGAGAGGGTCCGTGTGTCCCGCCTCGGGCCGGGCCGGCCACGCGTCCGCCCCGATCGCGTACGCGCTGACAAGGCGTGCGCCTCCCGCAAGAACCGCGCCTACCTGCGCCGCCGTGGCATCCGCCGCACCATCCCGGACAAGGCCGACCAGGCGCGCAACCGCAAGAAGCACGGCTCCCGCGGTGGCCGACCGCCCGAATTCAACGCCAAGGACCACAAGGCTCGACATGCCGTCGAGTGCGGCATCAACCGCCTCAAAAGGAACCGGGCCGTGGCCACGAGATACGACAAACCCGCGGGCCGCTACGAGGCCGCTGTCCTCGTAGCGGCCATCAATGAGTGGCTGTGACCAGCTCATTCAGGGATGACGGTCGGCCAGCCCGTAAGGTCTTGGCGGTTCAGGCGTTGATGGCATGTTCGACGAACTGGCCGCAGGCGCGGAACCCCAGGCGGCGGTAGACGGGCTCGCCGTCGGCCGACGCCTGTAGGACCGCGATGCGGTGCTCTCGCTCGCGGGCCGTGCGGAGGGCTGCGAGCGTGATGGCCCCGCCGTAGCCGCGCCGGCGGTGGGCGGCCAGGGTGGAGATGTTGTAGATGCCGGCGACTCCTGCGTGGTGGAACACCTCGGCGGAGCAGACCGGACGGTGCTCCACGTAGCCCACCAGATACCGGGCCGGGCAGGTCGCGGCCAGCGCCTGCGAAGCGGCCCGGGCGAAGAAGTCGCGGACGGTTTCAGCGGGTGGATTCCAGTTCGCGGCGAGGACCGTGGCGTAGTCGGCGAGCTGTTCGGGCGTGGTCACCGTCCGGATGTCCAGTCCCTGGACAGCGGGAGGCGGCAGGGTGTCGTCCAGCTCGGCCCACATCGCCGTCTCACGTTCGGACACCGGCAGCCCGGCCGCCGTCAGGCGGGCAGTGAGGTCTGCCGGTGTCGAGGCAGGACCCACCCACCAGGAGAAACTGCGGCCGGTGTCCACCAGCGTCCTGACGGTCTCGGCGATGCGGGCCGTGGCATCGGCGGCGGTGAAGCGGGCCGCGGCGACGATGTTGAACGTGTCGTCGTCCAGGCCGCTGTCCGCGACCAGGAGGTCGCCGGTCTCTGCGACAGTCGCACCGGACATACTCCGGTGCATATGACAGGCGTGTTCCGCCAGGTTCCGTTCCATCCTGTCCGTCAAGTCGGCTTCGTCGGGGAAATGATCATTCATAGCGACTGACCCCAGCACGACCGAGCGAAGACCGCATGTCATTTTAGGCAGTGCCACTCCGACGACCAGCACTTTCCGATACATGCCCTGCTGATCTTTTCGTAAGTTCGGTGGGTGTGGTGGGTGGATGGTCAGGCCGGTGTGGGCGAGGAATGACCATGGAAGTCGGGGGTTGGTGTTGATGCGGTGGATGCCTTGCTCGGTGGCGTCGGCGACATCGGCGAGGTGGTCGCCGGCGAGGTTGGCGAGTTCACGCTTCTTGAGTGAGGACCACAGCAGTTCCACCGGGTTCAGCTCGGGAGCGTAAGCGGGTAAGCGTTCCAGTGTGAGCCAGTCCTGCTCGGCGGCCCAGGCTCGCATCGCCCGGCTCCGGTGGGCGGACAGGCCGTCCCAGACCAGGACCACCCGCTCGCCGCGGTAGAACACCTTCATCTGCTCCAGGACCTCGATGAGGGCGGCGGTGTCGTAGCTGCCGGGCTTGAGGTGGAAGCACAGCCGGGCCCCGCGATCGGGGTCGGTGGAGTGGCAGCCCAAGGCCCCGGCCATCGACGCCCGCTTCCGGTTCAGACGGTGCCGCAGGAGCGGAGTCCGCCCTCGGGGCGAGTAGGTGCGGCGGATCTGAGGGAGCAGGGAAACGCCTGATTCGTCGAGGAAGACGATCCAGGCACATGTGGTCACGGCCCCTTTTTGATGCGTGGCCACTCGTGCGCGATCCAGCGGGCGATCTCCGCTTCGTCCCGCTCGGCCGCCCGCCGCTCGGGGCGTTGCAGGCTCCATCCGAGCCGGCCGGTCAGCAGCCGCCAGACCGACGCCCTCGACAGCACCACTCCTGTTGTCCGGGTGACGACCGCGCCGACTCGTTCCAGGGTCCACAGGTCGGCCTCGAAACCATGAGCCTGGGCACCTTGCTCCAACGCGGCCCGGACCATCTCGGCCTGGGTGTCGTCCAGCTTCGGTGGGCGTCCGGTGGCTGCCCGTCGCCGCAGGGCCGAAGCACCGCCTTGCTCCCACACCCGCCGCCAACGCCGCACGCTCTCGGCACACACCCCCACCGCTCTCGCGATCTCCGCATGCGAGACGCCGACCTCGAACAACTCGGCTGCTCGCACACGACGCGCCTCCGCCAACTGAGGCCGTGACAAAGGGAGGAAGAGAGGAGCCGGCAACCGAAGGGGAAGGTTGATAAGCCACGCCGACAGCCTCCCGCCCGCACGGCCACCACACCCACCGAACTTACGAAAATCTCAGTAGTGCTGTGACCGTTATGGTTCGCCGCGTTGAGAGGGAGACCGGGGTGTTCGTTGAAGTCGTGTTCGCGGGGCTGCCGGTCGATCGTGGCAAGGTCGAGGAGGCTCTGGAGGCGGCGTTCGAGCTCGACGGCGAGGTCACCGGCGCGGGAAGCGGCATGGGTCGCTGCCATCTCGACCTCGACATCGCGGAGAGCTCAGGCCCTGCTGCGGCCCTGGGGCGGCTTAGGGCAGTGCTGTCCGAGCTGGGCGTCGCGGGCTGTGCGACCTTGCATGTCAGTGAGTGATCGGGCCGCGATTCGCGCTCGCCCGCCCCAGCGGGTGCCCTCTTGCTGCGGACCCGGGCGCATTCACGGCGCTCTGCCGCCAGGACGTCCCGATGACTGGTCCAGCTTGGTCGGGCGGGTGGTGGCCGCCTGGACGACGAACTCCTCGTCGTCAGGACCGAGCAGGCGGGGACGGCCTCCTGCCCACTGTGCGACATCCGCGAGTTCTCCTGAGCCTGGACAGGTACCCGAGGCGCGCCGGCCCTGCTCGGGGGTGACCTCCATCACCGGCCCGTGATCGGAACGCTCTCCTGGCGCACGCGCATCCGGTAGCGCTGCGGCGACTCCCCGACAACGCGCTTGAACGCCGTGCTGAACGCGCTCTCCGAGCCGTAGCCCAGCTCGGCGGCGAGCGCCGCGACACGGGCGTCGCCGTTCCGCAGCGCGCGCTGGGCCAGCAGCATGCGCCACCGGCCCAGGTAGGTGAGTGGTGGTACACCGGCGGCCTCGCGGAACCGCTCCGCGAATGTGGTCCGGGACATCGCGGCGGCGCGCGCCAACTCCTGCAGCCCCCATGCGTGTCCGGGGCGGCCGTGGAGCAGGTCGACGGCGGGGCGCAGGCGCTCGTCGACGAGCAGGCGCAACCAGCCGGAGGGCAGGAGGGTCTGGTCGACGTAACAGCGCAGCACCTCCAGCAGGAGCAGCTGGCCGTACTGCCGGATCGCGAAGGCCGAGCCGAGCCGGTCGCCGGTCGCCTCGTCGAAGAGCCGCAGCAGGGCGGCGAGCAGCCGGTCCCCGTCTCCGGCGGCGGATGACCGGATGTGGGCCACCGGTGGAAGCGACTCCAGCAGGAGCGCCCGCCCGGCCTCGTTCACGCTGACGCACCCGCCGATCACGACGTCGTCGACGGCAGGGTCCGAGCCCGCGAAGCGGGCGGTGGAGAAGTCCGACTCCGGCTGGATCTCGTGGCGCGGCGCCGCGCCGGCCTCGAAGGCCACCCACGAGCGCCCGGTGAGGATCGCCACGTCACCCGCCACGAGGTCGATCGGTTCGACGACGCCGTCGGTGGTCAGCCGGGCGCGCCCGCTCACCATCGCGAAGAACTTGACCGGATCGGCCAGCGGGCCGCGGGCCCACCACCCGCCGCGGGCCGCGACGCCGCCGGTCAGCACGCTGCGCACCTCGACCAGGTCGAGTGCCTCGGAGAGTCGGTCGGGATCCATGTCCGTACTCTCGCGCAAGAAATCGGGATGCACAAGTATTCATAGTCCGGCGAGCGACAGACAGGCTGGTATCAGCTACACAGTAGGACGACCTGAAGGAGACACCATGCGCTACCGCAGCCTCGGCCGGACCGGGATCAAGGTCAGCCCCTACGCCCTCGGCGCGATGATGTTCGGCGCCCTCGGCAACCCCGACCACGACGACTGCGTCCGCATCATCCACCGGGCGCTCGACGCCGGCATCAATCTCGTCGACACCGCCGATGTGTACGCGCACGGCGAGTCGGAGGAGATCGTCGGCCGGGCCCTGAAGGGACGACGGGCCGACGTCGTGCTCGCGACCAAGGCCCGGAACCCGATGAGCGACGAGCCGAACCACCAGGGCGCGTCCCGGCGCTGGCTGGTGCGCGCGCTGGAGGACTCGCTGCGCCGCCTCGACACCGACTACGTGGACATCTACCAGATCCACCGTCCGGACCCCGACACGGACATCGAGGAGACCCTCGCGGCCCTCACCGATCTGCAGCGGGCCGGCAAGATCCGCACCTTCGGCACGTCGGCCCTGCCGGCCTGCGACATCGTCCGGGCGCACTGGGTCGCCGAGCGGCGCGGGCTGGCCCGGCCGCGCACCGAGCAGCCGGTCTACTCGATCCTGAACCGGGGCATCGAGCGCGAGGTGCTCCCGGCGGCGCAGGAGTTCGGCATGGGCACCCTGGTCTGGTCGCCCCTCGGCGGCGGCCTGCTGACGGGGCGATACCGCAAGGGCCAGGAGGCCGCGACGCACCGGTCGAAGTATGGCTTCCGGCACCTCACGGACGACCGTCGGCTCGACGTGGTCGAGCAGCTCATCCCGCTGGCTGAGGAGGCCGGCCTGCCGCTCACGCATCTCGCGATGGGCTTCGTGCTCGCCCACCCGGGCGTGACGTCGGCCCTCCTCGGACCGCGGACCACGGAACACCTGGACGACCTGCTTGCGGGCGTCGATGTCGCCCTCACCGACGACGTGCTGGACCGCATCGACGCGATCGTGCCGCCCGGCACCGACACCGGCACGCTCGACATGGCCTACCAGCCGCCAGCCCTCCAGCGCCCCGAACTGCGCCGCCGACCGGCCGGCGAGCGCGCGGCGGCATGACGTCCGCTCCGGCCGGAGCCCTGCCTGTGCCTGTGCCGCCCCCGGCCGGTGTGAGGCGCAGCGAAAGCGCCACCACGAAGCGCGGTCTGACCGTCAGTGGGGGTGCTTCCGGAAGTGCCCAGACACGGGCTGTCTGGCGGCGAGGAAGTGGTGACAGGCGAGCCGCGCTTCCGGTGACGTTTGCCGGCGTCTCGCGGTGACAGTTCCGCCGCGTCTCTGTTAGGCCGAGATCAACGATCAAGATCGGTGCCCGCCGAGGCGCTGGCCGTCACGAGTAGGCCCGCTGCAGCACTGCTTCCTGCTCGTACCCGTGATTTCGCCGTCGAGGCCGAACGTGGCGTCCAGCGCTTCCTGGACCTCATCCCGGTCGATGGGCAGACCTGCAAAGACGATCTCAATGAACACCGCGTTCCTCCGCTCCGGCCCGGCGAGCCATGCCGGTCACGGCACCGGACGGTGTTGTCAAAGCGTCACGCCCACATCAGTAGCGGTGCGAGGGTGACGGCCGCCCGGCAGGACTCGACGGTCTTGTCATACCGGGTGGCGGTCCCGCGCCACTGCTTGAGCCGGTCGAAGCACCGTTCCGTCACGTTGCGGCGCTTGTAAACCTGCTTGTCGAAGGCCGGTGGCCGACCGTCGCGGCTGCCGCGCCGGGCCCGGTCGCGGATCTGGTCGGTCCGCTCGGGAATCGTGTGCGCGATGCCCTTGCGGCGCAGCCAGGACCGGATCGCCTTGGAGCTGTAGCCCTTGCCGCCGATGACGTGGTCCGTCCGGGTGCGGGGGCGGCCCGGGCCGGGGCGTGGCACCCGGATCGCCTCCCTCACCGTGGTGAAGCGGTTGCAGCCGATGGTGTCTCCGCCGGTGACCACCAGGGCCGGTGGACGGCCGACCGCGTCGCAGGCCAGGTGGATCTTGGAGGTCAGGCCGCCCCGGGACCGTCCGGGTCCCTGGCCGCGGTGCCCCCTTCTTTTCGGACCCCAGCCGCGTGCTGGTGGGCGCGCACGAGGGTGGAGTCCACCGACACCAGCCACCCGATGTCTCCGGCCGCGTCGGCCTTCGCCCGGGCGGTCTGGAGCATCCGGGTGAAGGTGCGGTCCTTGGCCCACCGGCGCAAGCGGGTGTGCAGGGCTGCCCGGGAGTCGTACCGTTCGGGCACGTCCCGCCAGGTCACCCCGGCCCCGACCTTCCATACGATCCCGTTCAGGATCCGGTGGTCGTCCAGCCGGCTGCGTCCCCGGCACGGCCGGGGCAGCGACGGCCGGATGAATTCCCTTTCGGCATCGGCCAGTTCACGACGACGAACCACCGGACCATGATGCAAGACCCGATCTCCTTTGACGACAGACCCTGGGGACGGGGCACTGCCCCCATGGTTCAGCCGTACGGATCACGTACGCATCAAGTGCTTTTCCCGTACATGTCGGGCGGACGGGGGTGGCCAGGCGCTCGGCCAAGCACTCTTCGCGGCCGGCGCCGCTGCCGCCCAGTTCGGCTCCGGCGACGCCACCACCTGCGCCTCGATCCACTTCGCCGGCGGACTGTTCTTCACCATCGGCGGCTACGTCTGCCCGCTGCAGGTCGTCAACGTCCTCCTGCCACGAACGCGGCGACGACGGCCGCCCGGCCACCCGCGGCTGGCGCTGGTGGAGCTACGAGCCGGCCCGCGTCGACCGGCTGAGCACCTTCGTCCTGCTCGCCGGAACGCTGGTGTTCGCCGTCGACCTGCTGGACTCCTTCCTGCGAGGGCTGAGCGTCCAGCAGGCCAACCGGCTCATCTGGGCACCGGACGTGGTCGGCTGCCTGTTGTTCCTGATCTCCGGCCACCGCGCCTTCGTCGAGATCTGCCACCGCGGCCGGCCCTGCCTGCGCCGCCGCAGCCTCGGCTGGTGGAGCGCCGCCGTGAACCAGCTCGGCTCCGTCCTCTTCATGATCTCGGCACTCGCCGCCTACACCCGCCCCGCCACCGGCAGCCTGGCCACCGCCGACATCGCTGACTGGGGCACGTTCCTCGACGCCGGGCGCTTCTGCGCGGCGGCCTGCGCCGGCTGTACGAACGCTCCTGACTCCGGCCACCGGCACGTCACCGCCTTGCGTCCACGCAGTCCCGCCCGGGGTACGACCGTCCCGGTGCCGGTCAGACGGGTGCCGGCCGGGACCGGTCGCCCGTGGGTTCCAGGCGGACGACGATGCCCTTCGACGTGGGCTGGTTGCTCATGTCGGCGACGCTGTCGAGCGGCACCAGGACGTTCGTCTCCGGGTAGTAGGCGGCGGCCGAACCCTTGGCCGCCGGGTAGGACACGACCTCGAAGTTCTCCGCCCGGCGCTCGGTGCCGTCCTCCCAGACGCTCACCAGGTCCACCCGGTCGCCCTGGGCGAGGCCGAGTTCGGACAGGTCGGCCGGGTTGACCAGGACGACGTGGCGGCTGCCGTGGATGCCGCGGTAGCGGTCGTTGTTGGTGTACGGGACGGTGTTCCACTGGTCGTGCGAGCGCAGGGTCTGCAGCAGCAGGTGCCCCTGGGGAGCCAGGGGGACCACCCGCTCGTTGCAGGTGAACCGGGCCTTGCCGGTCTCGGTCCTGAACACGCCCTCGTTGACCGGGTTGGGCAGCTGGAAGCCGCCCGGACGGGTCACCCGGGCGTTGAAGTCGTGGAAGCCCGGCACGATCCGGGAGATGCTGTCGCGGATGGTGTCGTAGTCGCCCTCGAACCTGGCCCAGGGGATGTTCCCCACGCCGTCGACGGTCAGCCGGGCGAGCCGGCACAGGATGGCGACCTCGCTCAGCAGCATCCGCGAGGCCGGTTCGAGCCGCCCCTTGGAGGTGTGCACCTCGCTCATGGAGTTCTCGACGGTGACGAACTGCTCGCCGTCGGCCTGGACGTCACGCTCGGTACGCCCCAGCGTCGGCAGGATCAGGGCGGTGTCGCCGCAGACGGTGTGCGAGCGGTTGAGCTTGGTGGAGATGTGGGCGGTCAGCCGGCACGAACGCATCGCCTTCTCGGTGACCTCGCTGTCGGGCGCCGCGCGCACGAAGTTCCCGGCCAGGGCGAGGAAGACCTTGATGCGGCCCTCCAGCATCGCCTTGATCGAGTTCACCGAGTCCAGGCCGTGCGGGCGCGGCGGATCGAAACCGAACTCCTTCTGCAGGGCGTCCAGGAAGATGTCCGGCATCTGCTCCCAGATGCCCATGGTGCGGTCGCCCTGGACGTTGCTGTGGCCGCGCACCGGGCAGGCGCCCGTGCCCGCGCGCCCCAGGTTGCCGCGCAGCATCAGGAAGTTGACGATCTCCCGGATGGTGGGCACGCCGTGCTTGTGCTGGGTGATGCCCATCGCCCAGCACACGATGACGCGTTCGCTGCCGAGGACCTCGTCGCGGACCTTCTCGATTTCCTGGCGGGTCAGTCCCGTCGCCGCGTGCACGCCGTCCCAGTCGACGGTGCGGGCGTGCCGGGCGAAGTCCTCGAAACCGGAGGTGTGGGCGTCGATGAAGTCGTGGTCCAGGACGGTGCCGGGACGCGCGTCCTCCGCCTCCAGCAGCAGCCGGTTCAGCGCCTGGAACAGGGCGAGGTCCCCGCCCGGCTTGATGTGCAGGAAGCGGTCGGCGATCTGGGTGCCGCGCCCCACGACCCCGCGCGGCTTCTGCGGGTTCTTGAAGCGCCGCAGCCCCGCCTCCGGCAACGGGTTGACCGCCACGATGCGGCCGCCGTTGCGCTTGGCCTCCTCCAGGGCCGACAGCTGCCGCGGGTGGTTGCTGCCCGGGTTCTGCCCTACCAGGAAGATCAGGTCCGCGTGGTGGAGGTCGTCGAGGCTCACGGTGCCCTTGCCGACGCCGAGCGTCTCGTTCAGGGCGAAGCCGCTGGACTCGTGGCACATGTTGCTGCAGTCGGGCAGGTTGTTGGTCCCCAGGGCCCGGGCGAAGAGCTGGAAGACGAAAGCGGCTTCGTTGCTGGCCCGGCCGGAGGTGTAGAAGACCGCCTCGTCGGGCGAGTCCAGGCCCTTGAGTTCCTGCGCGAGGACGCCCAGGGCGTCGTTCCAGCCGATGGGCTCGTAGTGGTCCGACCCGGGCCGCTTGATCATCGGCTCGGTGAGCCGGCCCTGCTGGTTGAGCCACATGTCGGAACGGGCCGCCAGGTCGGACACGCTGTGCTCGCGGAAGAAGTCGGCGGTGATCCGGCGCGTGGTGGCCTCGTCGTTGATGTGCTTGGCGCCGTTCTCGCAGTACTCGTTGCGGTGGCGCCGGCCCGGGGCGGGGTCCGCCCACGCGCAGCCGGGGCAGTCGATGCCGCCCACCTGGTTCATGGTGAGCAGGTCGACGCCGGTCTTGCGCGGGGAGGTCTGCTCCAGCGAGTACTCCAGAGCGTGCACGACGGCGGGGACCCCGGCCGCCCACTTCTTCGGCGGTGTCACGGAGAGGGAGGTCTCCGGCTCCTGACCGGGCGGGTTCTGCATCGCTTGGCCTTTCTCTTGCCGTGTGCGGGTGGGCGGGTCAGCCGACGGGCCACTGGGCGACACGGCTCCTGGGCGGTTCCGGGGTGTCGTGCTGGACGCGGCCGTTGCGGATGGTGCCGCGCCAGGCGCCGCCCTCCTGGCCGAGCCCTTCGATGAAGTGCTTGAAGTTGACCAGTTCGGCGCGCACCAGCCGGGCGGTCAGCCCCGTGACCCCGGGGGAGCGGGTGAGGACCTTCGCGGCCCCGTGCGGCCGCAGGAGCATCCGGACCGTGATCGCGGTGCCGCCGGATCCCGTGGGCCTGAACTCGACCTCGCCCTCGTGGGTGGGGTGCTGCTCCAGGCCACGCCAGGCCAGGTAGGCGTCGGGGTCCTGCTCCACGATCTCGACCGGGAAACGGTGGCGCAGCAGGCCGTAGCCGATGGTCCACGCGGTGACGGTGGGCCTGACCTGCTCGACGTCGCGCACCACGGCCGAGAAGCGCGGGAACGTCTTGAACTGCGTCCACTGGTTGTAGGCCGTGCGGACCGGCACCGCGACCTCGACCGTCTCCTCGGCGTGCCACTCACGCAGCGGACGGCGGCGTGTGACGCCGTCGCCGTCGGTGCGCCCGTCGTCCTCTTCGTGCGCCATCATGGTCCTTCTTCCGGTGAGAAAGCCGGGTGTCCGGGCACCCGTCCTCCTCTCATGGGTCGGGGCACCCCTTCCGGTTCCCCGATCCCGGGCTTCAAGTCACCCGACCGCACCGGCGTCCCTGGGCGCGGACCCGACCGCGAGAAGAGCGCCGGACCCGAGGCACCGAAAGGAACGCCGCTCACGGGCTTCTCCCGTTGTCCGGCGGACACCTCCAGCTTCCCCCCTGGACACGGTCACCCGCCACTCACCGCGCCCCGGCAGGCGGGCCCCAGGGAAAAGCCTTCGTCGCCCCGACCTCGGTTTCTACGTCATGGGGCACGGCGTAGAGCCCGGTGATCTCGTTCTCCTTCCGCCAGCGGATGAGGGCCTGGCAGCCCTTGAGCCAGACCAGTGACTCCGGCTGTTACTCGCGGGTGCGCAGGAACGCCGCGATCGTGGCAGGGCCCCTGTGGGTGGAGAAGTGCAGAAGTGCGGACTCGACCGCCCCGTCGGTATCACCCTCCTGCACCTCGTCCCCGCCCCGCCGCCGACCGCGATGATCCGCCCGTCGGTGTCGCGCTGGATGTGGGTCTTGCGTCTGCCGCTGGTGAGGGCGCGGGAGGCGAGCTGCTCGACGAGTCGTTCGTCGTGCGAGCGCAGGCTTTGGAGGACAGCGACCAGCCCGGCATACGAGACGCTGGCGACCATGTCGGTGGGATCCTCGCCCGGTTCCAGGAACACGGGCACGATGATCCGCGCGACCTTCGTGGAGCCGTCCCGGTCGAGCCGAAGGGCCCGGCCGATGTTCTACACGATCTCGACCAGCACCCCGGGCAGGTGTTCCGAGCTCGTGAGCTGCACGAACTCCTCGACATGCCCATCGACGAGGCGTCCGTCAACGTCACCCGCAGCCGCCTCGGACGCCTCACCCGGCAAGGTTTCCCCACCCAACCCGGACGAGGCCGCTACCAGAAACGGACTTGATGACCTTTCACATGACGCAGACAGGGTGCTCTCCGGCGATGGCGAGGTGAGGGCCGTGCCCAGTCCGCAGTGGCAATCTTGATGTCTGTTGTCCGCCCACGGCGCCGATGGCGATGGCGGCGGTCAGGGGCTGCCGGGGCCGGCTGCCGCCAGGGCCTCCGCCGCCACCTGCCGCAGTGCACGGCTGGTGATCCAGCGGTTCTTCCCGCCGGCCAGGTACGCCGCGGCACGACCCACCCATTCCGGGTCGCCGAGGAGATGCAGCTTTCCCTCAGTGGTGAGCTGCCGCAGCAGGGACTCCAGCCGGAGGGTGTCCACCGCCCGGTACGGGCGCGTGTGCTGGTCGAAGCGCAGCTGGTGGTCCTCGTACGGGTGGCGCAGTGTCGTGTGCATCCAGCCGCCGTTACGCGTGGCGACCATTCCCCTCAGCGTGTACAGGCCTCTGCTGTTCGCGTTCCAGGAGTGCTTGCCCCAGGTGATCCAGATGCCGTTCATGATCCTGGACCACGGGATCAACTGTCCTTCGGAGTCTGGCTCGTGCTGGTAGAGCCCGTCCGGACGGAACTCCACCCAGTGGGCGTCAGGTCGTGTGGCGTCCCCGATTCCCCAACGGCCGTCGGTCAGTTCCAGCGGCCCTAGAAAGGTACGGTCCTCCATCATGCGGTCATTGAATCACGTGTTCCATGAACTGTTGCTCCGCCTCCGCCAATACCTCCCTCCCGTCGCTGTCCCGGGAAAACACCAGGTCGGAGGCGGCTTACAGGAGGCGTGGCCAGGGCCGCTGAGCGCCTGCCCGCAGGCGGTCAGCGGCAGACGACCCGGGCGGCGATCAGTACCACGATCGAGCGATCGTGAACTGAGAAAGATCGGACTTAACGACCTCTGAGGACGTGGCCCATACCTACGACACGGCCTATGCCTACACGGATTCCGGCGCGACCCTGTGCGGCATGGAGTACGAGGGCCTCGCGGTCTCTCCGTACTGGTGGGTGCCGGATCGGAGCAACGCGTGTAGCACCTGCAAGGAGACCGCGGCCGTCATTGACCAGCGCCGGCCGTTGGAAATGTGTCGGGGGAATCGTGCCAACCCCACGCCTCCCCCCGGTTCCTGCTGGCCCCCTTCTAGGGTTGTCCGCGCGGTGATCTCAGCCGCCTCCGGCAGATCAATGCGCACGCGAGTCTGAGGAACGCTTCGTGGATGTCGTCGCGGACCTCCCAGCGAATGCGCAGGCGGCGGAACCAGTGCAGGTGGGCGAACGCACGCTCCACAACCCACCGATGGGTGCCCAGGCCAGAGCCGTACTCGGTACCACGGTGGGCGATCAGCGGTTTCACACCGAGGTCCCAGACCAGGCGGCGATACTTGTCGTGGTCATAGCCACGGTCACCCAGAACGACGTCTGGGCGGCGCCGGGGCCGGCCGCGCCTGCCGCGCACAGGCGGGACGGCCTGGAGCAGCGGGATCAGCTGGGTGACGTCGTTGCGGTTGCCGCCGGTCAGGGTGGCGGCGAGCGGGATGCCAGTGGCGTCGATGATCAGATGGTGTTTGCTGCCCGTCCTGTCCCGATCGGCAGGGCTTCGTCCCGTCTTGGATCCCCCTTCAACGCTCGGATGTAGGAACCGTCGACCGCCGCGCGGGAGAAATCCAGGACGTTCGCGCTGCGGAGTTCGGCCAGAAGAACCTCGTGCAGCCGGGACCAGACACCCGCCTCGGTCCATTCGGCCGGGCGGCGCCAGCAGGTCATGCCGGAGCCGAAACCGAGTTCCTGTCGAGGGTGTGGGCGCGGTGGCGGTTGTCGCGAAAGTAGGCCTCGCCCAGGGCCTCGACGACGATGCGGTGGAGCTGGCAGCATGATGGTAACATCTGTTACCATGCGGGTATGGCAAAGACACAACTGGGCGCCCGCGTTGACGAGGACGTCGCGGAACTCGCCAAGAAGCGCGCCGCCGACCTGGGACTGAGCATCGGCGACTACCTCGCCCGTCTGGTGCAGGACGACGCCAGCGGCCTGCGCGCCCGCGCGGTGGACGCCGCCGCCCGCTTCCTGGCCGAACACCAGGCACTCTTCGACGAAGCCGAAGACGCCCAGCGCAAGCCTCGGGGAGCGCGCGCCGCCTGATGGACCTGCACATCGACGTCCCCTGGATCCTGCAGGTCGCCGAGGCCGCCGGAGTCAACGATCCGGCCCCCGACGACTACGGCGTCCCGGTCTCGGCGGTCGCCCGGCACCGGGCCGAGCTGTTCGAGCAGCCCGTCTACGACGGCCCCTACGCCAAGGCCGCCGCCCTGGTGCACACGCTGGGCCGGTGCCGCTGGCTGGAACGCTCCAACCTGGCCGTCGCCGCCGCAACCGGCGTCATGTATCTCGAGGCCGCCGGGATCACGGTCAAGCCCGCCCGCGCGGACGCCGTCGCCCTCAAGGACCTGCTCCTGGACCCAGCCTGCACCGCCGGGAAGATCGCCGCTCTGCTGCGGACCTGGCCCACCACCACCTGACGCCCGCAGCCCCGGCGACGCCACCCAGTACGACGTGAGCGTGCCCGCGCTCGCCTGACCGGCGAAGATCGGCCAAGGCCGCGACGCGTTTCTCCTGGTCGAGGGAGGACTCAGTATTGTCGTACGCCAGTCCTGCGTTGATTCCTTCGGTCTCTTCCTCGAGTCATTTGGATGTCAGGACATCGATGCAGGTCGCACAAGATCGGTTGGTTCTGGTACAAGCAGCTTGGGCCGGCCTTGCAGTCGAGGGGCCCGAGTCGGTGGAGCAGGCTGCCCACAGTGTCCACCTGGGTCTCCACTCGGTGCATACGACTCTTCTCGCCTGGCGCGATTCCTTAGGTGCGGCAGACAGCAACGTCAAGTTCGTAGAGCGCCGCGCCGTCGAGGTGACCATGGTCTCCGAGCGTCTCGGCAGCTTCGCCTCGGCGGCGCGGGCTGCCTTGGACGAAACAGACCCGCACGGTCCGCTGCGAGGACTCAGGAGGAGGTGACCGCCAGGCGGTGAGGGCAGCCGGCGCAGCACGGATGCTGTGTGGCGTGTCAGTGGCTGGTGGGCCTGCCCGGTCAGCCGGCCGGCCGACCCGGCGGGCTTATGCCGGATCCGCCGCGGCCGGGGGAGAGGGGCATCGCCCGTCCCGGGGCCGACTTCGTCTGTACGCCGGTGCAGGAGGACGGCCGTGAGGATACGCTGTGCCATCGGCTGCAGGTGGACACCAGTGCCCGCCCGCTGGCCACCGTCACCGCCGGGCCCGGCGGCCTGCGCGAGCACATCCCGGCGAGCTCGCCGTCCGTCTGATGCGCGATCCGGCCACTGGCCGGGCCTGTCTCGCCCGCCGGCTCGCCGGCTGGTTCCACCGGCGCAGCACCACCGCCCCGCGGGGCCCGAGCCTGGGGTGGAGTGCCGCGACGGCCGCTTGGACGTGCCACCTGCGCGCCCTGAGCGACTTCCCTCCCGCCCTCCGCCGTTCCCCTCGCCCCGGAGGTCGCAGGGCGGAACGCGACCACCGCGGAGCGGATCGTTGCCACCGGCCGCAGCGTCACCGCTCTCCTCGACCGTCTGGAAAACCCCTGGCGGCCCCGTCACGCGGGTTCGGTCCCCGAGAGGGATGGCGGTCCAGGGCAGTTCACGCAGGAACGCCGCGAGCTTTGAATGGTTGTCCTTGATCAGTGCGACGCAGTGGGCGTTTTTCGCTTCGACGAGGTAGCGGGCGTGCTCGTGCTGAGAGTGCAGGGCGTCGAAGGTGACGGTGCGGTCGGCCAGGTCGAGGCTGGCCAGCAGCGGCTTGAAGGTAGTGATCTCGCCGCTTCTGTCGGCGACTTGACGCTAGTGCCGCATCAGGCAACGTCCGCCCGTTTCCGCAGGCGGAAATCGAGCTGCTGTGGCCGGGATCGCCGCGTAGCCTGCTCGTCTGTGGACAGTGAGCGCAGTGCTCGGCAGCTCCGGCTGATCGGCGAGACGGTGGAGACCGCGGAGGCCCTCGGTGTGGAGGTGTGGCTCCGCGGGGGTTGGGCCATGGACTTCTTCATCGGCGAGGTCACGCGTGACCATGTGGACATCGACTGGTTCGCCTGGGCGGAGGGTGCTTCGGCTCTGACCGGCGGCCTGCTGCGCTCCGGCTATGAGCCGCTGTCCGGGCCACCTGCCGACCAGCAGCTTGATTTCTGCAAGCAGGGCGTGGAGAGCAGCTTCGCTCTCTTGAGCAAGGACCGGTTCGGGCGCGTTGTGGTCGCCGGCGGTCCCTGGGCCGGGGAGGTGTGGCCGGAGGGCATGCTCGATGCTCCTGTTGGCCGTATCGGGCCGCTGCGGTGCCGGATCATCAGTCCGCGCGCGCAGATCGAGATCAAGCAGATGATGCCGGTCTGGGTTCCAGGTCGTCCCCGCCGCAGGAAGGACACCGAGGACATCACCCGGCTGGAAGCGGCCCTGCGAGAGCAGGGACTCGCCCGGCACGAGGGTCCGAAGGGGTGCAGCCGTTAACGTCTGCGCGTGGCAGAACGGGTGCGCTTACGCGAGATCGGTGACGACGAGGGCCGGCGGCTGCTGAGGGTCATTCGCCGCGGCTCCGGCTCAGTGGTGACCTGGCGGCGTGCGCGGATGGTGCTGCTGTCCGCACAGGGCCTGCCGGTTGTGAAGATCGCCGAGGCGACGTTCACCAGCGCGGACCGGGTCCGGGAGGTGATCCACAACTTCAGTGCCGACGGCTTCGAGGCGCTTTACCCGAAGTGCAAGGGCGGTCGCCCCAGGACATTCACCCTGCCCGAGCGGCGCGAGACCAAGAAGGTAGCCAGGCCCAGGTCGGCCGAACACAACCTGCCGTTCTCGACCCGGAGCCTGGCTGAGCCGGCCGACTTCCTGGTCGTCGAGGGGGTGGTCGACGACATCAGCCACGAGGGCCTTCGGGTCCTGCTCCGCGAGAAGGGCGTGTCCTTTCAACGGATAAAGACCCGGAAGACCTCCCACGACCCGGACCACGCCGCCAAGAAGGCCCGTGCCGAGCACCTCTACGCGATCGCCGACGGCGAGTCATACCCGAGGACCGGGAGCCCGACGTCGTCTTCTGTCTGAATGAGTTCGGCCCACTCAACCTCCAGCCCCGCCCCGGCCGGCAGTGGGCTGAGCGCGGCGGACGGCACGAGGACCCCGACCGAGAACCGAGGCCCCGCCGGCGGGCGACCTACACCCGCCAGACACGGACTTCCGGCGGGTGATGACGCGGCGCGAGGAGATGCGCCGGTCGCCCCGGACGTGCTGATCCTCGTCACCGCCCTCAGCAACGACTGGGGCGTCACCCATCGCCGAGGAGGCCCCGGCAAGACGGTGTGAGTGGTGGTGAGCACCACGTCGAGCGGCCGGCTCCGCGGTCCCCGGCAGGCGTCCGCCGGATCGCTTCGCCGACCTGCCGTCGAGCCCGTGACCACTGTCTCCACGGCGACGAGGGCGACTCGTCGAACCGGCGACGGGTCGGAGGGCGCGAACCGGGGGTGCGAGGTCAGTGGCCCGGTCTGAACGCCCCCTCGACACCTCGCCGGCCGCTTCGTGCCCCGGCCCGCCCGACGTCGGCGCCAGTGAGGCCTGTGTCAGTGCCAACGCCTAGCATTCGCAAGTGAGTTCAACGATCCAGTCCTATGCCTACGTGCACGCGTCCGCCGTGCGCGACACCCCGGCCGGGCGCTCCCTGGCCCTAGAGACCTCGGGCGGTGCCACGCCGGAGGGCGAGGCGTCCCATCCGCGGTTCTTCGACGGGTTCCTGACCGCGCCGGCCGCCGCGGCCGCGGCGCTGCTCGCGGTCGCCGACGTCGCCGCCAGCCGCTACTACCGGCCGCGGCCGTCGGCCTTCCTGGACCCGGTCGTCACGGCCGGTGGCGATCGGCTGCGGCTGGAGTCCTTTTCCGCCTGCTGCGGTGTCCACGCGCGCCTCGACGTCCTCGCCGCCGGCCTCGACGGTGACGACGTCGGCCACGGCACCACCAACGTCGACATCAACACACCGCTGCGCCTGGCCCTTGCCAGGATCGGCGGCCTGGACCCGCTGCACCTGCGGGTGGGGCCGAACGGGCTGGAGGCCACCACCTTCGACGGCCGGTTCGTGGAGAAGAAGGTCCCGCTGCCGGAGCGCTGGCTGCGCGGCTTCGCGGAGGCCCAGGTGATCGCGGCGGGCCTCGTCCCGCGCGCCGAGATACCCGCCGCGGAGGCGGCCGCCGTCCTGCGGTCGCTGCCGCGGCCCACCCAGCGGTCCGGCGCGCACACGACGCGCTGGGTGGTTCCCTCGGGCCGCAGCCTGCGCCCGGCGACCAGGCCGTCGCCCGGTGCCGTGTGCCTGCCCGGCTGCGAGCGGCTGCTGAGCCTCCAGCAGGTACTGCGGCACGCGTCGACGGTGCGGGTGTACGCCCCGGAGCCCGAGCGAAGCCATGACGAGCGGAGCTGGGACCGACAGGAGCGGACCGCACCCGTCGCATGGGAGGCCGCGCTGCCCGGCATGCGGTTGACGCTGCTGCTCTCCCCGCACGCCTCGCGCGGCTTCTCCGGTGAGGGCGGCGTGCTCGACGACCTCGCCACGGGACCGGCGGCGCGGGACACGGACCGGGTGGCGGAGCTGCTGGCCTGGGAGCCGAGGATCGACGTGGCCGACCTGTCCGCGCAGTCCGGCCTGGAGCCCGGACGCGTCCGCGCGGCCCTGACGATGCTGGGGACCTCCGGGCAGATCGGCTACGACCTTGCGGAAGAGGCGTACTACCACCGGCACCTGCCCTACGCCGCAGGCGCCGTCGAGGCCCGCAACCCTCGGCTGCGCGGAGCGAAGGCCCTGGTCGCTCAGGGAGCGGTCCGCATCGACGGCGCACTGGCGTGGGTGGGGAAGGACGAGCACGCCTACCTGGTCCGCATCGAGGACGGAGAGCGGATGAGCTGCACCTGCCCGTGGTGGGCGAAGTACCGGGGTGGTCGTGGACCGTGCAAACACGTGCTCGCCACCCGCATGGTCCGGAACACGAAGAAGGAGTCGGCGCGATGAGACTGATGGCACTCGTGGAGGCCGGAGATGCCCCCGGCGTGCTCCGCGCGCTGGGCGAACTCGACGCGGAGCAGCGCGCGGCCCAGCTGCCGGAACTGAACGCCCGCTACGAGGAGATGGGCTTCCCCGGCTGGCTGGAGCTCACCGTCGAGCAGCGTGTCGCCCTGGCCAGCGCACGGCTGGGCTGCCAGGTCACCCCGGACGCCGCGGCCCGCCACCTCCACTCGGGCGGACGCTACGTGCCCTCGGACGACAGCTGGATGGTCGGCGTCGTGGACCTGTTCCCCGTCGCGTGGCGGACCGAACTCGTGGCACGGCTCGACGAGCGGGTGCGGGAGCGCGTGGTTTCACAACGCCTCCACCTCGTTGTCGACCACATCGTCCGCACCACCGGCTGCCCGATGCCGGAATCCGACTACTTCCTCGCCGGCTGGCTGGGCAGACACTCGAACGGCGCGTCGGGCGGTGTCCTGGAGCGGCTGCGCGAGGACCCCTTGACCCCCACGCTCCTCCCGCTGGCCCTGAAACGGCCGTCCGTCTCCCTCAGCACCCAAGTGCTGACGGCCCTGTGCGTCTTCGCCGCCGAGGGGCTGGTGGACCGTGCCACGCTCGTCCGCCGTACCTTCGCGATCGTGGCCGACCAGCATCCGGCCCACGCCATCCACTACTGGCAGGCCGTCCCCCTCACCGCCGACGAGCACGCCCGGACGGCACCCGAACGGGCCGCCCTGGCCGAACCGCTGCTCGCCCGTCTCCTCCAGGACGGCTCACCCAAGACGATCACACCGGTCGTGGCGCTCCTGCGGGCGCTGGCCCTGACTCCGGCCGAGAAGGCCCCCTTCCTCCGGGACCATGTGGCCATGCTCGACCTGTCGTCCCCGGTGGCCTCCTACGGCCAGGAGGTCCTGCGCGAACTGGACGAGGCGGGTCTGTTGGAGGAGGACGTGCTGAGCGAGGCGTGCGAACGCGTCCTGCTGCGCCCGGAGAAGAAGCTGGTGCGCGCCCAGCTCGCCTGGCTCGACCGGGTGGCACGGCGGGAGCCTGCGCGCGCGGGTCGGATGCTGGCCTACGCGGCGTCTGCCTTCGGGCACCCGGACGTCTCCGTGCAGGACCGCGCACTCCGGCTCGTCGCCCGCCACCTGAAGAACGCGGGGGACCCGGTGCGGGCGGAACTCCGGACGGCAGCCGCGTCGCTCGGGCCGGGGCTGTCCGCGCGCGCCGCGGAACTGCTCGGCACGGAGGTGCCCGGTACGGAGCACGACACCGGCGCCGAGCGGGTCGCCGCGGCCGAGGTGCTGCCCTTCGTGCCTGGACCCCGGCCGGTGCCGGGCCCGGCCGGGACGGCCGCCGAGGTCGCCCAGGAGCTGGCGGTGGTCCTCGCCGACGACGATGTGGTGGCATTCGAACGCGCGCTGGACGGGCTGGTCCGCCACTCCCGGCTCGACCGTGCGGCGCTGTCCCGGGCACTCGAACCTGTCATGCGCAGGAAACCGGGCGTCCACAGTGACTGCGGGCAGAGCGACCTGTACGACGTGGCGGCGGCCGTGCGCGGCGACGAGCCGAGGAATATGTACGGTCTCTCCCACCGCCGGATCAGTCACGGCGAGGCGGTCTCCCCGCCCGGCAGGTTGCTCATGGCACGTCTGATGGAGGCCCTCGATGTGATCGAGGCCGGCGCGCAGCCGTTCCTGCTGGCACTGCCGACACACGTCACCGGCGCGGTGGACGCGAACGTGCTGGTGGAACGCATCGCCGAGCTGGAGCGTGCGCGGGTCGAACCGGCACCGGTCGACCTGGCGCAGGCCCTGCTGAGGGTGACCCCCACGGCGGACGAACAGGTGCTGCGCGCCGCGGGCGACCTGCGGTCGGACGCCGGCCGGCGGCTGGCGCGCTGGCTGCGCGGGGGAGGTCTGCCGCACCAGGACACGACTCCGCAGAAGTGGCCGGCCGCCGAACCGACCGACGCCCCGCCCGGACGATGGGTGCCCGTGTCCCCCGGACTGGATCAGGACATCCCGCTTCCGCCGGTCGCCGCGGCCGTGCTCGGTACGTACGAACGGGATCGGTCCCTCACAGGCCCCTACAGCCCCTACGACGCCTACGCCGAACCGTACTGGGTGGCTCAGCTGCCGCATCACCGCGACGAGGTGGCCGCACACGCCAAGGACTCGGTGGACGGCCGCATGCTCGCGCGTCTGGCCGAAGCGGGCGGCCCGGCGGGATACGCCCTGCACTGGCAGATCGCCCGGAAGATCGGCTTCGACCGTGACGCCGCGGTGGACGCCCTGCTCGTGCTCGCCGCCCAGGGCCAGCTGGACGGCCGGCTGCTGGCGGGGCAGTTGCAGGCGTTGATACGCAACAGATCGAGCTCGGCGAAGCGCGTGACCGACGCACTGCGCGCGGCGGCCGAGACCGGCGCGTACGCCACGGTCTGGTCCGTGCTGGAGGCCGCCGTGCCCGCGCTGCTGCGCGGCACACCGGTCCGGGAAGCCGGGGCGCTCCTCGCGCTCGCGGTCGAGTGCGCTTCGCGCTGCGCGGCCAAGGGCAGTATCCCCGAGGTCGACGCGGTGGCCGCGCGCACCGGATCGAGCCAGACGGTGAAGCACGCCGGACTGCTGCGAGACGTCCTGCGCTGAGACCACCGGGCCCGTCCGCACTTCACCCCCTTGGCACTCTCCGGCTCCAGGGCGTTGCCTCGAAGGTCTGAACTCGGCGCAGGCCTTGGGTCAAGCCCTTGCGGCAGTCGGCACCGGAAGCCCACAGATGCGCGCCTTCGCCCGCGAGCACCGATCCCTGCGTACCTCGTCGGCTGCCCCGTGGCGGACGTTCGAGATTCGATCAAGTGGGGACCGATGCCTCAGTTTTCTGAGTCAGGAATTCTGTTCGGATGTGCAGGGTTGCGGGGTGGCGCGTGCTGGGCGGCCGAGGGCCGAGTTGATCCTGTCGGATGCGGAGCGGGCTGCGCTGGAGGGATGGGTGCGGCGCCGTTCCACGCCGCAGGCGTGGGCTTTGCGCCGGCGGATCATCCTGGCCTGCGCGAGCGGCGCGTCGCACAAGGACGTGGCCGCTCGGTTGGTCTCCGTGCCGCATGCGGTGGGGCGGTGGCGGAAGCGGTTCGTCGAGCACCGGGGCGCCGGTCTGGGTGACCTGCCGCGTCCGGGCGGGCCGTGGACGGTCACCGACGGGCAGGTCACCGCGGTGGTCACCAAGGCGCCGGAGTCGACGCCGGAGAGTGCCACGCACTGGTCGACGCGGGCGGTGGCGAAGGAGATGGGTCTGTCGCAGTCGACCGTGTCGCGGATCCGGCGGGCCTTCGGCCTGCAGCCGCACCGCACCGCACCGAGACCTTCGGGCTGTCCACGGATCCGTACTTCGTCGACAAGGCCCATCATGTGGTCGGCCTGGATCTGGATCCGCCCGAGCGGGCGCTGGTGTTCTGCGTGGACGACAAGAGCCAGATCCGGGTGCTGGACCGCTCCCGGCCGGTGCTGGCGATGACGCCCGGGGTCCCGCAGCGGATCACACAGGACTACGTGCGCGCCGGCACCCTGCTCGCCGCCCTGGAGGTCGCCGCGGGCATGGCGATCGGCTCCCTGCACCGCCGGCGCCGAGCCGAGGCCGCCACGACTGCAGGTGCGGGGTACGGGGGAGGGCACCCGGCTCGGCCGGTTCGCCGAAATGCAGCGGTCGCAACGCCCGTAACCGCCCCCTGACCGAGCCCGAGCTCCTCTCCGACGGGGTTTTCGGAGCCCTCGCTGCTGCCGGCTGGGGCGACTTCTGTCGGACCCGTCGAGGCGACTCCAACCGGACAGCGGGCCGGACAGGGAAGCACCGCGTTCCGGCGGGTTACTTCTGGGTGACGTCGGTGCAGTAGACGTCCTTGTCCGGCAGGCGGCCGGTGGACAGGAAGCCGACGGTGGCCTTGTCGGTGCAGGCGGAGCCTTCGCCGTAGACGTAGTGACCGCCGTTGTCGACGCCGACGAAGGCAGAGCCGTCGCCGAGGGATTTGTGCAGCCCGACGCCGCTTTCCCACGGAGTGGCATTGTCCCGGCGGTTCTGCAGGATCAGGGTGTTGCGAGGGCCGCCCTTCACGATCTTGGCAGTCGCCTCGGCCGGCTTGTCCCAGTAGGCGCATGCCCAGATGTTGGCGGGCATGCCCGCGGTGAGCGGCCACTTTTCGCGGTCGGCGGTGGTGCGGGCGGCGTAGCCGTCGACGTCGTGCGGCCATTCGGCGTCGCCGCAGGTGAGAGCCATGAACATGGTGGCCTGGTTGTCCGCGGGGATGCCCGGGGGCGTCGGTGTGCCGGCGAACACCTCCTTGAGAACCGCCGTGTCGGCGGCCGTGGTGCTGCCGTGGGACAGGTCGTCGGCGGCCTTCCAGAACCTGGCGAGCACGGGAAGGGTGTTGTTGTGCAGAAGCAGGGCGTAGGTCATGTTCCGCAGCAGTGCCCCGTCCAGCGGCACCGATGCGCCGGGGATCGCTACGGGTGTGCGGTCGAGCCGGTCGGCGAGGGCGAGGTAGGTGCGGGTCACCTGCGCGACGTTCGTGCCCAGCTTGAGGGTGCCGGCCTGTGCCGCGGCGACGCGGGCGGCATCGGGGAACCGGTCGGCCATGCCCTTGCCCCAGGTGCCCGCCACCTGGTTGGCCCACACCTTGGTGGGGTCGACGTTGCCTTCCAGGATCATCCGGTCGGTGTGGCCCTGGAAGAGGGAGCGGTAGACGGCGCCGAGGTAGGTGCCGTAGGACTGGCCCCAGTAGGAGATCTTCTTCTCACCGAGCGCCTGGCGGATGCGGTCCATGTCGCGGGCGGTGTTGGCGGTGTTGTAGTACCGCAGGTTTCTGCCCACCGTGTCGGCGCACTGCTTGGCGTCGGCTTCGGCGAGGGTCACGTTCTTGGTGATCGAGCCGTCCGCGGCAGGATAGGGGAAGAGCCCGGACACGCTGGGGTCCTGCAGGCCACAACTCTGTGGGGTGCTGTGTTCGACGCCGCGCGGGTCGAAACCGATCAGGTCGTAGCGGTCCAGTACGGACTTCGGCAGTGTGGACGCCATGGTTGCGGGCATGCCGAGACCGCCCAGGGCCGGTCCGCCGGGGTTCAGCAGCAGAACGCCGTGTCGCTTCCCGGGTTGTGCGGTGGACAGCCGGGAGACCGCCACCTCGATCTTCGTGCCGCCCGGTTTCTGGTGGTCGAGTGGCACCTCCAACGTCCCACAGGCCAGGCGGGGATCACGGGTTTGTCCCTCGGCCGGTGCCGGGCACCTGCCCCAGGTGATCTTGGCGTCGCCCGCGGTCTCGCCGGCGCTCTTGCCGGAGCCCTTGGCCGGTGGTGAGCCCTTGGCGTCGGCACCACACGCGACCAGTGAGGTCCCTGCCAGCGTGGAAACCAGTAGAGCTGCGGCGATTCGGCGGCCTCTGGGCAAACCGTGCTGCGCGGAACTGCGTGTCCTGGTCATGGTGTTGTCCTCGACTACTGGGCTGGTCGGCCTTGTCCGGCCGTCGTGTTGACGATTCGAGTCAACAAGAGACCACCGGTGGCGTGCGTCACCCACGGGAGGACGAAACAGGTAGCTCGCTCGGGGGACCCTGGGCCGGCCCTGAGAACGGAGCGGCCGCCGCGGGGCGTATCGGATGAGCTGCGGGCGGGCAACGGCCGCTGCTGCCGGCTTGCCGCGCCGCACGGCATCACAGGGCCGTCAGGCCCGGTCGCCGTCCCAGCCAAACCCGACCGACAGGCCGGGACCACCGCTTGGACGCGGTCGCGGAGACCCATGGTGGTGAGAATGCGGGAGACGTAGGTCTTCTCGTTCTCCTGGCTGATGACCAGTTCGCTGGGCGGTCCCGGCGTTCGACAGGCCCTCGCCGATGAGGAGGAGGGCCTCATGCTCGCGGGGGGCGAGAACCTTGAGGTGCTCGGGCTCGGGGCGCGGGGGCGGCGGAGGAGGCGTACGTGTTCGGCGAAGCGGCCGATCAGGGTGCGGGTGACGGTGGGGGACAGGGGGGTCCCGCCGCGAACTCGCCTCCAGCATCTCCACCCGTTCCCGCAGCCCGGTCAGGCCCCGGCCGCCCGAAACGTGCGGGCCGTCGTCCAGCGGGGCGGCGGACGCGGAAGCGGCGTCGGCCGTCCCGGCGGTGGTGACCTCACCCTCCGTTCGGTCAGGCCGTTGCCCATGGGCCGAGGGCGAACCTGTCACTGTCCCGTCGTACTTCCAGGGCTCCTGCGCCGCCGAAGTGCGCGGGAATGAGCAACTCCCGTTCGTCGGCCGCCCGTCCGAGAATCCGACGGCGGCTGGCCACCGCTTGTTCCGGAGCCAGGCAGGCGCTGCTGTTGCAGCAGGGGTGCAGGATCTGCACCGGGCTGTGCAGCAGATCTCCGACGAAGACTGCCCGGTCGCTGCCGGAGGCGAGTCGCAGCACGGATGAGCCGGGGGTGTGGCCGGGCGCGGACTCCAGGGTGAGGTGTTCGTCGATGCGGTGGAGGCCGTCCCACAGCACGGCCTGTCCGGTCTGGTGGATGGGCGCGATGCTGTCCTCGTAGATCAGGCGGTCGACCTGCTGCGCGCCGTTTCCGTACGCGTTGTCCGGACCGTAGTGGAAGTCGTCGGCGGCCGGAATGAGGTACTGGGCGTCGGGGAACGTCGGCACCCACTGCCCGTCCGCGTCGACGGTGTTCCAGCCGACGTGGTCGACGTGGAGGTGGGTGTTGACGACGACATCGACATCCTGCGGGCGGACACCGGCCCTCGCCAGGAGGTCGAGGAAATCACTCTGGGCGTGGTGGAACGGTCCCATGCCCGGTCGCTCGCGCCCGTTGCCCGCTCCGGTGTCGACCAGGACGGTCCGGCCCGCGCTGCGCAGCACCCAGCTCTGCAAAGCAAGCACCGCCAAGTCGCCGTCCGGCTCCCAGTGGTCCGGTGCCAGCCAGTCCTCGTTGTCCTTCCACGCATCGGCGGCAGCTCCCGGGAACATGCCGGAGGCGGGCAGGAACGGCCGGTGCCACTCGACGACCCGGATGACCTCGACGTCTCCCAGCACCATGCTCTGCACACTCTCGTTCTCGTTCATCATGTGACCGACCTTAAGAAAGGCCGAACGACCGTCTCGATAGGCATCCAGCTCGAAAAAATACGCATGCGTCTCATCCCTCATACGGTGCATATCCTGGACGGATGGATGTGGTGAGCGATGCGATCTCCGCCGTGCACCTCGGGCACCCCTGGTTCCACCGGCTGCGGACAAGCGGGAGCTGGTGCGCGCGACTGGACCCGTACGACGGTGCGGGCTTCTACGTCGTCCTCAAAGGCCACTGCTGGCTACTGACCGACAACAGCGCCCCGCTATCTCTCGGCGTGGGTGACGCGGTGCTGCTGCCCCATGGAACAGGCCATGTCATCGCCGATTTCCCAGTCGATGTGGCGGTCGCGAAGAAGAAGGCGGTGCCGTTCGAACAATGGCTTGTGGAAACAGCGCCGCGGACCCAATCCGACAGCCACGGAACAGAGGTGCTCTGCGGCAAGTACTGGCTCGACTGCAGCCGCATGCACCCGCTCATGGCAGAACTGCCTGAAGTCGTCCACCTTCCCAGCCGAGTGGGCAGCCACCTCGAACTCCGTGCTGCCATCGATCTGCTCGCCGGTGAGCTGGATGAGATCCGACCCGGCTCCTGCGTGGCGCTCCCGAGCCTGCTCGACCTCCTCCTCGTCTACATCATCCGCGCCTGGATGACCGAAGCCCCCAGCGGAACCTGGCCCCGCGTACTGTGCGACCCGGTGGTGGCCGCCGCCCTGCGGGCACTGCATGCGAACCCGGCCGCACCGTGGAGCAATGACCGTCTGGCGGCGGAAGCGGGCGTCTCCCGTCCCACCCTGGCCCGCCGGTTCACCACCCTGGTCGGCCGTCCTCCGATGGCGTACCTCACCTGGTGGCGCGTGATCCGCGCCGCCACCCTGCTCCGCGACACCCCGGACACCCTGGCCACCATCGCCGGCCGAGTCGGCTACGGCAGTCCATACGCGCTCTCACACGCCTTCCAACGGGAGTTCGGCACCACACCGGGACGGTATCGAGCCCGGGCCGCGGAACGATCCGCTGACGTCGAAACGAACTGACAGCGGGAACCCGGTCAGGAAGTGGCACAGCCAGGGTGGAAATGGCATCCGCAGTCGCGTGCACAGTAATTTTGGACAACTTTGGACCGGATAAAAGCTTAACGGAGCATGGCGAACGGGCACCGATGCCGACCGGGTCGTGGCCGGGTCAGGTGGCCCGACTGAAGCCGACGGCGGCCGGGTTCTGCTCGCGTAACGGGGCGAAATCGACGTCGAGTTCCGGGTCGTACGCCTCGGGCCGGATGCCGGGTTCGTGCGGCGAACACCCGCCGAACCGGTTGATGTGCCCGGTCGGGTACGGGGAGACGTGGGCCAGGTCCTTGGGGCCGGCCTCCCAGCCCTCTTCCAGCAGCTGCCGGACAATCTCCGCGATGTCCAGGGGAGTTGTGGCAGATCACTGCGTTCGTGAGCAGAGCGGTGAACTTCACCGCTTTCTCCTGCTCGACCGGGTCGTCACGGTTCCTGGTCCTCTTACGGCTTCCAGTCCCGTTCGTGCTGCGGTCGCGCCCCGTGGCGTAACGGGTGCGGGTGGGTCGCGCATCCCCCGTGAGAGCTACAGGAGCTGTCCATGAACGGGTGATTCGCGGACGTCTGCGGATTCCTAGCGTGGTCGTCAGGTCGCCGCAGGGGTGACCCACTACCGGGGAGGTCACCATGGGCACGACGTCCGCCGTACGACACAGTGCAGGTTCCGGACCGGGCAGGGACCGCGACGGGGGCGGCGGCCGCTTCGGTCGGATCGTGCGGTTTCCGCTCGGCTGGATGCTGGCGGGAATGGTCGGCGTCGGCCTGGTCTCGGGACTGACGGCGACCGGACCCGGCCCCGTGCCGGTGCTGGGCGCGGTTGCCGCGGTGGCCGTGTACTGCTACGTCATGCGCCGTGTGGCACGACGCTCCGCGCCGGAGATCGCCCGGTTGGGGGCCGGCCGGGAGGTGCTGCTGGGCGGCGGGATCGGCCTGGGCTTCATCCTTGTCTCCGCCCTCCTGATCACGGCGTTCGGAGGCTACTCGTTCACCTGGGCGGGCGGCGGCTTCCTGTCGGTCCTCTGGACCGCGGTCGTGGTGCAGATCGGCGCTGCGGTCACCGAGGAGTTGTTGTTCCGCGGTCTTGCCCTGCAGGCCCTTGAGCAGCTGTGGGGTAGCCGGGCCGCCATCGTGATCACATCGCTGTTCTTCGGTGTCGCCCACCTGGGCGCCCCGGGAGCGAGCGCGTGGAGCGGAGTGGCGATCGCTCTGGAGGCGGGCGTCCTGCTCGGAGCCGCGTTCTTGTGGCGGCGTAACATCTGGTTCGTCGTGGGGCTGCACTTCGCCTGGAACACCACGGAGCAGCTGCTCGGCATCCCGGTCTCCGGACACGCCCCCGAGGGCCTGTTCACCGTCGACGTCCATGGCTCCGCCCTTCTGACCGGTGGCAGCTTCGGTCTGGAGGCATCGATCATGCCCGTCCTCATGGGCGTGGCCATCGCCGTTCCGATGCTCGTCCGCGCCCACCGGAACGGTGGCACCAGATCCCGCTGACGCGCGCCCCGTTGAGACAGGCCGACTGGAGGAAACCGAAGTGATGTCCCGTCAGGCGACCTGGAACATCCCGCTGTTCCGGGCGCCGCTCGACCGTTGGCAGAAGCGGGATGCTCTCCTCAAGGACGGCGTCCTCGCCCTGACGCTCACCCTGCTGGCCTTCGTGCCGACCCTGTCCCAGATCGGTGCGCAGATCGGCGATCTGCCCGAGCGGCCGGCGAACGTGCCGAGCGTCGGGCTGGTCCTGGCCCAGACCGTGCCGCTGGCGGTCCGCCGCAAGTGGCCCACGGCCTGTCTGGCCGTCATCGCGGGCGCGTTCGCCGTGCACCAGGCGCTGGGCTTCGCGACAACGTTCGCGAGCATGGGGCTGTATCTGGCCCTGTACTCCGCCGGGGCCCACCAGGTCCGCTTCCGCCACGGCCTGGTCGTCGTGGCGAGTGCGGGTTACGCCGTGCTGGCTGTCGTCCTGAACCGTCTCGGCTCACCGAATTCGCTACCGGACTACCTCGCGTTCTGGCTGGCTCTGGCCGCGGCCTGGCTGGTGGGGAGCACGGTGCGCACGCGGCGGACGGAAGAGGAGAAGCGGCGGCGGCTGGCCGCCGAGGTGGCCACGGCCGCCGAGCGGGCGCGGATCGCCCGCGAACTGCACGACGTGGTCACCCACCACGTGACGGCCATGGTGGTCCAAGCCGACGCGGCGCAGTTCCTGCTCACGTCCGCGCCGGAACGCGCCGGCGAGGGACTGACGGCCGTGAGCGACACCGGCCGTCGGGCGCTGACGGAACTGCGGTACCTGCTCGGTGCCCTGGAGGCGACCGGCGAGGCGGCGTCCGCGGACCCGGCGGGTGCGGGCCGGGCACCCGCCCTGGGGCGGGTGGGGGACCTGGTCGAGCAGGCCCGCAGGTCGGGTCAGCCGGTCGAGTTCGGCGAGCAGGGTGAACGGCGGCCGCAGAGCGTGGACGTGGAGCTGGCCGCGTACCGGGTGGTACAGGAGGCGCTCACCAACGCCTTGAAGTACGCGGCCGGGAAGCCGACACGGATCCTGCTCCGGCACGGCGACGAGCACATCGAGATCGTGGTGACCACCGACGGACCCGCCGCCGCACTGATCGAGCGGAAGCCCGGGTCCGCGGGCGGACGGGGGCTGGCCGGGCTGCGTGCACGGGTGCGGATGCTCAATGGTGAACTGGACGCCGGTCCCCGGCCCGGAGGCGGGTTCGAGGTCCGTGCCACGATTCCGTCCAAGCCCCTTCAGGAGTGACCTCGTGAGCGATACGCCGTCACCGATCCGTGTGCTCGTCTGCGACGACCAGGCACTGGTGCGGACCGGCTACGTCACCATCTTCTCCGCGCAGCCCGACATGCAGGTCGTCGGGGAGGCCGAGAACGGCCACGAGGCGGTCCAGACCGCGCGGCGGCTGCGCCCCGACGTGGTCGTGATGGACATCCGGATGCCCCTGCTCGACGGCATCCAGGCGACGCGACAACTGGCCGGTCCCGATACCGAAGACGCGCCGAGGATACTGGTCGTCACCACGTTCAACGTCGACGCCTACGTCTACGACGCGTTGCGCGCCGGAGCGAGCGGGTTCCTCCTCAAGGACGCGCCCCCGGCGGAGCTGGTCAACGGTATCCGGACCGTCGCCCGGGGCGAGGCCCTGCTGGCGCCCGCCGTCACCCGCCACCTCATCGGCCACTTCGCCCAGCATCTGCGACCGGCCGACACCTCCCGGCCGGCCAGACAGGACGTCGTGCGTGCGCTGACCCCCCGCGAGCTGGAAGTGCTCCAACTGATCGCCGAAGGGCTGTCGAACGCGGAGATCGCCGCGTCGATGTTCATCACGCCCGAGACCGTCAAGACCTACGTGTCGCGCATCCTGGCGAAACTCGGCCTGCGCGACCGCGTCCAGGCCGTCGTCCTCGCCTACCGGGTCGGACTGGTGCCCGGCACACCGTGACCGGCATGCGCGTGTGCCCCGTACAGCGCCGCCTGCCATCGGCTTCGGACGTCGTAGGCGTGGTTAGCCGGACAGTTGCCCAGCGCCCCCGGTACGACCTGCCGGGGTCAGGGCACCGGTGCCGATACCACTGTGCCGTCCTCGAAGGTCAGGAAGAACGCGCCGTCCGACACCAGTGCCGTGATGTCTTCCCGCCCGCCGCGAACCTCTGACCGGCCTGAAGCCGGATCCCCTCAGGAAACGCCCGACGCTCAGGGGTCAGACCCCCGCCCTCTGGATACCTCACCTCATCGGCATACCGCGGGGATCATGAACCGTCACCACCCGACAACAACCCGAAAACCTCAGTAATCGTTCGCTGGACTCAATGCCGTTGCGTGCGATGCGCACGCCGATGCGCTTCCACCGGAGTCATCTACGCAGGTCAGCACGGTCATGCCTTGTCCGCGTGCAGGCGCTTGGGTTTGAAGTACCGGCCGCGGTGGGGGTCGTGTCCCGTTTGGTGAGCCTCCACCACCGGCTTCAGTCCTTCGCTGTCGTGGGTCTTGCCGGCCAAGACGCCGACGAGGAGGGGCAATCCGTTCGCGTCCGACAGGACGTGCATCTTGGAACCCGGCTTGCCCCGGTCCACGGGGCTCGGACCTGTGTGTTCGCCCCCGTTACCGTTCTCGTGGCCCCGCAATGGGGTTCCCGGTCTCCGGGTCCGGTACGACTTGTGCCCCTTGTCGATCATGATCGAAAAGTGGTGTCGCCTGGTCGGGAGGCACCGTCCTCCTGGCTGGCCGGGTATGTCCAGGACGAGCTTGCGGGCCTTGTCGGGGATCATCAGGCCCATGCGTTGAAGAGCACTCCGCCCAACGTGGTGATGCCGTAGGAGCGAACCCGGCGCCATTCGTCCTGTGCGAGAACGGAAGTGTCCACATCGGAGAGGGGGATGGTGAGTTGTTCGTCGCTCAGGACCACGAAGCCCGCTTCAGCGAAGGTGGAGGCCCACGGCGGAGGGGGGAGGAACTCCTCTCTGTACCAATTCCGGCGTTCGCGGGCGAAGGCGATCCAGGGGTGGTGGGCGTGACACAGAATGACGCTCTCGCCAGTGCGGTCGACGACCGACGCAGTGTGGAAGGTCAGGGGGTACTCCTGGCCCTCGAACTCGCCCACCCGGCCTTCGATTACTCGGGCAGCGGCATACAGAGCGGTTCGGAACGCCCGCACATCGGTATCCGGAAGCGGACCGTCCTTCGGCATGAAGAAGCCTGTCGCACCCCGTGGCAGCGTGAAGCGTGTGTTCCCCCCGTTGGTCATGTCGTTCATCTTGCCCGGTGCGAGACCCGCGTGGTTGTCGTGGGCGCCGGCGATCGTGGGTCCATACAGTGCGGCGCGGTTCCGTTCCGCCCCCTGGACGACGGCGCACTGTCCACGGGCGGTCCCCCTCCACCATGACCAACCCGAAGACCATCCCACCCGGACAGCCAACGTGACAGCGCCGTGACGGCCGCCCGCCGTGGCGGCCGGCCTCGGGACCGGCGCCGGTCATACGGGCGGCCCGGTGACGAAGTCACCGTTCTCCTCGTAGGGCCAGGCGTTGGCGACGCAGCCGTGCAGTCCCTTGATCTGCTGCATCATCACGGGGGCCAGTCGCCCGGCGCCCCCGCAGGTCACGTGCGAGTGACCGAGGAAGTGCCCCACCTCGTGGTTGATGATCAGCGCCCGGTAGTCATGGATCGGCCCGTCGAAGTTGGGCGAGCCCTTGACCCAGCGCTTGAGGTTCACCACCACCCCTCCGGGAACCTCGCAGTTGTACTCGCCCCCGGTGTCCTGCTGGATGCCCGCCCAGCACAGGGCGTCCGCCGTCGCCGGTGTCGCGATCTTTACCGCGATGTCGTGCGGCGATCCCGCGCCCACCAGCTGGAACGCGTTGTCCGGGTCGTGGGTCCAGCCCCGCGGGGCGGCGAGTATCTCGGCGATCTCGTTCGCCGCCTGGGACGGCGAGATGCCGAGGCCGGTCTCGACCTCCACGACGTAGCGCACCGGGCGGGAACCGCTGCCCACCCTCTCCCCACTGGCCTGCGCGGTGACGAACGTACCGCTGCCCGTCGGGGGGACGTCGATCTCGGTCCGGCTCGCGGAGGGAGAGGGAGAGGAGGAGGAAGGGGAGGCGGAGGGAGACGGTGCGGGAGTGGGGGTGACGTGCGTGCTCCGTGGTTGCGGCGCACCGCTCGACGCGTCGCCCCGCCCGCCTCCCAGGAGGTACGCCACCGAACTCAGCAGGCCGGCGGCCACCAGCAGGCCGATCAGCAGGCTCCGACCCCGGCGGCGCGGCCGTCCCCGGCGATGGGCGGACCGGCGTCGGCGGCCGGCGCGGTGACCGGCCGCGGTGCTGCCGGTGGCGGGTGCGGACTGCCGCTCTCGTACCGAATACATGGCAGCTCAATCTGGTGATTCCAGATGATCACCATGAGCCGGCGCTGTCACGGAAAGATAACGGCGCCCGCGTTCCCCGGCCCGTGTGATCGTTGTGTAACGGCGGTCGGAGAGGGGTCTTCCTCGGGACGGTCATCTCGTCCGGTCTGCTTACACTGCCGGAATGCCACGGGTCCTGATCGTCGAAGACGACCTAGATGTCCGCAGAGCCGTCCAACTGGGTCTGCGGCATCAGGGGCATGAGGTCTTCGCCGTGGAAACGGGGGAGGAAGGGCTGGAACAGCTCCTCCCCTTCCGGCCGGACGTCGTCGTGCTCGATCTCATGCTGCCCGGCATGTCCGGCCTGGACGTGTGCCGCCGGATCAGGGACCGCGACCAGGTGCCGATCATCATGGTGACGGCTCGGGGAGACGACGTCGACGTGGTCGTGGGACTGGAGACCGGTGCGGACGACTACGTGGTGAAGCCCGTGCAGGCCCGGGTGCTCGACGCACGGATACGGGCCGTACTGCGCAGACAGGACGCGTCACTGCCGGACGGCACCCGTCCCCGGGCGGAGACGCACGGCGAGCTGGTCGTCGACCGCGCCGGGCTCGTGGTGACGCACCGCGGCGAACCCGTCACCCTCGCCCCCTCCGAACTGCGGCTGCTGCTGACCCTGTCGGCCTCGCCCGGCCAGGTGTTCAGCCGCCAGCAGCTGCTGGAAGCGGTCTGGGAACACAGCTACCACGGCGACATACGGCTCGTGGACGCCTGTGTGAAGCGACTGCGCAACAAGCTCGGCGAAGGCAGGAATCCCCGTTACGTGCAGACCGTACGCGGATTCGGTTACCGCTTCGGCACCTCATGAGCGACCGGACGTCCGCGCGGACACGGAAGACCGCCGGGGAGCGGGGGACCGCACCCGAGGTCCCCACGGCTGAAGAGCCCCCCGCCGCCGTACCGGGTGCCGGCCCCCGGCGGTTCCTCCGGGCGGCCCTGGCACGCATCCCCCTCCCCCTGCGCGGTCTGCGCCCCCGCCTGCTGACGTCCTTCGTCCTGGTGGCCATGGCCAGCTCCCTGGGCACCGGGGCCCTCGCCTTCCGCGAGGCGCGCACGGGGGTGCTCCAGCAGAGCCAGGACTCCGTCATCAACCAGTTCCGTACGAGCGTCGACGCCGTCGCGCCCAACATCCCCATTGCCCCGAACCAGGAGGACCTCCAGTCCGCGGTGGACCAGGTGCTGTACGCGAACCGTTCGTCGGGCTGGCGGATCATGGCCACGTACGGTGGCCACCGCGCCTACGCGCCGAGCGCCGGTTTCGTCGAGCTGAGCCCCGAAATGCTCCGGTCCGTCCGGGACCGACGTGTCGCGGTGTTCCAGCGGATGAACGTCGGCGGGCGTCCTCGTCTCGTCGTGGGCATGCCCGTCACGTACACCTGGGGGGAGGGCCTGGAGACCAGGCTCTCCGGGCTCGTGATGTACCTGGAGGTCCCGCAGACCACCGAAGAGGGGTACGTCGAGGCCATGGTCCACGGCATCGAGCGGGCCACCCTGGTGGCCCTGTGCCTCGCCGTCGTCCTGGCGCTGCTCGCCGCGAGCGGCGTACTGCGTCCCGTACGGGCGCTGCGCCGGGCGACGCGCCAGATGGCCGCGGGGCATCTCGACGTCCGGCTGGACGTCACCGGCTCCGACGAACTGGCCGATCTCTCCCAGTCCTTCAACGAGACGGCGGCCGAACTGGAGCGGACCGTACGGGAGCTGCGCCGCCTGGAGGCCCAAGGGCGCCGCTTCGTGGCGGACGTCTCCCACGAGCTGCGCACGCCGCTGGCGGCGATGTCGGCGGTCACCGACGTGCTGGACCTGGAGGGAGAAGGGGAGACCGGTGAGGCGCTGCGGCTCATCAGCGAGGGGACGAACCGGCTGAGCGGATTGGTGAACGACCTGATGGAGATCTCCCGTTTCGACGCGGGGGCGGCCGAACTCAACCGGGACGAGATCGACCTGGCCGAGTCCGTACGGCGCACCGTCGCCTCCCGGTGGCGGCAGGGGCAGGTGGAGACCCGGCTGCCCGGACCGGGCGAGCTCCGCGCGCGCGTCGATCCGCGCAGACTCGACGTGGTGACGGCCAATCTGATCGGCAACGCGCTGCGGCACGGAGAGCCGCCCGTGCGGCTGACCATGGGGGTACGGGTGGACGGGGCGGGCACGGCGTGGGCCGTCATCGAGGTGACCGACAACGGACCGGGGATCGCCGAGGAGGCCATGCCGCACATCTTCGAGCGGTTCTACAAGGCGAGCACCTCACGGGCCAGGAGCGAGAGCAGTGGGCTGGGTCTGGCCATCACGGCGGAGAACGTGCGCCTGCACGGGGGGCGCATCCGGGCGGCGAACCTGCCCCGGGGCGGCGCGGTGTTCACGGTCGAACTCCCGCTGCACCGCGACGACACCGACACCGAGGCCGACGGGGGCACCCGGTGAGGGGCTCGCGGACTGCAGCGCTGCTGTCCGGGCTCACGGCCTTGGCCGCGGTCGCGCTCACGGCGTGCGGAGTCCCCCCGTCCGGTGTCATCGAGACCGGTGCGCCGGCGAGCGGCATGTTCTCTCCCAGTGCGACACCACCCTCGACGCCCGCCACCATCTCCCTCTTCTTCCTGCGCGACGGGGAGTTGATGCCCTATCCCCGCCGGATCGACGACGCCGGGGACCTCGAGGCCGTCGTACGCCTGCTGTTCGAGGGGCCGGCCGCGAACGAGGCCGCGATGGCCACCACGGAGCTGCCCCGCCTGACGGACGCGCCGCGGGCGGCGATCGACAGCGGCATCCTCTTCGTCAAACTCCCCGGTGAGACGGCTCCGCTGAGCCGTCGGGCCATGCTCCAGCTGACGTGCACGGTGAACCACGCGGCTTCGCCGGTCCTCACCGCCGTCCCCCGCGCCGACGCGGAAGCCGACGGCGACACCGCGCGCCGTTTTGCCGCGCCCAGCAGCCTCCATGTGTTCGGGGACGGATGGGCGATGACGCAGTCGGACCACGCGTGCCCCGTCGCGTCCCCTTCGCAGGAGCAGCCGGAAGCACCGACCCCGTGGGAGCCCTCCGGCTGACCACCGGACGGCCCCCGCCCAGGACCGGAACAGCAGTACGTCCGGCAGGTCGACCCTCAGCGGGTCGCGACCGCCACCTTCACCGGGCCTGTGGACCAGGACAAGGCATGGGCCCAGTGGGCCAAGCAGACGGCAGTCGAACGGCAGATCGACGCGGCGCGGCCGAACATCTCACTCTCGCTTCTCGAACAGGAGGGAAGAACCCAAGCCCGTTGGAACCTGCTCAACGCCCAGGCCACCACACGCCCGCCACTGACGGCCCGTGCCGGCCGCACGCACGGCGGCCGGCCACGGACCGGCGGCCGTCGCCTCCCCCGACGCCTGCGGTGCCGGCTTCCGGAACGCTCTTCCGCGAAGGCTCCACCGCCACCCGCTCGGGACGGGGCACGGGAGGCGGCCGTCGGTCAGCGCACGATGCGCCACCGGTTGTCGACCGTGCCGTCGTCGGCGTCCTGGACGGCGAAGGCACCGACCGCGGTGGAGCCGCCGGCGATGGCGAGGAGCTTCCCACTGTGCGCGTTGCGGATCTTGTAGGTGCCGTCGCCCTGGTCGAGCAGGGCCCAGCGATGGTCGGCGGTGCCGTTGTCCGCCCACTGCAGGACGGCGGCGCCGTCGGCCGTGGACATGTTGAGCACGCCGAGCACCTTGCCGCTGTGGACGTTGCGGAAGCGGTAGGCGTCGCCGTCGGGGATCATCTCCCAGTCGTGGTCGGCGGTCCCCGAGTCGGGCCACTGCAGGGCACGGCCGCCGTCGGCGGTGGACATGTCCTGGACGCCCAGCACCAGGCCGCTGGCCGCGTTGGCGAGGCGGACGGAGATGAGGCCGCCGGTGTTCCAGTAGACGGTGTAGTTGTGTCCGTGCGCGTCGTGGAACGGACCCAGGTTCACGGTGGTGCCGTTCGCGGTGGCGGTGAAGGCGAGCGAGGTGGACCCGGTCCGCCGGATCGACGTGGTGTCGAGGGAGGGGAGCGAGGTGAGGGCCGCGTTCCCGTAGTTCCCGGACAGGACGACCGGGCCGTAGGTGACGGCGGAGATGTTCGGGTTGTCGTTGGCCGGCCGTACGACGGTCCGCATGGGCAGGCGGACGGTGACGGTGTCGCCCGAGGTCCAGGCGCGGTTCAGGGTCGCGTAGCTGCCGGCGGTCGTCGCGATGTCCTGCGCGACGCCGTTGACACTGATGACGGCTCCGGTGGTCCAGCCGGGGACGCGGATGCGCATCGCCCACGTCCCGCCGGCGTTGCCGGTGACGCGCAGGGTCGTGGTGTCGCCCGCCGGGTACGTGGTCGTCTGGGTGACGGTGATGCCGCGCTGGGTCCAGGTGAGGACGGAGGGCACGAACAGGTTGACGGTCAGGGTGGTGTCGGAGTGGAAGTAGACGGAGTCCGCCAGCCGGGTGTGCATCTCCAGACCGGTGCCCTGGCAGCACCAGAAGGTGGTGTAGTCGGTGCTCCAGGTGCCGCCGCCCCACGCCGGGCCGACACCGCGCCGGCCTCCGGGCCTCAGCGGGGTGAAGTAGGTGACGTGGCCGTGCGGG
This sequence comes from Streptomyces sp. NPDC029152, assembly GCF_055564355.1. Classification (NCBI taxonomy): domain Bacteria; kingdom Bacillati; phylum Actinomycetota; class Actinomycetes; order Kitasatosporales; family Streptomycetaceae; genus Streptomyces; species Streptomyces sp. NPDC029152. Next base: position 103,760 of record NZ_JBVHWR010000017.1, on the reverse strand, counting down.
TCGGCCGGGTTCTGCTGGCCGATCATGTGGTTCAGCCATGCCTGCTCGTAGTAGTCGAACAGCGCGGCCCGGTCCGGCGTCAGCGCGAACAGCTCCCGCGTCAGACGGAGCATGTTGACGGTGTTGCAGCTCTCGCACGTGTCGTTCATCAGGTACCCGGCGATGGCGTTCGGGGCGCGGAAGTGTTCGGCCTGGCTGTTGCCGCCGATGGCGTAGGTGTGTGCGCCGACGCACATGGTCCAGGCGTTGGTGGCGATGTCCCGGTACCGGGCGGTGCCCGTGGCCTTGTACTCGCGTACGGCGCCGATCCACTTCGGCACCTGTGTGTTGGCGTGCAGCCCGGCCAGGCGGTCCTGGTTCGCGGCCAACGGGTCGAAGACCGCGGTGTGGTCGAAGCGCTGGGCGACGGTGAGCCAGCGCGTGTCCCCGGTCTGCTGGCAGAGGTCGGCCAGTACGGCGTTCATGCCGCCGAACTCGGTGCCCAGCATGGCCTGCATCTGCGCGGGGGTCAGCCGGCCGGTGCGCGTGTCGACCCAGCCGGCCAGCGCGAGCAGCACGTCCCGGGCTTGGATGCTGCCGAGGTGCCGCCATACGTCCAGCAGACCGGCCATGGTCTTGTGGACGGTGTAGTACGGCACATTGCCGTTGCTCAGCGTGCGGGCCTCCAGCGCCGTGAAGTCGGACTCCGGGTACCCGGACAGATAGCCGGAGGTGAAGCCGGCAGCGCGGTTGTTGGCCTGGCACTTGGCCAGCTCCGCGACCATGTACAGGGCCTTGTCGCGGCAGACGGTGTCCCCGGTCACGGCGTACAGCTGCGCCCAGGCGGTGAGGAAGTGGCCCTGGACGTGGCTGCGGAAGGGGAAGTCGGGCGCCTCCCAGCCCCCGGTGGCGGCGGCGCCCTTCGTGGACAGCCCGTGGTTGGCGCGGAAGTTGTACAGCAGCCGGTCGACGTCGACGAACCGCAGGTAGCTCTGGGTCCGGTTCTGGTTGTCCAGCCACCTGCTCGCGGTCAGCCTGACCTGACCGAGGTCGAAGGGGAAGGCCAGGGCTCCGATGTCGGCACGGGCCGGGGAGGCCGCCGCTCGGGCGGGGGACGTGCCGGCCAGCGGACCGACGGCGCTCGCGGCGGCGGTCGCCCCGGCGAGCTGGAGGAGACGGCGTCTGCTGACGGAGGAAGAGGACATGCGGGCACCCTTCTGGGAGACTCGGCGGCTCGGGCGAGAGAGGAAGGGCCGGTCGGGGCGTGCGGTTCACCGGCCTGGTTCATGTCCGGCCAGAGGTGGCGGTGGCGTAGGTGGCGGCCCGGGCGGCTGCAGGCCGCCCGCGAAGGTGAGCGAGGTCGTCCCGTAGCGCGATCGGACCTGGTGGCGGGCGGGGAGCCGCCTGCGCGGGCGTGGCCGTCAGGGGAGTGAGCGGTGCGGCGTCAGCGCGGTCGTGGCGGCCGGGTCGCCCGTGAGTCGTGTTCCGCGACGAGGGCGCGCGGACGCCTCCATGAAGGCGGCTCCGGGACGAGGAGGAGGCGGCACGGCAGCGGTGGGGACGACCGCGTCGAGGCGGCCCCGCCGCCGTGGCGGCCCGAGGGGCAGTCCAGGTCCGCGACCTCCAGGAGGCCGCACCGGTGCCGCGGGTGCGCTGAGCGCCGCGCCGTCGGCCATGGACGCGCCCGCACGGTCAGTTGCGTGCCGCCGTGCCGGCTCTCGACGCAGTACCGGTCACCGCCCGCGTCAGCGAACCGCCGCTCCTGCCGGGCGGCGCCGCTGACGGTGCCCTGACCGACCAGGGTTCGGTCCTCCGTATGCGGCATGCGAATGCCCTCCGTGAACAGCGCTCCACGCGTCGGGGCGCGGGACACCGTGGCGGGCCGGCTGGTGGTCGACCGGCGAACCGCGGGGCCGCCGGGCGGTGTGCGGACACGCATGAAAGCCTCCTCGTGCGGGGGAGGGAAGCCGAGCGCATGGGTGGTGTACCGGAAGCCGTCTTGCGGACGGTTCACTGCCGGCGGTCTGCCGGGGGACACCAGGGGCGGATGGAGACCGTCTGTTCGTCATATCGAACGTTGTTCGTGGAAGTGACGAGACCATAAAGGGGGGAGTGACGGGCCGTCAATGCGGGCGACGTCGGCAAGCGGCACCGGCGATGCGGGCGTGAGCTCCGTGCGCCGAAGCCATTGACGCGTCCGTGGCACGGGCTTACGGTCTGACCGGTCTCCCGAACCTGGTTCCGTATACCGAACACGGGGGAGTCCTGAGCCGCTCCGCGTCCGCGCTTGCCCGCCCGCTCCCGTCCGCCCCCGCACGAGTCCGGAGAGCCGATGAGCCACGCCAAGCCTTCCCTGCCCTGCCCTCACACAGACTCGTCCTCGGTGCCGGCGCGGCCACCTCCCTGGCCCTCGCCACCGGGCTGACCCTGGGCGCCCACTCCGCCCACGCCGTCGACTCCGCCTACGTGATGGGCTACTTCACCGAGTCACCGAACGGCGTCGGCACCGACTACGGCCTGCACCTGGCCGTCAGCACGGACTCCCTGAACTGGACGCCCTTGAACAGAACAACCCCGCCGTCACCCCCACCGAAGGGGCCGGCGGCCTGCGCGACCCGTTCATCATGCGCAAGAGGGACGGCACGTTCGTCGTGCCGGCCACCGACCTCCAACGGCACCGACTGGGGCTACAACGGCCAGACCATCCACGTCTGGGCCTCCACCGGCCTGCGCACTTTCACCAACTACCGCCGCCCCCGGCTCGGCGAGCAGGACCTCGTGCAGACGCGGCCACACGCCCGCTTCGGTCCAGTCCCGCAGGCGGCGCCAGGCGGTGATCCCGCTGCGGCCGGTCTGCTCCGTGGGCACGTCCCGCCAGCTCACGCTCTTGCACAGTACGTACACGATGCCGCGCAATGCGGCACGGTCATCGGCCGGCAACCGACCGGGATGGCGATGCCGTCGCGGCGGACATGGCGGCAACAGCGGAGCCGTCCGCTCCCACAGGTCATCAGGCACAAGATCATCCGACGCGTGCAGCACTCTGCCGCCCGAACACCTCAACTGCCAAGCCCCTGAGGTGAACTCATTTTGAAGTGATCAGTTGCAGTCCGGCGTGTGCAGTACACCGCGGGCCGGGCCCCGCCCCTCGCGGACACCATGACCAACCACGGCCAGGTCGCGGCTGCCGTCGCCTATCGGGTAGTCACGCCTGCGATGCACACCAGAGCTCTTGCCTGCCGTCAGGCAGCGGTGGCTTCGTCCGCAGCTTCCGGATCTCGCTCAACTTTCCTGCTGCCGCCCTCTTGCCAGCAGTTCGGCAAGCCTCGCACCGGGGTCACCCTCCGTCCGGTGCTCGGACCGTCCGGACGGCCAGGTCGAGATCCCGTCGTCCACCCACCGCGGGACGACATGGAAGTGAAGGTGCGGCACCGACTGTTCCGAGCCCGGACCGCTGGCGTTCAAAATGTTCACGCCCGAGGCGTCCAAGGCGGTCCTCATCGCCCCGGCCACGCGCTTCACCAGTGCCATGGTCGCGGAGAGGACGTCGTGCGGAGTGTCGAAGACATCCGCGTAGTGCCGTGTGGGAACCACCAGTGTGTGGCCGGGCGCCAAAGGGTCCAAGGGGGAGAATGCGCACGCCTGGGAAGCATGAGCCACCCACCGCGCAGCGTCTTCTTGGATGAGCCGACAGAAAGTGCAATCCATGCGGCCCGAGCTTGCCACAGACATAGCGGTGCCCGACCGATCTCGCGCTTGAAGCCGGCCTCGGCACGCCGCTGTCGTGGGGCTGCAATCTACCGCCGGCAGAAGACTCGCTATGTCCCCGACCCGCCCCTTCCCTTCTTGGCGCTACGGCTTCGCCAGATGCCGATCCCTCCCGTGATGGCGGTGATCATCACGGCACCGGTGGGCCAGAAGCCGGGTCTCCCCGGGCGGCGAGACGGAGGAGTCCCACGATCTCTTCCTTGATGTCCGCGGGTGATCAGACCTCACCCCAACCGCCGATCGCGGCCCTTCCCACGTATCCGCCGATCCCGTAGCCCAACCGACGGCCACCGCGGCCTCAAGCTCTCCTGGAGTTTCACGGCCGATGAGACGGAAGTCGCGGCCCTCCACGACGTGACGGCCGACTGTCCGGACCAGACCGTGACGTACGAACGAGTCGTTTAACAGGCCGTTGGCCCCATCGCCCGGCCCGGCCCGGCACTCGCTCTGCGCCGCATGCCCCTCGCTCTGGTCGCAGACTGTCGGGCAAACCCTGGGAGCTGAATCGACTGGCTCCCGAGGTGTGGCCGGCACTCCTGTGCGCCGCGTTCTACGCGCCGGTCGGGGCGGGCGGGGTGAGGGGCAGGTGGTAGAGGGCGGTGTCCATGTCCCGCGCGGTCCAGGCACGGGCTGGTTCGGGGGCGTGGGCCAGGAGGTGGTCGATGATCTCGAGGTAGCGGCTGTAGCGGCCTCGGGAGTGGGTGAGTCTGATGCCGAGGGAGTGCAGGGCGGTGTGGGCGCGGCGGTCGTAGACGGCCATGCGGTCGGGCGCGGCGGCGGTCAGGACGGCGGAGGCCAAGGCATCGCCGGAGGTGAAACCGGGCAGCTCGCTCAGGGCGGCTCGGCCGGCCCGGGCTGCCTGGCTGCGGCTGAGGGAGGTGTCGCGCACGGCGAGCGTGGCGGCTCCGGTCGCCTTGCGTACGTCGGCGTCCGCAACGGCCATGAGCGCACCGGCCCAAGGGGTGTCGGCGCGCAGGCGCTTCCACAGCAGCAGCGCCCCGATGTCGGCTTTCCCGAGGCTTCCTTCCGTGCGGGCGCGGTGGGCAACCTGGTGGAGGACCTCGTCGTAGTGCGGGCTGACCGCGAGTGTGTAGGCGTCGCGTGCGGCGATGAGCCGCTGCCAGCCGCGGTGGTCGAGCACCGCGTCCTGGGCCGTCACGGCTTCCTCTTTCCTTCGATCCGCTGGGGCTGCCTGGCATGCGCGGGGGCCGGCCGCCGGTCACATCCCGGTGGCCGGCTCCTCGTCCGGGGCGACGGGTGGTCAGCCGTGGTAGGTGATGTAGCCGTCGCGGTCGTCGGTCTTCTTCGTATAGGAGTGGACGTCGGCGCGGGAGCCACCGGGCTTGTACAGGTAGATGGTGTCCTTGTCGTTGTTCCACAGGAAGTTGCAGTTCTGCCGGTAGGCGACGTTCTTGGCGTCGCTGTCGGTGCCGCGGCCGCCGCGCAGGCGCCGGTGGTGATTGCGGACCGGCGGCACGCCGTCAGGCCTGCGGGTCACGCGGCAGTCGCGGTTGCTGCCGGGGTCTTCGTGAGGTGCCGGGCGAGGAAACTGTTCCAGCTGTGGCGAAAGCTCTCCGCGAGCTGGGACTGCGGGGCGAACAGGTCGAAGGCATGGTATGCGCCGGGGTAGAGGTGCAGCTCGACGGGGACGCCGTGGGCGCGCAGGCGCGCGGCGTAGTCGAGGTTCTCGTCGCGGAAGACGTCGAGTTCACCGACGCCGATGAAGGTCGGGGGCAGGCCGGCGAGGTCGGTCGCCCGGGAGGCGGCGGCGTAGGGCGTGACGTCCTGGGCGCCGGCGCGGTCGCCGAGGATCGCCTGCCAGGCCAGGAGGTTGGTCGCGCGGTCCCAGATGCCGATGTCGGTGATCCCCTGGCTCGAGTCGGTCGTGTTGCGGTCGTCGAGCATCGGGTACTGCAGCATCTGGAACAGGGGGGTCACGGCGCCGCGGTCACGTATCAGAAGGGCGGTGGCGGCGGCGATGCCTCCGCCGCCGCTCTGGCCGGCCAGGCCGATGCGGGTGGGGTCGAGGCCGAGATCGGCAGCGTTGTCGCCGATCCACCGATAGGCGGCGTATCCGTCCTCGGCGGCGCCGGGCGCGGGGGTTTCCGGGGCCAGGCGGTAGTCGACGGCGGCGACGGCGCAGCCGAGTGCCGCAGCCAGCGGCTTGAGCCAGGGTGCGTCCTGGGCGGCGTAGCCGAGCACCTGCCCTCCGCCGTGGAACCAGACGATGACCGGCAGCGGTCCGGGCGCGTTCTGCGGACGCAGCAGGAGGATGGGGACATGGGCAGCGTCGGCGCGCGGCACGTGGATCTCGTCGGCGGCGACGGTGGGCTCGTCGGGGATGGTGGCGGCGATGGTTTCGGCAAGCGCGCGGACGGCCTCGCGGGTGGCGGGGATGTCGGTCAGGTCGAAGACGCCGTTCGGACCGATCGGCATGGCCTGGAGTGCTGCGGCGAGTTCGCTGTCGATCGCGAGACGGGAGCGGGGCATGGTTCTGCTCTTCCTGGGGTGGGGTCTGCGTCGAGACCCGGGAGGGTGATCAGACCGTCGGTGCGGCGAGGCGGTCGCCGCACACCAGGCCTTCGAGAAGGCCCAGGTGGCTGGGCGAACAGCCGAGCAGGGCCTGAACGTGGCACGGGGCCGGGTGGGACGGAGAGGGAGCAGGCTCAGCTTGCGGGCGTCGCCGGGACGTCGAAGTAGTGGCCTTGGCGGAGGTCGTCGAGGAGGCCGGGCTGGACGGGCTTCCATCCCAGGAGATCCCGGGTCAGCGCGCTTGAGGACGGGTTGTCGGCCGTGGCATGACCGCTGAGGAAGCCGAAGTGGGCGTCGGCCTGCGTCGACGGGATGCTGACCACGGGCAGGTTCAGCCCATGGCCGATGACCTCGGCGATCTCCCGAAATGCGACGCCCTCGTCGTCGGCGGCGTGCAGCCGGGAGCCCGCCGGCGCGGACTCCAGCGCCTGCCGGTACAGGCGTGCCGCGTCAAGGGTGTGCACGGCGGGCCAGCGGTTGGCCCCGTCGCCGACGTAGGCGGCGACGCCCTTGGACCGGGCGATGGAGATCAGGGTCGGGATGAAGCCGTTGCGGTCGAGCGTGCTGTGGACGGTCGGAGCGAGCCGGACGACGGACGAGCGGATGCCGCGCTGTGCGAGTGCGACCACCGCGTTCTCGGCGTCGATCCGTGGCCCTGCGTCGAGCGCGTCGGCTTCGGTGGCGACGTGGTCCAGCCCCGCGGAGGCGAGGAGCATGGTTCCCGACGTGGCCACCAGAGGCTTGCCGGTGCCGGCGAGCGCGCTTCCGAGCGTATCGATGGCGCGCAGATCCGCCACGACCGCGCTGTCGAAGTCACCGGCGAACATCGCGTCGTGCTTGAAGGCCAGGTGGATGACGCCGTCGGCCGCGGCGGCGGCTGCGGCGAGGCCGTCGAGATCGTCGAGGTCGCCGCGGTGCACCTCGGCTCCGGCGGCCGTCAACGCGGTGGCGGCCCTGTCGGAGCGGGCCAGGCCGACGACCTGGTGTCCCACTTGAAGGAGTTCGGGAACGACGGCGGAGCCGACGTGTCCGGACGCTCCCGTGACGAATACGCGCATGACGTGCGCCTTCCTTCTGCGGGCTCCCCAACGGGGCGGGGAGCCCTGATGTCAGTTCGTGACATCACCGTAGCACCGATGTCAGGCTCTGCCATGACTCTGATGTCAGATTCTGTCATCGCGTGTAGGATCGGAGCATGAGCCGATGGAAACCCGACGCACGCGGCCGCCTGGAGAAGGCGGCGCTGGAGCTCTTCGACCACCAGGGCTTCGACGCCACCACCGTCGCGGAGATCGCCGGCCGCGCCGGAGTCACCGAACGGACCTTCTATCGGCACTTCGCCGATAAACGGGAAGTTCTCTTCCCCGGCGACAATCCCCTCCCCGCCGTCCTCGCGGACGCCACGGCCACCGCCCCCGTCCCGCTCCCGCCACTCGAGGTGGTCACCCGCGCCCTGACCGAAGCCGCTCCCGTCTTCGAAGAGCGCGCAGACCTGGCACCGCAACGCCAGGCCGTCATCGCCGCCAACCCTGAACTCCAGGAACGGGAACTGGCCAAACTCGCCGCATTCGCCGCCGCGCTCGCCCACGCGCTGCGCGAACGCGGTCTGGAGACCACCACCGCAGCACTCGCCGCGGAAATCGGGATTGCCGCGTTCAAGGTCGCCTACGAACGCTGGGTCAACGACCCCGACCGACGCTCTCTCGTCCAGCACATCCGGGAAACCCTGGACACCGCCGGGCACCTCACCGCGCCCCCCGAACATGTCCCTGCGACCGACGACGTGAGCTCCACAGGCAAGGAGGGTGCGACATAAATGCGGCGGGCACCCCGAGCAAGGGGCCCGCGGGCTGCCGCAGCCGGGTCCACTGCCGCCGGCGGTGCTCGACGCGCCGGGCACGGCCCGAGACCGGGGGCAGTGGGCGGTGTCCATTCGTGCCGGCGCACCGACCGCGGCCGGACTGCTCGATGGGCTGCATGCCGCCACACACTGGTAATACACAGACGACCCCGCACGCCAACTGCCGTGCACGTGGACCGTGACGTGCTCTACGTGGACGAGTGCGACTACGTACCCGAACCCATCGCGGTCGCCGAGGACCGTCACGCCCTCGCAGTGCTGGGCAAGGCCGGAGTCCCGTCAGGCCTTCGCGTCCGCCGTGTTGCCGGGCATCGGCCGGGCCATGGCCACCACCAGCCGGGTCTCGGCGTCCACGACGACCTGCACGTTCGCCGAGAACCGGTGGTTACGAGAAGAGGCGCCGGCCTTGCGGTCGCGGACCGGGATGAGGGTGCTCTCCACGATCCACAGCCGTTCGGCGTCACCGGCGCAGACCCGGGCCGGCTCCAGCGCGAGCAGCGGACCGAGCCCTTGGATCGCCCGGCACACGGTCGCCGGCGAGACACCGAAGAGGGGGGCGAGCTACCGCATGGTGAGGTTCGTGCGGTAGTACACGGCCACCACCAGCACCCGCTCGGCCAAAGGAAGCCGCCACGGACGGCCTCATCCACACCCCTCGCCACCGCGTTCCCGTACCGCCCGCAGCAACCGGCCGGACTGGTCCACCCGCAGGCCGGTGAACGTCTCCACCCACACCCGCTCGGCCCTCAACACCCCAGCCATACAACGGAGATGCCAGTTCACGGCCTTCTGCAACACCCTTTAGGCCGGCTCGGGAACCCCTGTGCCGACGGGTGCATAGGCGAGGTGGCAGGCGGTCTCTTCCGGCCGGGCGAGGTTGCGGCGGGCCAGGACCCACCGGTCGTGCGTGGGCTGATCGCCGTCGAAGTCGCAGATGGCCGGCAATTTCGCCGCGGCCCAGTCTTACCCCGCCAGCCCAACCGCCCTGCCGGCCCAGGGCCTTACGGGCCATCCGCTCCTGGCTCACCCCGGCCATCACCCTCATCCGGTGGTGGCGGGCATGCACGGACACCGGCCCACCCTCTGAGCTCCAGAACCTGGTCGACGCGGTCACCACCGGACACGGCATTGACCTCTGCCTCCAGATTTAACGAACTACCGGTAACACGGCTCAGTCCATCGGGTCCGCAGCGACGCGCCGTCATTACGGGAGTGAGAATGCGTCAGAACATCACCCTGAAAGCCTAATGGTGTGTTAATCCGCTTTTTCAATAGGTCATCTGAGGCACCGTCAGTTTTTGAAGGGAGTCGAAGAATACCCCGTTCGGAGCTGAATCCCTGACTTTCCGAAATGCCTGCCATGTCGGTTCTGGGTAAGTTCATTCACGAGCCGGCCGAACGGTCCGGCGTCTCTGTTCGACAGGAGATGGTGAGATGAAGCTTCGTTCGACCATGGTCACCGCCGGTGTGTCGGCTGCCGCGGCTCTGGCCGCGACCGGCATCACCTACGCATCGGCCGGCACCGCTTCGGCGCCCCAGGAGGTCTCGGCCGCTGTCGCCGCCCCGACCGGCGGCGACAGCGGCAACAGCAAGGGCAACGAAGGCAAGGGCAACGAAGGCAAGGGCAACGAAGGCAGGGGCAACGACCGGGACAACGACTACGAGGGCCGTATCCAGATCAACGAGCGGTCCTACTCCACCCACCCCGGTGACTGCATCACCGTGGTCAGCGGCCTGGGCGCGAAGAGCCTGAACATCCGCAACGAAAGCAGCAAGACCGTCGAGGTCTTCCGCGGGGCCGTCTGCGACAACGGCGCTCCGATCGCCACGGTCGGACGCCACAGCTCCAGCTACGGCGTGCGCCCCGGATGCGTCGAAGGCATCGACGTCGACGAGGGTGTCGTGGCCAGCTTCCGGGTGGTCAAGCGCCACCACGACGAGTACTAGGCCGCGGCAGCCCGCACAGGTGGAGCCCCGGCCCGCTGGAATCGGGCCGGGGTCCCAGTTTGGCCCATGTGCGTGGCGGTCACGTCCCCCACACCCTGCCAGTGTCGGATGCCAGGTGCGCGGCGTCCGGTGTCCAAGCGGCCGCCCCCTGCCTTCACAGGGCCGCCCACCTGCGGATTTATCCGCCTGCGCCGCGCGTTCCCAGTCCGCTGCCCCGGCTGTCCGCCCAGCGCTTTCCGGCCCGCAAACGGGTGAGGAGTGACATGAGCATCCGCCTGGTGGAAGACGTGAGCGACGGCACCTACGTCCTGGACGGCCTCGCCGTCACGCTGACCCCGCCGATGCCCTGGCTGGGGCACCAGGCCCGCTGGGAGCTGAACGGCCACCTCAAAGAGCCCGTCGACCTGACCCGGGTCACCTGCGACGTGATCATGAAATTCGGGCCGGTGAAGATGTTCCAGAGAACCTACAGGCTACCCGACCTGCTCGAGACCCTGGGCGCGAGACTCTCGGGCGATCTCACACCGGCTGCCGGACCGTGGCGGCAGACATGGAACCTCCAGCTCCCTGAAGCGGTGCCGGTGGCCGAGCACCGCATCCTGCTGCACGCCCGCACGGACAGCGGACAGAACTTCCTCGCACTGGACATCGCCCTGAACTTCAGCCACAGATTCCGCCCGACCCCGACGAGCGGCAACGCAGGCTCACGCGTGCTGCACGGCTCACACAGCGCCGGCACTTGACGCGCGCCGCGCCGGCCCGCCGCCAGCACCTTGTCGACGCCTTCCAGCACGCCCCGCCCCGGTGGTCATCCTGTCCGTCAAGGCGGCCGGCACCGGACTGACCCTCACCCGGACCGAGCACGTCATCCACGATGACCGGCCCTGGGACCCCGCTGTCGAGGATCAGGCACCGACCGCGCCCACCACATCGGACAGCACCGCACCGTCCAGGGCCACCAGCTGATCGCCGAGTGTACCGCCGAGGACCACATCAACGAACTCCTCGCCCGCAAGCGGGCCCTGACCGACGCCGTCCTTGCCTCCGGCGAAGGCGCCCTCACCGAACTCGACGACACCGAGCTGACCGCCCTCGTCTTCCCTGGCGGGTTGGCGGGTTGGCGTGTTGAAGGAGCCTGGGGTGCGCATCACACTACTGAGGTTGTGGAGTCGTGGTGTCGTCGGTGTGAGCCATGTTCCGGTGAGGCATCCGTCGATGATGTCACTGCGGTATTGGATCTGGCGGAGGCCGTGTCGGAGCCGGCGTATGAGGCGGCTCGGGTCGGTGAAGGCCGTGTCGGCCTGGGTGGTTCGGCGCAGGACCGGCCAGATCCCTTCCACGGGGTTGAGGCCGGGTGCGTAAGACGGCAGGTGGCAGGCGGTGAGCCAGTCCTGCGTGTCGATGAAGGCTCGCATGCGGCGGTCCTCGTGGACGTTCACGTTGTCCCGGATGAGGACGATGGGTGCGCCAAGCTGCTGGTGGGCGGCGATGAGCAGGTCGCGGTATTCGGTCCACGCGAAGCTCTTTGTCGGCGTACTCTCTTGAGTGCACCACCGGGTGCGGAGTTGTGTGCACCACCGCTCCGAAGCGGCACGCTTCCGGGATGAGCCTCGGTCGACGTCCGCCGGCCCGGCCGCGGGCCCGGGCGGAGGCGAGCCCGTCATTGCTGTTCGCCACGATCGGCTCGCGCTGAAGCTCGGCGAGCACCGACAGCATGCCGGACGTCGCCCGGCCCTCCATGGGGGCAGTGTCGATGCCCTGCTCGATGACGTGCAGCCCGATGCTGCGCTTGCGCAGGTCCGCGCCGAGGGTCTCCAGGTGGAGCACCGAGCAGGAGAGCCCGGTGACCTTCGACGTGTCGCCCTCGTGCAGCAACTACATGACGAGGTCGAGCTTGGGGCGGGACGCCTTGCGCCGCTCGCGGCGTCCACGTGGATGTGGTCGGGGTCGACGCCGGCCCGCACCAGTGCTTCGACCTGATGATCAGGGTTCTGGCCGGCGGACGAGACCCGCACGTAGCCGATGAGCACGTGGCGGAAGCTACCGACTGCACCGTTCACCGACGTTGATCCCCGACGCGAGTAGTCGACACTGCCCACCTGCGGGTTTGCGATCACGGGTCCAAGCGTCGCAAGACGTTCGCTTCTCGTACCCGGGCGAGGTCTGGCGGGCGCCATCCATGCGCGGCTGACTCCCCTCCAGCGCCGGACGGCCGGCGCCTGCAGTGCACGCCTTGCCGAATGCTCGACCCAGAGGGCTATAGTGCTAGGCAACTAGATAAATGGAGGAACTGGTGATTGAGTTCCACCTGAACGCCCGGTCCGGCCTGTCCCCGTACCAACAGCTGGTACAGCAGGTGAGGCACGCACTGCGCCTGGGCCTGCTGAACGAGGGGGACCGGCTGCCGACCGTCAAGGACGTGGCGAGGCAGATGGCGGTCAACCCGAACACGGTGCTCAAGGCGTACCGGGAGCTGGAGCACGACGGTCTGGTGGCTGCCCGTCCCGGCGTCGGGACGTTCGTGACGCGGACGCTGGCCGACGGCACGCTCGCCGCGCACGGGCCGCTCCGCAAGGACCTGCAGCGCTGGCTGACCAAGGCCCGCCTGGCCGGGCTCGACGACGAGAGCATCGAGGCGCTATTCATGAGTACGTTCCGCAACGCCGCCGGGGAGGACGTAGCGTGAGCACTGTCTTGCGGGCCCAGGGCCTGGGCAAGAGGTACAAACAGCGCTGGGCGCTGCAGAACTGCGACCTGGACGTCCCCGCCGGCCGGGTGGTCGGCCTGGTCGGCCCGAACGGCGCCGGCAAGTCGACCTTGTTGAAATTAGCCTGCGGCATGCTGACCCCGACGGTCGGCACCATCGAGGTGTGCGGCGGTCGTCCTGCCGAGGGCGTGGCACAGCTGGCCAAGGTCGGCTTCGTCGCCCAGGACACCCCGACCTACTCCGCGCTGAGCGTCGCCGACCACCTCGCCTTCGGCAAGCGCCTCAACCCGAACTGGGACGACGCCGTGGCGCACGACCGGATCCGGCGCCTCGGTCTGGACCCCAAGCAGCGGGCCGGCAAGCTGTCCGGCGGCCAGCGCGCGCAGCTCGCTCTCACCCTGGGCATCGCCAAGCGCCCGGAACTGCTCATCCTGGACGAGCCGGTCGCGGCCCTGGACCCGCTCGCCCGACGGGAGTTCATGCAGGACCTGATGGAGGCCGTCGCCGAGCACGAGCTGAGCGTCGTGCTCTCCTCCCACCTGGTCTCCGACGTGGAGCGGACCTGCGACTACGTCGTCGTGCTGGTCGACTCCCGGGTGCAGGTGGCCGGCGACATCGACGACCTGGTCGCCTGCCACCACCGGCTCACCGGACCGCGCCGCGACCCGGACACGCTCCCGGCCGGTCAGCACGTCATCACCGCCAGCCACACCGAACGGCAGACCACCCTCCTGGTGCGCACCGACACCGCGGTCCACGATCCGTCCTGGACCGTCAGCCCGCTCGGCCTGGAAGACATCGTCCTGGCCTACATGACTCGGCCCGCCGATGCGGTACGTGACACCCGGCCCGCACTGGAGGTACTCCGATGATCTGGCTGACCTGGCGCCAGTTCCGCACCCAGACCGCCGTGCTGTTCGCCGCGGTGGCCGTCCTCGCCGCCGTCCTCGTGGCCACCGGCCCCCAGCTGGCCGACCTCTACCGGACGGCCGGCAGCGGCCTGGTGGACCAGGTCTCCAGTGCGGACCAGACCCTCTACTACACCGGACTGCTCATCGTCCTCGCCGTGCCGGCAGTCATCGGGATGTTCTGGGGCGCGCCGCTGATCTCCCGGGAACTGGAGACCGGCACCCACTACCTCGCGTGGAACCAGGGCGTCACCCGCACACGCTGGCTGGCGGCCAAACTGGGCCTCGGTGCGGCGGCCTCCATGACGGCTGCCGGACTGACCAGCCTCGCGGTGAGCTGGTGGAGCAGCCCGATCGACCGGGCCGTCAACGGCGGCGGCGCGACGGACACGTACTTCCCGCGGCTCGATCCCGTGGCCTTCGCCGCACGGGGCGTGGTCCCCATGGCCCATGCCGCCTTCGCCTTCGTCCTGGGCGTCGCCCTCGGCCTGGTCATCCGCCGCACCCTGCCCGCGATGGCCACCACGTTCGCCCTCTATGCCGCCGTCCAGATCGCCGTGCCGATGTGGATTCGCGGCCACCTGGCCACCGCGGACCGCACCACCGTGCCGATCGAACCCGACAGCGCCCCCATCAGCATCCAGGACGGTGCCGAGCAGATCGTCGCGCACCTCGAAGAAGTGCCCGGGGCCTGGGTCACCTCCCAGCAGACGCTGAACGCCGCAGGCCGGCCGGCCCCCGTGCCGTCGTCCTTCGCCGACTGCCTGCACACCGAGTCGGGCCCGCCCGCCCTGCAGCAGGTCGAGGGCTGCGTCGCCGACCTCGGAGCCCAGGGCTACAAGCAGCAGGTGACGTACCAGCCCGCCGGCAACTTCTGGGCCCTTCAATGGGCCGAGACCGGCCTCTACCTCGGCCTCGCCCTGGCCCTGACCGGGTTCTGCGCCTGGTGGATCCGCCGCCGAGTGACCTGACAGTCTCGGCGCTCACCATGCGAAGGGCAGCCGGGATCCGGCTGCCCTCGCGGCGTCGGCAGGGCCGCCATTCAAGGTGCCCGGCTGGCGGACGCTCACCCTGGCCGACAGTGTCCGCCACCGACGCGGCCTCCCTGGACTCTCTTCGGGACCACCACTCCAGGGGCGGAAACGTCGCCAGTGTCTGCGCCGGAGCCGAGGCGCTCGGTCGTCCTGGCCACGGTCGTGGGCGTGAGCGAACGCACCTTAGCCCGCCTCTTCACCCGCGCCACCGGCGGCCTCGCCCCACTGCGCTACCAGCAGCCCTTGCGTCTTGAACGCGTCGAGCACCTCATCAGCCACGGATCCACGATCGATACCGTCGCCCGCGCGGTCGGCTTTGAGGACCCCGCATGGTGCGCCGCCTGTGCGCTCGAGAGCACCGAAGCGACTCGCCGACACTGTCTGGTTCGTGCTCTTTGAGGGTTGTGAAGCCGATCTGCCCCCAGTTGGTTGCACCCCCGGGGCGTCGCCCACCTGATCGGTTGCCACTGCGCACGCGGCCGTTTCTGGCCCGGCCCTGACGTCGTCGAGCACGGGTCGCCGACGACAACGGCCCCGGCGCCTGCAGCACCACCCACAGCGCGGCGACCCCCGTCGCCGACGTCGACGACCGGGCCCGGCTTCGTTCATCTCCACTGATCTTGTCGGCGTGATGTCGTCAATGTGCACCTGGACGCCCGGCTGCGGGCCTTCATCGACATCCACGACTGGATCACTGCCTACCAGCTACCGCCTTACGCACCCGATCTGAACCCGGTCGAAGGCATCTGGTCACCGATCCGGCGCACGGGCCAGAACAACACCGCCTTCACCGGCCCCGACCACCTGATGCACGTCCCGCGCCGCACCCTCCGCGAACTCCAATACCGCAGCGAAGCCATCGACGGGTGCCTCGCCGCAACCGGTCTCACTTTGACGACATCACGCCGACAAGTTCAGTAGTTGTCACTGGCGGAGTTGGGTGAGCTGCCAGAAGCGGTCGGTCGAAGCATCCTGGTTGTCATAGGCGAGGCATCCGACCTGTCACACAACCTCATTCAGCGGCCCTGTTGTCACCAGAAGCCGCCCCGGAGGCCTGCACGACGCTAACGTCAGGTGCATGATCGTATGGCTCAACGGCACCCACGGCGCGGGCAAGACGACGGTCAGTGCGCTCGTCCAGCAGCTGATCCCGGACTCCCGGGTGTTCGACGCCGAGAAAGTCGGCGAGACGCTCATGGACATCAAGCCAGGACTGCCCGCGACGGACAACTTTCAGCATTGGCCGCCTTGGCGGCCCCTTGTGGTCGAGACCGCCCGACGTGTCCTCGACTACACCGGCGGCACCCTGGTGATCCCCATGACCGTCCTGGTCGAGCAGTACTGGCGCGAGATCAGCTCGAGCCTCGCCCAGCACGCCATCCCGGTCCGGCACTTCGTCCTCCATGCCGACCAGGACACTCTCCGCTCGCGCATCGCCGGCGACACCGTCCTCGGCCCCAACTCCCCGTTCCGTCTCCGATACCTCGAGCCCTACGCCGAGGCGGCCCGCACGTGGCTGCACGCCGAGGCCGAGGTCGTCGACACCACGCACCTCACCCCTGCCCAGGCCGCCCAACAGATCGCAGAAGCCGTCAAGGGTTGAGGCCTTCCGGCGCCGCACCTCGCAGGTGACAACAAGACTGCCTAACGAGTTCGTGCACGGTAAGTGGTGAGACGTCGAGCCTGGATGATTGATCATGGTCAGGTGGTGGGGAACTCAACGCGTGCGGTGATCATCAGTAATCGGCGGACCACGGGCCTGACTGCGGGAGTGATTGCTGAACTCATCGAAGAGATAGGCCCGTTGTAGCTGGGACGTCACCAGGCGCGGCTTGCCGCCCGACCGCGGAAGCGGGCCCTGGGCGCCGGCGCAAAGCGCCAGCTGGTGTTCGTCGACCGGCTGCCGGCCACGCTCGTCCATCTTCGGCACGGGGTCACCCATGACGTGCCGGCCTGCTGGTTCGGCGTGGACCGCTCCACCATCACCCGGGCCGTCGGTGAGGTGCAGCCCCTGCTCGCCGAGCGAGGCTGCACCGTCAGCCCTGACGTGCGGCTGCGATCTTTGGCCGACGCCGTCGACCACCTCGGCGCGAGCGGGACGACCGGCATCGTCGACGGCACCGAGATCCGGGTCCGTCGGCCCGCCGCCGGGCGCAAGGACCGCGACAAGTCCATCCCCGGCAAGAACAAGCAGAACGCCGCCAAGTCCATGGTGGTCACGGACGGCGAAGGCCGCGTGCTGTGGTGCAGCCCGACCAGGCCCGCCAGTCAGGGCTGGTCGAGCTCTTGGCCGACGGGCCCGCGGTGGAGATTCTCGCCGATGCCGGCTACCAGGGTCTGGGCGCGCGGACCGGCGGCCGGGTGGTGACACCACCGCATCGCAAGTCGACGGAAGGCCCACGCGAAGCTCGTGGAGATCGCACAGCGGTACCCGCTCCCGCTGGCCCCCTCCATCGCCTCCTCCACGGCCTCTTCGCCTGCCAGGCGCGTACCCCCTGGTCAGCCCCGGCAGAACAGGCCCCGAGGTCGGAATGCGGTGGGCCTGGCCACATGGGTGTGCTCCTGGCGGTCCGCTGGAGCGGGCTGCCAGGAGCACTCAGTTCACTGGGAACGATTTACACCTCCACCCACAGGATGTACTGGCCGCCGCCGATCCCATCGCAGTAGGCGTAACCGGCGTACGAATCGCGCAGCGATACGCATGTCGAGTAGGAGAAGGTGCCGTATTTCACCATTTTCGGGACGACAGCGGTCCCAGTCGTGCTGACTTCGGAGGCGGGGGCCGCCTGTGCGGTGGCGACCGACCCGCCGGCCAGTAGAGCGACTCCCGCCGCGAGGCCGGCAACCCATGTACGAGTACGCATGATGCTCCTTCAAGATGATGTGCCGAGGTCCTGGGTTTCACCCTTTCTGCCACGTCTTCGGGATGGGACTTCAGCCGAATCCGGGCAATGCCGAGAATGACCGCGCGGTCACCGGGTTGACAAGGAGATTCAGCGTTCGGGGGCGTTCGGAACGGAGCTCACTGGCGTTCCGACCACCCCCGAACACGGCCGATTTCAGGGGGGCCAGGTCACCGTCTGTGGGGTCATGCTGAAGCAATGAGTCAGAAGGGGGGCGGCCTTGCCGAGCTGCCTGAGGAATCACCACAGCCCGCACAGGCCCGGACCCCGGCCGAGTTCATTGCGGCCCTGCGCACGCTGCGGATCTGGTCCGGGCTGACCTACCGGCAGCTTGAGGGCAAGGCCACCGCGCACGCCGACATACTCCCGGCCAGCACAATCGCGACCACTCTCGGCCGCGTTACTTTGCCCCGAGAAGGATTTGTCGACGCCTATACCCGCGCGTGCGGCCTGGACGCCGAGGAAGTACGTCGATGGCTCGCGACACGCCGCCGCATTGCAGTCGACGAATCCCTAGCAAACGGCGATGCGCGCGACGATAATCCCGATACTCCGACCGTCGGCGCGCCTACTCCGGCGAGCCGCCCGTGGCGGCGCTGGGCGGCCGGCCTGCTCGGTGCCGCAGCTCTCGGGATCGCGGGCACACTCGGTGTCAGCAGTCTGTCGCGCGACGCGTCGACACCAGCCGCCCTGCCCGAGATGCCGGTGACCGGTCTGCGCATGCTGGCTGTGGGCAGCTGGGCACAGATCCACCCCGCTCGCACACCCGAGCTGTGCCTCACCGAGGGCAGGGACCGCACCGGGCGATACCAAACCGCCATCGCCGCCCAACGGTCCTGTACGGATGCCGCCCTGCCTCAGGTGTTCCTCGAACCGCTGGGCAAGGACACCGTGCAGATCCAGTGGCACCACCCGAAGCACGGCATCGGCTGCCTCACCGTCCTGTCGGAGGGACCGGGGCTCCACCTGCTGGAGCCCCGCGACGACTGTGCCGACCACGATCGGGCCCAGCAATTCCACATCGAGCGCTTCGGCCCGCCTGCCACCGCCCACTTCCGCATCCGCCCGGTCATCACCGGCCGGTGCTTGAGCCTGCGCCACCAAGACACCCAGAACGGAGCAGAAGTTGTCCAGGGCCGCTGCTCCGGCGCCACCGACCAGGACTTCCTGATCGAGCTGACCCCGCCCCCGTACCCCGCTGCCGGACGGGCCCCGTCGGCACGGTGACGGATCCCGTCCGGCGAACGGTACGCCCGACGCCTTGCGTACCGTCCGCCAGGTCACGCCGTGCCGGCGGAGGTCGGCCGCTGCCACTGGGCGCCGCGCCGGTACGACTCTCTCTACCCGAAGGCTGTCACCGCGAGGGACTACCGCCAGGCGGTGCCCGTCGTCGTCACCGCCCTGAAGCAGCTCCAGGAGCACGGCGCCGGTGTGGCGACGTGGCGGCCGGGACGGACCGGGGAGCAGACGCTGTCGGCCGCGCTCGACAACCCCGACGGCCACACCCTCTACCGCGCCCAGGAGGCCCGCGCCGACGCGGAGGACGAGCAGCGCCGCGCAACGCAGCGGGAGGCGGAGCGCCCGGTGGGCAAGCGCTGCGAGCGGAAGTTCACGGACGAACGCTGGGAGGAGATCACCGTGCACCGGACCGCCGTACGGGCCGGGGACAAGTCCGTGTACGACCCGTGCCGCGTCGAGGACGTCGCCCGCATCGAGGCCGCCGCCGAAGCCGCCCGCATCGAGGCCGCCGCTCCGCCGGAGCCGCAGGACGGCTCCGAGCTGGTCCGGGGCCGCGGCTGGTCCCGCCGGCAGACCTGACCGCACAAGCCCGCTGCGCGGTCGGCAGCCGCCAGGCCGCACAGCGGGACCGGACCCGAAGTCACCGCGCCCCCGGGCGGGACGGGCTGGCCCATCCGACGGCACCAGCCCACCGCAGGCCCTACACAGGCCGCATGAGACGCAGCCGAGAAGAGACCGCACCCCAGGATCTGCAGGGCGACCTGTGGCACGCCCTGTCCGAGCTCCAGCACACCCGCCCCGCTCCCGTGGGCCGCGTCGGGCCGCTCGCCCGCCCGGTCGGACTGCTGTCCTCCGCCACGGTCACCGACACCGTCCTCGCGGCCCGCGTGCAGTTGTCCGGCACGGAGACGATGCACGAAGTGAACGAGACGCTCCGTGCGATCACCGGGGGCATGCACGCCCATTTCACCGGCCCCGGCGTCGCGCTGGAGGTCACGCTCGCTACCGCCCTTCAGGACTACGGCCTGCAGGGCGTACAGCGGACGTGCCGGGTACAGCCATGCGTTCACCGGCCGGGGGAACAGCAGGGTCAGGCTGACGGCTCGCTGGTGAAAGTGCTCATGTTGGTGCAGTCATCGGGGTCACCGACCCATGCATACAGCCGCAGGTCGTCAAGAAGCGGCAGAAGCGCCTGACCGGGGTCGACGAGATGGTGATCTCGCTGGCCGCGAAGGGCCTGACCACCGGCTAGGTGCAGGCCCACCTGGCCGAGGTCTACGGCGCTGACGTCTCCCGCCGGACCATCTCCACCATCACCGACATAGTGATATCCGGGTCCCCGGTGGTCGTGACCCAATCACTGACTGACGTCCTGCTGGGCTGTCCTTGCTTTGATCTGTCCGACCACCGGGGCCCGGTTCTCAGGGCTCCGGCCGGGCGGAGCATGACCTCATAGGAGCCTGGCCAGAGGCCCCCTGACTGTCCTGCCTGCCCTTTCCGGCCGGAGCTACCTTCGGCAAGGAAGGCATCTCCAGCATGACAGGCACAGAAGCGGCGGACACGAGGGACCAGGTCGTGGTCGGAGGGGTGGACTCGCACGCCGACACCATCCACGTTGCCGTGGTGACCGACCGGGGCGGGCACCTCGCCGACGCCCAATTCCCCACCAACACTGCCGGATACGCCGCCGCGATCGCCTTCCTGCAGGCCCACGGCACCGTCGCCGCCGTCGGCGTGGAGGGCACGTGCTCCTACGGCTCCGGCTTCACACACGCCGCCCGGCAGGTCGACCTGGCCGTCATCGAGGTCAACCGGCCCGACAAGGCCGAACGCCGCAGGATCAGCAAGTCCGACCCGATCGACGCATACGCCGGGGCCCGCGCCGTCGTCGCCGGTCGAGCGACCAGCGCTCCGAAGGACGCAGCCATCGTCGGGATACGCGCCCTGCAGACCGCCGCCCGCTCGGCGATCAAGGCCCGCACCGCAACGCTCAACCAGATCACGCACCTCCTGATCACCGCCCCCGACGCCATCCGCGCCAAGTACACCGCCCTGACCGGTGACAAGCGCGTCACCCCCCCGCCCGCCTCCGGCCGGCCAGCGACTCCGCGCATGCTCCGCTCCTGACAGCCCTGCGCACGCTGGCCAAGCGCGTCCAGAGCCTGACCGAGGAACACACGACCCTGACCGGAGAGCTCGACCAGCTGGTCACCATCCTCAATCCCGGCCTGCGCGCCGCCTACGGGGTGGGCCCGGACACCGCCGCCCAGCTGCTGATCACTGCTGGCGCGAACTCGTCCCGCCTTCGCACGGAGGCTTCCTTCGCTGCCCTGTGCGGCGCGGCGCCAGTCCCCGCGTCGAGCGGGAAGACGAACCGGCACCGGCTCTCCCGGGGCGGCGACCGGGCGGCCAACGCCGCTCTCTACCGCATCGCGCTCGTGAGGATGGCCCGATGCCGGCGCACCCGCGAGTTCGTCGCCCGACAGACCCGCGCCGGACGCACGAAGAAGGAGATCATCCGGCTGCTCAAACGCGCGATAGCCCGCGAGGTCTTCCGGCTCTTGGCCACCCCGGTCCAAGTCCCCGAGATCGCGGACCTCCGTCCGGCCCGGCAGACGAAGAACATCACTCTCACCGCTGCAGCCAATCACTTCGGTGTGTGGCCCGCCGTCATCTCCAACATCGAACGCGGCCTCCGCCGCGACGACGCCTTCGCCGATGCCTACCGTCAGTGGCTCACCGCCGCTTGACGACAATAGAAGCATCAAGGTGCTCGAGGGCATGGCCGAGTGGCAGAGCAGGCCCCTCGACACCGTCTATCCGGTCGTCTTCATCGACGCCATCCACGTGAAGATTCGCGACGACGCGGTCGCCAACCGGCCGATCTATGTGGCCTTGGCCGTCACCGCCGAGGGCCGGCGGGAGATCCTGGGCCTGTGGGCCGGCGACGGTGGCGAGGGCGCCAAGCACTGGCTGCACATCCTCACCGAGATCAAGAACCGCGGCGTGAACGACGTCCTCATGCTGGTCTGCGACGGGCTCAAGGGCCTGCCCGAGGCGGTGGAGACCGTCTGGCCGCGGACCATCGTGCAGAGTTGTGTGGTGCACCTGCTGCGGAACTCCTTCCGCTATGCCGCCCGCCAGGACTGGGACAAGATCGCCAGGCTTCTGAAGCCGGTCTACACGGCGCCGACCGAGGAGGCCGCCCTGGAGCGGTTCGCCGAGTTCGCCGACGCCTGGGGCCGGAAGCATCCGGCGATCGTGAAGCTGTGGGAGAACGCCTGGGAAGAGTTCACCCCGTTCCTGCGGTTCGACACCGAGATCCGCCGCATCGTCTGCACCACCAACGCGATCGAGTCGGTGAATGCCCGCATCCGCCGGGCGGTCAAGGCCCGTGGACACTTCCCCAACGAGCAGGCCGCCCTGAAGTGCGTCTACATGGCGATCATGTCCCTCGACCCCACGGGCAAGGGCCAGGCCCGCTGGACCATGCGCTGGAAGACCGCGTTGAACGCCTTCGGCATCACCTTCGACGGCCACCTGTCGGCAGCCCGCCAGTAGCACCAACTATCCCAGTTACACGGCTCGTTTGACAGACCCGGCAGAGGTTCCGGTCCAGTGAGAAACCGGCGGTGTCAGCGACAACCAGCAGTTTCGTCGCCCGGTCTTCGGCCGGGCAATCTAAAGGATCATGCAGGTGGTGGTGGCGTGGGCCATGAGTTTGCCCTGGCCGTCGAGGACCTTCCCTTCGGCGGTGGCGGTGCGGCGGCCGGCGTGGATGACGGTGCCTTCGGCGGTGAGGGTCTGGCCGTCGGTGCGGGCGGCGCGGATGTAGTTGACCTTTAGTTCGAGGGTGGTGTAGCCGGTTCCCGCGGGGAGTGTGGTGTGGACGGCGCAGCCCATGGCGGAGTCGAGGAGGGTGGCGGCGATGCCGCCGTGGACGGTGCCGAGGGGGTTGGCGAAGTCTGGGCGGGTGTCGAGGGAGATGACGATGCGGCCGTGGTCGACCTCGTCGAAGCGCATGCCGAGCAGGCGGCCGATGGAGGGGATGTCGGTGGGGCGTTCGGTCTGCACCCAGCGCATCAGTTCCAGGCCGGTCATGGCAGCAAAGTCGGTGGTCGTCATGGTCGTTCTCCTTGCATGGTGCTTGTGGTGCCGCCGCCGTAAGAGGCGGTGTTCGTCAGGCGGGAAGAGGCTCGATGCGGGCGGGGACGTGCTTGTGCCAGGGGGTGCCGGCGATGGGGTCGCGCCAGGCGATGTCGGTGAGGGTGTTCAGGGCGACGCCGGTGCGTTCGGTGCCGCCGTCCTCGGTGGGCAGGTCGAGGCCGAAACCGTTGGGCAGGGCCGCGTGGCCGGGTTGCAGGCGGTCGTCGATCTCGACGAGTGCCTGAGCGGTGCCGCGGCTCGTGGTGATCCGGGCCGGGGCGCCGTCGGACAGGCCGAGTTGTTCGGCGTCGTGGGGGCTGATGCGCAGGGTGCCCTGAGGGTCGCGCTTGCGCCAGGCGTTGTCGCGGAAGATCGTGTTCGCTGTGAAGGCCCGGCGCTGGCCGGCGGCCAGGACGATGGGGAAGTCCTCGGTGGTGTGGACGGCCGGGGTGGAGTCCAGGTCGGCGAGGAGGCCGAGGAGTTCGGGGATGGGCAGCGGGATGCGGTGGCCTGGATGGGGGACGTAGTTCCAGGCGTCGGCGTACTCGTCCTCGGTGAACGTGATCCCGGACCGGCCCTCCAGCATCGCGTCGAACAGTGCGTCGGCGCTTCGGTGTCCGGCCCGGCGCATTGCGGCCGGGTACTCCTTGGCGATGCGCTGCGCGAGCGCCCACAGCACCGCGGCGGACCGGGCGCCTGCGGGCAGAGTGGGGCCGAGAGTCTCGTACAGCAGGTACGGGGCCAGGGCGAAGGTGCTCTTGTTGAGGGCGGCCAGGGCGGCGAAAGCAAGCTTGTATGGGGTCTGGCCCAGGCGGGCCGCCGCGCGCAGCACCGTCAGCCTGCTAGCAGGGACGGCGTCCAGTTCGCGGATGAGTCGGGCATAGATCTCGGGTTCGGGCAGGGTGCCGGGCAGCGGGTCGAGGACCGGGGCGCGCAGGTGGAAGGTGTTGTGGGGGAACTCGAAGGTGAAGAATGTCGCTTCCCACTTCTCGAACTGGGAGGCGGCGGGAAGTACGTAGTCGGCCTGGCGGCCGGTCTCGGTCAGGGCGATGTCGATGACGACGACGAGGTCGAGCGCGGCGAGCGCCTGGGCGAAGGCAGCGGAGTCGGCCAGGGAGTGCGCGGGGTTGGACGACTCGATGATCATCACCCGGAAGCGGTCGGGGTGGTCGGTGAGGATTTCCTCGGCGATGACGTTGCAGGGAACCAGGCCGCCGGGCATCCGCGCACCGGTGACGGGGGTGCGGCGCGGGTCGGTGGTGTAGCGGGCCAGCGGGGCGATCCACGAGTGCGGCTGCATGGAGCCGGGCTTGGCGAAGTTTCCGGTGAGCAGCCAAATCAGCTTGTTGAGGTAGGACACCAGCGTGCTGTTGGGGCCCTGCTGGACGCCCAGGTCCTCATACGTCGCGACGCTGGAGGCGGTTCCGATGATGCGTGCCGCCCGGCGCAGGAGGTCCTCGTCCACGCCGCAGGTCCGCGCACAGCCGGCGACATCCACCTCTTTGAGCTGGGCGATGACGGTGTCGGCTCCGGTGGTGCGGGTGGTGAGGAAGGCGTGGTCCAGGATGTCTTCCTGGACCAGGATGCCGAGGAGGCCGGCCAGGCACCAGGCGTCGGTGCCGGGCCTGACCTGGAGGTGGATGTCGGCGAGGTCGGCGGTCTCGGTACGCACCGGGTCGATGACGATCATGGTGCGGTGGGGATCCTTGGCGATGTCCTTGAGTACGGTGCGGGCGCGCGGGACGCCGTGGGACTGCCAGGGGTTCTTGCCGAGGAAGAGGGAGACTTCGGCGTTCTGGAAGTCACCGGTGGTGTGTCCGCCGGTGAGGTGGGCGTCGACGAAGCCTTCGCCGGTCTTCTCCTGGGCGAGGGGGTTGGAGCGGTAGCGGGCGCCGAGGGCGCGTAGCAGGGCGCCGCTGTAGGCGCCGCCGAGGTGGTTGCCTTGTCCGCCGCCGCCGTAGAAGAAGATCGATTCGCCGCCGTGGGTGTCGCGCACGGTCTTCAGGCGGGCGGCGATCTCGCGGATGGCGGTGTCCCAGTCGATGGAGGTGAAGGTGCCGTCCGCCTCCCGGCGCAGCGGGCTCGTCAGCCGAGTGCCGCCGTTTTGGTAGTGGTCCAGCCGCAGGGCCTTGTTGCAGGTGTAGCCGGCGGTGGCGACATGCTCCTTGTCACCGCGGATCTTGGCGAAGCGGCGCCCGTCGGTCTGGATCTGAATGCCGCAGTTGTTCTCGCACAGGATGCACGCGCTCTTGTGCCAGGCGGTGTCGGCTGTCATCGGCCCTGTCTCCTAATGCGGTGGACGGCTGGTGCGGCCCGCGCCCCAGGGGAAGCGCCCGGGGCGCGGCTTGGTGGGGATAGTGAGGCGTCGGCTCAGCCGAGCGGGTTGGTGGTGTCGCGCAGGGTGGCCAGAGCCGGGGCGTACATGCGGGCCTTGATGGTGCCGAGGGTGTCGCCGGCCTTGTTCACCTGTGCCTGGGCGATCTCGATGGCTGTGGAGCGCACGGCGTCCTCGCCGACCGCCTGGTCGACGATGCCGGCGGCCGCGGCGTCGGTGCCGCCGTAGCGGCGGGCGGTGAGCATGGCCTCGTGGGCGGTCTGCGGGGCCAGCCGGGACTGGATGAGGGCGGCCATGCCGGGGGTGAAGGGGATGTTGATGTCCGCTTCGGGCAGGCACCAGTAGCCGCGGTCGGCACGCATGACACGGAAGTCGTGGGCGAGGGAGAACATCGCACCGGCGGCGAAGGTGTGCCCCTGCAGCACGGCCACCGTGACGACCGGCAGCGACAGCATCCGCGCGAACAGTTCATGGACGGAGACGACGTAGTCCTGGTGCTGGTCGGCGTGGGCGAACAGCCAGTCCAGGTCGAGCCCGTTGGAGTAGAACTTGCCAGTGGCTGCGGTGACCAGGGCGCGAGGGCCTTCCGTCTTCTCCACCTCGTCGAGCGCGGCGCTGACGGCGGTGAGCCAGTCGGGGTGGAAGCGGTTCTCACCGTCTCCCAGGTCCAGGACGAAGACGTTGTCGTGACGGTCGAGCGAGGGCATGGCGACTCCTTCGGGGTGTGCAAGTGAAGCGGCTGGGTGGCTGCGGGCTACGGCCGGGGACCGGATTCGACGCCGGGGCGGTCGCGCAGGGCGTGGAGGAGCAGGTCGTGGATTTCGGCGGCGGCAGCCTCGATCGGGGCCGTGCTCTGCTCGGCCCGGCACATGATCACCGCGCCTTCGACCGCGGCGATGATGAAGGCACCGAGTCGGCGGCTGCGTTCCTCGCCCAGGCCGTGCCGCAGGAGGAGGGCCGCGAGGGCCTCCTGCCAGCGGGCGAAGACTGCGGCAGCGGAACGGGCGAGCTGGGGTGCGTCGTCATTGGTCTCCACGGCCACCGCCACGATCGGGCAGCCGGCCCTGAAGCCGCTCTCCACGAGCCGCTCACGCCACAGCAGGAAAAATGCGTCGATCGCCGCCACGGGATCATCCGCCTGCATGGCAGCGTCGATCAGCCCCGCGATGAAGTCCCCCGCCAGCGCCACCGCTTCATCGATGAGCTGCGTCCTTCCACCAGGGAAGTGGTGATACACCGAGCCCCGAGGGGCTCCACTGTGAGCGAGCACCCGGTCGATGCTGGTCGCGCTCGCGCCGTACTCCCGCAGCAGAGCGGCAGCACTGAGGATCATCCGGTCACGGCTGTCACTCCTGCGCGGACTCACCTGCCCAGCACCTCCCCACGACGTGGCCCTCCCTCCACGAACGGATGGGCTACCTGTCGGTAACTTATGGGGTATGGCATAGAACATGCAAGGGGGGCGCGGGCGAACATTGGATCCGCAGTAGTGGCACCGCTTGAGATGCGCGCCAAGGGCGGTGATCCATAAGACGCTCGGCTCAACACGCTGGACTTGACAGAGAGTCCGCAGGGTGGGGCTCCCGCGAGATGCTCGACCACCGGCCGGTGGTGGCCGACGTGGTGGTCGAGTTCGCCGGGGACAGTGCGGTGGACGAGGGCCGCTACCGGCATCCCGTCCGCTACCTGCGCGTGCGCGACGACATCAGCCCAGAGCAGCTGCCGCTCCCAGGTGTGTAGCCTGGCGCCACGCCCGCCCTCCCGGAGCGGACCAGGACGGGTCAGCTGCAGTCGGCCAGGAAGCGGGCTTCGCGGTGGTCGGGGCTGAGGAAGATGAATCCGCTGCCGTAGCCGAAGTTGAGGAAGAAGGGATCGTCGCCCGGTTCTTCGCCCCGGTCGGTGAACTGGCACAGGAACAGCTAGGAATCGTCGCTAAGGCCCCGCACATGGCCGTTGGGCAGCACCGCGGTGCCGCCGAGGAAGTCTCCGGGTCCGTCGCCGGAGGGCAGGCCGGCCTCCGGGCCCTCGTGCCGGATGAAACGCCACCGGGCGGCGTGGTGGTCGGCTGCCGCACCCGTGTCGGGCGGCACGGGCTTCAGTTCGACGAGCCAGTCGACGGGGATCTGCGTCTCGTCACGGCCCCAGCGCCACAGTGACCGGCCTCAGGTCCCGGCAGGCCCGATGACCGCGAACGGGGCACTCTGCCGTCGGGCTGGATGAGCACGACGGCTTCGCCGGACGGTTGGGTCCATGCCCATGCCCCCGTCGTCTTCCGCCAGGAACAGGTACACCAGACGCACCTCGTCCCTGGGCACCCGGAACTGGCCGATGAACACCAGCGGCTCCCCGCTCTGCGCATCCACCGGCCAGACCGCCCGTCGGAGTCGACGAAGCAGTCTCTGTGCTCTGCCCCGTCCTCACTCCAGTGCAGACTCGTGAAGTGCATAGGCCTCACCAGCCAAAATTCCTCACCCAACGCCGTATCGGACTCAGTAGCGCTGCCGGCTGGATACCGGCCCGTGATCGCGGCTGCCACCGGAGTACCGCTCCGCGGCAGTCTCTCGCGTACGTCAACCCAGGTCACCACGGTGTTCAGATTCGTCCCCTCCACCCTCGCTCAGGCACTCGGCAAGTCGTCCTCTGCCCATATGCCAGCGCGTCGGCAAGGGCACTGCACTGCCCCAACCTCGGCAACTGGTAGGACTGCCCGCCGCCCGCGAAGGTTGCCTGAACCGGAACGAGCATGGCACCAACCGCCACAACCACCGACCCGGCGAACCCATGCGGTCACAGCACTACCCCCAGAGCATCGAGGGCGCCGTGGCAATGATGGCGGACTCCAGCACGGTCGACATCAACCCCAGCCGCAGCGCGGTCGACGAGCAACTGCGCATCCACCACTCGTATTGCGCCAGGGATGATCAGAGCGAGGAGGCCGCCGAGAAGATCGAGCAGCACGCGGTCGAGACCGACGAGATCTTGCCTGGGTGGACCTGTTCGCCGGACTGGACGGTCGCCGGTTCCGCAAGCTCGTCGGGGTCGTGCGGCGCCGGGGTGGCGGCAAGCCCACCGGCGGCCGGCCGTGGGCCCTGCGCTTGGAGAGCCGCGTACTGCTGGTGGCCGCGTACTGGTGGACGAACCTCACGATGCGGCAGCCCGGGCCTCCGTTCGGGATCTCGACGTCGGCCGCGGACCGGGCCATCGACCACGTTGCTCGCTTCAGGCCCTGGCCCCGGTGCGGCGCCGGCATCCGGCCGACACGGTGCTGATCGTGGACGGCGCCCTGGTTCCCACCCGTGACCGCAGTGGAGCCGCCGCCAGCAAGAACTACCAGGTCGTCATCACACGCTGGCCGTCTTCCTCGACTTGACCGCGTGCGCAGTGGCGGACCGAAAGCGCACCCCACGCTATGGCGACTTGGCACAACCTCGCGGTCGGTGGCCCGCGACTGAACGGCGCGAAGAACATCGTCTCCAGCCGTCGCCGCAATGCGCGTGACGCCCGCCGACCCCTCACACTCCTCGGCCTCGCCTGAGCACGAAGTGGACGTCACTCGACTACGCCGAAGCCCTGAGGGCTGTCGCTGAACAACTTCAAGCTTTGATCTTGGTCAGGCGGGCTGTCTCGCGAGGTCGTCGAGTGGAACGGCACTTCGGCGGTCGCGAGCCGTTTCTCGACCGCTCCCTGGCCGCTCAGCTGTCGACCGGGCCCGACGTCTGCGTTCTCGGCGTTCTCTCAGGCTGAGACCGAGAGGTGACGGCGCCTCAGATGGTCGGGGTGTCGTCAACAATCGGCTTGTGAATCTCAACGACCGGCTTCCACCCCGCGGAGAATTCGATGAAGTCCGCCCGGGTGGGGTAGGTGTCGATCGCGCGACGGTCACGCTTGGGGCTGTCGCTCCCCTTGCGGCCCCGGGGAATCTGCTCCTCGAAGATGTCGACCTTCACGTCGGGAACCTCCTTGAGGCCCTGGCGCCAGATCTGCACGATGTCGGGGCCGAACGCCTGCCGGGCCGCAGCGTAAAGGGCCGTGAGGGACCCCTTGTCCCCACCAGGAACGAAAAGCGCCAGGTCCATCACGACACCGGCGGACTGGAGGACCTCGATGGTCGCCGAGCCGTTCTCGTCGGCCAAGTAGATTCCGGCCCCGTTCTCGTCGTCGGGAAGGCAGGAGACCTCTTCCTGGAATACGGTTCTCGCCGTGATCGAGCCGCCCTCGAAATCCTCACCGGACTTGGTCAGAAAAGCAGGGACATAGCAGTCGGGAAGCTTGAGTTCTGCCGTGTCGGCGGAAACGAGGATCCTGTCCTTCACGCCGAGCTTCGTCACCTCTTCCAGCGAGAGGCGGCGAGCGACGATCTTCTCCGTGTTCACGATTTCCCTTTCAGGTAGCACTGTCCCTCCGAGCGAGGACGCTACCACGAAAACCCGAGGTCAACTGCCCATTAGTCCTTGGCTAGATGGCCCCAGACGACCTGCACGGGTGGACTCCGAAGCGAGTGTCACTCGGTCGGGACCACACATGCGCCAGGCAGTGTCCCTCGTCATGGCGTCGGGGATCAACTGGCGGTTGCATTTCGGTGCGTTGGGTAGCACAGAGGAGCTAAAAGAGAGTTACTGTGGATATCACCCATATCGCCTTCAAGGAGGTGGCTGCAAGGTAAGGCGATCCATTCGTCGTGCATCTCGAAGAGTGCAGCGGGAACAAACCGGATGGTCCGATACCACAACGGCGCAGACCCCACCGGCAACATCTGCATGGAGCGCGAACCGAAAGTCGCGCGCACTACCGCGCCCTCTTCGGTCAGGGCTTCGACGTAGTCGGCTGACACCCGGTTGCTGCCGTCTCGTTGTGTTGGGGGGCGTACACAGCAGGAACGGACGTCCGCGATCATGGAGTTCTCTATGCTCTGTGACCTTGGACTGCCCGTGCCTGCCGACGCATCGCCTCTGATCTCCCCTGCCCTCAAACAGCTCAGACCGCATCCGGAAGTGTCCGGGAGCGATCTTCCGGACAGGCTGGAACGCCTCGCGCAGCTCCTGGACCCGCGGGATCCGCGGGGAATACGGCACCCTCTCGTGACGCTCCTGGCACTGACGCTTGCACGGTCCTCACCGGAGCGCGATCCCTGATCGCAGTGAGTGAACGTGCGGCCGACGCACTGCCGGCCCTACTCGAACGGCTCGGCACGGCCGTCGACCCGCTGGTCCCGAAACGCTCCTGTTCCGCGGAATCCACGATCCGGCGACCGCTCGCCAGAATCGACGCGGATGCCCCGGACCGGGTGGTCGGAGCCTGGCACGCGGACCGGCAGACCAGGGGACAAGGGTTGCCAGGGCTCGCGGTCGGCGGGAAGGCGCTGCGGGGTGCGGCCCGCGCGAGTCGGCCAGGAGCTTGACCAGCCCCAACTGGCAGGTGTGGGTGATGTCCGTGCAGCTTCCGGGCCTGGTCGGGCTGCAGAAGAGCACCCGGCCGTCCGTGACAGCCATGGTCTTTACAGCCTTCTGCTTGATCTTGCCGGAGATGAACTTGTGCCGGCCCTTGCGCCCTGCGGCCGGCCGCCGGACTTGGATCTCGGTTTCGTCGGTGATCCCAGCGTTTCCACTGGTGCCGAGGTGGTCGAAGCCCTCGGTGAGGGTCCGCAGTCGCGCGCCGGTACTGACATTGAGGGCGCGTTCGGACCTCTATTTGCATCGGTTCTGGCCCGACAGACTGTAGTTGACCAAGAGGCCGAGCGTAGAAGAAGCGAAGCCCGCCGCGCCCGGTAGGGCTCGTCGAGGAGCGGGCCGTCGACAGTTCGAGGACGTCGAACACGATCAGGTGTGCCGGGGCCGTCCGGGCTGCCTGCCGGGCACCGGCGCCACGGCGGCGAGCCCGAGTCTGAAGTCCACTGAAGTCGAGACGGCCCTCCGTAGCGACAACCAGCTCCCCGTCCAGGAGCAAGGGTTGTCGCAGGGTGCCGCCTGCGGCTGCGATCTCGGGGAAGGCACCGCTGCAGATACGCGCGGCCGGGGTGGGCGAAGAGCGGCGCGCGGTAGCCGTCGGGTTTCTGCTCGTAGGTCGCCAGTCCGCTCGGCAGCGCCTGCTCGGGCGGCAGCACAGGGCGGGCCTCGGCGAGCATCGGCTGAACCGGTGGAGACAGCACACTTCCAGGTGTATGCCCAGGCGCCGCCGGTCGCACCCGAGGGCTGCTGTCAGTGCCACCAGCAATGATGCCGGTATGACGACCACGATGCAGAGCTACGGCTTCACCTGGACCGATGCGGACGGCACCCCGCGCGCCTCTGCCGTCGCCTACGACGAGGTCTCCGCCGACCGGCGTCGGAAGGAACTAGGCCTGTGTGATGTTGTGATCACCGTGAGGTCATGCCGTCGGTGGAGCACCGCTCGCACAAGGGCCTGAACAACCGGGCCGAGAACAGCCACCAGCCCACGCGGCAGCGCGAACACGCGATGAAAGGCTTCCGCTCCGTCGGCGCAGCGCAGCGGTTCCCGTCCAGCGGCATCTCACCGCACTCCCGCCCCCACCGCCACCTGATGACAGCTTCCGGCCACCGAGCCGAGACGGCCATCCGCTTCGCGATCTGGGACCAGATCACCGGCGCTGCCAACCCGCCCACCACGGCCTGACCCCAGGCCCGGGCCGCAGGCCCACCACGCCCCGCAGCACCATCAGACAGCCACGCACCCGATAACGTGACAACGCCCGCTTGAGTGACCGGGCTCGCCGACCGCGACGCCACCTGTTCCGGTCCCAGCGGTGGGACGCCCCGTCGGCCGGTCCCGGACGGCGCGGCGGCCGGCCGGGCCCCCGCCGGGACGTGCCCCTCCTACTCCCCGGTGTCGCGGGAGAGCAGGTGCAGGGCCCGCAGCGACGCCTCCAGGGCGAACCGGTGGTCGGGGTGGGCAAGACGGTCGCCCAGCAGGGCGTCCAGGTTCCGCAGACGGTAACGGACGGTCTGGGCGTGCACGCCCAGCAGCGCGCCGACCTGCTCCGCCGACGCCCGGGTGGAGACGTGCACCCGCAGGGTCTCCACGAGGCGGTCGCGGCGGCCGGCCGGCAGATGGTCGATCGGGGCCAGCTCTCCGGCCGCGAGATGCGCCACGAGAGCCGGGTCCGAGAGCAGCCACAGCGTCACCAGGTGGTCCTCGCAGCGGACCACGGGAGCGTCGGCGACCACACCTTCGTCGATGAGCTGGAGCACCCGGCGCGCCCAGCGGACGGAGTCGGCCGCCTGGGCCAGGGGCACGGTCAGCCCGACCACGGCGTGCGAGCCCGCCAGGGCCGCGTCGAGCATCGCCAGGCGCTCCGGGGTGAGGGCCCCGGGCACCAGCAGGTGCGGCTGGGGGACGCCCAGGTCGAAGAGGACGTCGTCGGCCAGCCCCGCCTCCAGGTGCTCGGGCACCGGTGAGCGCAGGGCGACCATGGTGACGTCGGTGGGCAGGCGCCAGGCGGCGGCCTCGCAGAGCCCGGGGAGCGCCTGGGGCAGCGGGGGAGCGGCCAGGATGAGGTGGAGCAGCCGTCTGCGTCGCGCCGGGACCTCGGAGAAGGCTCGCGACTGCACCTCGGCGTAGCCCTCGCGGGAGATCTGCTCCAGTTCGTCGACGTAGGCGAACAGGGCGTCGGCGAAGGCGAGGATCAGGGTGGGGGAGAGGCGGTGCTGCCGGCCGAGGGCCTTGGCTCGGCGCAGCGCGATGCGGGCGCCGAGCCGGTACGCCCCCTGGAGGGTGTCCAGTTCGCGGCCCTCGTAGGCTTCGACGCGGCCGAACCTGCGGAGCAGTTCGTCGCGGAGCACCACGTTCTTGCCGGGGTCGGCGACGCGGTCCACGAAGGCGTACAGGGCCTGCTCCACGCCCTGCCGGACGGCGTCGGCGTTGGGGCCGTTGAGCAGTGGCCCGTAGACGGGATAGGCCCGGGTGACCTCGGCGCCGATCTCCTTCATGAGGCCGGGTAACTCCGGCCGCATGAAGGCGGCGAACTCCTTGGGCAGTGGTTCGAGCGGTTCACCGACCTCCGGCGGCCGCGTGGTTGAAGGCATGAGTACCGTCCCTTGCTCTCCGGTGCCCACGGTGTGCCGGTCGTGTGCCCGGGTCCTTCACAGGGAGGCGCACGACCGGACATGAGGCGATGCGTGTCTGGGCTGCTGAAGCTAAATCAAGTTCGATGGGACGTACACAGTCCGTGCACATTTCGGTGCTGTGGGACGGGACAGGACTGCCGAGACGGCTGAGAATCGCCGTCGCGCGGCCATTAGTTGACGGCCGAGTGCCAGTTCTGCGAGAGGCGCTTGCCCGCGTCGGGAGCGACGGTGCCGGGGGCGTTCAGACCGGCGAGGTGGGTCTGGCTGTTGCCGAGCGTCACGCTGTTCTTCCCGGCGGCGGAGGGCAGTCCGGTCTTGGCGTTGACCGCCGCGTCGATCAGCCCCAGCAGGCCCAGCCCGCAGCCGCTGGCGCCGGGCACGGCGAAGGTGCTGTCGTTCTGCGTCGCACCGGTGAGGTTGATGCGGCTCATCTCGCCGTCGTCGGCGACCGTTCCGTCACCCTGGAAGAACGACATGCCGAACTCGGGGAACTCCAGGTTCCTCGGGCGCAGCACGATGGGGTTGGCGGCGGTGCCGATGTAGCACTTGCTGCCGAGGAACGGGTTCTCCAGGTGGATGCGGACCGGTATGGCGACGATCGGCAGGTCGGTGAGGATGCCGGCGGTCTGGTCGAAGTCGTAGGGCGCGCCGACGGACTCCACCGTCGCCGTGATCTTGTTGAGGGAGCTGTTGTTGAGCTGCTCGCAGATCGCCGTGATGCTGGGGATGCTGCTCGGGCACATCAGCCCCAGCAGTCCGCCCGGGACGGTCGCGGAGTCGGCGACGAGGGCGCCGCCGGCCGGGGCCACCACGGAGCTGCTCCCGTCGGAGTTCTGGATGACCCCGATCTGCAGGTTGGTCCGGCCCGTGGTCACGGTGGTGTTGCCGAGCTTGATGGAGCCGCTCGCCGAGGTGGAGACCACGCACTGCGGGGTGCGGGTCAGGCCGTCGGCGGCCAGCATCGCCGGGGCGTCCACGGGACAGCGGGTGAAGGGCGCCCACTCGCCGTTCGGTACGGCGGTCGCCGCGGTCGCGGTGCCCATGGAGGCGAAGGCGCCCAGCGCGGTGCCGAGAGCGGTGGCGGTGGTGGCGACTCTGGCGCCGAGGGAGAACCGCATCATGTGGCCTTCCGGTCAGGGGTGGGAGAGGAACGGACGGAGAGGGATCAGCGTTCGGCTACGGGGATCTTGAGGGGTTGCAGGTCGGGGGTGCACTCGTCCGGGTTGGGCACCTCGGCCGAGACGAAGCAGGCCTGGCCCTGGATCTGCTTGACGTAGTTGCCGGGGCCGGAGACCGAGGCCGTGAGCAGGCGGTCGAGGTTCTCGCCGGCCGCGGTGCCGCAGCCCGTGAAGGCGGGGATGCTCACCTCGCCGGTCAGCGGGCCGCCGGACAGCAGCAGGTAGCCGGTGGCGGGCTCGCCGGTGGCCTGTTCGCCCCGGCCGTGCAGGACCAGGTGGTCGCCGGGATACTTCGCCGGCTCGGGGTCCGGGGAGGCGAGGGACGTCTTCGTCCGGCACGTCGTCCCCACGTCCAGCGGGGTGCCGTTGACCTTCAGGGAGGTCACCCGGAGTACGACCGGTGCCCGGACGTAGGTGTCCGTGCTGGTGAACACGAAGTCGGTGGTGCCGTGCGAGTCGATGGTCATCGGCCCCGTCTGCTCCAGCACCATCGTGGCCGTCGTCGGGGTGAAGTCGAAGGTCAGGAAGGTCGCCTGGAAGGGCGGGGTCTGCTTGCGCTGCTGGTAGTACAGGTCCGCGGTGGAGTGCTGGGTGATGGTGGCGCCGCTGAAGTCCGGGAAGAACTCGAACTGGGGCTCGCCCTGGGTGATCAGCGTGCAGAACGGGGGCACCAGCGCGGCGCCGTCGAGCTTGTTCACGTTGGCGTAGCCGGTGAGGTACGCGTTCAGCGACATCGGTCCGGCCGGGTACTTCTCGTCGTACTTGCAGGTCGGCGCGTTCCGGCCGGCGGCGGCACCGCCCGGCACGGGATCCGCGACCTTCGGGGCCCGCTCGTCCTGCCGGTTCGCCGGTTCCTCCTCGGGCTGCCGCGGCGTGCCGGAGGCGGAGGGCGTTCCGGGCGGCGATTCGCTCGGCGTGTCCGTGCCGCTTCCCCCGCCCGGCTCGTCCGTTCCGACCAGGACGCCGGCCAGCCGGCCCCCGTCCGGGGCGCCTTCGGCGAGGGTGCAGTCGACGGTCACCGCGGCGGGGTCGGTGGCGCCGCCCTCCGCGGTGGTCGGACTCAGGTCCAGGGCGAAGTCCCCGGCGGTCATGGTCAGTCGACCCCCGCTCTGCCCGATCACCGAGGGGACGTCGCCCGTGGCGGTCAGTGTCAGCGGTCCGGTCGCGGGCAGGGCCGTGGGTTCCGTGCCGCCGCGCCAGGTCGCTTCGGCGGTGGCCTCGCCCTGGGTGACGCCGACCGAGAGCCGGGTCGCCGCCCGGACGCCGGACGCACCCAGTGCCGCCAGGTCCGCCACCGCCGGCTCCGGCAGCTCGACGGTCGTGGTCACGTCCGCCGGCTCGATCGGTTCACCGATGGCCACGCGTTCCGGGAGGGCAGCCTCGACCCTCACCGTCGCGGCCTGTTCGCCGGAGGGGAACAGGCACACGTAGGGCAGCGCGGCGACGACCTCGTGCGTACCGGCCGCCCCGGCCGCCGCGGGCACGGTGGCGCCCAGCACGACGAACGCGGCGATCGCCGCGCTGCGGGCGCGGTTGCGGGCCGTCCGCCGGACGGCGGTACGGGGGGCTGTCATCTCTCACTCCGCTCGGGTCGGTCCACGGTCCGGACGGCCGACGGCGGCCGCCGCGTGCGGGCGGCCCGCCACGCCCGGCCGGGATCACCGGCCGGGCGGCGGCGAGCCGCGCTGTTACGGGTTGGAGCCGACGATCTTCGGGATGGTGGTGGTGCCCGTGACCTTGACCGCGTAGTTGCCCTTGAAGGTGGGCTTGGTGGCGGTGGTGACCACGGTGCCGCAGCCGGAGGCCGAGGTGACGCTCAGGTCACCGCTGACGCTGGCGACCGCGAGGATGCCGGTCGAGTTGGTGTAGGTGGCGGTTGCCTTGCCCTGCACGTTGAACACGCAGGCGCCCGCGGTCACCTTCGCCTTGACGTTGCCGACGTAGCCCTTGGTCACACCGGTGGAGGCGGTGTAGTCCTGGGCGACGACGGTCCAGGGCGTGGTCGCGATGGTGGTGACGTTGCCCAGGACGCTGGTGCACGGCGACGTGCTGGTACCGAAGTTGATGGCGTTGATGCTGGCCACCGTCGCCGGGTTGCCGGTGGCGCTGGCCATCGTGCCCGACGCGCTGGACGTCGTGCACGTCATCGGGATGTTGGCGGTCAGCACGATGTTCCCGCTGTTGGTCGCCGAGAAGTTGGCCGGCGACGGGGTGACGGTCCAGACCGTGGAGGGGACGGCCGAGGCGGGGGCGACGGCCATGGCGAAGGCGGCGGCGCCCGCGCCCGCCACGACGGCAATTCTTGTCAGAGGATTCTTCATGACTTGGGGACTCCCTTGTGGATTGACCGGCAGAGGGGGATCGCGTCCGTACCTGTGGAGTGGGTGAACGGACGGTCCGCGGCTCGGAAATCCTCGACCGCGAGCCACGACGTTACTCGCGGGAAACTTAGGCGAACAATGGAGCCGACCATGATTCTTTGGAGAAGTGGAAATACCTGTTCGCCAGGTGAGCAGTCCGCTGTCCGGCTTAGTCATCCGCTGCTAAGGACGCATCCGTGCCGGGGCCGGCGCCGGACCGCTCCGGGCAGGTGAGAGGCATTCCCCCGGCTCCGTTCGGGCGGGGTATTGCTCACTTGATGACAAGAGCGAGGCGGGTACTTGTCGCCGCGCTGACAAAGTCGGGATGGCCGAACCGAATCCCTCGGGAAAGTCGGATCCTTCTCTTGCCCCCTCAGGTTACTCAGCCGTAGCGTGCCGGACACGGCGCTGATCTCGTGGTGGGCCCCCTGCCGCGGAGGCGCGACGGATGACTTCCGGCCTTGCCCTCCTTCAGGTGCGGGCATCCGTCGGCAGGACCGTGCGGAGCCCGTCCCCCCGGGAGCCGCGCGGACCTGCCCCGCACCCGGCAGACAAAGGCGACGGCGTGATTTGTCTCCGCGGTGACAAAGAACGGAGAGGCCGGCCGAGTCCGGCGCACCAGTTGTTGTCAGCGAACCGTGCACCGGCTTAACGTGCGCTCCCCGGTGCGCACCGGCCTCACCCACTTTGGAGGTGATATGGGGATCGAAGTGGTGGTCGAGGGTCTCACCAAGTCCTTCGGCGGGCAGAAGATCTGGCAGGACGTGAGCCTCACGCTCCCTGCGGGAGAGGTCAGTGTCATGCTCGGTCCGTCCGGAACCGGAAAGACCGTTTTCCTCAAGTCGCTCATCGGACTGCTGAAGCCGGAGCGCGGCCGCGTCCTCATCGACGGCGTCGACATGGTGAACAGCCCCGAACGGGATATATACGAGACCCGTAAAAAATTCGGCCTCATGTTCCAGGACGGCGCCCTATTCGGTTCCATGTCGCTCTTCGACAACATCGCTTTTCCGTTGCGCGAACACACCCGGAAGAAGGAGTCGGAGATCCGCCGCATCGTCATGGAGCGGATCGATGTCGTCGGACTGCTGGGCGCCGAGGGCAAGCTGCCGGGGGAGATCAGCGGCGGCATGCGCAAGCGGGCCGGACTCGCCCGCGCGCTCGTGCTCGACCCGCAGATCATCCTGTGCGACGAACCCGACTCGGGTCTCGACCCCGTCCGCACCGCCTACCTCTCCCAACTGCTGATCGACCTGAACGCGCAGATCGACGCGACGATGCTGATCGTCACCCACAACCTCGACATCGCCGCCACGGTCCCCGACAACATGGGCATGCTCTTCCGGCGCGAACTGGTCACCTTCGGTCCGCGCGAGGTGCTTCTCACCAGCGAGGAGCCGGTCGTGGCGCAGTTCCTGGCCGGCCGCCGCGAGGGACCGATCGGGATGTCGGAGGAGAAGGACGCCGCCACCCTCGCCGCCGAGGCCGCAAAAGCGCGGGGCGCGGACGGTCCGCGCGAAATCATCCCCCAACTGGAACCGTCCCCCGGCCTGCCGCCGCGCCGCGCCGTCATCCGGCGCCGTGAGCGGGTCCTGGGCATGCTCGACCGGCTGCCGCCCGCCGCCCGCGCGGCCATCGAGCGCACCTACGCCGCCGACCCCGCCGGGGGCGCCGCCGAAGCTCCGGGCGCTCACGGCACCACGGCCACGACGCTGCCGATGCCGGCCGCCGGGAGCGGCACATGATCACCGGTGCCCTGCGGCAGACCGGCCGGCTCTTCGCGCTCGCCGCCGAGGTGGCCCGCGCGATCTTCCGACGGCCCTTCCAGTTCCGGGAGTTCGTGGAGCAGTTCTGGTTCATCGCCAGCGTCACGATCCTGCCCGCGGCCCTCGTCTCCATCCCGTTCGGCGCCGTGATCGCCCTCCAGGTCGGCTCGCTCACCCAGCAGCTCGGCGCCCAGTCCTTCACCGGCGGCGCCAGCGTGCTGGCCGTCGTGCAGCAGGCCAGCCCGCTGATCGTCGCCCTGCTGATCGCGGGCGCGGCCGGCTCCGCGATCTGCGCCGACCTCGGCTCGCGCACCATCCGCGAGGAGCTGGACGCCATGGAGGTCATGGGCGTCTCGCCCGTGCAGCGCCTGGTGGTGCCCCGCGTCCTGGCCACCATGGGCGTCGCGGTCCTGCTCAACGGCCTGGTCTCCGCGGTCGGCATCCTCGGCGGCTACGTCTTCAACGTCTTCCTCCAGGACGGCACCCCCGGCGCCTACCTCTCCAGCTTCTCCGCGCTCGCCCAGCTGCCCGACCTCTACATCAGCGAACTCAAGGCCCTGGTCTTCGGGTTCATCGCGGGCATCGTCGCCGCCTACCGCGGCCTGAACCCGCGCGGCGGCCCCAAGGGCGTCGGCGACGCCGTCAACCAGTCCGTCGTCATCACCTTCCTGCTGCTCTTCTTCGTCAACATGGTGATGACGGGCGTCTACCTCCAACTCGTTCCGCCGAAGGGAGGCTGAGGTCCGTGGCCTCCCCGCTCGTCTGGCTCGACCGCTCCGGCGACCAACTCCTTTTCTACGTGCGCTCCCTGCTCTGGATCCCGCGCACCCTGCACCGCTACCTCAGAGAGGTGCAGCGGCTGCTCGCCGAGGTCGCCTTCGGCACCGGCGGCCTCGGGGTCGTCGGGGGCACCATCGGCGTGATGATCGCGATGACCCTGTTCACGGGGACGGTCGTGGGCCTCCAGGGATACGCGGCCCTCGACCAGATCGGCACCGCCGCCTTCACCGGCTTCGTCTCCGCCTACTTCAACACCCGCGAGATCGCCCCGCTCGTCGCCGGCCTCGCCCTCTCCGCGACCGTCGGCGCCGGCTTCACCGCCCAGCTCGGCGCCATGCGCATCAACGAGGAGGTCGACGCCCTCGAAGGCATGGGCATCCGCTCCCTGCCCTACCTGGTCACCACCCGCATCATCGCCGGCGTCGTCGCCATCATCCCTCTCTACGCGATCGGGCTGCTCTCCTCCTACCTGGCCTCCCGCTACGTCACGGTCCTCTTCAACGGCCAGTCGCGGGGCACGTACGACCACTACTTCAACCTGTTCCTCTCACCCACCGACGTGCTGCTCTCCGTCCTGAAGGTGCTGATCTTCAGCGTGATGGTGATCGTCGCCCACTGCTACTACGGCTACCGCGCCTCCGGCGGCCCGGCGGGGGTCGGCGTGGCCGTCGGCCGGTCGGTGCGCAACGCCATCGTGCTGATCAGCGTCACCGACTTCTTCCTGTCCCTGGCCCTGTGGGGCGCCACCACGACAGTGAAGGTGGCGGGCTGACATGAACGGTGCACGAGGCGCGACGGTGCGCCGCCGGCTCGCCGGAGTGGCCTTCCTGGTGGTCCCGGTCCTGCTGGTGTGGCTCGCGGTCGCCGTCTACGACAAGCAGTTCACCGACTCCGCCCCCGTGGTCGTGGAGACCGGCAGCGTCGGCAACGAGATGCACCTGGGCGCCGAGGTGAAGCTGCGCGGCGTCGTCGTCGGCGAGGTGCGCGAGATCGACACCACCGCCGACGGCGCCCGGCTCACCCTCGCCCTGCGGCCCGGCGCCCTCGACCGCATACCGGCCGACGTGCGCGCCCAGATGCTGCCCACCACCCTGTTCGGCGAACGCTTCGTCGCCCTGGTCCCGCCCGCGTCGGCCTCCGCCCGGCCGCTGGCCGCCGGTGCCGTCATCCCGCAGGACCGCTCCGCGAGCGCCGTCGAACTCCAGCAGGTACTGGACAACGTGCTGCCCATGCTCACCGCCGTCCAGCCGCAGAAGCTCTCCGCCACGCTCTCCGCCGTCTCCCAGGCCCTGGAGGGACGCGGTGACCGGCTCGGCGAGACCCTCACGCTCCTCGACTCCCACCTGCGCGAGTTCAACCCCCAACTGCCCACTCTCAACCGCGACCTGAAAGAGCTCGTGAAGGTGAGCCACGTCTACGCCGACGCCGCCCCCGACATCCTCACGGCCCTCACCGACTTCACCACCACCAGCGGCACCCTGGCCGAGAAGGAGAGCGAGCTGGCCGGCACCCTCGGCGCCACCACCGCGACGGCCGAGGACGTGACCGCCTTCCTGAGGCAGAACAAGGACAACATCATCCGCCTCTCCGCCTCCTCCAGGCCCACCCTGGAACTGCTCGCCGAGTACTCCTCGGCCTTCCCCTGCACCCTGCGGACCCTCGCC
Source organism: Streptomyces sp. NPDC029152 (assembly GCF_055564355.1). NCBI lineage: Bacteria > Bacillati > Actinomycetota > Actinomycetes > Kitasatosporales > Streptomycetaceae > Streptomyces > Streptomyces sp. NPDC029152. The sequence continues at coordinate 62,572 of NZ_JBVHWR010000017.1, read as the reverse complement.
GACTTCGTCCCGGCCATGGACAGGGCCCTGGGCAAGGGCACCGACCGGCCCGGCCTGCGCGTCGACGTCACCACCGTGCCCTCCCGCGGCGCCTACCGCCCCGGCAGCGACACCCCCTCCTACGGCGCCGGCGGCGGCCCCCGCTGCTACCCCGTGCCCTACCTCGGCGTCTTGGCGAAACCGGCCGTACAGGTACCTGCGGCGGCCGGTCAGGACCTCGGCCCGGCCAACTCCCCGCAGGAGAACGACCTCGTCAACGAACTCCTCGCGCCCGCCACCGGCAAGGCCCCCGCCGACCTCCCCGAGTGGAGCAGCCTCCTCGCGGGACCGGCACTGCGCGGCACGGAGGTGACCCTGCGATGACCCCCCGGAGCACCAGCCACACCCGGCGCCGTCCGCTGACCGGCCCGGTGCTGAAGTCCCTCGCCTTCCTGGTGGTCACCGTGCTGGCCACCACCGTCCTCGGGCTGAGCGTCTCCGGCACCGGCATCGGCGACCACAGCCTCTCCTACAAGGCACTGTTCACCGACGCCACCGGAGTCACCGACGGCGACAGCGTACGGATCTCCGGGGTCGAGGTCGGCGAGGTCACCGACGTCCGCGTCGTCGACCGGCGCACCGCCCAGGTCACCTTCAGCGTCCGCGGCGACCGCACCCTGCCCGCGTCGACCACCGCCGCCGTGAAGTACCTCAACATGGTCGGGCAGCGCTACATCGCCCTGGACCGGGGCAGCGGCGACCTCACCGGCACCCTCGACGCCGGCGAGACCATCCCGCTCGAACGCACCTCTCCCGCACTCGACCTGACCCTGCTCTTCAACGGCTTCAAGCCGCTCTTCGAGGGCCTCTCCCCGAAGGACGTCAACGAACTCGCCGGCTCCATCGTGCAGGTCCTCCAGGGCGAGGGCGGCACCGTCGACAGCCTCGTCCGGCACATCGGCTCCGTCAGCACGACGGTCGCCGCCAAGGACAAGGTCATCGGCGAGGTGGTGAAGAACCTCAACACGGTCCTGACCACCCTCAACGACCGCGAGGCCGACTTCGACGACCTCGTGGACACCCTCCAGGAACTCGTCACCGGCTTCAACGGCGACCGCAAGCCCCTGGGCAAGGCCGTCGCCGCCATGGGCGACCTGACCACCGTGACCGCCGACCTCCTCGAAGAGGGCCGCGCGCCCCTGAAGCAGGACGTCCGCGAACTGGGCCGGCTCTCCGGGAACCTCGGCGACGCCACCCCGCAGATCGAGGACTTCCTCGACCGCACCCCCGCCAAGCTGACCGCCCTGGGCCGCCTGTCCTCCTACGGCTCCTGGTTCAACCTCTACCTCTGCGAGGCCCGCGTGGGCGGCGTGACGACCTCCACCGGCGCGAAGCCGCCGACCGGTATCGCGGTCACCGAAGCGAGGTGCGGCGCATGACCCTGCTGCTGCGGCCCGAGCACCGCGACACCCCCGCTCCCGCGCGCCGCCGCCTCCGACCGCCGCGCCTGAAGCCGGTCAAGGACCGCAACCCGGTCGCCGTGGCCCTGGTCGGCCTGCTCCTGCTGGCCCTGCTCACCGTCCTCGCCTACAACGCCGACCGCATCTCCCTCACCGGCGGCGGCACCACCTACAGCGCCGACTTCACCGAGGCGGCGGGACTGGACGAGGGCGACGAGGTGCGCGTGGCCGGCGTCAAGGTCGGCGAGGTCACCGCGGTCCGGCTCGACGGCGACCGGGTGAAGGTCACCTTCGAGGTCGAGGACGTCTGGATCGGCGACCGGACCACCGCCGCCATCGCCATCAAGACCCTGCTCGGCGACAAGTACCTGGCCCTCGACCCGCTCGGCGCCGCGGAACAGGACCCCGGCGACCGCATCCCGCGGACCCGGACCACCTCGCCGTACGACGTCACCCAGGCGTTCCAGGACCTCGGTTCCACCGTCGACGCCATCGACACCCGGCAGCTCGCCGAGAGCTTCGAGACGATCTCGGAGACCTTCGAGAACTCGCCGCCGCACGTCCGCAAGGCCGCCACCGGACTGACCGACCTGTCGCGCTCCGTCTCCAAGCGCGACCGTGAACTGTCCGAACTCCTCGGCGGCAGCGCCCGGTTCACCAAGACGCTGAAGGACAAGAAGTCCAGCTTCGAGACCCTCATCGAGGACGCCGGGCCGCTGCTCGGCGAACTCCAGGACCGGCGGGACGCCATCACCGCCCTGCTGAAGGGCAGCCGCGACCTCGGCACCGAACTGACCGGCCTGGTGGACGACAACGAGAAGCAGCTCGGCCCCACGCTGAAGGCGCTCGGCCGGGTCACCACCGTCCTGGAGGAGAACAGCACCCAGCTGGACCGGACGCTCGCCCTGGTCGGCCCCTACTACCGGCTCGTCGGCAACACCCTCGGCAACGGCCGCTGGTTCGACAGCTATCTGTGCGGGGTGGTGCCTCGCGACTACCTGCCCGCCCAGTCCCAGCCCAAGACGTCGTGCATGCCGCCCAAGCAGCCGGCGGCGGCCGAGGGGAACGGTGAGTGATGAGCAGACGCAGAAGACTCCTCGCGGCCGCGATCGCGCTCGCCGTGGTCGCCGCCGGACTCGCCACGGTGCGCGCCCTGGGCTCCGACGGCACCCGCATCACGGCCTACTTCGACCGCGCCGTCGGCATCTACGCCGGCTCCGACCTGCGCATCCTCGGCGTCCGGGTCGGCGAGGTGGAGTCGGTCCACCCCCAGGGCACCCGGGTGCGGGTGGAACTGGCGCTGGACGAGGGCGTACGCGTGCCCGCTTCGGCACGGGCCCTGGTGGTCGCGCCCAGCATCGTCGCCGACCGCTACGTCCAGCTCACCCCGGCCTACACCTCCGGGGCCGCCCTCGCCGACGGCGCCGAGCTGCCCGCCTCCCGCAACCGCACCCCGGTCGAGATCGACCAGCTCTACGCCTCGATCACCGACCTCGGCGAGGCACTGGGGCCGGACGGGGCCAACGCGGACGGGGCCCTGTCCGACCTGCTGAGGACCGGCGCCGCCAACCTCGACGGCAACGGCGAGGCCATCGGCGAGGGCATCGAGGAGTTCGGCAAGGCCACCAAGACCCTCGACGGGTCGAGCGACGACCTGTTCGCCACCCTAAGCAGCCTCCAGACCTTCACCACGATGCTCAAGGACAAGGACACCGGCGTACGCACCGCCCAGGAGCGACTGGACACGGTCGTCGGCTACTTCGCCGACAACAAGGACGACCTCGCGGGCGCGCTGGAGGAACTCGGCACCGCGCTCGGCCAGGTGAAGACCTTCATCAAGGACAACCGGGGCGAATTGAAGAAGAACGTCGAACGGCTCGTCCCGATCACCCAGACCCTCGTCCGCCAGCGCACCTCGCTGGCCGAGGCCCTGGACGTCGCACCGCTCGCCGCGGACAACCTCGTCGGCGCCTACGACCCCGGCACCGGCATGATCGACGGCCGCGCGAACCTCAACGAGATCAGCACGGGCGGCCCGCTGCTGCCCCTGCCGGCGACCGGCGGCTTCGCGTCGTCGGCCTCGGCCCCGGGGAAGGGGGAACGGTGAAGCGCGTCGTACGACGCCGGGGAAGGGCGTCCGACCCGGTGGACGCCACGGCCCCGGACCAGGTGGAGACCGCCGAGGCCCCCCGCGTCGAGGTCCCGCACGGCACGGTACGACGGCGGGTGCTCGCCACCGGCGCCGTCACCGGCGTCGGGATCGGCGGACTCCTCGCCCTCGGCCTCGGCTTCGCGCTGGCCCTCGGCGCGTTCTCCGTCACCGCCCCGCGCTTCGACGGCATCGAGGACCTGCCCCTGCCGGGCGGCGCCGACCTCGGCTCCCACCCCTACACCGTGACCGCCGAACTGGACGACGCCCTCAGCCTGGTGCCGCAGGCCGCGGTCAAGGTGAACGACGTCGCCGTCGGCCGGGTCACCGACATCCGCCTGGACGGCGACGCGTGGTCCGCCCGTGTCACCATGAAGATCAACGGAGACGTCCGGCTGCCCCGTGACGCCGGCGCCCGCCTGGAGCAGTCCGGCCTGCTCGGCGAGAAGTACGTCCAGCTCGTCGCGCCCGCCGAGTCCGCCGGCACGGAACGGCTCGGTGACGGCGGTGTCATCCCGCTTGCCCGCACCGGCCGCAACACCGAGGTCGAGGAGGTGTTCGGCGCCCTGTCCCTGCTGCTCAACGGCGGCGGCGTCAACCAGCTCAAGACCATCACCCAGGAACTCAACAAGGCCCTCGGCGGACGCGAACCCGAGGTCCGCTCCATGCTGACACGGGTCGAGGAACTCGTGACGAACCTCGACGACCACCGCGGCGACATCACCGACGCCCTCGACGGCGTCAACCGGCTCGCCGCGACCCTCGCCGGCCGCAAGGACGACGTCCGCACCGTCCTGACCGACCTCTCGCCCGGCCTGAAGACCCTGCACGAACAGCGCGGCTCACTGCTGACCATGCTGCGCTCCCTGGACACGCTGTCCGGGGTCGCCGTCTCCACCGTCGAAGCGAGCAAGGACGACATGGTCGCCGACCTCAAGGCCATCGCCCCCACCCTCAAGGCCCTCGCCGACGCGGGGACCGACCTGCCCGACTCCCTCCAGGTCCTGCTCACCTACCCGTTCACCGACGAGGTGCTCAACGGCGTCAAGGGCGACTACCTCAACGTGTACCTGAACATGACCGCCACCCCCGGCACCCGGGTCATCCCGCCCCTGGTGCCCCAGAGCACCACCCCCTCGCCCACCGCCACGGCGCAGAGCGAGCGGGGCGTCGCACCCGGGAAGCGGGCGGGCATCCGGCCGGGCGGCACCGGCGCCGCGCCCTCCCCGTCGGCACCGCTGCCCCTGCCCTCGGTATCGGCACCCACCGGCAACCCCGGGGACGGAGGCACGCAGGGATGATCACCCTCGCCGTACGCCTGAAGAACCTCGCATTCCTCGTCATCGCCGTACTCGTCCTCGCCTTCCTCGGCATCCGATACGCCGACCTCGGCCGGTACGTCGGCATCGCCGACTACTACACCGTGAAGGTGGAACTCCCACGCACCGGAGGTCTGTTCACCCACTCCGACGTCACCTACCGGGGCGTGTCGGTGGGCCGGGTCGGCCCGATCGGGCTCACCACGGACGGAGTCGTGGCGGAGCTGCGCATCAAGAAGTCCGCCCCCCGCATCCCCGCCGACACGCGAGCCGTGGTGGCCGGACTCTCCGCGGTCGGCGAGCAGTACATCGATCTGCGGCCCGAGAGCGACGACGGTCCCTACCTCGCCGAGGGCGCCCGGATCGAAGAGCCCGACACCGAAGTGCCCGCGCCCGTCACCGACGTCCTCACCAGCGTCGACAACCTCACCCGGTCCGTGCCGCTGCAGGACCTGCGCACGGTCGTCGACGAGTTCGGCAAGGCCTTCGAGGGGCACGGCGACGACCTCGAGGCGCTGCTGGACAACGGCAGCGCCTTCATCGAGGCCGCCGACCGCAACCTGCCCTCCACCACCCGCCTGCTCACCGACGGAGAGACCGTGCTGCGCACCCAGGCCGAGGAGGGGGAGGCCATCCGCGGCTTCGCCGACGGCGCCACGGAACTCGCCCGCTCCCTCAAGGGCTCCGACGCCGACCTGCGTCGGCTCCTCGCCGTCACGCCGGACGCCGCCACCCAGGTCAGCGGGCTGCTGAGAGACCTCGACCCCAGCCTGGGCGTGGTCCTCGCCAACCTGCTCACCACCTCCGAGGTCGCCGTCACCCGGCAGCGCGGCATCGAGGAACTGCTCGTGAGGTACCCGGCGGCCGTCTCGGCCGGTGCCACCGCCGTCGACGGTGGAACGATGAAACTCGGCCTGGCCGTCACCTTCTTCCAGCCCCTGCCCTGCACCGACGGCTACGGCGGCACCCGGTACCGCACCGGCCTGGACCTCGGTACCGCCCCCGCCCTCAACACCGGCGCCTCCTGCACGGCACCGGCCGCGAGCGGCGTCAACGTACGGGGGTCCGCCCACGCGCCCCGGGGCGGCGCGGTGCCCGACCCGGCCAGGCCCGGCTCCCTGCCCTCGGGCAGCACGGGCGCCGCCGGGCCGGCCCCGTCGAAGTCCGCCGCCCCCCTGCCGGGCGCGCTGGCCCTGCCGGACACGGGCGGCACCGCGGTGAACGGCCTGCCGGGACTGCTCGGCGCGGACCCGGAGACGGGCCGATGAGCCGCGCGCGCGTCCTCACCGGGGCGGGACTGGCGCTGGCGCTGGCGTTCTGCGGCACCGGGGCGTGGACGTACGCCCAGGCACGGGGCGACGACTCGCTCGCCTACGCCCGTGAACGCGACGAGGCGCTGGCCGACGGGCGCGAGCGACTCGCCGTCCTCAACACCCTCGACGCCTCGACCCGGGAACGGGCGCGGGCGGGCATCGAGGAATGGCGTGCCGCCTCGACCGGGCCGCTGCGGGACGAACTGGGCGGCACCACTCCCGAACAGGGCGCTTCGGCACGGGGCACGGTCACGGAGGCCGCGCTCACCGCCCTCGACACGCGCGCGGGCACCGCCAAGCTCGTCGCCACCGTACGCGTCGACGTCACGCCCGCCGGATCGAAGTCGCCGACCACCGACCGCAAGCGCCTCGAGGCGGTCCTGGCCCGCACGGACGCGGGGGAGTGGAAGGTCAAGGCACTGAGCGCGGTACCGCTCGCGCGGACGGCGGAGGAGGACGAGAGCCGATGACACGGCTGCTGCACCTCGGACGGTCCCGGCACACCACCGGCCCGGGCGACGGGACGGAGAGCGCGACGGCCGCCGACGGGAACGTCGACGCCCCGGGCGCGGCCGCGGAGCACGACAGCGTGGACGTGGAGTCCGGGAGCGCGGACGCGGAGTCCGGCACCGACGCGGACGCCGGCACCGACGCCGACGCGGACGCCGGGCCGGGCGGGGAGACCACGCGGGAGGAACTGTCGCAGGCCCACGGAGGCCGGCGCCCGCGTGCCCTCGTCAGGCGCCTCGTCCCCGCGGCGGGCGCCGCGCTGCTCGTCCTCGCCGGCAGCCTCTTCTTCTACGGCGCCCACCAGCTGAGGTCGACCCCGTCCGCCGGGAACCACGCGCTGACCGACGCCGAGGCCACCACCCGCGTCGCCGGTGACGTCGGCAACGCCCTCGCACGGATCTTCTCGTACACGCCGGACGGCCTGGAATCCACCGAGCGGGCGGCGCGGTCCGTCCTCGCGGGGCGGGCGGAACGCCAGTACACGGAACTCATGGGCCGGATCCGCGCGGACCTCGCCGAACAGCGCGTCACCCTGAGCACCCAGGCCGTGCGCACCGGAGTGATCGAACTCGACGGCGACAACGCACGGTTGCTGGTCTTCCTCGACCAGATCTCGCACCGCGGCAAGGGCGGCACCACCTCCGCCGCGGCCCAGCTCACGGTGACCGCGCGATGGGAGAAGGACCAGTGGCGGATCGTCGACATCAAGACCCGCTGAGCGGGCGCGGGGGAGAGGCGGACACCATGAAACGCGGGACCAGCGGACCGGCCCGGGTCCGCGCACTGACGGCCACGGCCCTCGCCCTCGCCCTGTCGGCGGGCGGCTTCGCCGCCTGGGCGGGCTGGGACTGGTACGACGCGGCCCACGACGACTCCGTGGGCTACGCCGAACAGCGCGACGCGGCCCTCGCCGCCGGCGAACAGGCCGTCCAGAACCTCAACACGCTCGACCACCGCAGCATCGACCGCGGCCTGGACCTCTGGGAGTCCTCCACCACCGGCGAGCTGCACGAGCAACTGGTCTCCGGACGGGACGAGTTCGCCACCCAGGTGAAGATCGCCAGGACCGTGACCACGGCCAAGGTGCTCTCCGGCGCGCTCACCGAACTCGACGACCGGGCCGGCCGCGCCCGGGTGCTGGTGGCCCTGCGGGTGACGGTGAAGGCGCCCGGCGACGCGAGCACCGACAAGGACAGCCGCATGCTCGGCGAACTGACCCGCACCGACGGCCACTGGAAGCTCAGCGCCCTGGGCCAGGCCCCGGTCGGCGGCACACCGGCCGGCTGACCGGCCGCAGGAGAGGACGACACACCATGCCGACGACCCGCCACCACCTGAACAACGCACGCCGCCGCCAGGCCCGCGTGGCCCTCCGTCCCCCGGCCGACACGGACGCCGGCCAGGGACGCGGGGAACCGCGCGGCCGGCCGCGGCCGGCCCGCACCCGGACCGCGCCCCCCGGCGAACGGGCGGTCGCCCGGAACGGCCCGCCCCCGGAAGGCGAGGACGCGGACCGGCCGGACGGCGCGACCCCGCGCCCGTCCGGGGCCCGCCGCACCCTCGTGGCCCTCTTCCTGCTGACGCTGGTCCTCGGCGGCTTCGCCGGCTGGGCGCACGCCCGCGCGGAGGCCCTCCGCGACACCCCGGCGGCACGCAACACCGCCCTCGCCGACACCGCCCGCACCAGCGAGATCAAGGGTCAGTCCACCAAGGCCGTCGCCGCGCTCTTCTCGTACGACCACGCCCACCCCGACGCCTTCGACAAGGCCGCCGGGCAATGGCTGACGGGACGCGCGGTCGCCCAGCACCGGGACCTGTTCGGCGACATCCGCAAGCAGGCCGACCACCAGAAGGCGGTGATCACCACCACGGTCACCGACAGCGCGGTCGAGCGCGTCGACGGCGACCTGGCCCGCGTCCTGGTCTACGCCGACCAGAGCAGCGTCAGCACCTCCGGCGACAAGAAGGCCGAGGACGAGGGCGCCTACGCCGGGGCGATGTTCGCCGTCGACGTCGAGCGGCACGACGGCCGTTGGCTCGTCTCGGGCATCGACACCTTCGGCCGCTGAACCCGTACGAGTCTCACCACCAGGGAGTGACAGACCATGCCCCAACGCCGCGCCCGTCGTGTGCCCGTCCGGACCCGGCAGGGTCTGCGCGCCACCGCCATCGCCGTGACCGCGGTGGCGGCGCTCACCGCCTCCCAGGGGCCCGGACTCCCGCACAGGCAGGACGCCCGGCCGGCCGCCGACGACCGCCCGGCCCCGGCCCCGGCGCCGGACCCCCCGTACGCCGAACTCGCCCCGCCCGACGACGGCTCGTACCACACCGAACTCCCGCCGCTGGTCAGCCCCGACGTCCCGCCCCGCGCCGGGCAGGTCGTCCGGGCCCGGGCCGAGTCCGGCATCCCGGGCACCGTGCTGCGCGCCTACCGCGCCGCGGAGACGTCCGTCGGCCGCACGGACCCGGGGTGCGCGCTGCCCTGGCAACTGCTCGCCGCCATCGGCAAGGTGGAGTCCGGACAGGCGCGCGGCGGTGCGGTCGACCGGTACGGCACCACGCTCGGCCGGATCACGGGACCGGCGCTCGACGGCCGGAACTTCGCCCTGATCCTGGACAGCGACGGCGGCGTCCACGACGGCGACACCGTGTACGACCGGGCGGTGGGGCCGATGCAGTTCCTGCCGTCGACGTGGGCGCGGTGGGGCGCGGACGGCAACGGCGACGGCCGCAGCGACCCCAACAACGTCTTCGACGCGGCCCTCGCGGCCGGGCACTACCTGTGCGCCGGGGACCGTGACCTGCGCCGGGCCGCTGACCTCGACCGGGCGATCCTCAGCTACAACCACTCGCGCTCCTACCTCGAGCTGGTCCGGCACTGGCTGGACTTCTACCGCAGCGGCGTGCACACCGTGCCCGACGGCAAGGGCGTCATCCCCCGGTCGCCCGGAGCGGGCGGCGACACCCCCGCGACGAAACCGGCAGACCAGGGCGGCGGTCAGGGCGGCGGCATCGTCATCGGCCCAGATCCGAGCACACCCGCCCCGTCCCCCTCGGACCCGGTGCCGGCCTCGCCGTCGCCCCGGCCGTCCCCGTCCACGACGGGCCCCGTCCCCTCCCCGTCACCGGTTCCCTCCCCGTCCGGCTCCACGTCACCGGACCCCTCGCCCACACCGACCCCCACCGACCCGCCCACGCCGACCGCCGGACCCTCCACCCCGGAGGACTGCCCCTCCGACTCGGCGAGCCCGTCCCCGGACCCCGGCGGGTCGCCCACCACCGATCCGTCCGCTCCGGGGACGGAACCGGCCTGCCCGGCCTGAGCCGGCCGGTCGCTGCGGCCGGCGAGCCGTGCGACCCCGGCGATCACCGGGGCGAGGCGTTGACGGAGGGGGCTCAGCGTTCGCCCGGACGCCCGGCGAGGGCTTCCCGTGTCGCGGCCCAGGAGGCGAGCAGGTGCAGTGCTCCCCGGCCGGTGCTCCTGCCAGTGCCGCTGAGCGATCCGCCCGTACTGATTCACTTCCACCACTCCCCACATCCGGTGGGCAGCGCAGAATGATCAAGCGAACTGGAGGTGCTCCTCCCGATTCACCAATACCGATGCTTGGTGGATCGGGGTGACGAGTGCGGAGGTTAGAGGTCTAGGGCCTGTTGCGAAAGTGCTGGTCGCAGCCATCAACGAATGGCTGCGACCAGCACTTTCGCAACAGGCCCTAGCCGGCCGGGGCAGGAGCGCGGCCTGCGCACAGCGCTGACGCGGGCACGGCCGCCCCCCCGCAGCAGGGGCTCGGTCGAGGCTTGCGCGGCTTGGTGCTGTGCCGGGGGGACTGGCCGGGAGGGGCGCTCCCGCATCCCGGGTGCGGTCGAGCCGCCGGCCGCCGGATCAGCTCCCCGCTCTCTTGGTGAGGCCCGGCACCCGGCATGAACGCACCCATGTACCGCCCGGAATCTGGCCTCCGCCGTAACTGCCACAAAGGACCCCCCTATGGCAACCCACGCCGTTACTTTCTGCCCCGTCATCGTCAGCGACCAGCCGCAGCCGATCGCCTCAGGCATCGACCCCACCATCGTACGCATCGACCGCGCCGCGCGCCTGTGCCCCGGAGACCGCGTCGTCGGCCGCTTCCCCACCGCCACGCTGCAGGGCCTCAAGGCCGCCGCCGCAGACTCCCGCATCACCGTCGTCAAGTACGGCGTCTTCGCCTCTCGGCCGTTCACCGTCCGCACCCACACCACAGACGTCCTCGACTCCGTCACTCTCACCTTCGGCCTGGTTTTCGTACCCGCCGGACTGTCGCTGCTCTATATCTCCGCCGCGCGGCGCTGAGCACCAGTGCCCATCTACGCGAGAAACGCGAATACAACGGCCAGCGGTTCCGGCCCGCTGGCACGTCGGTGAAGTCGGCGGAGAGTTTCGCCAGGATGTCCCTGGCGTCGGCCGCTGACTCCTCCCAAGCTCCGTTGGCGGCCCACTTGAAGACCTCGACTGCGCCCTCGATGTCATCGGCTCTGCCCAGACGCATGCCGAGGTTCATGGCTGCCAAGCCGCCCTGGACCGGGTGCCCGCTGGTCATGAGGTGGCGGAACATGCTGCGGGCCTCCTCCTCACGGCCGATCTCACCGAGCATGACCGCCAGGTCAAAGGCGGCGGCGAGGGAGAGCTGGGGGTGACCGGCGCGGATCCCCCGCTGGTAGGCGTCGTGGGCGTCGTCGAAATGTTCGTGATCACGGTGGTGCGTGGCCTGTGTCAGGGCGGCGATGGTGGCGAGTTCCGCGTCGCCCTGAGCGGCGGCGGCGCTGTAGGCCTCGTCGAGGATGCTGACGGTGCCCTCCTGATCTCCGCGGAGGTCGCGCAGGTGAGCCCTGGCGATGAGGGCCAAGGGCGTACTGGTGTCGGAGGACAGGGCAAGCACTCGGTGGAGACGGTCCCTCCTCCACTGAGGCTCGGGCTCCCCCCTAAGTCTGGTGACGTCGTAGAGGTAGTAGTGGGCGCGAGGATCGGTGCACCCTGCCTCGATGGCTTGGTTCAGGACGGTAAGGGCCTCCTCCATGGGGCGGCGGTGGGCCAGCCAGTACCCGTAGTCGAACGTCAGAGGGGCGTCCTGGGAGCCGGAAGGCTCGGCGGAGGAGCGGATGGTAAAGGCCGCGAGGCGAGCGCGGGCCTCGTCGGCCGTGCCAGTGAAGCCCAGGGCGCGGGCATAGGCGGAGCGCGCCTCGTCGAGCGTGTATTCGCAGATCAGGAGGTCACCGAGACGCAGGGCGGCGTGCGCGGCGGCCTCGGGGTCCTCGGCGGTGAGAGCGAGTTCCCAGGCGCTGCGGGCCCCCGGGACGTCACTGGTCCGCTGGCGGACCAGGGCCAGGAACGGGGCCGTCGCGGGTTGGTCCTCGGAGGGGATGCGCGGGAAGGCACGTTCCAGAAAGAGGCGGCACTCGGAGAACTTCCTTTCCTGCAACAGGTGACCTGCCATGGCGAGGAGCTTCGGGACGTCACCGAGAACCAAGAGGCGTGCCGGTCCGGGGGCGAGCTGGGTCTCCGCGGCTTCGAGCTCGTCGAGCCGCCCCAGCGCCGCGGCCGCGGATTCCTCCTGGCCGTTCAAGTCGCGGGCCCGTTCGTAGGCGGCCCGGGCGCCCGCGTAGTCGTGGGACGCCATCAGCAGGTCGCCCAGCGTGTTCGCCGCAGTAGCGGCGAAGGGGCTGTCGTGTTCGGCGGCACGGACGAGTGCCTCACGGGCGGCTTCCGGTTCCCCGCGGTCGATGAGGGCGAGGCCCCGGCCGAACTCCGCGTAACCGGCGACACGGGGATCGTCGGCGCTGGTCAGCGGCCCGAGGAGGTCGTACAGGCTGTCCTGGTCGCCACTCGCCGAGATCTGTTGCGCCTGCCGGATAACCGCGCTCCAGTCGGGGTCGACGGGATCTGAGGGAACCAGCCCTGAAGGTGCGGCCACTGGCGGAAGGTGCGCCGTCTCACCGTCCGCCGTGGAGGAGTCCAGAGCCTGGCGGACCGCGTCGAGCCGGGCGGCGAGCCCCGGGTCCGCCTCCTCGATCTCGGCGAGGTCGGTGCGCAGATCGAGGCTCTGGGACCAGAGGACATTTCTCCCCAGTTCCAGGAACTCCACCGCGTCGGCAGGCCGGCCCGCCTCCAGGGCGGCCTGGGCCGCCATGGGCGCTAGGACCGACTCGTCCTCGAGGACCGCCTCCCGAACGGTGCGGGGGGCTCCCACCCAGGCGACCAACGGCAGCAACTCCATCAACTGCCGGCAGGCGGCCAGGGTCTCCTCGTCCGGGCGGCCGGTGACCGTGACCCATCTGCGGGCGGCCTGGAAACGCACGCCCGAGGAGGCGGAGGCACAGGTGGCCAGGGAACGGAAGGCGGCAGCGGCCTCCCGCCGCGCCTCCGGGGCGGAAATCGACGAGTCGAGGGGGCACGACGCGTCGTCGGTCAGTGAGTGGTGGAGCAGCGTCTCTCCCAACAGCAGGGCCGACAGAGGGTGGCGTTCGAGTCCTGCCCGGTGGAGCACCTGCCGGAGGAGGGAGATGGAGCGGTCCAGATCCTTGTGGTCTCCTGAGGCACGCCACCGCCTATAGAGCGTCACGGCGGTGTTGTGCGCCAGGGGGATCCAGCTTCTGAGGGGAAGCTCCTCGGACTCGGCTTGTCGGACACCGAACTCGATGGCCCGGTCGAGTGACTCGGTGTGATCACCGGGGAGCTCGTTGCCGGGCTCCCCGGCGTCGAGCCCGGTGTCGCCGTCGTCTCCAGAGACGCCGCCACCATGGCCCTTCCAGCCGTCGGCATGGATGGTGAGCAAGGTGGCGACAGCGTTGAAGTGAGAGTGTGATCCTGGATTGGCGCTGGTCACGGCCTGTTCCGCGTAGGACAGGGCCTGGTTGAGGTCGCCGGGCGAGTCGTCGCGTAAGCAGCGGCTGAGGAGCATGTTCGCCGCGGCGGCCAACCGGTCCGGCCACAGCGGGTGGTTCTCGCGCGTGTGGCGGAGAACGATCGCCATCGTGTCTAGCGCCTCGTCGAGATCCGAGGGAATCTTGTGGCGGTCGTAGCGCTGGGCGAGTGCGATCGCCAGGTTGTAGAAGGTGGAAAGATCGGAGTCGTCGTAGCCGGCGGGCGGATCGCCGCCCTCCTCACCAAGCCTCATGCGGATGGACGACCAAGCCGCACGCCAGATCTTCAGTGCCCGATCCAAGTGCTCCACCACGCCGCTCTGCTGGTACTTCTGGCTGAGGCAGGCTGCCAACTGTTGAAGGGCGGCCGACTCCGGTCTCGTTGGGACGGGAACGGCGACCGCCTGCTGGGCGTAATTCAGCGCCTCGTCGAGATCGGAGGACCAACTGAAGACGTTGAAGCGGTCGTTATGGATGGCGGACAGGACGGTCAGGAAGCTCTGACGCTTGCGCGGGGGAACGTCCGGACGCTCCAGTGCCTCAACCGCCGATGAGATGGCGTGCTCGAAGTCGGCGGGATCGTGGCTGACCAATGCGCGCAGACGGTAGGCCTCGGTGACCGCGTGGGCGGTGAGCAGCAGCAGGTCGGCTTCAAAGCCCTTCCGTGGGCCGCGCAGTACCTGTTCACCGTGATCGATGGCTCGTGCGAGGTCTCCCACATCCGTCCCGTGGTCGTAGCGATACCAGTAGTTGATCGCTAGAAGTTCCCGACAGAGGTAGGCCGGTTCGGGAAAGGAGCACGACGTGGCTCGGGCAAGGATGCGTTCCCATGCGGCGAGGGCCGTGTCGCGGGCTGTCGCCGTGTCGTCGTGCCTCGTCAGCGCGAGCACGTTGATCGCGTAGGCGTGCAGGAACTCGCCCAGCTGCGGTTCGTCGTCCGGCAGCAGGGAAAGAGCTTCGGCCATGGCCTGGTTGGTCTGACGGAGCTTGACGGCCGGACGGTCGTCAAGCTCGGCCAACTGGGCAAGAACAGAACCATAATTGACGAGTAACATGGCGCGAGCTCGCGACGACAGAGGAAGCGCCAGCGCTTCACGGTACGCGTCAAGGGCCTCGGTCTTCAGGCCCTGGTCGTCGGTCACCATCCCCAGCCGCAGCCGCACCATCGCCAGATTCGGGAGGAAGGTCCGCAGCAGTTTGAAGTTCCCTGTGCGCCTCCCGTACTCGATGACCTCAGTGGTCTGATCCAGAGCGGCACGGAGGTTGTCCTCTTGGTCCCGGAAATCACTCAGGTGGAAGAGGCTGGTGGCTAGATCACCACGCATCGACACATGATCGTCAGATTCCTCGGGAGTGAGTTCTAGAGCTGTAAGACCGAAGGCAACGGCCTCCTCGAGGAGTTCCGGATCCCCGTCGAGCGTGCCGGCCTCCCTGAGGGCGAGTGCCAGGTTGGCCACCGACGTGCCCTCGGTGGGGCGCAGCGCGGCAGCCTGTCGGTACGCCTCGATCGACTGCGTCAACAAGCGTCGCTCCCGGTTTTGATCCCAGGCGTCGTTCAGCAGTTGCCCCAGCCGGTGGTACCGCAGCCCGCGGACGCTGTCGGACGCGGGCTGGTGGGCAAGTGCCTCCGCCTTGGCGATCACGGAGAAATGCAAGCCCGTTGTGACCGCCTGTGAGCGGAGGCATTTGATCAGCGTGTTCCAGACGCTGATCTCCGCAATAGGGTGGGTGGCGGCCTCGTCCAGAAAGCGGAGGGCGAGGCCCCGGGCCTCCTCGCGCGGCTCGGGACGACCCGAGCGGTCGGCGACGGCCAGCAGTTCCGGCAGCATGTTGGATGCACAGGCGAGGCGCTCCTCGCCGGTCAGCAGTTCGAGTGCCTGCCGGTAGGCGCCGACTCCCTCGCTCAGGTTGCCGAACGACTCGGCGAGCTCTCCGTTGGTGAGCAGGTTGCCGAGGTTGAAGAGGAAGTTGCCACGGACATCGGGCGCAGTCCGCGGGTCGGCTGCCGCCGCCCTCAACAGCTCCACGGCCCTGACCAGGTCACTCCGGCTCTCCGTCCGCTTGCCGCGGGCGGCGCGGAGGTTGCCTGTCTCGGCCTGGTAGAGCCATCGATGGGGGCAGTCGGGGTGGGCGGCGAGGTGTGCCTCGTTATTCTCGATCGCGGTGTCGAGGTCCGACAGTCGGGCCTTGTCCGGGTTCTCCACGAAGGAGAACCTCTCCTCGTGCGCGTCCGCGTCGTCTTGGTCACCGGAGCGCGGCTTCACGGGCATTTCTCCACCGTCTCGACGACCAGGACATCTGAGAGGGGGATACCGACCCGCCCCGGCTTTGTCTTCAGAGTGAGGCGAGTCCCGTCACCGGTCGCCCCGTCACCGCACAGCACAGCGCCTGTCGTGGTGCGCACCAGCAGCTTCGGCCTCGCCTTCTCCGGCCCGTACCAGGTGGTGCCCACGGCGGCGACGAGGAACACCGTGCAGAGAAACGTCGCGGTGATCCCGTGACGCAGGTCCTTCACGGCCGTCAATGCCAGCAGGTGATTTTGGGTGGACGCGGAGATTCGGCGGTCGATCGGACGGGTCCGGGGCCTGCCGTTGTGGGCGCTCAGCAGGCGGTAGGCGCCGTGTGCGCCGGTGGCCAGGGAGACGAGCAGCAGGCAGCCGATGACGACGTTCCAGGGCGACTCCACCTTGTCGACCTCACTGGGGCCCCGGATCAGGCTGAAGCCGACAAGCGCGAGGAGCAGGCCGCCGAGACCGATCCGCCAGGAGTGGGCGGCCTCGCGCACAAGGGGGAGTTCCGCCCGCAGGGCTTGATGGTGCTCCCGAGCACGGGCTGCGTCGGACGCGTCCATGGGGCGGCCTGGACGAATGGGCACGTTCATGACGTGGTGATTTCCAAGGACCAGTAGGCGCCACAACCGAACTGGCCTTCCTGCCGCCCGGGATGCTCCTCCTCGCAGGTGCAGATGACGTCTTCCTCGCGGACGTTTCTAGGGCGCGGAGCCGGCCCGACGCTGCTCCGGCGGCGCGGCCAAAAGCTCTTGTAGACCCCGTCGACCACGGGAACCCGGATGGTGTGACCGCAACGCGGGCACGGGCCGTGAAGTTCGGCAGTGCCGCTTTTGAGCTGGGCGAAG
Organism: Streptomyces sp. NPDC029152; assembly: GCF_055564355.1. Taxonomy (NCBI): domain Bacteria; kingdom Bacillati; phylum Actinomycetota; class Actinomycetes; order Kitasatosporales; family Streptomycetaceae; genus Streptomyces; species Streptomyces sp. NPDC029152. The sequence continues at coordinate 45,812 of NZ_JBVHWR010000017.1, read as the reverse complement.
GTGAATCGCTGTGCCGCTTCCTCCGCGTACTCGTCCTGGTGGATCTCTTCGTACGGTACGAGTGACATCAAAGCCCTCCTGTGATGTGACGTCGGGGGGGTCAGGGGCCGATGTGGGTGAACGCCGCCCACCGGCTGGGGCGTTCGGGGTTCACGTTCCTCAGTCCGATCACAGCCTCCGTGACGGCGGTCGCGGAATCCTGCGGGCGGAACAGTCCGCTCCGTGTCAGCGCTCCGAACACGTCACGCGTGAGCCGGGTGGCCATGTCCGCATCAATCGACCACAGGGTGGCCACCACACGCCGGAAGCCGGAGTAGTGCAGCGCGGCCCCAATGGTGATGGCCTCGTCACTGAGCAGAAGTCCACCGGAAGCCGTCATACAGGCGGACAGGAAAGCGAAGTCACCACTGTAGGAACGGCCGCCGAGTTCCCTGATGCCCAAGATCCCGTCGGTGAGGAGAAGTCCCCCGTTGGAGGGGGCGAGCGGGTCCTGCCGGCCATGGCAACTGAAGTGTGCCCAGCGGTGCTTCGGCAGTTGGCCGAGGACCGCTTCCCGAGTGGCATCCGGGCCTTCCAGTACGGTCAGCCGGTCGGACCCGAACGCGTTTTCCAACGACTGAAGTTCCTCCTCAACCTGTGGAAGGGAAGACATGCCGTCCGCCTCCTGAACGGCCACCACCAGCAGCTTGTCGGTCTCCACCGGCTCCGGTTCCGGCGAACGGGTGGCCCGGGCCAGCGCCCGGAGAGTCGGAACGTAGGAGGAGACGGTGCGATCCAGGACCGTACGCCCGCTCCCATCATGGTGCCCGGCCGCGTGGAGTGGGAGGAAGGACAGCAGTCCGGTCGGACACCACCAGACCCTGTGTCTGGCCGCGGCGCCGACTGTCGTGGAAGCGTTCATCGCCCGGAGAACCGGCTCAGCGACGGTGTCCCAGAGCCAGGCGAGCTGCGGTACGAGGGTCCCGTCCAACTCGGCCTGGGCCTCGCCCATCTCGATCTTCGCGGCGTGGTGAGCCTGGTAGGTGGCGGGCACCCTGCGCACCCGCACCCGCTGCTGGGTGTGGTGCACCCGCTGAGCGGCCATGTCTGTCCGGTGGAGTCCCGTCAGGTGCCTCATAGTGCGGTCGAGGATCTCCTCGCCGGACAGACCGGGCAGAGGCACGGCCGTCACTCCGGACGCCGTCACCAAGAGAGCGTGACTTTCCCTGGCCACGTTGATCAGCACACCGGTACCGTCACCGACCGCCGAGGCGAGGTCCTGTGTGCGCGGCGATGCCAGGAAGGAGGCGAATTGCGGTCCTAACCGGCGTACACGGGCCACTAATTCGTCCCACTCGTGGGCCAGGGCGATCCGCTGGTCCATTGCGTTTGCCGCCTGCGGATCCGTCCCCCATAACATACTTAAAATCTATGGCAAGGGATGGGCCGCGCTCAACCCATTGGTCCCGGTTCCACGAGGTCTGCTAGGGATCCGCCCTCGATGGAACCCGGCGCCCGGCCCGGAGCGCTGCTACCTCGTCACCGCCTACCTGAACGCCGCTCCGGACCACTTCAACGGCTACTGCCCCGGCCAGACGGTCGCCGAGGCCACCATCCCGGACGGCCGCCCCCTGACCCTGGTCTTTCACCACCGCCCGGGCCGCCGCCGCCCACCAGGCAGCTCACGCCACGTTCGTCGTCGGCAACCACCACACCAGCGACGACGCCGGCCACAGGTGGTCCGGCGACATCTGTGCCCTGTCCGTGGACGACGTCCTGGACATCGCCGCGCTCGACGGTCACGCCACCCATCTTGCGATCGGCCCGGCAGGGTTCACCACCATCACTTCGCCCATCGACCGCATCGCCTACGTGACCGCACGCACCGGACACCTGCACACGCTGCACGACGCGCTCGGTCGCCTCGCCTTCCCCACCGAACCACCCCCGACCTTGCCCGCAACCCTCGTCCCGGTCGCGGCCGCCCAGACCGAACGCCGCCTCATCGAGACCTTCGGCACCCTCGACCGCACCGCCCAGGCCCTCAACGGACAGATCACCTACCAGCGCCAGCAGCCCGCACCCACCCCCCGACAGGACGCCCCCGGCACCGGAGCCGACCTGCTGACCACCGCCCGCACCGCACTGGACCGCATCACCACAGACACGAACCCGCTCGACGAGAACCTTTACGACGACCTGTCTGCCGTCAGCCAGCCGGACACCGGCGGCCACCGACAGATGCACATGCTCGAAGAGGTACTCGCTGACGGGCGAGCCGAGATTGTGCCGGCACCAGTCCGACAGCTGTTCACGTGCGACCGACAACACAATGAAGTCCTCGAGGTAGGAGAAGGTGGAGGTCGAGGCCTGCAGGTCAGTACCTGATTACTGGCACGAGAGAGCTTGGCTGTAGTGGACGGGAACGGCGCAGATCCCGACTGATCGTGACGGCGAAGCCAGCGGTCTGTTCCGTCGTAGCGAGCTTGAGAAGGGTTGTCGTCCGTGCACGACACGGTAGTTGGCGATCTGCTGTGCCTGTTCCAGGCGTACCCCGCCTGGGAGGCGTTTGCCGAGGCGACGGTGCCGCTTGGCGTCCCCGGCCCGCATGCCGGGAGTGCCCGGCACCTTGTGGTAGTGGGCTCACCTGGATGTGCGGGGAACTTTGAGCAACTGCGCCAGGGAGTCCAGCGCGGCGAGTGGATCGGGCCCGGCCGGGCTCAGAGCGACCTGCGTGGCGCCGGCGCTGTGCAGTGCCGCGAGGTGCGCTCCGGCGCGCTGCGGGGTGCCGGCGACGGCGAGCCGCTCCACCCACGCGTCGGGGAGCCGGGCTGCGAACTCCTCGGGGGAGCCGGCCGCGGCTCGTAGCGCGGTGAGCTCGTCCGCGAACGGCAGCGGCGAGAGGTGGGGGCGCCATGCCGGTTCCCCGATCCACTTCAGAGCGGGCCTGGCTGCTTCCAGGGCGGCGTGTCCGTCGTCGGCCACGGCTGCGATGTTGTATGCAACCAGCAGATGCCCGGCCGGGGCCGCGGTCTGCTCCCGCGCCGTGGCGAGGTACTCAGGCGTCACCGGCTCGGCCAGGAGGACGCCGTCGGCGGCCCGCCCGGCCACCCGCAGCGACCTGGGCCCCCGCACCCCGGCCAGCACGGCAGGCGGCCGTTCCGGCGGGGCGGCCAGCCGCACGCCGTCGAGGCGGACGTACCGGCCGTCGGTTGTGACGCGCTCCCCGGCGAGCAGGGCGCGCAGCGCGCACAGGTACTCCTCCAGCAACGTGAGCGGGCTGGCTGGCCAGGAGCCGGCCTGCCGCATCCAGTCCGGCATGCCGTGGCCGACGCCCACGTGCAGGCGGCCTGGGTGAAACCGGGCGAGCGTTGCGACCTCCATTGCGGCGAACGCCGGGTTCCGCGCGCCCGCGGGCAGCAGACCGAGCCCAACCGTGAGCCGCCGGGTGATGGCCAGCACGGTGGCGGCCTGCGCGATCCCGCCGTTGAGGAAGCAGTCCTCCACCACCCACAGTGCGTCGAAGCCGAGGTCGTCGGCGCGGCGGGCGAACGCTGTCAGCTCGGAGCCTGCGAGGCCGGGCGGGAGCACGATGCCGGTGCCGGCCGCGGGCGTCACTGCGGGTCCCCGGCGAACGCGGCGGCCAGGCGCTTCTCCCGCGCCACGCCGGGCGCGTCGATCAGCTCTTCGTGGGCGCCGTGGGCGCCGCACGCGAACGTCCCGGAGGCGAGCCAGGCGAAGATGGCCTGCGTAAGCGGCTGGTCCCGCAGCCAGGCGGCGAGGAAGCCGGAGACGAACGCGTCCCCCGCACCGTCGCTGTCCACGACCGGCCTGCTCGGGGACGTCGCTGGGTGGTGACACGGGGCGTCGTCCCCGCGCAGCCGAACGTCGCAGCCGCGGGCGCCGTTCATCATGAGCACGACGCGGGCCCGGCCGCGGTTGACGATCCGGGCGGTGACCTCCGCCTCCCTGCCGTGGATCAGCTCCCCGCCGAGGGAGACGAGGCCAGCCCCGTAGGCGTAGTGCGCCGCGCCGGGGTGCTCGCGGTCCCAGGTGTGGAGGTTGGCGGTGACCGTTCTGTCCGCGGTCCGCGCCACTGGGAAGAGAGCCCTGACGTGGTCGGCGCGGGTGAGGTGCATGCGCCGGACGTCGCGGACGAGCGGCTCGGCGATGTCAGCGGACGTCCGCAGGTCGGCCGGGTGGTGTTCGTCGTAGAACGAGAAGCGCCGTCCCCCACGGTGCCCGAGGTTGACGCTGCGGGGGGTGCCCGCGGGGGCGGGCAGGCCGGTGAAGACCAGCCCCGCCTCGTGGCACCGGTCGCAGATCAGCTGGTCCTGCTCGTCGTCGCCCAGGTAGCCGAGGAACGTCGTCCTGGCGCCGAGCGTGTGCAGGCCCAGAGCCACGCCGTTCCCAGTGCGGGGCACGTAGTCCCGGATCGGCGGCAGGCCCACGGACTCACCTGGGGGGAGGGCCAGCTCGCCCACGCGGACGAGGGTGTCGACCCCCGATCTGCCGACGACGGGCACATCGAACCCGGTCATGAACTCACCTTCCCGATATGACTGTGAGGCAAAGGGGCCGGAGCGGCGACCAACGCCCGTTCCGCCCGATTGACGGTGTCCGCGATTCGTCCGTCCACTCGGCGTGGCCCGCTCCACCATCCACAAGCACGTCCCCGTACTCGCTGGCAGCGGCTAGCCGCACGCATCACCGACCCCACCGGCATCATGGCTGGGATCAGCACCGACGTTTAGCCTCGCGATTTCATGAAGCGGGTTGTCCGACAGGCGGTCGAGTAAGCGAAAAGTACCTCTGACCAGCGAGAATCAGGATGGTTGAGGTCTTTTTCCCGCAACGGCGATGTGCGCCCGATGTGATGGCCGTACCCCGGATCCGGTTGCGGGGCGGCTGATGGTTCCGGATCCGGGGTGGCTGGTGGCCGTGCCGGCCTACTTGACGGCTCCTGCGGTGACGCCGCGGGTGAGGGAGCGCTGGAAGATGAGGAAGAAGACGACCATGGGGATGACGCCGAGGAGGGCGGCGGCGCTGAGGGCGGTGGGGTCGCTGGTGTACTGGCCCTGCATGACGGACAGGCCGAGGGGGACGGTCTGGTTGTCGTTGGAGATCAGCAGGACGAGGGGGTAGAGGAACTCGTTCCAGCTCCAGACGAAGAAGAACACGCACATCACCGACAGGGTGGGCCAGCTCATGGGCAAGATGATGCGCCACAGGATGGTCCAGCGGCCGGCGCCGTCGAGGGAGGCGGCTTCGATGAGTTCGCGGGGGAAGCTGCTGAAGACGGAGGAGAGCAGGTAGGTGCCGAAGGCGCTGTAGGTGATGCCGACGAGGATGGTGTAGCCGAGTTTGCCGTCGTACAGGCCCATCTCCTTGAACAGGTAGTAGATGGGGTAGACGAGGCCCTCTTGTGGCAGGACGTTGACGCCGAGGAAGAAGACCAGGAAGGCGGTACGCCAGCGGACACGGCCGATGCCGATGGCGTAGGCGTTGAAGAGGGCGAGGACGACGGCGATGAGGACGACGCCGAGACTGATCTGGATGCTGTTGACGAGTTTCTGGGTGAAGTCGACGCGCTCCCAGACGTCGCCGACGATGTCCCAGTTCCAGTGTTCGGGCCAGGACAGTGACCCGTTGGTCCGGTAGTCGGCACTGGTCTTGAAGGAGTTGAGCAGGATGATCGCAAAGGGCGCGAGGAAGGCCAGGACGAAGACGGTGACCGCGGCCACGACGGCGTAGGAGCCTGCGCCGCGCTTGCCGGGCGTTCCCTTCTTCCGGTCTCGTCGGGGGGCGGCACGGCCGGGGGACTCCGTCTTCTGGACGGGCGGCGCGCTGGGAGTGGTGGTGTCGGTGGTCATGGTCATCCGTCCTCGCGGGCCTGGCGGCTGAGCATCGTTCCGGCGATGATCAGCACGAGCAGGGTGATCGTGCTGGAGATCGCGGATCCGTAGCCCACGTCGGCGCGTTCGAAGAAGTTCTGGTAAGCGAAGTAGGCCGGAACGAGGGTTGAGTTGCCGGGGCCGCCGCCGGTGAGGACGAAGATCTGGGCGAAGACCTTCAGGCCGGCGATGGTGGTGGTGACCAGGACGACGTAGACCTCGGGCCTCAGGATGGGCACGGTGATGCGGGTGAAGCGCTGCCACCACGAGGCGCCGTCGAGGGAGGCGGCCTCGTAGAGCTCGGGGTCGATGCGCTGCAGACCGGACATGAAGAGGACGAGGGGGTAGCCGAGCTGCATCCAGACCAGGACACCGAGGACGGCCCACAGCGCGAGGTCGGGGTCGCCGAGCCAGTTTTCGGCGAGGGAACCGAGGCCGATGGTGTCGAGGACGCTGTTGACGGCGCCTTCGGGGGCGAGGATCCACCCCCACATCAGGCCGGTGACGGCGACGGGGATGACCTGGGGCAGGTAGAGGCCCGAGCGGAAGATGCCGACGATGCCGTCGCCGTGCTTTTTGCCGATGTAGTCGAACAGCAGCGCGGCCAGGAACAGGCCGAGCAGGGTGGGTACGACGGCGATGCCGATGATGACGAAGGCGATGTTGCGGAAGGAGGCCCAGAAGTCGGCGTCCTGGAAGAGCCGTGTGTAGTTGTCCAGGCCGGTGAAGGCGGGGTCGCCGATGCCCTGCCATGCCGTCAGGCTGTAGTAGAAGGTCATCACCAGCGGGACGACGAGGAAGAGCAGACTCAGCAGCAGGCCCGGCGCGAGGAAGACGGCATAGCCCGTGGACCGCGGGTGACGTTTGGTTTTCACTGTTGCTCCTGGTTGGACGGGGCGGCTGCCGCGGCGGATCCGGGCAGCCGTCCCCGGAACGCGTGGTTTCCGGCCGGCGGCGCGATGGGGCGTGGGCCGGGGCGGGAACGTCAGGGCCTGGTCGCGACGTGCTTCTCGTAGGGAGCCGCCAGCTCGTCGAGGACGGAGTCGGCCTTGCCGCCGTTCATGAGGTTCTGCGTGGCGGCGACCCAGGTGTCGTAGTAGCCGGCAACGGGCCAGTCGGGGTAGAAGGCCAGACCGTCGTTCTCCTGAATCTGCGCGAAGGCTTCGGTGAGCTGGCGGGACTTGGGGTTGGTGATGTCGGCCGGCTTGGCGGCGAGCGGGACGTTGCCCTCCTCACCGATCAGCTTCTGGATCTTGTCGGACATGGTGATGTCGATGAAGTCCGCGGCGAGCTTCTTGTTCTTGGCCTTGGTGGGGATGCCCCAGTTGTTGCCGCCGGAGCCGAGAGTCTTCTCACTGCCCGGGTAGGGGGCGGTGGACCACTGGAAGTTCTTGATGTCGGTGGTCAGGCTGCCGAACCACCAGTTGCCGCCGACCATGATGGGACGCTTCTGTGAGACGAACTGCTCGACCATGTCGCTGCCCTTGAGGCCGACGTCCTTCTTGTCGAAGTAACCCTTGTCGAGCCACTCCTGGTACTTGTCCACGGCGTAGGTCATCTCGGGGCCGTGGAAGTCGACCTTGCCCAGGTAGCGCTGGTAGTTGTCGACCCAGGTGTTGTTCGCCTTGGACAGGGCGAGCAGGTAGAGCCAGTGGCTGGCGGGGTGGTCGTTGCCGGCGTTGGCGAGCGGGGTGATGCCCGCGGCCTTGAACTTCGCCAGTGCGGCCTCGAAGCTCGCGAAGTCGGTGGGCTTGTCGACGTGGTACTTCTTGAACAGATCGTCGTTGTAGTAGGTGAGGACGAACTCACCGTAGTTGGGTATGCCGTACCACTTCTCGCCGCCCATCTCGCCCTTGTCGTTGTAGCGGGCGGTGACGGAGGCGCTGTCGCTGATCTTCCTGTCCCAGCCGTGTTCCTTCACGAGTGGGGTGAGGTCGGTGAGCAGGCCCTGCTTGGCGAGCTGTCCGGTGGTGGCGTTGCCCTTGTTGTACTCCATGACGTCGGGCGCCTTGTCGGAGTTGAGGATCATGCCGGCGTTCTGCTGGATCTGCTCGAACGTCTTGCGCTCGAAGACGACCTTGACGTCAGGGTGGGTCTTCTTGAATTCGGCGATGGCCGCGTCCCATGCCTCGCTCAGGGCCCCGTCCTCCTGCTCGTAGTGCCACAGGCGGAGGGTCTTGCCGTCGCCCTCGGCGGTGTCGGAGCCGCCGCAGGCGGTCAGCGGTGCCAGCAGGGCCAGGGCGGCGACCGCGAGGAGGAGCGGCCGTCTGCGAAGGGCGGAGCGGGTGCGCGGGTTGTTCATGGCTGTTTCCTTGGTGTGCGTCGTTGCGACAAGGGCGGAGGTGTCAGCTGGTGCGGCGGCGGTGGACGCGGGCTTCCCACGGCTGCAGGGTGTGCGGCGTGGTGAGCGAGGTGGTGGCGGGAACGTTGGCGATCAGGGTCTCGCTGTGCTCCCAGCCGTCGGGCAGGTCGACGGTGAGGTCGGTGTCGCCGAAGTTGGCCAGGACGAGCAGTTCGGTGCCCCGGTCCGCGTCGTGGCGGGTGAAGGCGTAGAGCTGTTCGTGGTCGGGGTGGAGCATGTGGAAATCACCGTGGGTGAGGGCGGGTTCGGTGTGCCGCAGGGCGATCAGGCGCCGGTAGTAGTGGAAGACCGATTCCGGATCGGCGAGCTGAGCCTTCGCGTTCACGTCCGCGTGATCGGGGTTGACGGCGATCCACGGTGTGCCGGTAGTGAAGCCGGCATGCTCGGTGGCGTCCCACTGCATGGGAGTGCGGGCGTTGTCGCGGCTGATGTGGCGCAGCCCCTTGAGGATGTCCTCTTCGGTGTCGCCGGCGGCCGTTCGGTCCTGGAAATGGTTGAGGGACTCGATGTCCCGGAAGTCGCCGATGGAGGTGAAGGGGAAGTTGGCCAGGGCCAGCTCTTCGCCCTGGTAGATGTAGGGGGTGCCGCGGTGCAGGTGCAGGACGGTGGCCAGCAGCTTGGCGGAGCGGTCGCGCCAGGCGGGGCTGTCGTCGCCGAAGCGGGAGACGATGCGCGGCTGGTCGTGGTTGTTCCAGTACAGGCTGTTCCAGCCGGTCTGGCCCAGGCCGGTCTGCCAGCGTCCGAGGCTGGCTTTGAGGTCGGTCAGCTTCAGGGGCCGGACGTCGAACTTGCCGCCGGGGCCGTGGTCGAGGCCGACGTGCTCGAACTGGAAGACCATGTCGACCTCGCGGCGGGCGGGGTCGGTGAACAGGCGGGCGTCCTCGACGGTGACGCCGGGCATCTCCCCGACGGTCAGCAGCTTGCGGGGGTGGCCGGCGAAGACCTCGCGGTGCATCTCGGCCATGTACTCGTGGATGCGCGGTCCGCAGATGTAGTGGGGGCTGCCGTCGCCGAGCCGGGCGCCCTCGTGGACGGTGCCGTCGGGCAGGCCGGGCGTTTTGGATATGAGGTTGATGACGTCCATGCGGAAGCCGTCCACGCCCCGGTCCAGCCACCAGCGCATCATGGCGTACACGGCCTGGCGGACCTCGGGGTTCTCCCAGTTCAGGTCGGGCTGCTTGCGGGAGAACAGGTGCAGGTAGTACTCGCCGCTGGCGGCGTCGTAGGTCCACGCGGGGCCGGAGAAGAACGAGCCCCAGTTGTTGGGCTCCGCGCCGGGGGTGCCGGGCTCCATGCCCTCGCGGGCCGGCCGCCAGATGTACCAGTCGCGCTTCGGGCCGCCCAGGCCGCCGTCGCGGGAGGCGGTGAACCAGGCGTGCTCGTCGCTGGTGTGGTTGACGACCAGGTCCATCACCAGCTTCATGCCGCGCTCGTGCACCGAGGTCAGGAGCCGGTCGAAGTCGGCGAGCGTGCCGAAGAGCGGGTCGATGTCCTGGTAGTCGCTGATGTCGTAGCCGTTGTCGTCGTGCGGCGAGGGGTAGACGGGGGAGAGCCACAGCACGTCCACGCCGAGCTCGGACAGGTAGTCCAGGCGCTCGATGATGCCCTGGAGGTCGCCTATGCCGTCCGCGTTGGAGTCGGCGAAGGAGCGCGGATAGATCTGGTAGACCACCGCGTTGCTCCACCAGGAGTCGGCAGGGCTGGCTACGTTTTCCGGCACGTCAAACCTCATCGTGTGTGATCGGCTACTGAGAGTGAAGCGGGAGGGGAAGGGAGGGCCGTGGCGATGGTCGGCGGCGGCAGTGGGTCAGGAGATGGCCGCGCCCACCGCGTCACGGATGACGAGGCAGGCCGCGCCTCTGGCCCAAAGGTCGTGGCGGACAGGGTCGACGTGGATGTCGCAGTCGCGGGCAGCCGTGGAGAACGCGTGCGCCTCCAGGGCCTGTGATGCCGCCGGGCCGAAGAGGTCGTAAGCGACCGCTCCTTCTCCGGCGATGATGATCTTTTGCAGGTTCAGCAGGTTGCACATGCCGGCCAGTCCCCGACCCAGGGCGTCTCCTGCTTCGGCGAACGCGGAGCGGGCGACCGCCTGGGCGGAGCCGCCGGATGAGCGGGCGAGGTCGATGGCTTCGGAGATCGTGGTGCAGGGGATACCGGCGTCCTGCAGATGGCGCAGGACGGCCCGGTCCCCGGCGAGGGCTTCCAGGCAGCCGCGGCGGCCGCAGCTGCACATCGGGCCCGCGGGGTCGAGGGGCAGGTGGCCGAGTTCCCCGGCCAGGCCGGTGGCGCCGGAGAACAGGGTTCCATCGAGAAGCAGGCCGCAGCCGATGCCGGGGCCGACGGTGACGACGGCGAACGAGTCGACGTCGCGGCCCTGCCCGAACCAGCGTTCTGCGACGACCAGAGTGTTGACGTCGTTGTTCACGACGACCGGCAGACCGGTCGCTTCCCGCAGCGGGCCGGCCACGTCGACCTTGTCCCAGTCGAGCAGGGCCGAGTAGCGGCAGATGCCGGCGCCCGAGTCGACGTGGCCGCTGACGCCGACTCCCAGCCCCAGTACCCTGTCCGCCGCTTCGGGCGCCTCGGAGAGGAGCCTGCTGGTCAGGGCTGCAGCGGCGGACAGGGCAGTCTCGGGTGTGCAGTCGGCAATCGGTTCCTCGGCGCGGGCCAGGACGTTGGCCGCCATGTCGGTGACCACCCCGGACACCTGCGCGGGACCGATCTTCGTGCCGACGACGATGTGCTTGTCCGGATTGACGTGGAGCATCTTCTGCGGCCGGCCCCGCCCCTGAGGAGCGGCGTCCGACTCGCGCAGGTAGTCGTGCTCCAGGAGCGGGGGAAGCATCCGCGTCACGCTCGAGGGGACGAGACCCAGGCGCTGGGCCAGCTGGGTACGCGAGATGGGACCCGCGGTGAGGACGGTCGCGAAGATCTCCGCCCGGGTCTGCTCACCGACAAGCTCCGAGAAGCGGATCTTGGACGGGCTCATCACGCGCGCCTCCAAAGGTGTAGTCGGTCAAGGGCTGGTCGGTCCGGTGCACTTCCATCGAACCCGATGCGGTGCGTGCCGTCGCCCATGGCGGCGAAACCGTGGCTCAACCAGGGCCAGGAAGCTCACCGTGCTTTCCTCCCGCCTCACTCCGGGTGCCGTCCCGGTGTCCCGGGCCGGCTGGACATGACGGGAGTCTGGCCCCCCAGTTTTCGTGCGTCAAGAAAGAAAACAGCGCGTTACGCAACCGTGATCGCACCTCGTGTGCCTGCTGTCTGTGCAAGAAGTCCCGGTCTGAGGCCTCCGATCGGTCGTGGGGAGGAATGAGTGGCAGCGAATCTTGTTCATTTCGTTGACACGGGAAAGAAATGACGGGACGTTATCTGGCGACCGCACAGCGCTGGCTCGAGAGCCGGCTCTTGGGCGGCACCCCAGGGGCCCGTTGTCTGCGCCGTTGGCGCGCTCAGCGGAGTGCGTGCTGCGTCCACCGGCCCGGGCGGGGCGGAGAAGCCGGAGTGTCCCGGCCCCCTCGGATGAACCCGGGCGCACGCGCCACCCCGTTCTTGCCTGCCGAAGGGAGGACTCTTGCACTGGCCCGGGCAGCGGTCCGCGTCGAGGCCGTGGCCAGCCGATCCGCCGTGCCTCCGGCCATCCACATGTACGCAGCCCGGACCGGCCGGGGGCACCCAGTTTCCGTCCCCCCAGCACATCTGCACGAGTCCGCCAGTGGCCGCCTCGGCCGCGCTTCCCCCCCCCGGATGTGTGCGGTCTCGCCGGCCTGCGCGCTGATCGAGCCGCCCGGACAGACCGCGGTGCACAGCCGCCGGTGGGCCCCCTCATGCCAAGGAGTAAGGACAATCAGCATGCCCGCAGCAGCACTGAGACGACTGGCGGCGATCGCCGTCGGTCTGGCGCTGGCACTGGCCTCGGTCATCGTGCCCGTCGGCACGGCCGTGGCCGGAACACCCCCAAGTCGCCCCGCCCCTGACGCCCGGGCCGCATCGGCGACTGAGCCGACACCCGCGGACAGCACCGCCCTGAAGACGTGGTGGCACGACGACTACGAGTTCAACACCACCAGCCCGGTGGCCAACGACAAGGTCCGACGGTCGTCGTTCTACGACGTGAAGGTCGCCACCGCGGCGGCCCCGACGACGAAGTACGACTCGTTCGCGTACATGAGCATCCCGCGCAGCGGCAAGGGAAAGATCGGCTACACCGAGGAGGACGGGGCCGAGTTCTCCTCGTCCGCGGACCTCACCATGAGCTGGTCGTCCTTCCAGTACACGACCGACGTGTGGGTCGACGTCTCCCTGCGCACCGGCCAGACGATCTCCTCGGCCGACCAGGTCAAGATCAAGCCGAGCAGCCTGAACTTCGCCAAGGAACTGGTCGACAGCAAGACCGTGCGCGTCAAGGTACCCTACAGCTCGAACGGCTACCGGTTCTCCGTCGAGTTCGATCCGCAGCTGTACACGGCCTACAACGACATGTCCGGCCCCGCGACCGACGCCGGCAAGCTGACCACCCAGGGCGGGGGCGGCAACCGGGCCATCCACACCGAGCCCCGCAACTCCATGATGATTTTCGCGGAGCCGGCACCGACGGGCGCGGAGGCCGAGCGGCTGATCCCGACGGCGTCCTCGGGCAGCACCTACTACCCGCCTCAGGGCCAGGTCACCAACCTGAACACGATCAGCGAGGAGATCGTGTACTTCAGGCCCGGCACCTACTACATGACCTCCAAGTACCACGCGTTGCTACCCAAGCAGGTCAAGTGGGTCTACCTGGCCCCCGGCGCGTACGTGAAGGGCGCCATCCGGTTCCCCGACGACAGCCAGGGCCTGTACAAGGTGACCGGCCAGGGCGTCCTCTCCGGTGAGCAGTACGTCTACGAGGCGGACACCAACAACAACTACGACCACCTCTCCGGCGCCTCCAACTGCCACACCAGCTGCGTGAAGATGCTGCAGTTCGCCTCGGCGCAGGGTCGCCAGCAGCACCTGGACCTGCAGGGCGTGACCATCAACGAGCCGCCCTACCACTCCTTCGTCGTCTACGGCGACGAGCAGACGTTCAGCATGCGGGTCGACAACTACAAGCAGGTCGGGTCCTGGTACTGGCAGACCGACGGCATCGAGCTCTACCGCGGCAGCACCATGAAGAACACGTTCTTCAACGCCAACGACGACGTGCTGAAGATGTACCACAGCAACGTCAGCATCGATAACACCGTCATCTGGAAGAACGAGAACGGCCCCGTCATCCAGTGGGGCTGGACCCCGCGCAACATCGACAACGTCCGGGTGAACAACACCCATGTCATCCACAACCGGATGTACTGGAAGGACGTCAAGTACAACACCTGCATCCTCAACTCGTCCGCGCACTGGGAGGACACCGGCTCGACCACCACGGCCGACCCGAGCGCGTGGGTGAAGAACATGACCTTCGAGAACATCACCGTCGAGGGCATGACGAACTGCGCGATCCGCGTCTTCGCCCTGTCCAGTACCGAGAACATCCACGTCAAGAACCTCAAGATCGGCGCATGGAACCAGCTCGACCCGTCATCCCAGGCCAGCCTCCTCAAGCGGTACTCCAACGGCGCCGGACAGAAGGTGACCCTCGGCAACGAGACGCGTGACAGCCGCGGCCTGAAGCTGGAGAACTACACCGTCGGCGGCACCGTCATCCAGAAGTCCGGCACCAACTGGGCAGCCGACCAGCCCGGCCGGATCGGTTTCGACGCCGAGACCTGGGACAACTGGAACGCCTGGGGCCCCGGCGGCAGCAACCCCGACCCCGACCCGGTCACCGGCGGCAAGATCGTCAACGGTGCGACCTCCAAGTGTATCGATCGCGCCGGCGGCTCCACCGCCAACGGCACCGCCGTCCAGCAGTGGACCTGCGCCAACGTGGCCTCGATGAGCTGGGCGCTCGACGGACAGCAGCTGAAGTCCGGCGGCAAGTGCCTCGACGTCGAAGGCGGCGCCACCGCCAACGGCACCAAGGCGCACCTGTGGGACTGCGGTACCTGGGACAGCCAGAAGTGGACCTTCCAGTCCAACGGCACCCTGAAGAACGTCAAGTCCGGACGCTGCCTGGACATCGAAGGCCAGAGCACTGCCGACGGCGCCCGCCTGCACCTGTGGGACTGCGGCACCTGGGCCAGCCAGAAGTGGACCCTCACCTCCTGACCCACCCCGGTGGCCGCCGGCGACCAACCGCTGCCGGCGGCCACCGGCCCCCGCACCCCTCTCCTTTCTGGAAGAAGCGTCATCCCCCGCACGCCGCTGAGAAAGGGCATCACCGTGGAGACACCCACCAGGTACCAGGGACCGGTGCTCGGCCTGTTCCGGATCGTGCTCGGACTACTGTTCGCCTGCCACGGGGCGGCAACGCTCTTCGACGTGCTCGGCGGGCCGCACGGGCAGCCCCCCAGCACCGGCCAGTGGCCCGGATGGTGGGCGGCAGTGATCCAGCTGGTCGGCGGCGCCCTCGTCCTGCTCGGCCTGGGCACCCGGCCGGCCGCCACCATGTGCTCCGGCTCCATGGCCTACGCCTACTTCACCCATCACCAACCCGACGGACTCTTCCCGCTCGAAAACGGCGGCGAGCAGGCAGCCCTGTTCTGCTGGGCCTTCCTGCTCATCGCCGTCCTCGGCCCCGGCCGGTGGGCCACGACCGAGCTGCTCACCCTCTCCACCCACCGCAAGCAGCACCCGCGAAAGGAGGTGAGCGACGCCCACAGCATCTGACCTCACACAACAGCCTGTCATGGGCACGTAAATCACTGGCTCTATCGGCCTGTGATTCCCGACGCACCCGGAGGAAGAGCACCATGAACCGCGTACCCGCAACCGCCGCCGGCCGCACCGCACTGGGCGCCGCCGTACTGGCCACCAGCCTGCTCGGTGCGCTCGCCCAAGCGCCGACCGCCGCAGCACACGGCACGGTCATCACCCCCGAGACCCGCAACTACGGCTGCCTGCAGCGCTGGGGCTACACCGAGCCCAACGAGTCCCAGGACCCCATGTGCTACCGCACCTACCACGAGAACGCCAACGCCATCGGCGCGTGGAAGGCCGTCTACGCCAACAACACCGGCGACAACTACAAGCAGGTCATCCCCGACGGCCAGATCTGCAGCGCCGGCGGCCAGGGCGAAACGAACTACCGGCCGCTCGACCGCCCCGGCCCGTGGAAGATGACCGACATCGGCTCCAACTTCACCGTCGACCTCTACGACGAGGCCCGACACGGCGCCGACTGGCTCGAGGTCTACGTCACCAAGCAGGGCTTCAACCCCGAGTATGAGCTCATCGGGTGGGACGACCTCGAACTGGTGAAGAAGACCGGCCGCTACCCCTACCAGGCGCACTACGTCACCGACGTCAGCACCTCCGGCTACAGCGGACGGCACGTCGTGGTGACCGTCTGGAAGGCGTCCCACATGGACCAGAAGTACTTCCTGTGCAGCGACGTCAACTTCAACTGACATCAGCGGGACCCAGCTGAACGACACCACGGCACACCGGTCCCGCGAGGCGCCCACCTCGCGGGACCTTTCCCCTCCCTCTCACCGGTCGGCTGCCGCGGCCGGACCAGTCGCCTCACGGAGGAACCATGCTGCTGACCAGCCACCCCCGCCGCCTGCTGCGCGCCCGGCTCCTTCCCGCCGTGCGCACCCCATCGGCCCGAGGGACAGCCACACAGCGGGCGGCCGAGCATTACCGGGCGCGCAGCACCACGGTTCTGCGCATCAGCGTCGGTGTCCTCTACTGCTGGTTCGGGGTGCTCAAGCTCTTCCCTGCCGCGAGCCCGGCTGAGGAGATCGCGGCCGCCGCCATGACGAAGCTCACCGGTGGCATGCTGCCCACAACCGTGTCCATGCCGCTGCTGGGCACCGCGGAGACTTTGACCGGACTCGCCCTGGTCACCGGCTTGTTGCTCCGGCCCGCCTTGATCCTGTTCTTCGGGCACATGGCCGGGGTCTTCACCTCGCTAGCGCTGCTGCCCGGTCAGATGTGGCACCACGGCGTACCCACGCTCGAAGGCCAGTACGTTCTGAAGAATCTGGTCCTGGTGGCCGCCTGCCTGGCCGTCGCCGCTGACGAGCTCTCTGGTTGAAGCTCGCCAACCCCGCTACGCAGCCGCTGGACAACCCGCCCGATCCTGCGGGTCCTCACCACCCTCCAGGAGTCACCCGTGGGAAGCACCATCACCACGAACCAGCTTGGCAAGACCTACGCCAGCGGCCACCGGGCCGTCCACGACGTCTTCCTGCACCTCGACGCCGGCGCGTGCCTCGTTCTCCTCGGTCCGTCCGGCTGCGGGAAATCCACGTTGCTCCGCGTGATCGCCGAGCTCGAGACCATCACCGCAGGCATACTCCTGCCAGACCAGCAGCCTGCCAACGCCTTCGTCGGGACACCGCCCATCTTCCTCGCCCACCGGATATTTGGAGCTGGTTCATGAACAAGTTCGATGTGCTGGTCATCGGTGGTACAGGGGCCGACACTATCGTCCGGGGCGATGAACTGACCATCCCGTCAGGCGACGTCCTCCTTGTGCCCCCCCATCAAGGACTACGTCGCCCACACCGGGAACGGAGTGGCGCTCGGCTTCCACTCCCTCGGCCTGCGGACGAAGTTCCTCGACTACATCGGTGACGACATGCAGGGCCGAACCATCACGTCGAAGTACGAAACGGCGGGCCT
Source organism: Streptomyces sp. NPDC029152 (assembly GCF_055564355.1). Lineage (NCBI taxonomy): Bacteria > Bacillati > Actinomycetota > Actinomycetes > Kitasatosporales > Streptomycetaceae > Streptomyces > Streptomyces sp. NPDC029152. The sequence goes on along the minus strand of NZ_JBVHWR010000017.1, from coordinate 28,865 downwards.
CGATTTCACCGCCCTGCCCGCACCCGGAGGCATCCCGCGAAGCGTCAATCTCGTGGACCGTCGGGGAAGACGGTTCTCGTTCTACGATGGCCGCCACCCTCAGGACCTGCGCATGCCGAAAGAATTTGCACTTCCCTTCAGCCAGGAATCTGGACATGTTCATATCTCCCGCTCTGAGCACGCTCGCGATCTTGTCCCGGTACCGGTGGCCGCCGGGAAGACCGTCTCCACCGACCTGCAGGGGTAGGACGGGGTGTCGGAGCACATGAACGACATGGAAAGAGCTCAATGCCTCGAAACACGCCCCTGGCTCGCAGCCGCCGCACGTGCGCACCCCCGGCCTGTAGTGCGGCACCGGGGGAGCTGTATGCGCCCGTCTCGCCCGGTTGCTCCCTCGTCCAAGCCGCCCGGGCGGGCTGGTGCATAGAATCCGACCTCATGCCGAAGTTTGACGAACTGCTCGTTGCGATAGCTGCCCTTGTGGAGTCCGAGCAGAGCAATCAGATGTCCCTGACCGTGGTCACCAGTGGTGCTGTCATCACCGGTCGGCTGGCTCCGGAAGCCATGTGGAGGCAGAGGGTGTCTGAGGTGCTGACGGACTCCGCCGACCTGGGCGAGTTCTCCGCCGTCTTCGACACCCCCGCGAGGAAGGACGGACCGCCCACGCATCTGCATTTCCACGTCGCCCGGATCCTGCAGGGTACGGTGGGGATCCCGGAGACAGGCGGGATGTACCGCGTCGCGATCGAGGACGTCAGTGCCTGGACCGTGGGCGACTTCAGCTACTCCGACCACTGACTCACCGACCCACGGCACACAGTGAGGCCCCACCGGCACGCTTCCGTTCTACTGGTCGTTGCAACACCCCAGTTCAAGGGGTGCGATGGACTTCGAGATCCGGAAGGATCTGCGGCCTCAGGGGCCCAGGAGGTTGGACCCTGAGCGGGAGGAACACCTTCGGCTCGTGGATCTTGGAATAGGGAACACGGAAGCTTGCCGGATCGTCGGCATCAACCGCCGCACCGGCAAGCGTTGGCTCTACGGCCGGCAGGCATCCGGGAGGTACAGGGCAGCCCCACCCATCGTGGACACGGGGCTGCCCTGGCAAGCACCCGAACCCCCGGCTCGCCCTGGGGAACCCGTCGGCCCGTCGCGCTACCTCACCGAGACCGACCCCGTATCCACATCGCTGACCGGCTCCGGGAGAAGGCGTCCGTCCGGGCCATCGGGGCCCAGCTTGGCCGCAGTCCCTCCACCGAAGCCGGGAGATGCGCTGCAACCGCACGCTCATGCCCAACGGCGGCTGGCCCTGCCGTCCACACGCCGCCCAGCGCCGCGCGGACGCCCGCGAACCACGCCCCAAGCCCGGCGAGATCGGACAGAACCCCAGGCTGCGGGACTACCTCCAGGACCACGTGACCCGGCGGTGAAGCCCGGAGCAGATCTGCCACGTTCTACGGGCACGCTTCCCCGACCAGCCGGAGATGCACGTGGTCCACGAGACGGTCTACCAGGCGCTTCACGCTCGAGGCCGCGGGGTACTGAGGCGCGAGCTGACCCGGGCCCTGCGGACCGGACGCGCGATGCGCCGCCCGCACCGGTACTCGGCAGCCTGCCGATCGCGGTTCGCGCACCCCATGGTCATGATCAGCGAACGGCCCGCCGAGGCCGCCGACCGGGCTGTCCCCGGCCACCGGGAAGGCGACCTGATCGTCGGCGAGAACAACGGCTCCGCCATCGGCACCCTGGTCGAACGCAGCACCCGCTACCTGATGCGGGTGCACCTCCCACGCGACCACGGTGCCGCCGCTGTCCGCGACGCGCTCACCGAGACCGTCCAGATCCTCCCGCCTCACCTGATGCGGTCCCTGACCTGGGACCAGGGCATCGAGATGGCCTCCCACCGCGCCTTCACCATCACCACGGACATCCCAGTCCACTTCTGCGACCCGGCCAGCCCCTGGCAGCGAGGCTCGAACGAGAACACCAACGGCCTGTTGCGACAGTACTTCCCAAGGGCACCGACCTGTCCCGCCACACCCGCGAGGACTGGACGCCGCCGCCACCGCACTCAACAGCCGTCCACGCAGAACGCTCGACTGGGAGACCCCAGCCGAGCGTCTGTCTAAACTGCTCACGGCTTGATCAACTCACCGCAGTGTTGCTACGACCCCTGGAATTCGCCCACGCCGGTGGGGCCTCACTGCTCGGTTCGGCTCACACCTGTCCGTACGTCAGACGGACAGGGGGAGCGCCGAGCGTTGCGGAAGCCGGCCCGTACGGGTCGGCCAGGGGCGCGGATGCGGCGGTAGGAGGGGTGCGGCAGGTGAAGCCGAGTTGGGTCATGGCCCTGAGGACTTCGCCGGTGCTGAAATCACGCCGGTCCTGGCGGGTGACGACCTGGCCGACCTGCTTGGCGGGGTAGTGGCGTCGTCCGATGATGACGAACTCACCGGTGACCAGCTCAGGTGTGATGTCCTTCATCGATTCCATCACGCCGCTCTTGGCCAGGTCGAACGGGAAGCGAGCGATGACACAGCGCATGATGCCTCCAGGGAGAAGAGAAGACGGGGCCGGGTAGGGTGACGGCGGTTCAGCGAGAGAGGGCAAGGACGCCCAGAGCGTTGCCGTGTCCGTCGACCACGGGCGGGGCCCCGAGCCGGCGGCAGCGCATCGCACGCTCGGCTTCGGCCCTCGTGGCCAGCGGCGAGGCGAAGGGCCCGATGACGTCGGCGATGTCACGCAGGCGGATCCGGTCCGTGTATCCGGAGCCGTCACGAACGGCCGTGAGCCGGTCCCGGGTGACCAGGCCGGTGCACGTACCGTCCTCGTCGCAGGCGACCAGCTGACTTGTACGGGCGGCAGCCATCACGGACAGTGCCACCTCCACGGTCATGTCCTCCCACACCTGCGGTCCGGCCGCGTCCGCGGGATCGGCCGCCGTCTGCACGGCGTTGGTACGTGTTGAGCGGAACTGCGTCTGGTCCAGCGTCAAAGGGTGCCTCCTGCGAAGTTGGGCGGGCTTCCTGACACGAAGGTTCTATGCCGCCGCACCGGCGGTGGACTGCCGTACGGGCGCGCGGCGGGCCGCCGGGACGGGGCGGCGTCGGCCGCGTGAGGTGGCGCCGCGCTTCCTGGGGCGTTCGCCCACCGGTGCGGTGATGACGACCGGGATGCCGGAGGGGGCCTGGGCGCCGGTGATGCGGTGCAGGGCCTCTTCGCCGACGCGGACCTGGGTGGTCTGCGGCACGATGCCGGCCGCTGCCATGAGGCGGGTCATGCCGCGGCGCTGGTTGGGGGTGGCCAGGGTGACGACGCTGCCGGACTCTCCTGCGCGGGCGGTGCGGCCGCCGCGGTGGAGGTAGTCCTTGTGGTCGGTCGGCGGATCGACGTTGACGACGAGGTCGAGGTTGTCGACGTGGATGCCGCGCGCCGCGACGTTGGTCGCTACCAGCACGTTGACGTGTCCGGTCTTGAACTGTGCCAGCGTGCGGGTGCGCTGTGGCTGTGACTTCCCGCCGTGCAGGGCGGCGGCCCGTACCCCGCTGTTCAGGAGGTGTTCGGTGAGGCCGTCGACGGCGTGCTTGGTGTCGAGGAACATGATCACGCGGCCGTCGCGTGCGGCGATCTGGGTGGTGGCCGTGTGCTTGTCGGCGCCGTGAATGTGGAGCACGTGGTGCTCCATCGTCGTGACCGCGCGGGCCGAGGGGTCGACGGAGTGCACGACGGGGTCGCTGAGGTAGCGGCGCACGAGCAGGTCGACGTTGCGGTCGAGAGTGGCGGAGAACAGCATGCGCTGGCCTTCGGGGCGGACCTGGTCGAGGAGCGCGGTGACCTGCGGCATGAAGCCCATGTCGGCCATCTGGTCGGCCTCGTCGAGGACGGTGATGGAAACCTGGTTCAGTCGGCAGTCACCGCGGTCGATGAGGTCTTTGAGGCGTCCCGGTGTGGCGACGACGATCTCGGCGCCGGCGCGCAGCGCGCTCGCCTGTCGGCCGATCGGCATTCCGCCCACCACCGTGGCCAGCCGCAGCCTCACGGAGCGGGCGTACGGGGCGAGCGCGTCGGTGACCTGCTGCGCCAGCTCACGCATGGGTACGAGGATCAGCCCCAGCGGCTGCCTGGCCTCGGCGCGCTGCCCGGCCGTACGGGCCAGCAGCGCCAGCCCGAAGGCGAGGGTCTTGCCGGAGCCGGTGCGGCCACGGCCCAGTACGTCGCGGCCGGCGAGGGAATTCGGCAGGGTCGCGGCCTGGATCGGGAAGGGTACGCTCACCCCTTGCGAGCTGAGCGCGCCCAGCAGCGCCCCGGGCATGTCGAGATCGGCGAAGCCCTCCACGGCGGGGAGCGCGGGAGTGATCGTCTTGGGCAGCGCGAACTCCCCCTGGACCGCGGCGGGCCGGCGGCCGTAACCACCGGAACGGCCCGGCCCGCCGGAGCGACTCCTGGCCGACGAGTCGAATCGGCTGCTGCCCCTTCCGGATTCGGCACTGCCGTTACGGGTGCGGTTGAAGCGGTCGTTCGTGCCTGTGCGATTCATGCGGAACCTTCCCCGATGCGGCACATATCAAGGAATTCCCGCAGCGATCAGCAGCACAGAGAATTGCAAGAATGGACCGGTGGAATGCGACAGCGAATCTGACTCGACGAAAAATCCGTGCGGCACAGGAGCTGGAATGAGTGGCGCGAAGCGGACGCAATGTTCGGGCGTCCGCCGCGATGAAGCTATGCAGGGGTGCGTGCACCCCTGCAGGATGCCCCATATGCAGTGAGCCTACGGGTTTCCTGGTTGTCGTCCGCAGGCGAAACCACTGCGGGAAAATGCGAGTATCTGGGGCCCGCACCCCGAAGGACGCGGGCCCCAGCTACAAGTATGCGACAGTCAGCGTCAGGCGAGAACGATGTTCTCGGCCGTCGGGCCCTTCTGGCCCTGCGCGATGTCGAAGGTCACCTTCTGACCCTCCAGCAGCTCGCGGAAGCCCTGGGCGGCAATGTTCGAGTAGTGGGCGAACACATCAGCGCCGCCACCGTCCTGCTCGATGAAGCCGAAGCCCTTTTCCGCGTCGAACCACTTCACGGTACCAGCAGCCATGTCATTTCTCCTTTGGGGCAGTGCATCGGGATCCGCACTGCACGGACCCTGTGTCGCCGCGATGATCACCCCGCCCGGAAAAAGAACCGGATAACAAAAGCGCTTCCAGTGGCACAGATGCCGACCGGACAGCACTTGAAGTTTTGGGAACCACAACTGCAACTGACATCGACAGTAGCGCGCCGCTGCGGCCTGAGTACGGTGAAGAATCCCACCCCCACTTAATGCGGTAGAGAATCTGTCTACCTGTTCCGTTGAAATCTCGGCTCGCGGGCACAGATATTGACCCAGCCGGAACGTAACGTTTCGGGAAGCATTGGGGGCGCGCCCAGCGTAAGGGCTGCTCCCCAAGGGATGGTGTGGGCGGGCGTGGAGATCAGGGTGACGCCGGCAAGCGTCACGGCCTGTCTCCGGCGCACGCGCGGGGGCGGTCATATCGAAAACCATCAAGGACCAGACCGTCGATCGGCGTTGTCGCGTTGTTGGGTGCGTGGTTGTCTGATGGTGTTTCGGGGCGTGGTGGGTCTGCGGCCCGGGCCTGGGGTCAGGCCGTGGTGGGTGGGTTGGCAGCGCCGGTGGTCTGGTCCCAGATCGCGAAGCGGATGGTCGTCTCGGCTCGGTGGCCGGGGGCTGTCATCAGGTGGCGGTGGGGGCGGAAGTGCGGTGGGATGCCGCTGGACGCGGACGGGAACCGTTGCGCTGCGCCGACGGAGCGGAAGCCTTTCATCGCGTGTTCCCGCTGCCGCGTGGGCTGGTGGCTGTTCTCGGCCCAATTGTTCAGGCCCTTGTGCGAGCGGTGCTCCACCGACGGCATGACCTCACGGTGGGCGGCGCCGTAGGAGCGGAGTTCGTCGGTGACCACCACCCGCGGGGCCGCACGTGTCTTCTTCATCAGGCGGCAAAAGAAACGCCTGGCGGCGGTCTTGTCCCGCCTGTTCTGCACGAGGATGTCCAGGACGTTGCCGTCGGCGTCGACGGCCCGCCACAGGCACGTCAGCTCCCCGTTGATCTTCACGAACGCCTCGTCCAGATGCCGTTTGTCCCCGGGCCGCGGCCGGCGGCGGCCCGGTCCGTTCGCATGGGCCTGCCCGGACTTCATACACCAGCGGCGGACCGTCTCGTACGAGACGATCACGCCGCGCTCGAGCACCAGTTCCTCGACCTCGCGGCAGGACAATGGGAAGCGGAAGTACAGCCACACACAGTGGGAGACCATCTCGATCGGATACCGGTGCCCCTTGTGCGACGGCGACCCGCTGTCCACGGACGGTCCCCCTCCACCATGACCAACCCGAAGACCATCCCACTCGGACAGCCAACGTGACAGCACCTGTACGGATTGTGTTCATGTGTCGTACGCGAACCGTACGGTTTCTGATGCCCTCGGCCTGTCCGGGGGTGGCTCGCCGGGACCGCGGCCGTCGCCGAGCGGCCGCCGTATCGGCATCTTTCGCAGCGACGTGGTCGCAGTGCTCAACCAGCTGTCCGACGCCGGATGCATCCGCCGCGCCTCCGCCCCGGCCGACCGCCGGCACAACGTCATCACCCCCACACCGCCGGACGGTGCCGCCTGGAACACCTCGACGGGCTCGCCCGCCGCCCAACAGGAACTCCTCGCCCCCCTCGCGCCGGAGCAGTGGGAACAACTCGTCGGTCTGCTGGGCATCCTGTCGGAGCATCACCGTCCGCCGGCGCCCAGCCCGGCGGACGGGGAATAGCCCACCCGTGCGGCCCGGGAGTCACCGGGGCGGGGGTCGGCTCACAGCCGGGTGGCCGTGCGGATCAGGCTCGCCAGGGCGAGGGAGCGGCTGTGCGCCGGCCAGGCGATGTGGGTGACCACGGGCGGCGCGTCCGTCAGCGGGACGGCGGTGTGCTCGGCCCACAGCCAGGCGCGGGCGGACTCGGGGAAGACGGCCGCGGTGCGGCCGAGGGCGATCAGCTGGGCCAGCTGCGTCTGGTCGCGGATCTCCGGGCCGGGACCGGGCGGGTACGCACCGTCCCGGGCCCAGCGGGCGAGCGGCAGGTCGGGGAGGTCAGTGACCTCGGCCACGGTCAGTGACCTGCGTGCGGCGAGGGGGTGCCCGGCAGGCAGGATCGCGATCTGCCCCTCGGTCATCAGCTCCTCGCTGTCGAACCCGACGAGGGAGTTGAACGGTGCGTGCATCAGCGCCACGTCGGCGCGGCCGTCGCGCAGCATCTCGCCCTGCTCGCACGTGCCGCTGGGCGTCACCTCTATCTCGGCAGCGTCGGGTTCGGCGGCGTAGGCGTCAAGGAGCTTGTGCAGCAACTCGTGCGACGAGCCGGCCTTCACCGCGAGCACCAGGCGGTTGCGGGAACGCCCGGGCCCGTCCGCGCCGCCGGCCCGGCGGGTGCGGCGGACGGCGGCGGTGGCCGCGTCGAGCGCTGCTCGGCCCTCGTGCAGCAGCATCTCCCCGGCGCCGGTCAGGGCGACCCCGCGGCGGTCGCGCTCCAGCAGACGCACGCCGAGGCGCCGTTCCAACTGCTGGATCGCCCGCGACAGGGGCGGCTGGGCCATCCCGAGGCGTTCGGCAGCGCGGCCGAAGTGCAGCTCCTCGGCCACGGCGACGAAGTACCTCAGCTCGCGGGTCTCCAGGGTGTCCACCGCCCCAGCGTACACCTGTGATACCTCCCGGGTATCACAGGCCACCGGGTCGGTATTGGATGCGCCGGGCATCCGCAGATGACCATCTACGGCAGGCAGAGGGCGGCATCCGCGCCGGTCACCGCACTGCGTCGAGCAAGTCGGCGAGCGTGGTCTCCGCGTTGGCCGCCTCCCGATATCCGAAACGCAGCCCTCCGGCATGCCTCGCCCAGAGAAGGACGCAGACTCACCATGAACACCCCCTCCACCTCGGTGCCCGGCGGCACCTGGACCCTCGGCGACCTGACCGTCAGCCGCTTCGGCTACGGCGCCATGCAGCTCGCCGGCCCCGGGGTCATGGGACCGCCCGCCGACCACGACGGCGCGCTCGCCGTCCTGCGCGAGGCCGTCCGCCTCGGGATCACCCACATCGACACCGCCGGCGCTTACGGACCACGCGTCACCAACCGGCTGATCCGTGAGGCACTCCACCCGTACCCCGACGCCCTGCACATCGTGACCAAGGTCGGCGCCGTCCGCGACGAACAGGGCGGCTGGCCCCCCGCCCGGCGGCCCGAAGAGCTGCGCCGCGCCGTGGAGGAGAACCTGGAGGACCTCGGCCTCGACGCCCTCGACGTGGTCAACCTCCGGGTCGGCAACGCCCTGGGCCCCCAGCCCGGCTCCCTCGCCGAACCCTTCGAGGCGCTCGTCGAGCTACAGCAACAGGGCCTGATCCGGCACCTCGGAGTGAGCAACGCGACCGCGGACCAGGTCGACGAGGCGCAGCGCATCGCGCCGATCGTCTGCGTGCAGAACATGTACAACCTGGCCTACCGCCAGGACGACGACCTGATCGACGACCTCGCCGCGAAGGACATCGCCTACGTGCCGTTCTTCCCGCTCGGCGGTTTCAGCCCTCTGCAGTCCACGGCCCTGTCCGCCGTGGCCGACCGGCTCGACGCGACGCCGATGTCGGTCGCCCTGGCCTGGCTCCTCCAGCGCTCGCCCAACATCCTGCTCATCCCCGGCACTTCGTCGGCGGCGCACCTGCGCGAGAACGTCGAGGGGGCGGGGCTGGCGCTTCCCGACGACGCGCTGGCCGAGTTGGACGAGATCGGCCGCTAGGTGTATTGATCACGAGCGTTGTTGACACTCGCGGGTCTTGATCATGGCGAAGACCTCCGGTGTGGTGGAGGTGTCTGGGCTTCACCGCACACGGAGGTCTTCGTGTCCTGCCGTAATGCCCGGCCGACCGTTCACGGCAGACGGATCCTGGTCGAACGCGTCCTCGCGGGCCGACCTGTCGCGCACGCGGCCGCGGAGATGGGCATATCCCGTCCCACCGCCCACAAATGGGTCCGCCGCTGGCGGGCCGAGGGCGACGCGGGCCTGCACGACCGTTCCAGTCGGTCCCACACGCTCCCGCACCGGACTCCCGCCGCCCTCGAGGCTCGGGTCTGCCGCTTGCGGACCGGCCGCAAACTCGGCCCGGCCAGGATCGGCCCGATCCTGGGCCTGCCTGCCTCGACCGTGCACCGGATCCTGGTCCGGCACGGCCTGAACCGGCTGGACCGGCCCACCGGCGAGCCGGTCCGCCGCTACGAACGCGCCAGGCCCGGCGAACTGATCCACGTCGACATCAAAAAACTCGGCGACATCCCCGACGGCGGCGGCTGGCGAACCGTCGGCAGGACCGCAGGCGACCGCAACCGCCAGGCCACCCCCAACGAACGCAAGAGCTGCACGCCGGTGATCGGCTAAAGCTACATCCACTCGGCCGTCGACGACCACTCCCGCCTGGCCTATAGCGAGGTCCTGCCCGACGAACGCCGACACGCCGCCATCGCGGTCGCACTGCTCCAGGAGCTCACGCAGCACGGCCGTTCCGATGCCACCTCCCTGCAGGTGCGGGGCCAGATAGAAGTGCTCCAGCCAGTGAGCGTCCTCAGCCGGGCGTAGCGACGCACAGCCGGCGAAAGCACCACTCACCTCGATCACCCAGGTGTGCGCCGGAGCGAACCCGTCCCGCAGTCGCTGCCGCACTCGTTGATCGTCGTACCGCCCGAGCCGTTCCAAATCTGCCCGCAGCACCACGGCCCGCAGCTCGGCAACCGCCTCGACGTCCGCAACCGCAGCCAGCCGAATCCCCCAGTCCACCATGATCGTCAGGCTACCGCGCCAAGCTCCTCTCGCCCCCGTTGGCCTCTTGACTCAGGGGCTGTGCTGCGCCCTGCAGCCCTCGCCGCACGGCCCCTGCGGCATGGCCGCGCACCAGCACGCCAGCGGCCGCGTGCCCGGCCCTGCCCTCCGCGGATGCGACGGCTGTGCCGCAATGCCGACGCAGCCGGTTCGAGCATCGTGGACCTGCGTAGCTTCAAGCTGTCCCTGTCTCAGGACTTCTTGAGCCCATGCTCGGGTGTAGAGAAGTAGAGCCCTTGGATGGAGATCTTCCTGGCCGGGCGGCTCGTACACTGACGAAAATGGAGGACCACACGGCCACCGGGATCGGTGCACGTCCGGCGCGCGTTTTGCGGGAGTACGTCGACTCGTATGTCGGCTTCGACCTCCGCGGGCTCCCGGCGGGGGTGCACTGCGGCCCGCCGGGACGCGCGCTCACCGCGGTGATCAGCTTGTCAGAACCTTTGGAGGTAGCGGCGGGCGTTGACGACGGATCACCGGTCACCCGATTCAGCAGCGTGGCCGGCGGTCTGATGTGCCGGTCCGTCGCGATCCATCACGACGGACGCCAGCAAGGTGTGCGGGTGTCGCTGACACCGCTCGGGGCCCGGGCCATCTACGGCATGCCCGCCGCCGAGCTCGCCCACCGACTGGTCCCACTCGACGAACTTCTCGGAGCGCTTGCCGTCGAGCTGGTCGACCGGCTCCGAACGGCGTCAACATGGACCGCGCGGTTCACCGCGCTGGACGAATTGCTCCTCCGAGCCGTCGGCCGCGGCTCCGGCGGCGACCGCGTGCCCCGGGAGCGCCCCGAGGTGGCCGAGGCGTGGCGCCGTCTCGTCGCCGCGCGGGGTTGTGTCCAGGTTGGTGCGGTCGCCGCGGAACTCGGCTGGAGCCGGCGATACCTCACCGAGCGGTTTCGTGGTGAGGTGGGCCTGTCGCCGAAGACCTTCGCCCGAGTCTTGCGCTTCGAGCACGCGCACGAACTGGCGGCGGCGCAGGACCCGCTCCCGTGGGCCGATGTGGCAACCGTCTCCGGCTACGCCGACCAGGCCCATCTCGTTCGGGACTGGCGCGAGTTCACGAACCGATCACCGACGGCCTGGCGTCGCGGCGAAGTCCTCCTCGGAGTCGGGTAGCCGCCGGCCGTCTGCTCGTCGCGTCGGCTTCTCTTCCCTTTCCTTCAAGACCGCCCGATCGCTGTCGTGGACGATCGTCGGCATGAGACTCGTCGATCACGAACGCAATGCCATGAACCTGCGGAGCACCCCCGTGCACCTCGGACTGGGATCGAGAGCGAAACCCGTCGAGGGCTTCGCCTGGGACCCGGAGGTGCTCCAGGCCTACAGCGCCGCGGTCGCGGCAGACGGCGTCGAGGGCCGGATGGTGATGATCTTCGACGGCGATGGTCCCGGTGACCATTGGGAGAGCCACCCCGCAGGCGACGAACTGGTCGTCTGCCTCAACGGGGCGGTGACGGTCACCCGCGACGTGGACGGGGTGCCCGACCGCGTTCTGCTCGGGCCGGGTGAGGCCACCATCAACCCGGCCGGGGTATGGCACACGGTCGACATGGAGGGGCCTGCCTCCATCCTGGCCGTCACTGCGACCCTCGGCACCGACCACCGTCCTCGCACCGGCACCCGCCCGACCGAACGCATCGACACGCCCGGCCCGGAAGCACCATGACGACGCGCATCGCCTGCCTCGGCGACAGCCTCACCCGCGCGCTGATCAGCGCCGACTACCTGGACCTCCTCGGACGACGCCGCCCTCCCGGTGATCTGCAGCTTGCCCGCTTCGGCGCCAACGGTGACTTCGCCTACAACCTCTTGCGGAGCCTCGACGCCGTCATCGCGAACCCGCCCGACGTCATCACCGTGTTGATCGGGACCAACGACGCCCGAGCGAGCCTTGCCGGCTACCGCGTCGATAAGGTCATGAAGCGCAAGCAGCTCCCCGAACGCCCGTCAGCCGGCTGGTTCCAGCAGTGCCTGGGAGCCGTCGTCGCACGGCTGCGAGCGGAGACCGACGCGACGATCGGTCTGCTGTCGCTCCCGGTTCTCGGCCAACAACTCGACGGAGCAGCAGCGCAGGCATCGCAGGCGTACAGCCGGATGATCGCCGAAGTCGCCACCACCAACGAGGTGACTTACCTTCCACTCCACGAACGCCAGATCGAGGAACTTCGCCAAGCGGACCCACCGCCGATTCCCTACCGGGAGGTGACCCCCGCAGCGGGCCTCGGCGTCCTCGTCCAACGCGCCGTGCTTCGCCGCAGCCTCGACACGATCTCGCGGCGTCGAAACCTCGTGCTCACGACCGATCACATCCACCAGAACAGCCGCGGCGCCACCTTGATCGCTGAGGTCATCGACGCCGGTTTGCTGACCCAGGGTGCGTAGCTGGTTCCGGCGCCCGGCCAGTCAGATCCGCGAACAGGGGGCGCGGGTACTCCCGGACGATGGGCATGGCCGGACAGCGCCTCCCGGGCTGCGCGCCGTTATGCACCGGTGCTGTTGAAGTCGCCTGTCGGTCACGGCCCCGAAGATCGCCGGACACCGGCAATGCGCAGAAGTCCACCGCACGTACACGCTGACGCCTTCGGCAGGAATGGAGGGACGCCAGTGGAAGCAACCACCGTCCGCTGCGTGGCGCGTGCACGTATCGGAACGGGCCTGGCCGTATCGGTCACCCTGCTGCCTCTCGGTGGCCACGGACTGGCCAGGACGGGAATAACCCCCGAGGGCACACCGACCACGATCGGCCTGCTGTCCTGGATCGCCAGCGCCTTCCTGTTGCCGAGACTGTGCGAGGAGCGAGGGGCCCGTTCCGGCACTCACCGTCGCATCTGACGGCGCGCCCTGACCTGCGAACGGTCCGTCGACCTCAACCGGATCACCACCGTCAGGCTCCTGGCGACCTTCTCGTACGGCGGCACGTACCAGATCCTGCCGGTACGTGCCGCCGACGGGGTGCGCCTGGGTGTCACGACAGCAAGAAGCCGCGGAAAGCTGCGCCGAGCGATCGAGAAGGCGGACGTGAGCGCGTCGACACCGCACGGTTCAGGCTCGCCTCATACCGCTCCAGTGACTCGCGCTCGGCGTCCGCGAACGCACTCCTGGCGAACCGCGTCGTGCCAGTGCCGGACGAACGCTCGGACGTCGTCCCGCTCCATCGGCAGCAGCGTGGGTGCCGCGAAGCCCTGCGCCGCCAGCCAGTCCTCGGGCACCGGCGGACGGCCGCGTGGTCACGACATACCGCGCTGGTCAGTCCCTTCAGCCATTGCACGCAACGGCTCGCCGGAGGCTGAAAGGAAGTCCTCCGGCATGGGCAGCCTGTCCGGCATGTTGAAGGACCTCAGCCGTTACAAGAACGGCACGTGCCGGTTGAGATCCACCAGCTCCGGGGCGAAGGTTCGTCGTGCCGCATTCAGCGCCAGCCACTGCACCAGCGTCGACTTCCCCGACCCGGCCGGTCCCCGCAGCACCAGCCGGTCGCAGCCCGCGAGAGCCTGCTCCACTTCACCGAGGTTCGCGTAGCTTCCGAGACACCGAGCGCTTCGTGGTGAGGCTCATGAACACGCTCGTCGTCCACCGTCAGGCTGATGTACGCGGTATCCAGCGGCCAGCACAGCGTCGGCCGCCCAGGGTGACCCCGAACAGCTCCAGACGCGCGTGCGTCCCGGCGACGAAGTCCGCGTACCACTCCTCGAGACCGAGCGCGGTTTGTCCGCCGCGTGTGCTCCACCGCCGCCCACGCCGCAAACGTCGGGTGAGCCGTGAGCTGTTCCACCAGGTGCGCACAGCACAGCCGGAGCAAGCTCCTCGTACAGGTCACGGGCGCGTTCCACCAGGTCCGCCACGGGCCGCCGGAGTTCGTCAGTCAGGCGTCCGGGATCGAGGTCCACCGTGAGCAACCGGGCGGCGTCGATTGGGCCCGCGGCGGCGAACGTGTCCTGGACCGCCGCCAGCCTCTCCCACTCCGGCACCGAGGCGTACGCGGACGCGATGCGCTCCCCGAGGACCCGCGCCAGTTTCTCCGGCCTCGCCGGCTTCGACAGCGGTCGTACCGGATCCGCTACCAGACCCGCCCCCCGGCTTCGGCGTCAGCACTGCCTTCGCGACCGTCTGGAACACCGTCGACGCCAACCGGACGACCGCCGCTTCGAGCGCGTGCATCGCCCGACCTCCCCGTTGTCCGCAGACCGGATCGTAGGCAGATGACCGGCCGCGGATGGGCGAGATAACCCAGAAGACGGTGATCGCCCTGCCGATCGGATGGCATCTCGGCCAGCCGAACCCATCGCGCTACGCCCGGAAGACCCAGGCCCTGGCTGCTACTGTTCGGACGTCCTCGCCCGCCGACGCCGGTGAAGCCCGTCAAGGGCAACAGTGCTGATCGTGCAGTGGCCAGATGGCGCGAGTACCAATCGTGCCGGTCGCCGGGACGGACCGTTGGACTGAGGTCCGGCGCAACAAGCCGGTGAACCTTTCCCGCTCCCCGGCGTGTGTCGCCGAGTTCATCAGTCGGCGACACCCAGCGTTTGCGGTGGTCAGGCCGTATGGGAGCGGGTCGAGGTGATCACGACGGACGTGTAGGGCATGGTGGCGTGGCCGCCGAGCTTGTCGATCGCGGTCCCGGCGCTGTCCAGGACCTCCGCCATTTTGTCTGCGGGGAGTTGGGTGAGGCCGCCGAAGGTGGGGAGCTGGTCGAGCCACTCCTCTCGGGAGTAGGTGCGTTCCCAGGCGAAGCGCCACTGTTCGGGCTCGCTGAAGCTGCCGGTCTGCCGGATCCCGTCGGCGATTTTCGCGAACAGTGGCTGGTAGGCGTCCACGGCCGAGCCTCTCAGCAGATCGGGGTTGAACGGGGAATCGGGGGCGACTCGTTGGAGTGCTTCGGTGAGGACGTCGATCACCTCGGCCGGGAGTTGGGGGACGTGGTGGAAGGGGGCGAGTCGGCCGCCGGGCCGGAGGACCTGGGCCGCCTTGGCCGCGCCGGCGACGGGGTCCACCCAGTGCCAGGCGGTGCCGGCGATGACCGCGTCGAACTGACGTCCGGCCGGCTGCCAGTTCTCGAACCTGGCGACCTCGACCTCGACATCGCTGCGTCGTGCGAAGGCGGCCATCCGCTCGTCGGGCTCGACACCGAGCACCGTGCAGCCGGCCGCCTGGAACTGCCGGGCCTCGATGCCGGTCCCGGCTCCGACGTCGAGGACGTGCCGGCCGGGGCTTGCCGCGATGATCCTGTCCACCAGGGCCTGGGGATACGGCGGTCGGGCGCGGTCGTAGCGTTCGGCGTCCACTCCGAACGACTCGGCTGTCTGCCGGTGGCGGTGGGGTTCGGGGCCGGACTTGTCCGGCTGTCCCTGCGATAAAGTGGGCATGCGCCCACAGTAATGGGCGGTTGCCCACTTGTTAAGGCGGGGCGGCGTGGAAAGGGAGACGATGCCGTCAGGGGTGCACATCCATAACGTGCGTGGCCAGTTGTTCGAAGCCGCCGAGCGCGTCCTGCTTCGGGACGGGCCCGACGCGTTGACCAGCCGGGCGGTCACGGAGGAGGCGAACTGTGCCAAGGGTGTGCTGCACCGGCACTTCACCGACTTCGACGCTTTCCTGGCGGAACTGGTCCTCGACCGCGTCCGCGGCATCGAGGAGCGGACCACGATTCTGCGCGCGGCCGCCGGCTCCGGGAGCGTGGTGGACAACCTCGCCGACGCGCTGCAGGACCTGTTCGGGCCGGTCACGGTGGCGGTCGTCGCGCTCATCACCTTCCGTGACGGCCTCCGGGCCCGGCTGCGCGAGGCCGGTCTGATCGGCATCCCCCTGGCCATGCAAGGCACCGTCATGATCGCCGCCTATCTCACCGCCGAGCGGGAGTTGGGGCGCCTGGCCGGTGATGCCGACATCGACACACTCGCCCCCACCCTCGTCGGGGCCGGGCACCTGCTGTTCGCCGACCGGACAAGCGCCCCGCCGCAGACCGCCGCCGTCCGCAAGATGGTGACCACCGTCATGGCCGGCGCCTTGCGACCACCTCAGTCGTAGGTCGGGCCGCTGGTCAGGTGACGGAGGATTGCGCTGGGCCCCGGCCGCGCGCCCTGCAGTCCCGCAACGGTGCCGACCTCAGCACCGCCTTCCCCGAGACCACGGCCGCCGGGCGGGCCTGCGCGAGCCGCTGGTCCTCGACGGTGAGCTAGGCGCTGTTTCTTGGATCATGTGCGGAGTCAGATGATGAGTGCTGCGAGGGTGATGGTGCCGAGGTGGGTGTAGGCCCTTTTCTCGTAGCGGGTGGCGACGGCGCGGAAGCCCTTCAGGCGGTTGATGGCGCGTTCGGCGGTGTTGCGCTTTTTGTGGCGTTCGCGGTCGGAGCCGGTGGGTCGGCCGCGGGATCCGCGGTTGTGGCGGTGTCTTTGCTGGTCGAGCCGTTCGGGGATGGTGTGGGATATGCCGTTTCGTCGCAGGTAGCGGCGGTTTTCCCGGGACGTGTAGGCCTTGTCGGCCAAGACATGGCCAGGTCGGGTGCGAGGTCGGCCGACTCCGGGACGGGGCACTGACATCTGCTGCAGGACCGGCTCGAGTTGGGGGCCGTCTCCATAGTGTCCGGGTGTCAGGAGGAGGGCGAGTGAGCTGCATCGTCCGTCGGCTGCGAGGTGGTTCTTGGTGGTGAAGGCGCCGCGGGAGCGTCCCGGACACTCGCCGACCTGACCACCTCCTTCAACCGGACGAGCAGTTTCCGAAGGACCGGATCGACCTGGTTCGTCCGCCGGTGGACCTCCTTTTGAGGAATCGTCCGCCGCTGCCTGGCCGCCGGCCTGCCCGCCAGGTGGGTCACCGCGGACGAGGCCTATGGGCAGGACTGGCACTTCCGCCGCCTGCTCGAGCAATACGACATCGGCTACGTGGTGGCGGTGCCCAAGTCCCAGCAGATCAAGCCCTTGGCCGGCATCTGGCGCATCGACCAGCTCATCGAGGAAGCCCCCGGTGATGCCTGGCAGCGGCTGTCCTGCGGCGACGGCGCCAAGGGCCCACGGGTCTACGACTGGGCCGCGGCCAAGCTGCCCGCCAACCTCGTCTTCGACCCCGACCCGCCGACCCACCACCGCTGGGTCATGGCTCGCCGCAGCCTGTCCGACCCCGAAGAGGTCGCCTACTACCTGGCCTACGCCCCCGTCGGCGCCGAGATCGCCGAGCTGGCCCGCATCGCCGGCTCCCGCTGGGCGATCGAGGAATGCTTCCAGGCCGCGAAGAGCGAATGCGGCCTCGACCAGTACGAGGTCCGTCGCTATCCCGGCTGGTATCGGCACATCACCCTGGCCATGCTCGCCCACGCCGTCCTGACCGTACTCGCAGCACAACCCCAGGCCAGCGGCGAGACCGCAAAGGGGGGTGCAGAAACGGATCAGCCCTCATCCCGCTCACCGTGGCAGAAGTCCGGCGGCTCCTGGACACTCTCCTGCCCCACCCACGAGCCGACCGCGACCCCGTCACCCACGCACTGAAGTGGTCGGCCTGGAGAAGACGCCGCCAGACCGTCGCCCGCCGCTGCCACTACCGAAAACGCAGCTCAGGACACGATCCGCTACTGGAGTACTAGGGTCCGTCTTCAAACGGATCTTGCCCAGAGCAGAAATGACGCGAGACTGACCGCTGCCTCGTAGGAGGTGGCGGTCTTGTCGTATCTGGTGGCGATGCCACGGAAGCCTTTGAGTCGGTTGAAGCAGCGTTCGACGAGGTTGCGCCGGCGGTAGGTCTCCCGGTCGAATCCTGGCGGTCGACCGCCGCGGCTCCCGCGCTGCAGCCGGTGCCGCCGCTGGTCGGCCTTTTCGGGAATGGTGTGCGCGATGCCGCGTCGTCGCAGGTAGGCGCGGAAACCGCGGGAGCTGTAAGCCTTGTCCGCGATGACCTGGTCGGGTCGGCAGCGTGGCCGGCCGGGCCGCTGCGGGGAACGCGGATACGTTCGAGCAGGATGCGTGCACAGACACTGTCATGGCGCTGGCCCGGTGTGACGAGGGGGCCAGGGGACGGCCTTTGCCGTCGCGGGCGAGGTGGATCTTGGTAGTCAGTCCGCCTCAGGATCGGCCGAGGGCGTGATCGTCCGGTTCGTCCGGCCGGTGGATCCCCCTTTTCGGCCGGTGGCGGCGGCGTGCTGGTGGGCGCGGACGATGGTGGAGTCGATCTGGACCAGCCAGTCGATGTCCCCGGTGGCGTCCGCCTGGGCCTGGATCTGCTGCAGGGCCCGGGTGAACACGCCGTCGATCGCGTAGCGGCGGAAGACGGGTATAGACCGTCTGCCAAGGCCCGTAGCGTTCGGGCAGGTCACGCCACGAGATGCCGGTGCGGATCTTGTAGGCCATCCCGTTGATGACCTGCCGGTCTGCCACCCGAGGCCGTCCCGTGGCGGCCCGCGGTATCAGCGGAGCAAGCAACTCCCACTCCTGACCGGTGAGTTCATGGCAGCGAATCACGCCACCATGATCCACCACCCGATGATCTTTGAAGGCGGACTCTAGTGTTCGAGACCCATACGTCCAGCTTCACGACCACCGGTTCCTCCTCGCCGTGGACCGGGATCTCCTCGGCGTGGCCGCGCGGTACCGGCCGGTCGACGCGTGTACGCATGTGCGAGCTGTGCTCTGCCGGCTTCCGGGTGGAGCGAGCCGGGCCGGGAGCCTGGTTTTGCGGCTCTCGGCGTGACGCCTCCCACGAGAGGCAGGTCACGTCCTAAGCGGGATCGTAGAGCCGTACAGCGGTCTGGCGCGCAGGAAAGCCACTAAATGACTGAATTGGGCAGATTCTACTCTCTTGGGTAGTAGGTCACGTTCTTGCTTCCTGTTTTCGTGGTCGTTAACCATGTTCCTCGTCGCCGCAAGCAGCGGGTCGGGCCGGGCAGGAATTGCCGGGGCCGTCCTTGTTTGCCGCGTTGTGCGGGGCCTTGCCCCGACGCCCGACAGGCCGCGACCGGATAATCCGGCCGGCGCCTCAAAGACGTCCCCCAGGAGACCCCCATGACCGCGATCACCGCTGCGTCCCGCCTCGCCCGTCTGCGCAACCTGGCCGTCACCGGCCTGGTCACCACCGGCGCCGCGGCCGCGGCCCTGACGCTGATGCCGGCCACCGCCCACGCCACCGAGGCCCCCAAGGCCGCCCCCGCCATCGCCTCCAAGGCCACCGGCCCCGCCGGTGCCAAGGGCGGGGCGAACAACCTCGACGGCTGGATCAAGCAGTCCCTGGCCATCATGAAGGCCAAGGGCATCCCGGGCACCTACGAGGGCCTGCACCGCAACATCATGCGCGAGTCCAGCGGCAACCCCAACGCCCAGAACAACTACGACGTCAACGCCAAGAACGGCACCCCCTCCAAGGGCCTGCTCCAGGTCATCGACCCCACGTTCAAGGCATTCCACGTCGCCGGCACCGCCAACAGCTCCACCGACCCGGTCGCCAACATCACCGCCGCAGCCAACTACGCCGCCCACCGCTACGGCTCCATCGACAACGTCAACTCCGCGTACTGAGCCACCCGGCGTTCGTCACCCGTCCACATTGAGTTCCACGTACAGCACCTCCAGCAGCTCCCCGCCCTCGGGCGTGCCCGGGTCGCCGGGAACCTCGTAACCGGCCGTCACGCCGAAGGTGGCCCAAGCCCCGGCCCGGGGGACGAAGGTAACGGTTACTGTCACGGTCACCGCCCAGCTCTCCGGCGCCCAGATTCCCGGAGTCACGGTCGCTTTACGAGCTGGTGCGTGATTGCGGTTGAAGGGTGATCGCGCGAGGGTGGGATGATCCAGTCCGTGGTGATCGTGGTCGACCGGGGCGTCCTCGCGCATCAGCTGTTCACCGGTGTCTCCCGGCAGCATCTGGCTTGCCTGGCCGAGGAGTCGGCCGGCCCGTGGCAGGCCGTGGTCGCGGGTCGTCGTCGCGAGGTCCGCGGCGGGGCCGGGAAGCGTGAGGCGGGGGCCGGTGCCCGGCATCGGCTGGTGTTCGCCGACCGGCTGGTCGTCACGCTGATCCATCTGCGGCACGATCTCCCGCACTCCGTCCTGGCCCTGTCGTCCGGTGTCGACCGTTCCACCGTCACCCGCGCGGTCGGAGAGATACGCGGGCTCCTGGCCGAACGCGGATGCGTGGTCCCTGACCGTCCTGGCCTGCGGCTTCGGACCCTGGCGGATGTGTTCGCCCAGGCCCGGGCCGAGGGCATCGCGCTGCGGCTGGATGCCACCGAGATCCAGGTCCGCCGGCCCGCAGCCGGCCGCGGCGGACGCCGGGCGTTGGTCTCGGGCAAGAAGAAGCGGAACACGATGCAGGCCGCTGTCGTCGTCGGCCATCGGGGCCGCCCTCTTTGGACCGACGCCCTGCGGCCAGGGCGGATGCACGATGCGACCGCCGCACGCAGCGAAGGCCTCGGGACCTGTGTCCAGCACTTCCCGGACGTGGAAGTGCTTCTGGACGACGGCTGCCTCGGTCTCCGGCGTGACCGCCCCGGCCAGGCGATCACACCGCCCAGAAAACCGAACAAGATCGCTTTGCCGCACGTACACGCAGCCAGGGAAGAGGCCCGGCACCGACACCCATCGAAGCGCATCCCCGTCGAGCGCGCGCTCGCCGACCACGAACGCTGGAAGCAGCTGACCCGCTGGACGCACCGGCGAGAGGCCCTGCCCGACACCTACCGGGCCATCGCCGGCCCCGTCTCCGACCGCACCGCCAACGCGTGACCATGACCCTGAGCAGGCAAACACGCCTCAACCGCAATCACGCACCAACTCGTAAGGGGCCTGCACGTCGCCGCTGCGACACCGGCGCACCCCCCCGGACGTCGGGAGGCCGCCCACCGCACCACCGGCCCTGCTCCGGGCGGCGGTGCGGCGGGCGCGCCCGGCTCGGCGCGGTGAGCGTGGTGCCGGCCGGCGGACGGCGCTCAGCCGCCCCGGTCGGGCGGCCGGTCGGGGCTCACCAGGGCAGGACGCGGCGCACGAACACGTCGTCGTGCCCGTTCGTGTCCCCTGGGTAACCGAAGACGCCGTCCGGGCCCGCGACGAGCACCGAGGTGCCGTGGGCGTCTGCAGCGACGAGGGTGCCGGCCTGGCCCGTGGTGCTCTGCCCGAGGTCGAACAGCGTCTCGGTGCGTCCGGTCAGCAGATCGCGACGGAAGAGGTCACGTCGGCCGTCGGTGTCGCCGGGGACGAGGCCGTCCGAGGTGGAGTCGAAGTAGACCCAGCGGCTGTCACCGCTGGTGACGATCTCTGTCTCGTCGCCGTTGCCGTCCTCACCGGCGGTGGTCCGGGCCACCTGGACGGTCTTCCCGGTCTCCAGGTCGTGGACGTAGGCGATGTAGCGGTGCGGGAGCAGTCCGCCGGAGGGGGCCTCGGGGCGCCTGTCGATCTCCCAGCCGATGAAGGCGATGTGCCGTCCGTCCGGGGTGATCCGGCCGGAGGGGGTCCCCAGCAGCCGGTCCGGTCCCATGCTGCCGCCCTGGACACGGCCGGTGCGCAGGTCGTAGACGTACATCGGATAGAGCCTCGGCTTGCGCATCGAGGCACCGCCGTCCTGCCCGGGCCCCTCGGCGCCGGATACGGAGTCGCCGCCGGCGGGCCACTTCGCGTCCGCGGTGCCCGCAGCCCTCGTTTCCTCGGGATCCTGGTCCCCGCCACCTGAGTCGCCGGAGTCCTCCGCCAGGCTGAAGGTCCGGGAGATGAAGGCGACGCGCTGCCCGTCGGCGCTGATACTGGCCGAGCGGGAGGGCTGATCGGGAACGCCACCCTCACGGGTGACGCTGGCCAGCCGTGTGACGCCGGTCCTGCGGTCGAGGACGTAGATGTTCTGGCGGCCCCGCTCACCACCGGGAAGGTCCGGCGTGCGGGTGGAGGAGAAGGCCAGGTACCGCCCGTCCCGGCTGATCGACGGGTCGAAACCGCCCCCCTCGCCCTCCGCCGTCGCCCGCACCGTGCGGCCCGTGACCCGGTCGAGGACGAACACGTCGCTCCGGTCGTCCGTGTCGTCCTCCACCAGCCCGGGCTCGTCCGAGGCGAAGGCCACGTAGCGGCCGTTGCCGCTGAGCGACATCCCGCGGAACGGGACGGTGAGCTGCTGGCCGTGGTCCCCCAGGGAGACCCGCTGGACGCGCCCGGTCCAGGTGTCCCGGACGAAGGCGTCCTCGATGCCGTTGGTGTCTCCCGGCACGAGGTCGTCCGCCGCGGAGGAGAACAGCACGAACCGCCCGTTCTCACTCACGCCGCCGCCCTGCGACGGGGCCGTGAGCTGCCCGCCGCCCGACCCGTAGCTCACCCGCTGGGTGAGCCCCGGCACCGCCGCCGGCCCGGCCCCCACCGGCGCGGCCGCTGCGGGCACGGCCATACCGGCGCCCAACAGCGCCACGGCGGCGAGGACCCCACCGCCCCGCACCGCCTGCCGGGCGGTCGGCCGCCCTCTTCCCCTGCCCCCGCCCGTCCCGCGTACCACTCTTTCGGCCATGACCGTCCCCTCCGTCGTCTCCCCTGACGCATGCGGGCGCGGCCGGACCCTCCGATGCCGGCGGCGGCCGCGCGCAGCAGAGCAAACCGCCCCCGTCCGCCCCGGTCAACGGCGTCCACCCGGCAGCGACGACAACGCGCCACCAGCAGCCCAAGAGCAAGGCGACCCTCCGCTTGCTCGCCCGCGCCCCGAGCCGCTGCCCCCGCCGCGCTCCGCAGACCGGCGAAGGACACCGACGATGCCGTGTGGAGTCGGCTTCCGGTAGAAGGCGAGGTCGCCCCGCCCGCCGCAGGACGCGAGGTGCGACCACGCGGCCAACTCACCTGTGGCAGGGGAGAGGATGCCCGTATGACACTGCTGCCGATCACCGCACCCGCGTCCCTGCTGGGCACCCACCGTCTCGATCCGGAAGCCGGAGGATGGGGCCTCAGGACCGACCATGCCGTGGCGACGGCGGCCGGCGACACGTACGTGCTGACCGGCTTGCGCCGCTACCGCGGACATGCGGCCGGCTCGGCCGACCCCGCCGAGCAGAATTTCGGCTACCAGCTGATCACCCGCTACGACACCGACGGAAAGCCCACCGCCACCGCCGTGTTCGGTCAGGCGGTGCCGGGCGGCTCCCCGTCGGCCGTGCCGGAGGGCGACGACGCGACCCTGGCCGTCATGCCGGACGGCGCGCTCGCCGTCAGCTCCGGGCCCGGCAGCACCCACCTGCTGTCCCCGGACCTCGACGAGGTCCTCGCCTCCTGGCCGATGTCATCGGGCTGGAAGAGGAAGGAGGGCCCCGGGGAGAAACCGTTCGCCGCGTCGGTCACCGTCACTCCCGCGGGCCGGCTGCTGTGCATGACCTCCGAGTACGGGATCAGCAACTGGGTCGGCGCCCTGCCCAACATCGTCGCCGTCTCCGAGCCCGGTGCCACCCTCGGCCCGGGCCGCACACCCGTGCTGCGCGCCGTCGCGACCCTGGACGCGCGCACCGACCGCCAGAGCGACGCCGACTCCTACCCGCACGTGCGGTACCGGGACGAGCCGGTGGGACGCGGCAACCGGCCCTCGCCCTCGTTGACCGAGGCCCTGTCCGAGCTGACCGGGACGAGCGGGAACCTCCACGGTTACCTCGACTCCACGATGACCCGCCCGGCAGCGCTCGGCGACGACCTGTTCGTCGTCCCGGTCTTCGGAAAGACCTACCGTTCGAGCAACCGGGGCCAGGAGTTCAGCTTCGCCCTCGTCGACGACCGCGGGGTGCTGCGGGGCCGCCTGCAAGGTCTGGACCTGCGCGAGGACAGCCCGTTCACCGGCTTCGACTTCACCGTCGTCGCCGACCCGCACCGCGCCCGCGCCTTCCACCTCAACCGCTACGGCCTGTACGCGTGGAGCACCGACGGCGTGCTGCGCGCCCGGATACCGACCCTGGACAAGCCGTTCAAGCCCCTCGTCCACTTCGCCCTGCTGGAGTGCACCCCCGCAGGGGAGCTGCTCCTCGCCCACCGCAAGCAGCATCTGCTGCTGCGGGTGCCGGTGCCGCAGGACCTGGACGGCCTGGCGGATGCGGTGCAGAGCGCACTGCGGGGCTACGGCCGCGAACGCGCCGCGCTGAAGAAGCAGTACGCGCCCGTCAATTGGCTCTGGCCGGACACCGCGGCCGCCGTGCACCCTCTCTGACGACCCATGCCGCAGGGCTGCTGTGAAGCGGAAAGCACTTGACCTTGTCGCAGCGACAACGTCTCTACTGGGTGCCATGCGCACCGGAGAGCTCGCCGGTGCCGTCGGCATCACCACCCGGGCAGTGCGGCACTACCACCGCATCGGGCTGCTGCCCGAGCCTCCTCGACAGCCCAACGGATACCGCAAGTACACGCTGCGCGACGCCGTCGAACTGGCCCGCACCCGCCGACTGGCCGAACTCGGGCGCTTGTCACGTTGTTGGGCGGACGGTCTCTGATGATGAGTCACGGCCTGATGGGGCCTGGCTCCGAGCTGTGCTCAGGCCGCGGTGGCGAGGCCGGCGACGCCGGTGGTCTGCTCCCAGATTGCGCAGCGGACGGTCGTCTCGGCTCGGTGGGCAGCAGCGGTCATCAGATGACGGCGGGGCCGGAAGTGGGTTGAGATGCTGCTGAACGCGGAGAGGAACCGCTGTGCTCCGCCCACCGAGCAAAAGCCTTTCATCGCCCGCTCGCGTTGCCTGGTGGGCTGGTGGCTGTTCTCCGCCCGGTTGTTCAGATACTTCGACTGCCGGTGTTCGACGCAGGGCATGACCTCTCGGTGGGCGGCGCCGTAGGAGCGGAGCTTGTCGGTGACGATCACCCGCGGCACCGCGCCGGTGTTCTTCAGAAGTCTGCGGAAGAAGCGTCTGGCCGTGGCCTTGTCCCGGCGGTTCTGCACCAGGATGTCCAGGACGCTGCCGTCCTGGTCGACCGCCCGCCACAGGTACTGCCCCGCCCGTTGATCTTGATGAAGACCTCATCCAGGTGCCACTTGTCCCCAGGCCGAGGCTGCCGACGGCGCAGCGCGCCTGCGTAGGCCGACCCGAACTCGGCGCACCAGCGGCGCACCGTCCCGTAGGAGACGACGATCCCGCGCTCGAGCATCAGCTCCTCGACCTCGCGCAACGACAGCGGGAAACGGAAGCACAGCCACACACAGTGGGAGATCACCCCGACCGGGTACCGGTGCCCCTTGTAGGACAACGACACGGCCCCCACGGACAGCCCCCTCCAGCACGATCAACCAGAAGATCATCCCACCCGGCCGACCAACGTGACAGCGCCGATGAATCGTGTGACGTTGATCGGTAGCTGGCGGATCTGATTGGTAGTTGGCGAGCCATGGTCTGGCGACTGTGAGTTGTGGTCGTGTACGGAGATACGCGGCGGCTCGGGCTTGCCCGGTCCCGGTGCAAGCCATGCGTGGCCCGTGGCGAACGGACAGCCGCCGCGGACCACGCATGCGACCCTGCAGGTCGCGCCGGCACGCCGTACGTCAGCGCCGTGCGTCCTCCGAGGCGTCCAGGAGTGGCAGGCCGGCCGCGTACCGGCGCAGGTATCCCGCGGTGGGAGTGTCCGCGCCGGCGACGGTGTCGGGGGTGCCCTGCGCGACCACTGCGCCTCCGTTGGGGCCGGCTCCCGGTCCGAGGTCGATCACCCAATCCGCGGACGCGGCGACGGGGATGTCGTGTTCGGCCACGACGACGGTGTTGCCGGAGTCGAGCAGCATGTCGAGCGCGTCGACGACCCGCTGGATGTCGGACGGGTGCAGGCCCGAGACGGGTTCATCGAGGATGACGAGGCCGGCCTTGCGGCTCGCCGCGCCGCGCTGGATCGAGGACGCGAGTTTGAGGCGCTGGGCCTCGCCGCCGGACAGCTCGGTGGCGCTCTGGCCGAGTCGGAGGTAGCCGAGCCCGACCCGGTCGAGCGCAGTGAGGATCTCCGCGAGCTGCCGGGGTTCGGTGAAGACCTCCCCGGCCTCGGCGACGGTCAGGTCCAGCACCTGGTCGACGGACAGCCCCCGGTAGGTGACCTCCAGGGCCTCGGGTCCGTAACGCCGGCCGTCGCACGTGTCGCACACCACCCACATGTCGGGGAGGAAGTGCATGTCGACGAGCCTGCGGCCGTAGCCGGTGCAGGTCTCGCAGCGGCCGCCGGTGGTGTTGAAGCTGAACCAGGAGGCGTCGACGCCGCGTGCGCGTGCCGTATCGGTGGCGGCGAACAGTTTGCGGACGATGTCGAACGCCTTGCTGTACGTGGCCGGGTTGGATCGCGGCGTGCGCCCGAGGGGTTCCTGGTCGACCACGGCGACCCAGCCGAACCCGTCGAGTCCGGTCACCTCGCGCACGGTGTCGGCGGCCGTGCCTTTGAGGGCGGCCGCCGCGCCCGCGGCGAGTGCGCCCAGGACGCTGCTCTTGCCGCTGCCGCTGACCCCGGTCAGGCAGGTGAGCCGCCCGGCAGGGAGGCGCAGCAGCTCCGCGGCCGTGTTGTGGGCGCGCAGGCCGTGCAGTTCTACCCAGTCGGCGTCATCGCGGACCGGGCGGGGGGTACGGCGCAGCCGCGGCCCGTTGCCGGCCAGGTAGCGGCCAGTGGCCGAGGCGGGGTTGGCGGCGACCAGGGCGGGTGAGCCAGAGACCAGGACCTCGCCGCCGAGGCGGCCCGCGCCGGGGCCCATATCGACGATCCAGTCGGCGCGGGCGATCAGTTCGGGATCGTGTTCGACGAGGAGGACGGTGTTGCCGGCTTCGCGCAACTCCAGCGCGATGCCGAGGAGGTGGTTCTTGTCCGCCGGGTGCAGCCCGGCGCCGGGTTCGTCCAGGACGAAGATGACGTCGCTCAGCTCGGTGCCGAGCTGAGCGACGAGCCGGGTGCGCTGCAACTCACCGCCGGACAGTGTGGCGGCGCTGCGGGACAGCTGCAGGTGGGCCAGGCCAAGCCGGTCCAGGAGGCGGATCCGGCGTCCGAGGTCTTGCAGCAGGGGCTCGCCGACGGTGCGCTGCCAAGGGTCGAGGGAGTCGGCGACGTGCCCGGCCCAGCGGCGGACCTCGCGTACATCCACGTCCAGCAGCTCGGGGTAGGTCAGGCCGCCGAGACGTACGGACCGGGCGACCCGATCGAATCCGCTGCCGTGGCAGGCGTCGCAGGGCTGCTTGCGCATGTACGGGAGGTAGCGCTGCTTGGCGTCGGCCGTCTGGGCGTTGACGAACACCCGTTCCACCTCGGCGAGCGCGCCGCGCAGCGGTTGGCTGGAGGTGTAGGTCATACGAGCCGTCTCGTTCTTGTTCGGGATGTCGATGGTGGCCTCGACCGCCTCCTCGCCGGTGCCGTACAGGACCTCGTGCTGGAAAGCGGCGGGCAGCGACTGCCAGGGGCGGTCGAGGTCCACGCCGCGTTTGGCGGCGAGTGCGGGGACGAACATGTGCTCTCCGGACCGCCATTTGGCGTACCAGGGGGAGGCGCCTTCGAAGAGGGGGAGGTCCGGGCGGGTGATGACGAGGTCTTCCTGGGCCTGCCAGCGTCCGCCGGCGCCGTGGCAGTCCGGGCAGCTGCCTTCGGGGGTGTGGCGGTCGAAGTGCGCAGTGGTCAGGGCGGCGTCCGTGGCCGGGTCCGTGTCCGTGCCGATCCGCGGAAGGCGCGAGTAGAGCAGTCCGAGGTGCCCATCGATCCCGGTGATGGTAGCGATCGTGGAGCGGGGGTTGCGGTTCAGGCGGCGCTGGTCGACCGCGAGTGTGGCGCTGAGGCCGAGGATGCGGTCGACCTTGGGGCGGTTGCGCTGGGTGATGTACTGGCGTACGAACGGCGAAAGGCCCTCCAGATACCGCAGTTGGGCCTCGCTGTGCAGGGTGTCGATGGCGAGTGAGGTCTTGCCACTGCCGCTGACGCCGGTGAAGGCGACGAGGCGGCCTTTGGGGATGCTGACGGACACGTCGCGCAGGTTGTTGGTGCGGGCGCCCACGACGTCGATGGTGTCGCGCGTCTTGCCGACCCCGGCAGCGTGTGGGGCCGGCATGCGCGTGCCTGGCACGGGCGGGGTCACGCCTCGTCCGCCTTCCCGCCGAGCTTGGCGAGGTCGGGGGCGAACACGGCCATCCACTGCGGGTGCAGTCGGTAGAAGACCACCTCGTTGTCCCAGTCGAAGGCGTCGTCGCCATAGAAGCCCCGGAAGTACGCGAGCAGGTCCGGCCAGTCGGCGGCCGGCTCGCCGTCTCGGGGGTTGAGGACCTCCGCGGTGCCGTGTGTGAACACACCCAGGTCCTCCCCGCGCATGTGCGCGGCGCTGACGGCGGGCCGGGCGGCGAGGTGCCGGGCCTTGGCGGCGCCGCGCGCGGTGCCGAAGTGCCATTTGCCGTGCAAGAAGTGCCCGTCCACGCCGCTGACCCGCGGCTCGCCCTTTGCCGTCACGGTGGACAGCGCAAGCGTGCACATTCCAGTGAGCACACCGGTGAGCTGCTCGGCGGTGAGCGTGCGCTCGCTGCTGATGATCGACCGCAGGTGCGCCGTGGAGCGGGCGAGCGAGGCGTCGAGGAGGGCTTGGAGTCGGTGGAGATCGTCGGGTGTCTCACGCATGAGGATCCTTGTCTGTCCGTCGTCCCGGCCCGCGTCACCACGACACCGACCGGCACCCCTACTGTCTTCACGAAACCCGACATCTTCTGTCGTATTTCTTGCGGCGTCCTCTGCACCTTGCCATCGGGGTGTGGGCAGGCGTACGGCTGCGGACACCGCGACCCTGCGCCGCGCCCACGGCTGGGCGGTGCTGGATTGTTCCGAACGGGTTGTGGGAGACCGCCAAGTTGTTGATCTCGCCGTCGAAGGTGCGGCCACAGGGCGGCGGAACGCAGGACACGCCTGATGAGACGCTGCTCGCGGCGATCATCTACGTGCTGGTCAGTGGCTGTGCCTGGCGGGGGGCCGTCTCACGCCCGGACTCGCCAACTTACTGATCGTTTCAGAATGAGGTTCGGAGGCGACGCAAGCAGATGATGCTGCAGGCGAGTTGGAGCAGGCCGAGGTGGAGGTCGGCGCGTATCTCG